>JAEINO010000077.1 GCA_016342345.1 Pseudodesulfovibrio sp. | reverse complement strand
GCCAACAAACAAAATGGGCCACGCAAGTTTTCTCAACTTACATGGCCCATTTTCTCAAGTTGGGTGGCAACTTACAATCAGCTGGATTAATTAAAAACGATCAGCAATAAAAAATTACCTGAGTATAAAGTGCGTATAAAAAAAGAAAAAGGACTTACGTGAATAGTACACGTAAATCCTTGATTTCGTTGGTGGGCTATGCAAGATTCGAACTTGCGACTTCTTGCTCCGGAGGCAAGCACTCTATCCAACTGAGCTAATAGCCCGCGAGATCGCTGTAGCTATACCCAGCCCCGATCTTTGTCAAGGTTACACGAAGTTTATCAAAAAGGGTACATTCCGTGAACAATAAATAAAATTCCAGCCCCACGGACTGCTGTTTTTTCCTTGCAAAAAAGTCTCAATAAACTCTATACTCTTAAAAATGATCGAGACTGAGTGACTGTTCGTTCCATTGCGTCAAACCATGAATACGCACTCATTCACGGAGAATAATGGGAAAAAAACGTATCATCCTGGCTGTTACCGGAGCAAGCGGATCGCTTTACGCCATCTCGCTCATCAAGGCTCTCGGGAAAAATGACAACATTGAATTACATGTCATTATTTCCGAAGCTGCAGAAAAAGTGCTCAGCCTGGAAACCAGCATCCCCCTGGAAGCACTCACACAAGGGGCAGCCGCAGTCCATTCGCCCAACGACATTTCCGCACCTCCGGCCAGTGGCTCATGGCAACATGACGGCATGATTATCTGTCCCTGCTCCATGGCAACGCTCTCAGCCGTGGCCTGCGGATTCGGACACAATCTCATCCACCGAGCAGCAGACGTCACCCTGAAAGAACGCAAAAAGCTCATTCTCGTCACCCGAGAAACGCCCCTGAGTTCCATCCACCTGGAAAACATGCTTAAGGCCGACCGCGCCGGAGCCATACTATTGCCAGCTTGTCCCGGCTTCTACCATCGTCCTGAATCTATCAAGGACCTTGTCGACCAGCTGGCAGGGAAAATCCTCGATCAACTGGACATTCCACATGAACTCTACACCCGATGGGGTGATTAGGAGATGTACAATGGAGATCACCTGGTTCGGCCACGCAAATTTTCAAATCAGGACCAAAAACGCAACCATTCTCATTGATCCCTTCTTTGTGGGCAACCCAGCCTCGCCCACAACCTATAAGGAAATAGATGTATGTGATCTCATTCTCGTCACACATGACCACTCAGACCATATCGGCCAGACTCTGGAACTGGCCATCAGGCATGATGCAGAGGTTGTGGCTATATTTGACACCATCCAGGACCTCATCACCCAGGGACTACCCGAACACCTCGGCGTATCCATGAATATTGGTGGCACGGTCAACCGCTTGGGACTGGACATCAAGATGGTCCAGGCCATGCACTCCACGGTCCACGGCACAGCAGCCGGATTCATCATTACCGACCCAAACGGATTATGCATATACAATTCCGGCGACACGGGTCTGTTCGGCGACATGGAACTCTTTGGAAAATTTCACGACATCGATATTGCCATGCTCCCCACAGGCGGACGCTTCACAATGGGTCCCAAACAGGCCGCATATGCCTGCAAACTACTAGGATGCAAGAAGATCATCCCGCAACATTGGGGGACATGGCCGATTCTGAACCAGAACACCGACAGCCTAGCAGAGCAGCTCGCACTGGTTGCCCCGGACACTGAACTGGTGAAGATGGAGATCGGAAAACCCATCGAAGTCTAGGGAAACGCTGATTAATTCAATCTTCAGGAAGTGCTGTAGAATTGTTCGCTGGCAAGACGCGCAAAAAAGTCAAGGCTGACGAGTGCTTCCTGCACGCTAGGGTTTGATTTTTTTTGCAACAACGAAGCCAGAGGGCAATTATGCAGTGCTTCCCTAGGAAAGTCTGGCCATTTTGAGTCCCTGCAAAGCCGAATGAATTTTCTCTGCTTTCTTCTTGCCGATCCCCGGCAGGGATTCGATATCACCACGCTCGGCTTCCAACATTGCATCAAGAGCCTCGAACCTGTCCCAGAGTATCCTGGCCGTTTTTGGCCCAATGCCGGGCAGTGACGTCAACTCACTATTAAGCACGACCTTTTTACGTGCACTTCGCTGCCGCCCAAGCACGAACCGATGGGCCGTATCCCGGACCTTTTGCAGAAACAACAGTTCAACACTTCCCGGCCTGAGCGGAAGCGGGTTCTTTCTTTGCGGCCTGAAAACCATGTCACCCAACTCTCCAGCTCGACGGGATGGCCCCTTGGCTATGGCAGCCAACTCCCAGCACACATCATTCACACACTCGCCCAAAGCCCGTTCAACGGCCGAAAGTTGCCCACGCCCCCCATCAAGCAGCACTAAATCCGGCCACGGCGGACCCGACTCCACTCGACGAATGGCCCAGGCTGCCAAAGCTGCGTAGTCATCGCTTGATCCTTCCAATTCCGGGAAGGAATATATCCGCGAGGCTTCCATGTTGCGCCGCCCTTCCTCAAACACGACCTGCCCAACGCGCATGCCCTGCCCCCCCAGATGCGAGGCGTCCACACACTCTATGCGCGCAGGTTCCACAGACAATTTCAAGGCTTTCTGCAAACGTAGAGTGATAGTGTCTGCCCGGCATTTTGCCCGTTTTGCAACACTCCGGGCAAGCTCAAGCAATTTCTTTTCCTGTGTACCTTGGGGAGTAATAATACGCACAACACCTTCCCGCCTCTCGGAAAGGACTTCCGCCAAGAGCCCCTCGCCAGTATCAAAAGGCGCAATGATCATTGATGGTATGAAACGATTCGCCCCATAGAATTGGGCAAGAAAACTCTCCAGGACTTCCGGCCCTTCGTCCAGCGTCAACCCCGGCCAGAAAAACTGTTTCTGATCCAAAAGCCTTCCCTGCCGTATGAAAAGCACTCCGAGCCCAAGGCCTTTTTCGCTTTCTGCCAAGCCGATGACATCACGATCCCGCTTGTCGTGAATAACAGCCACCTGCCCTTCAATGGTCTTTTTCACAGCCTGGATCTGATCTCGATATTCGGCAGCCTGCTCGAATTTCATATCCCTGGATGCGTCAGTCATCTTTCGTGTCAACGAAACGAGCAAGTCACTGCTATGCCCGGAAAGAATCAACTCCACACGGTGGACCTGATTCATATATAGTAATTGATCGACTTCCAAAACGCAGGGAGCCAAACACTGATGCATATCATAATATAGACATGGACGGACTCGATTGTGAAACACGGTGTCACTACATTTTCGCAGGGGAAAAACTTTGCCCAGAATTTTCCATGTTGCGCGAGCTGCAGCAGCTGATGTGTATGGACCGAAATAGATCGATCCGTCACGAACGGCCCGACGAGTCATGGAAAGCCGCGGATATTCCATTTTCTTGTCAAGCTTGAACAAAACGTACTGCTTGTCATCCTTCAACACCACATTGTAACGCGGCTTGTGCTTCTTGATCAACCCGGCCTCAAGAAGCAATGCCTCCTTTTCAGTGGTTGTGAGCAGGATGTCGATCTGTCTCACCTGCGAAACCAGAACCCTGGTCTTGGGCGTATGACCGGAGCCTCCCTGAAAATAGGATGCAAGCCTCCTGCGAAGCCGCTTTGCCTTGCCCACATAGATGATCCGACCGCGTCCATTCTTCATCAGATAGACGCCGGGTGAGTCCGGATAATCGGCGGCAAAAAATTTGAACTCTACCGAAGCAACAGTGTAGTTTTTTTTCAACATATTTAATCCTGAGTGTGACCATACAGTATTTCACGACACAAATCATCCCCGTGCACAACTCATTCAAACCACCTGTTTAACAGGATTTAATATGGAAAACAACATTACAGGCAGTACAGTTTTTTGCACGGTAAAAAAATTTTTACCCACTTGATTTTTTTGCCTTACCCCCTTGCCAAAAAGAATCATTATGGGTTAAGAGATTTATCAGTTAAGGCGTCCACTTGGTACAAATGCAAAAAAAGGAAGAAATCATGAAACGTTTGACTCTGCTTGCAGTCGCCCTGGTATTCGTACTGGGCCTGGCTGCTTCCGCATCCGCAGCACCCGAAGTTGTTACCTCTGGTAACCTTCTGGTCAACGCTGTCTGGAAAGACAACTGGAACTTCAAAAACAATGGCGATCGTAACAACGGCAAGACCTTCACCGTTTACGAACGCGCTGACCTGTACTTCACCATCACCGCCAACGAAAACCTGAAAGGTGTTCTTGGTCTGCGTTCTTCTCGCGGAGAATGGGGTGAAGGCGGATTCGCCAACGATGTCCCCGGTGACAACGGCAACATAGACACCGCAACCACTTTGAAGATTCGCGATGCATACATTGACTTCAACTGGCCCGGCACCGCAGTGAACGTCAAAGCTGGTATCCAGCCTGTTTCCCTGCCTGCTTCCATCGGCGGCGGCTCCATGATCCAGAATGCACGCGCAGGCGCTGCCTTCGTTTCCACAGCTTTCACCGACAACGTCAGCCTTCTGGCTGGTTGGGCTCGCCTGAATAATGAAGTCAACGGCAACAACCGTGGCGATCTGGACGCTTGGATTGTCGCTCTGCCCTTGAACTTCGAAGGTTTCTCCTTCACACCTTTCGGCGCATACGCTCCGGTCGGTAAAGGAATTACCTATGGCGACGTACACACCGCTGGCTACACTGGTTTGGCAGCCCTGAACGGTACCCCCGCCGATGAAATCGACAACGCGTACTGGCTCGGCGCTGCTTTCACCATGGACCTGTTCGATCCCTTCGTCCTGAAGGCCGATGTCAACTATGGTAAAGTTTCCGCAGAACACGCTCGCTCCGAGCGCGACGGTTGGTTGTTTGACGCTGCCCTCGAATACAAGGGCTTTGACTTCATGACTCCTGAACTGTTCTTCGTCTACACCACTGGTGAAGACGGAAACGGCACCAAGGGCAACGGCTCCTCCGAGCGTATGCCTGTCCTCAAGGGTGACTGGGCTGTTGGCTCCTTCTTCTTCGGTGGTGACTCCATCACCGGCGGCAGCATGGACGACAACGCTGCACAGCTTGGCTTCTGGACCGTTGGCCTGTCCCTCAAGGACATCCAGTCCTTTGCTGAAGGCCTGACCCACAGCGTACATTTCATGTATGTCAAGGGTACCAACGACAAGGATTCCTTCGCCCAGGCAACTGGCGGAGTTCGCTCCGGCGGCATCCTTTACGGTCGTACCCTGACCGAAGATGATCACCTGTACGAAGTTTCCACCACCACCGCTTACAAGATCTACGACGAGCTGACCGCTTACGTTGATCTTGGCTACATCAACCTTGATGCTAAGTCTTCCGTATGGAATACTACTGCCGCTGGCAGCAACAAGGGCGGCGATGCATGGAAGTTCTCCACTGGTGTTGTTTACCAGTTCTAGAACCTCTTAGTATCCTGAGCTGAAAAGCTCATTGCCAAGTGACGCCAAGGGCCGGGGAGTGCAAACCCCGGCCCTTTTTATTTGCCTTTTCCGGACTCGACTTTTGATCTCCTGTCAGCTATAAATTGCATCCTCATTGACTGCGTTTTTCCTGAATGGAACCAGACTGAACACCCGAATTTTACAGAGGTCGCCATGCCTTGCAGAGAACTGAAATACACCACACCAAATGACTGGTCAGCCATAGCAAAATGGCTGGAACAACGAAAAGATCCCGACACCAAGGTGGACACCATCGTCCGAGACATCCTTGCCGATGTCAAAAAACGCGGCGATGATGCCATTGTCGAATATACGCAAAAATTCGATTGCAAGAAATTCGACAAGAAAATGATCCGCATCCCAGAATCGACAATTCGCACCGCTCTGGACGATATCCCGACATCGGATGCTGAAATCCTCAGAGAAGCCATAGAACGGGTCAGGAATTTTCATGCCAACCAGAAGGAAAAGTCCTGGTGGACTACGGCTGAAGACGGAACGGTTCTCGGTCAAATGGTACGTCCTGTAGACCGTGTCGGACTCTATGTTCCCGGCGGACAAGGCGGGGAAACCCCACTCATTTCAAGCCTGATCATGAACGCCATCCCGGCTCAGGTCGCTGGAGTAAAGTCCATTGCCGTTACCTCGCCCCCCCGTCAGGACGGCACCCTGAACCCCTACATCCTGGCCACAGCAGCCATATTGGAACTCGACGAAGTCTATCTGGCTGGTTCTGCCTGGGCCATAGCCGCCCTTGCCTACGGCACAGGAACTATCGCTTCATGTGATGTTCTGGCCGGTCCCGGAAACATTTTTGTCGCCACAGCCAAATCACAACTCATCGGACATGTGGGCATCGACATGGTGGCCGGTCCCAGCGAAATAGCCATCCTGGCCGACGACTCAGCCACCCCTGCATGGATTGCCGCAGACATGTTGTCGCAAGCCGAACACGATCCGTTAGCCGCATCCCTACTGGTGACTCCTGACGAGACACTGGCTGCCGAAGTCAGGAAGGAACTTGTCACACAATGCGCCTTGCTGCCTCGTGGGGAAATCGCCGCCAAATCCCTTGAAAACTGGGGCGCAATAATCACAGTTCCCGATCTCAAGACCGGAGCCGAACTTGTCAACCTGCTTGCGGCCGAGCACCTTGAACTGGCCCTGGCCGATCCATGGACCATGCTTGGATCCATTCGCCATGCCGGAGCAATCTTCATGGGGCACAATTCCCCCGAACCGGTAGGTGACTATTTTGCAGGCCCCAACCACGTGCTCCCGACTCTCAGGACCGTCCGTTTTTCTTCAGCCCTGTCAGTTCAGAATTTCTGCAAAAAATCCAGCGTAATTGCCACGAGCGCGGGCTTTGTGGCCGAGCACAGTGACAAGATCGCCCGGCTGGCACGACTGGAAGGACTCGAAGCCCACGCACGAAGTGTGGAATGTCGAAACAAGTAATACCTATTATATGGAGAGACTCATGACTGCCGTTATGGAAACCAATATCACTGAATATCCCTTGGTATCAAAGGGCAAGGTTCGCGACATCTACGAGATCGACAGCAAAACCCTGTTACTCGTGACCACAGATCGGCTCTCGGCATTTGATGTTGTCATGCCTGATCCCATTGCTGACAAGGGCAAAGTGCTCAATCAGATCACTCTGTTCTGGATGGACATGATGAAGGATTTGGCACCCAACCACATTCTCGCAACAGATGTTGAGGATTACCCGGAACCACTGCACAAATACAAAGCCGAACTTCAGGATCGAAGCGTACTGGTTAAAAAAGCCAAACCCTTGCCCATCGAATGCATTGTTCGCGGATTCATCACAGGCTCAGGTTGGGCTGACTACAAGAAAACCGGCAAAGTCAGCGGCCACAAGCTCCCGGAAAACCTCAAGGAATCCGAGATGCTTAAAAAAGCGTTGTTCACCCCATCCACCAAAGCCGAACTGGGCGAACACGACGAGAACATCACGGTCGAAAAGGCTGCCGAACTGATTGGCAGGGACATGATGGACAAAGTCGAAAAACTGGCTCTGGACATTTACACCCGCGCCCGCGATTACGCCAAAAAACGTGGCATCCTCATTGCTGACACCAAATTCGAATTCGGTATTATCGACAACGAGTTAACCATCATTGATGAAGTCCTGACACCGGACTCTTCTCGATTCTGGCCCATGGAGGGCTATGAACCCGGCAAATCCCAACCCAGTTTCGACAAACAGTATTTTCGTGACTGGCTTGTGAACATCGGTTTCAACAAACAGCCTCCAGCTCCAAACATACCTGCAGACATAGCAGCCCAGACCCGCGCCAACTATCTGGAAGCCTACAAACTCCTGACTGGTAACGATCTGGAAACATAGCAGCCTGAACTTTTACGACATATCAGGAGGTCCTTCATGCCTGAATGGCTACAACTCATTGGCCTGATCATCCTTGGTCTGGTTATCGGACGTTTCGTCCGCGGCAAATTTGGCGGAGGCTGAGGTCCTAAAAACGACCAATGTGGCTGGACGCCGCCCGACAAGAAAGAATAGAGAAACGTGATCGACACACACTGCTCACTTGACAGTGCTGATGAAACAAACTAACTAACCCCTCTTGCCTTGCTCTCCTCTTATCATTTGAGGGGGGCCAATGACCAAAAGGAGTAATACAAATGGCTAACAACTATGAGACGCTCGTGCTTCTCTCTCCCGAGTTGGCTGAGGACAACAGGAAAGAACTCCTGGACAACCTCACCTCCATCGTGGATCGCGAAGGCGGCAAAATGGTTGAAACCGATGACTGGGGATTGCGCCAACTGGCCTACCCTGTTCAGAAGCAGACCCGTGGATACTACGTACGCCTTGTGTACGACGCTCCAGGCACAGTCGTTGCCGAACTGGAACGCATCATCCGTATCACCGACGGTATCTTCAAGTTCATGACCGTCAAACTGGCTGCCTAGGAGGTTTCACCATGGCATTTCGTAAAAAATTCACCCCGAGAAAGAAGTTTTGCCGCTTCTGCGCGGATAAGGACCTGCCTCTGGACTACAAGCGTCCCGATATCCTTCGTGATTTCGTGACCGAGCGCGGCAAGATCATTGCCCGTCGTATCACCGGCACTTGTGCGAAGCACCAGCGCCGACTGACCAACGAAATCAAGCGCGCCCGTCAGATGGCCCTACTTTTCTACACCACCGTTCACAGCACTGATGTGAAAAAACGGAGCTCCATGTAGGAGGGAGGACAGATGAAACTTATTTTACGCGCAGATATCGATGCTCTGGGTCGACTTGGTGATATCGTTACCGTCAAAGCTGGATATGGCCGCAACTACCTGATTCCTCAGGGGTTGGCCAAACCGGCTACCACAGCCAACCTGAAAGCATTCGAGCTGGAACGCCGTAAGCTTCAGGAACAGGCTGACTCACTTCGCACACAGGCCGAAGGCATGGCCGCAAAAATCGCCGCCACTCCGATCTCCATCGAAGTGCGTGTTGGTGAAGGCGACAAGCTTTACGGCTCTGTCACCACAGCCCACATTGGCGATGCAATGGAAGCTGCAGGGGTCATTCTCGACCGCCGCAAAATTCTTTTGCCCGAACCGATTCGCGCTCTTGGCGAATACAAGATCGAAATCAAGCTGCACCCTGATGTTAACGGCGAGCTTACTCTCTCCGTATTGCGTCACGGTGTCATCATTGAAGATGAAGTAGCAAAACCAGTTGAAGAAAAGGCCGTGGCGGCCGAGGAATCCGTAGCTGACGATGCAGAATCCGAAAAAGCCGAAGAAACACAGGCCTAATCAGGGCCAGTACGACAGCAATCAGGAAGAGGCCCTTTCCAGGGCCTCTTCCGATCTCTTACGTAAAGTTCCCCCACACAGCCTTGAAGCCGAACAAGCCGTTCTTGGTGGCGTGTTCCAGTCCAACACCATGTTTCATCAACTGGTGGACATCATAAATGCCGACCATTTCTATTCCCCTACTCATCGGGATATATTCAAGGCATTCACGCAATTATATGATCTTCATCAGCCTATAGATCTGGTAACGGTCGCAGATCAACTCAAGAAGAATGATACCCTTGAGACCATTGGCGGCCCTGTATATCTGGCAGATATAGCCGACTCCGTTGTCAGTTCATCCAACGCCCTGCATCACGCCCAGATAATTCGCGACAAGTGCATCCTTCGCCAGCTTATCGACATATCCAGTGGCATCATCACCAATTGCTTCAGTTCCCGCGATGTGGACGAGGTTCTTGATGAATCCGAACGTGAAATTTTCCAGATAGCACAGGCCAAGGAAATGCGGGGAATGATCCCCAGCGACCAGTTGATCAAGAAGGTTTTCGAAGAACTGACGGTCAAGTTCGAAAACAAATCCGTGGTCACGGGCATCCAGACTCATTACCACGACTTCGACTCCATGACCGCAGGTCTCCAAAAGTCCGATCTGATCATTATCGCTGGACGTCCTTCCATGGGCAAAACTGCCTTTGCCCTGAACATCGCCCTGCGTGCCGCCGTCAAATCCGAATGCCCAACCGCAATCTTTTCTCTGGAAATGAGCATGGAACAGCTCATGACGCGCCTTCTTGCCGTGCAATGCAAGGTCGGCCTCAGCAACCTGCGTACCGGCTTTCTCGAAGATCAGGACTGGCAAAAGCTTTATGAAGGTGCGGACGCACTCTCAAGAGCACCTATTTTCATCGACGACACTCCGGCCCTCTCCACACTGGAACTCCAGGCACGATGTCGCCGCCTCAAGGCCGAACACGGTCTTGGCCTCGTCGTTGTGGACTATCTCCAGTTAATGCGTTCCAGCGCACGCCCGGACTCCCGAGAGCAGGAAATTTCCGACATTTCTCGCCACCTGAAAGCACTTGCCAAGGAACTCAACGTTCCGGTCATCGCGTTGTCTCAGCTTAACCGCAAGGTCGAGGAACGAACAGACAAACGTCCCATGATGTCCGACCTCCGCGAATCCGGTGCTATCGAGCAGGATGCTGATATCATTGTCTTTCTTTACCGCGATGCAGCCTACAACAAGAACGAGGACAACCCGCTCAAAAACCATTGCGAAATCATCATCGGCAAGCAGCGCAATGGCCCCACAGGAAGATGCGAACTATTCTTCCAAAAGGAATACACCTTGTTCGAAAACATGGACGCCACCGCTTATCCATCAGAACTTCCCGAAGGTTTCCATCAGGATAACAACTAACTGGACGGCGACAACCAATTCCTGCAAGCTATTCAAAAGACTTGAATGCATTGCGCATTTACTGCTCAATACAAACGTAATATTCAAGTCCACAATACATTGATTTTATTGTAACGAAACAGTATTCGTTTTATTTTAGCCTACTAACTTCTACCATAAAGATTGCCATGTATTTCAATCCCGTTGAAGCCATGGAGCGTTCGGCTCTGGAAGAACTTCAGGTCGATCGACTCAAAGACACACTTGAAAATGCAAAAAATGCCCCCTTTTACGGTACTCGTCTCGCCGGTTTCAATCCGGCTGACATTCAGACTGTAGCGGACATCACCAAACTACCGTTCACCACAAAGGACGATCTGCGCAGCCAGTACCCATATGGCCTGCTGACTCGGCCTCTGGATGAATTTGTCCGATTGCATGCTTCATCCGGCACCACAGGTACGCCCACAGCCATTTTCTATACACAAAAGGACCTCGATAGCTGGGCCGACCTCATGGCTCGTTGCATGTATGCCTGCGGCTGCCGCAAATCCGATGTCCTTCAGAACATGTCCGGATACGGTCTTTTCACTGGCGGCCTCGGTATCCACTACGGCTCAGAACGCCTTGGCATGCTGACCATTCCGGCTGGTGCAGGCAACACCAAACGCCAAATCAAGCTCATCCGTGATTTCAATGTTTCAATCCTGCACATCATCCCGTCCTTTGCCCTCTATTTCGCTCAGAAAGTTCAGGAAGAAGGCTTTGATCCCAAGGATATGCCCTGGCGCATCGCACTTATTGGCGCAGAGCCTCATACAGAAGAAGTCCGTCAAAAAATAGAAACCATGCTGAACATCAAGGCCTACAACTCATACGGACTGTCCGAAATGAATGGCCCAGGAGTAGCTTTTGAATGCATCCACCAGAATGGTATGCATGTTTGGGAAGATGCCTACATTGTCGAAATAATTAACCCGGAAACGGGTGATTACGTTCCTGAAGGCGAAATTGGCGAACTTGTCCTGACCAATCTCACCCGTGAAGGCATGCCAATCATCCGGTACCGTACCCGTGACTTGACCCGCTTCATCCCGGGGCAGTGCGCTTGTGGACGCACCCATCGTCGCATTGACCGTATTACCGGACGTGCAGATGACATGATGATCCTCAAGGGCGTAAACATTTACCCCATGCAGATCGAACAATGTCTGATGACCATTCCTGAAGTCGGTCAGAACTACCTCATTGAACTGGTTCGCGAAGGTGTATCCGACCAGATGACGGTCAAGGTCGAGATCAAGGAAGAATACTTTGTCGAGGACATGCGTATCCTTCAGGGTTTGCAGAAAAAAATTGCTAAGAATCTATGCAACGAAATCTTGCTCACACCACGAGTGGAACTGTGCCAGCACGGCTCCATCCCCAAGACCGAGGGCAAGGCTGTTCGTGTAATCGACCGACGCGACAAGGATTAACAGACAATGGAATATGTCTGGGCAACGTTCCTCATACTTGGCCTGATGACTTCTCAGGTGCTCCAGCTTTTCAGCGGCCCGGCCAATTGGATCGCGTTGGCACTGGTTGCACTCTGGAAGTGGCTCTATCCGGAATCCATGGAATGGAATTTTGTCATAATTCTCGCGATAATTGCCGGTGTCGCAGAAGTCCTTGAATTCGGCCTTCAGACATGGGGAGCTGGCCGCTATGGTGCTAGCACTCGCGGCAATATCGGCGGAATAATCGGTGCAATAGCCGGAGCCATTTTCGGAGCATCATTCCTGCTTGGACTTGGCGCACTGGTCGGAGCCTTAGGTGGAGCCTATCTCGGTTGCCTCATAGCCGAAATGCCAGGCAGAAGTCGTTCCGAAGCCTTCCACGCAGCCAAAGGCGCATTTATTGGCAAAGCTCTTGGCTTCACGGTCAAGACTGCCATCGGCGCGGTCATGATTGTCCTTGCCATCCCAAAAATATGGCCGTAAACGTGAATAAA
>JAEINO010000076.1 GCA_016342345.1 Pseudodesulfovibrio sp. | reverse complement strand
GCCGTTGAAGTCCTTTTACAGTAGAGAATTCAAAGGTCGCATTGCTTTTCAGGTAAACGGTTAAACTCGCTCGGTCATAGGCAAACGGTTTTCTATCCCGAAGGTTAACGGATCGTATTGCCCGGTTAACGGTAGAAAAGTCGGCCATGGAGCAACTCTTGAATCACGAATCAGATGGCATTTTTTTCCCGGACGGTTCGGTGAACGGCGAATCGAGTGTTCCGCATGGTCTGAACATCGAACTGTTGACCATGGCGCGCGAAGGCAAACTTGTCGGGATACGGCGTACTCGTCTTGATCTTGTGCAGGATTGGCTGGACACGGGATTGACTGCTGAAGATGTCTGCAAGCGTCTTACCGCGTTCAATCGCGATGTCATCAGAGCTGTGCTCGAAGCGCATGCCGAAGAATATGTGTGGTTGCGAGAGTGTTCTTTTCTTGAATTTGGGTCAGGTGGGCGGGAAGAGCAGGTTGTCGGGTCCGATCAGGATAATGGTCTGCTCATGTCCATTGCCCCTGATCCGGCTGAACTGGATGATTGTACCCAGTCCATTGTTATCGCCCTTGACGGTGCAGGCCTGTCCCTGTGCGAAGGCGGGGTTATGGTCAGTAATGAGGCGTGGCGTGGGGATTTCGATTCCTGGTTGACTCGACTGACAAGCTGGCTTTCCAATCCGGCGGAGAAAGGTTCATGGCAGTCCGGGCTTATTCTTGATTTTCAAGCCGTGTTTGGCTCCAGTGATGATGTCCTTCTCTTGCGTGATCGGTTGTGGGAATATGTACGGGCAAAGCCCATTGCCATTTCCTTGCTTATCCGGGAACTGACCGACTACCGGATGCCTTTGTCCTTTTTTGGTGCGTTTATCACCGAGAAGGATGGTCCCTGGCAGGGATATCTCAATATTAAGAACAGTGTGCTTGCTCATTTAACCAATAGTGCCCGAATCCTTGCCTTGAAATATGATTTGTCACCTTCCAATACATGTGAGCGTGTTCGTGTACTGACCGAGCTTGGGCATGTTTCCAGAAAGCACGGAGAGCAGTTGCTGGATGCCTGGGAATATTTGCAGCGCAAACGGTTGGAAATCGGGTTGTCTTGTGAAGAAGAAGGCGTTCCGTCTCATAATTATGTCAAACCGATAGCTCTTGACAGCGAAGAGAGGAAACGGCTGAAGGCTGCCATTCAGGCCGTTGAGAAACTTGTACGGTTGGTGCAGGCGGGGACAGGGTTGTAGTTTTTCCGGCTTCATATTTGCATTTGTCCGACAGGTCGGCAGATGTTTGACGGCTTGTATATCATATAAGGATATTGTTCGTGAATGTTCTGATTATCAACCTGACCCGTTTTGGTGATCTGATTCAGACCCAGCCCGTAATTTCCGGTTATAAAAGCCGTGGACATCGTGTCGGGTTGGTCTGTCTTGAAAATTTTGCCTCGGCTACCGCATTGCTGGATGGGGTGGATCATGTTTTCCCTTTTCCTGGAGCCGGGCTTCTCGCGGGAATTGATGCGGATTGGCGAGATGCTGTCAGGGACTCACATCAATTTAGAATTGATATTTTTTCTTCATTTCTGCCAGACAGGACAGTCAATCTGACCCCGTCCACTGCTTCCCGATTGCTGGCTTTTGATCTGACTCCTGAAAATGGCACCACGATAGGCTTTAGCGTGGATGAATTCGGTTTTAATGCTGATACTTCTTCCTGGGCTGCTTTCCTTCAGATGGCTGGCTCCAATCGGGGATCAAGTCCGTTCAATATCTGTGATCTTTTTCGCCGTACCGCCGGTCTTGGCATCGAAGGTAATTCGTTACAATTGGCTGTACCGGATGATTTGCCTGTTGCCGGGGTCGATGGTTTGCTGATCCAGGCCCCGGAGGATTACACAGGGTTTGTGGCCTTGCAAATGGGAGCCAGCGAAGATCGCCGTCGTTGGCCTATCACTCATTTTGTTCAAACGGCTCGGATGCTGTGGGAACGAGATCATTTGGTTTCCATTCTTCTGGGTACTAAAAGTGAAGTCGCTCTCGGTGAACGATTCGAGGCAGAAGCAGATTTTCCGTTTATCAATTGCATTGGGGCAACCTCCCTGACGGAATTGGCATGCTTGTTGGTTCGGTGTGCGGTACTTGTCACCAATGATACCGGAACGATGCATCTTGCCGCCGGACTCGGTGTTCCTGTTTGCGCGGTGTTTTTGGCTACAGCCCAACCATGGGACACGGGACCGTATAGGGATGGTAATATTTGCCTTGAGCCGGAAATGGATTGTCATCCGTGCGAATTCGGCAAGATTTGCCATTTGTCTGAAGAATGTCGTTGGGCTGTGACCCCGGAAGCCATGTGTGCGGCTGTGAAGATTGTTTTGGGTGATGATGATTTCAATGTTGTGCCGGGGGTCAGAACCTGGCGCACAAGGACAGGTGCTGATGGCTTCATGGGGCTTGAGTCGTTGTCCGGGCATGATTTGAGTGACCGCGTTCTTTGGATCAGATTGCAGCGTGCTTATTATCTGAACTTTTTTGATGGGATTGCATGTGAAGGAAAAACCGGGATTGCCGGGCAATTAAGTCCTGAAGTGGCTTGTGAAATACTCAAAACTTTGACCAATGCCCATGACATGTTGTTCCTTTTGTCCCAGCAGGGCATGTTGCTTCAGAAAAATCCGAGACCTCAGGCCAAGACCAAATTCCTTGCCTCATGGCAGCGTCTACAAAATATATTGGCTGCGAGTGATCACCTTAACATACTTGGATTGTTATGGATGTTTGAGTCGCAACGATGCGGTGACAATTTCGCTTCTCTTTTAATCCTGACCGATCGGTACAGGACTCTTATCTCCTCAATGCGTGATGAATTTATGTAGTCGGCATGGTTCTTGAATAAATTTGGATGAACCGACTTTACGGAAAAATTTATCATTCCTTTTCGAGGAGGAGATCAAGATGATCATTATCGACGGCAAACAGTATGACATTGGTTCCCAGAATCTGGAAAACCTTGAACAGGTATTCAATAAGGTGGTCGAGGACGGTCATCTCGAAGATCGTATTGTGACCGATGTCAGGATCAATGAAGAACCATTCACCGAGATTTATCCCCATCAGGCTGAAGACATCGACATGTCCGAAGTCGAGAGCGTGGAGATCGTGACCATGACCACAGACGATATGGCCGTGGAGATTACCCTTGAACTCTACAAGGTCGTCAATATCATGGCCGAAGGCAGCAAGCGTGTATCTGAACTTTTCAGGCAGGCAGATGATGCCGAGGCCCTGGAGACGTATCAGGATTTGATTGATGTCATGCGAAATTTCCTGAACATGATTGGTGTCTTGCGTGATCAGTATTCTCTTGACGAGCATCCCGAGTTTTTGAAAAGCGCAGAAGAACTGAATTCGATGTTTACTGAAATGGGTTCTGTTCTTGAGAACGAGGATTGGATTCTTCTGGCTGATCTGCTCGAATACGAATTTCTTCCGGCGGTGGAAAAATGGAAAAAGGTTATCAAGCATCTTCGCGACGACATTCGGACAAACAAGAGTTAGATATGACTACCAGACGTCAGATGATCGACGAGGCATTGTCCCTTGGTCGCAAAGAGCTTGGCTGCCTTACCGATGGCGATGTGTTCAAGGCTGAGAAGCTTTCGCGTGACCGGGAGCGCATTCTCGATGAAGCTATCGGAGACCTGGACAGGGACAATCTGGAAAAACTGGCTGACAAGCTGGTTGAAATGAAATCGCTTCATGCTGAAATTACTGGTGAAGCCAGGAAATTGCATTCATCGTTGAAGCATGATCTTTCCAATATGAAGAAGCAGAATCGTCGTATTGCAGGTTATAGTTACGGTTCGGGCAATATGCCTCGGCTTGCTCGTGAACGATTTGTCAGTACTAAGAGTTGATACACCGACGATATATGTTAATAATTAAGCCCCGGCGATTTTTCGTCGGGGCTTTTTCTTAGAATTTTGACCACTTGAGACGACCTGTGTCGCTGTTCGTCTGTGCCGCTCCGTTGAATTCGATGCCAATCCTCGTAAAGTCTGGACGTGTTTCTTCCATGGAGCGAACCTGGCCGGAATACCAGTATGGCTTGAAGGTCTTTTCCTTGAAATTGAACATGAACAGATTGATGGCAACCGAGGCTCCAACAGCACAGGTTTCCGGGATTATGCGGTTCCGAATGCTCAATCCCAAGCCACCGTTGGAGATGTTGACCACAGCGTTGGAACTTTGGTCTGGTCCATTCGTGGCAAAGGAGTTGACGCCGATCTGTGGTGCTGCATCCTCAAATGAAATATCAGATGAATAAGGACTGGCGACCCAGAGTTTGACGCGGATGAATTGTTGGTCTGCCACGCGTTTCCGAGTGTGTTTGCGGCGCGGAGTCACTCCGTAGGCCGTGGGGCTGGAAAGGATCAGGCGGTCTGCCTTGTTGCCGGACTTGTCTGATTCCAGAAGTTTGGCTGTAAAGAAATTCACTTTTTCGGTTTTGGTTTTCATGGGCGCAAAAACACAGACAATTTCTTTGCCTTCCTGGGTCTTCATGACATCAAGTCTTTCAATTATTTCGCATTTTATTTTGCCGGATCTGACTGATGTTATGACGCATCGGACAGAAACGTTTTCGTCGTCAGGGCTGTCGAGAAGGTCTAACAATACGCCGTCTTGTTGGAGAGATTGGGGAATATCCGTATGGGTGGAGGAGTTCTTTATCTTATTGTTGCTACCGCGAAACATGCGAAGAGCGAAGATGAGCAGAATGAACGCCATAACGCCAAGAAAAGCGGCTCCGCCGTATCGGATGGCTTCAGGCGGTGCGTCCGGGATGAACTGCTGGCCAAGTTCCATGAATGTCTGTCCAAGGGATTGGGCTGTTTGCTGTATTGTCATGGTCTCTGTTGTGACTAGAAGTTGACGAATTCTTTTTTGGATTCAATAACTTTGCCAAGATACCGTCTGGTTTCGGCATGGGGCAATCCGGAGCGCAATGTTTCATAAACAAGGCCGGGAGGCATGGCATTAATTTTGGCTGTGGCGTGTTTCCTGTTTTTGTCGAATGTTCTGAGAACGGCACCCGCTCCACCGTTGTAGCCTGCAATCATGCAATATTCTCGAGAAATTGGATCGTTGATTTTTTTGAGGAATCGATTTTTCAGAAGATGAAGATAGGCCGTGCCATAGGTGATGTTGGACTGTGGATTGAAAAGTGTTTCGCGAGAGGGATATCCTTTTTTCCCGTGCAGGAAAAGGTAGACATCACTTCCGGCGGTGGCAGGTACAACCTGCATCAGTCCAATGGCCATGGCCGAACTGATTGCGAATGGATTGAAATCTGACTCGACCTTCATGATTGAGTAGATGAGGTTTTTGCTGACTCTGAATTGTTTGGCCGAAGATTCGACCAAGGTCTTGTATTTGCCTGCCCGGATGCTCAGATGGTCTTGAACCATGGTGATAGTGACATAATGGGTGGTTTTACCCTTGACTGTACGTGTCCTTATTTGATTTTTTATCAGGTTGTCTGCGTATTGTTCGGCCCGCCATGCCCAACGGATAGACTTGTTCTCAAGGTCCCTGACTTCATTCAGCAGGAAGGGCGTTTCGCCGAGTTTGATGGTCTTGTCGGAATAAAGGTCCACGGCGCGTGGATCGTCGGGAGTGAGCATCGTCGTGACAATGGCATTCTTCAAGCTCGTCAGGGGGCGTTGTTGGTCAACGGTTTCAACGGTGATGATCCCTTTGTCGAAATCAACACTGGCGCGAGATAGGTAATTCTGTGTGTATTTGATGTATTCCTTGGGTCGGGCAATGCGAGTATCGTTCTTTCCCCATACTTTTTCAATCGATGCGATGAAATTATTGACGATTTGATTGAATTGTTTGAGGTCACTGGAAATGGATTCCGGATGCATGGCGTAACCCATGGCTTTGTCTCGAGCAAGGGCCTCGGCTGCCGTGATCGGATTGCCGGTGGCTGCTGCTCGGGCAATGCGTGCTGCATCGTATCTGGAGCACGAAGAAGCAAGCATCAGTAACAGTATAAGGGAAAAGATTTGTTTCATACGGTGTAATATTCCATAAAGCTTGACACATAATGTGTCAAAGCAGATTGTGCCGCAGGTTATTAGTCTTTTGGTAGAAAAACAAGTCCGTGAATCATGTTGGAAAGTGTGATTTTTATATGAGGAATGCAGCCATGGTCGATGGTCCCATTGTTGAGCAAATCGATCCGGATCTGGAAGAGTTGATGGAGCGTTTTTTTGAGAGTTCAAGAAAAGACCTCGGGAAAATGCAGTTTGCTTTGGAGGCCAAGGACTTTACGTCTTTGATTCGTCTGGGGCATACTGCCAAGGGGACCGGTTACGGATATGGATTCAGAGGAATGGGGGATATCGGTTTGGAGCTTGAAAATGCTGCCAAGGCACAAAGTGAAGACGATGTGCGCGCTCATATCCAGCGGATGGCTCATTATCTCGATACGGTGAAAGTTGAATTCGGCAAGTAGTCCAAAAGAAGGGCGAGCCTTAATGTGCTCGCCCTGATGATTCTAGGTACCCGGTTAACCGTGGGCAGGAGGACTGGAACACTTGTTTTATTAGGCCTGAGCCTTTTCAACATTCTGTATCTGTTGGTTCCCAATCTCGTTCCAGCCTCACCTGTCTTCCAGGTTATATTAATAATAAGCACTTTTCATGCCATGGGGAAGAGGTCTTTTCTCATATTTAAATTCTGTTAATTCAGTGATTTGAAAATGCTCATTTTTGCAAGGCCTTGAAAGCGTGTGGCAAGGTTTGCCTCGTGGGTGCAAAATGATGAAAAATTGACGGTATTTCATGTTGGGCAGATGTTGAAAAGAGGGCTGGAGTTACGACTCCAGCCCTCTTAATTTGAAATTACAGAAGCTCCATCGCCGCATCGACTTTCCAGTTTTCGTGGACGATCATGTGCAGGGCTGCCACTATTTTGGCAGGGCTTTTGTGTTGGAATATGTTTCTTCCCACCGAAAGACCGGAACCGCCAGCCTGGATCGAATCGTAGACCATCTGCACAAGGTCTCGTTCGCTTTCCAGTTTGGGACCACCAGCGATAACCACTGGTACGCAGCAACCGGCAGTGACTTTGGAGAAGGATTCAGGATCGCCGGTATAATTGACCTTGACGATGTCGGCACCGAGTTCCACCCCAACACGGGCGCAATGGGCTACAACCTGAGGATCGTATTCGTCTTTGATCTTCGGGCCGCGAGCATAGATCATGGCCAGTACCGGCATGCCCCATTCGTTGGCTTCCGAGCAAAGTGCCCCAAGATCGGCGAGCATCTGAGGTTCGGTTTCGTCTCCCAGGTTGACATGGACCGAGATGGCATCGGCTCCAAGCTTGAGGGCATCGGAGACCGTGCCGACGAGCGTTTTTGCGTTGGGAAATGGAGACAGGGATGTGGAGGCGGACAGGTGAATGATCAAGCCTATATCCTTGCCTCCTGCACGATGTGAGCAACGAGGAATGCCCTTGTGCATGAGCATGGCATTGGCACCACCTTCAGCCACCTGATTGACGGTTTCGCGTAGGTCTATCAACCCGTATATGGGGCCGACAGTGACACCATGATCCAGCGGTACGACAATGGTACGACCATTGTTTCGGTTCATGATTCTTTCCATGCGAATTGCTTTACCAAGATGCATAGCATTTCCTCCTTTTTTTAGGCTGGCTGCGCGGCACAAAAAAAAGAGGCCGCGGTTTGTGCCGCGGCCTCTTTGATGTTTTCTTGTCTACTTAAAACTAGTTCACACCAAAACCGCAGGCATTCATAAAAAAAAAGCTGAAAAAGAAGCGGCTGGTATTGATGTTCATATTTTTAAATTATCTGATCGAAATGATCGTTGTCAAGTAGAGTTTTTGTAACGGGTTCATATCGTGATGCTTTTGTCTGATGTTATTTGGACAGAGCAACGCATTTGAGTTCGACAAGTCCGCCAAGCGGAAGAGCACCCACCTGGATGGCGGCCCGAGCTGGCTTGTGGTTGATGAAGTATTCCGAATAGATGGCGTTGAGGTCTGCAAATTTTTTCATGTCGAGGACAAAGACGTCAACTGCAAGAACTTTTTCCAGTGAAGATCCTGCAGCTTCCAGAATGGATTTCATGTTTTCCAGAGCCTGCCTTGTTTGTGCTTCAAAGCCCTCGGCAAATTTTCCTTTGCCTAGAATGATGCCGAGTTGTCCGGACACGAAGAGCATGCCATTTGCTGCGGCGGCCTGGGAGTAAGGGCCAACTGCAGCAGGAGCATTGTCTGTGTGAATGAGTTTGATGTCTGACATGGAAATCTCCTTGTGTTACAGGGGGGTTATTTGTCTACCCAGAGGTAGGTATTCTGAAGTCGCTTGGGGAGTCTTTGTACTATCTGGACAATGGCGGCCATGGCGATGATGGCGAATAGGAGTCGGCCCCAGAAGATGCTGGCAAAATTGCTGCCGATAAGCAGCAGGAGCAACGAGTCTTCGATAAGTGAGTGACACAAGCCCATGAGTGTCAGCGAATAAAAGATGTCTTTCTTGTCAATATTGCCGTTTTTAGCCTCGTTGATGATCAGGCCTCCTCCGTAAGAGAGGCCCATGGTCAGGCCTATGACCGTAATGGCGGAAGCCTTGGGGCCGATGCCGATGATTTTGAGAATTGGGCGCAGGATCATGTTCATGAGATCAATGACCTTGATGGCGTGCAAAATGCGCATTGTAACCAGCAAGCCGAGAATGACACCGAAAATGGAGAGCAGATTTTTGCCCTGATTCAGTGCCCAGTTTGCGAGTGTCTGGTCGGTATTACTGAGCGAAGCTGTTTGGAATAGGATCGTGGCCGGTTCCTGAAGAGTTCCGGTGGAAGTATACAGTAAATTGAGCAGCCAACCGAGGACCAACGCCCCAATGAGTCTTACAATGCACTGGAAGAGAAAACGTGCGCCTGATTTTCTGGCAATGGAGCTTTCCAGAGGTAGGGAGTGGCAGATCAGAAGGAGTGTGGCCAGAACTGTTGCCTGAGCCGTGGTCAAGGGATTGTTCTGAATCAGCGAAATGAAGACAATGAGGCCTGCATATATCGAATTTATCATGGCCGTGGCCCAGACCAGGCCCATTTCGGCAGGTAGACCCAGAATGGTCATGACAGGTTTGAGTGGCCATGCAAGGTATTCAATCAGTCCCAGCTCCTGAAGGATCTTTACTCCTATGAGGATCGGGATCATGACCTTGAACAGTTCCATGCTCGCTGAAATGGCGTCATGGACCAACTCTTTTGCAATAGTAATCAATTTCAACCTGATACTCCTTTTGTCAACCGCTGGAACAATAGTGTATTTGTGAGCAAAAGAAAAGGGAGTCCTCCGGGACTCCCTTGTTGTGAATGGTGGTGGGTGAATTGTTACAAGAATGCGCTAGTTATTTGATAGGCGGCTACGGCCAGGCCGAAAGCCAGGGTGGTGGAACCTATCACGCTGTAGGCGGCCCAGGTCCAGCTTGATTCCCGTGCCATGGTCACGACAGTCACAAAGCAGGGTGCATAGAGCATGGTGAATATGATCAATGCGATGGCTGATGCTGTGGTGAACAAGGGGTCAGCCACGAGTTTGGCGGACAGCGGTTCGGTCTCTTCAACATCAACTTCTCCAAGAGAGTAAGCCGTGCCGAGAGTGGATACAATGACTTCCTTGGCAGCAAATCCGCCTGTCAGGGCTATGTTGGTACGCCAATTGAAACCAGCCAGTTTGGATACAGGTTCCAGTGCTGTGCCGATTTTACCGGCTATGGTGTGGCGGACGGCTTCTTCTGCTTCGGTATTGTCGATGATCGCTATCTTGTCTTCAAGATTGGCAAGGTCTTCTTGTTGTCCGCTCTTCGTCAGTGCTTCGACTTGCGATGTGAGGGGAGTGCGTTGGGCTTCATATGAGGCGATGCGTTCTTCCGGTAGTTGGGGGAAGGTCATCATTGCCCATAGGAGAATAGAGATGCCGAGGATGACGGTACCCGCTTTCTTGGCGTATTCCCATGTGCGTTCCCAAGTGTGGATGAGCACGCCTCGCAGTGTGGGCATGCGGTAGGGAGGTAGTTCCATGACAAAGGGAGTCGATTTGCCTTTGATGATGGTGGAACGAAGGACGCGGGCCACAATAAGAGCCATGGCCCATGCACCAAGGGTGATAATGAGCATGACGCTGGCTGCATTGTTTGGAAAGAATGCGGCTGTGAGCATGAGGAAAACCGGAACCTTGGCTCCGCAGGTCATGTATGGGGCTACAAAGATGGTAGCGAGCTTTTCGTTAGGGCTGCGCAGTGTGCGGGTTGCCATGACACCGGGGACCGCACAACCGCCTGCAATGCCACCGGACACGATGAAGGGCAGTACCGAAGTCCCGTGAAGTCCGAATATCTTGAATACGCGGTCGAGCATGTAGGCCATGCGGGCGATGTAGCCGGAGTCTTCCAGGGCGGAAATCATGAGGAACATGAGCATGATTAGTGGAACAAATCCGAGGACTCCCCCCACGCCATCAATGATGCCTGAGACGATAAGTGAGCGCAAATGGCCTTCCGGCAAGATGTTCGTGGCGGTTTCGCCCATCCAACCAAAGATTGATTCAAGCCAGCCCATGGGGATTTCACCTAATGTGAAAGTAACTTGATAAATGACATAGACGATGGCGAGCATAATCATCGGGCCAAGGAAGGTGTGGGTGAGCACTTTGTCCATTTTGTCGGAGCGGCTGATGCGATCTGCGTCGAGTATCGGGTAGGAAACAACATCCTTTATGATGCTGGCGATAAATCCGTAGCGGTAGTCGGCAATGAGTGCGTCCGGTGCCGCATTAAGGGTCTTTTGGGTGTGTTCTCCAACTTTTTTTGCCATGTCTTCAAGCTGGTTGGAAAGTTCGGAGTTGTTCATGCGTCCTTTGATGACAACGTCTTCGTCACGCTCAAGGTATTTAATTCCGGTCCAGCGGGAAGGAACCTTGTCCGTGAGGAAATTTTCGGCTTCGATGAGCCTTTCCATTTCGGTAAGTACCGGGTCCAGATCAGGGCCGTAGGAAATATTCAGTGGAGTCCATGCTCCTTTCTTTTCCTTGGCAAGATCTATTGAAGCTTTAAGCAGGGTGTTAATGCCCGTGTTGTTTCTGGCGATGGTTTCAACGACTCGGCAGTGGGAGAGTTCAGCCAGTTTATCGCTGTCGATGTTTTTGCCACTTTTGCGAACTTCATCCATCATGTTCAAGCCCATGACCAGAGGGACACCCAGTTCCATGATTTGTACGGCAAGGTAGAGGTTCCGCTCAAGGGCATCGGCATTCATGACATCAATAACAACTTCGGGGCGTTCTTCAACGAGGAAGTTCCGTGCCACAAGTTCTTCTTGAGTGTAGGCGGTCAGGGAATAGGTTCCGGGCAGATCCACAATCTCGATGGAATCGTTGTCGGTTTTGATTTTGCCGATCTTTTTCTCGACGGTGACACCTGGCCAGTTGGCCACATGCTGCCGTGAACCGGTCAGTGCATTGAACATGGTTGTCTTGCCGCAGTTCGGATTTCCAGCAATCCCGACAGTATATTGGCTCATTGGCTAGTCCTCCAGAATCGCTACGCTGATGTTGTCGGCTTCGCTGTTTCTTAGTGTCAGGGTGAAATCCTTGAGACGAAGAGCAACAGGGTCCTTGAGAGGGGCCTTGCCAATGACGTGAACTTCGGTTCCGGGGATGAGTCCCATGTCTCGAATGCGGCGCCCCAGTTCGCCATCTCCGGTGACTGAGATGATTTTGAGTTTCTGGTTGATTTTGGCGTTTCTCAAGCAAATTGATTTGCCCATGTTCTGTCCTCATTTATATCGTTGAAAATTGTTATCTGTGGTGCAGCAGAATGTTACCGCAAGCCACTACAGTTCGAAGAGTTCGACTTGTTGCGGATTGTGGAGCAGGAATTTGACTGTCCGCATCCTGAACAACTGCATCCGGCTGATTTTGATGAAAACTGTCTGTATAAGGTTCGGCCAACAAAAGATGCTGCGATGGCTATGATCGTCAAAACGATGATTGTGTCAAGCATAGTGTCCCTCAAAGTGTTTTTTTCCCGGATTTAATACCGGACGAAAGAGATATAGTGATATTGAGAATCGATGTCAAGTAACGAGATGCGCAAAAAATGTGGCTTTCGGTATGTGAAATTAAAAAAGTATAATTACGGATAGTTAAAGAGATGTCAGGATATAAATTTTCTTTGGTTGTTGGGATCATTCGGCTTACTTGTTAATATTCATTTTTTATGCTCATATGCATCCGCTTGATTAAAGGAGATCTGAACGAAGTGAAAACCAAGCTCTTACTCATTGCCGAGCAGGGTCTTGCTCGGGTGGCCTACGTCGAAGTCTTACATAATCTTGATATCGAAGTGGACTGTATTGCTTCTCCAGACGAGATAAATGGCGCTCTCATTGATGCTCCCTATAGCGGGTTGCTCATTGATGTCCCGACCATGATCAGATGTGAATGTGGCGACAAGAATCGCATCACTCGCATCATGGATCGTTTTCCGGTCCTTCGGCTTATGTATAATCCTAAATATGGCGGCATCCGTGGCCTGGCTCAGGGCGGAACCGTTCGGGACAACCGTGATCTCACGGAATTTGTCCTGAGCGAGTGCGTTCCATTTTTACCGCG
>JAEINO010000075.1 GCA_016342345.1 Pseudodesulfovibrio sp. | reverse complement strand
TCCCCAAGCGCCCCTTGCTGTGTGCTCCCCTGCTGGACCACATTGTCAAAGGCCCTTGTGCCGAGGGCTGTTTGGGAGTACTGGAGCCACGGATTGTTCCAATCCTGCTCCATGAGCCAGTCGTTATAACCTTCCTGCCCCTGTTCGCTGGCAATCTGCCGCTGTTGCTGTCCACCAGATAACCCAAGCTGAGCCAAAAGCTGGTTAACCTGAGAAAGCCCCTGAGCCCCGCCCATGGCATTTTGGGTGTACCGCTGTTTGTCGCCATAGAGCGTGCTGGCCATGTTGGCGTTTAGATTCGTCATCATGTCGGCCCCGGACTTGGCAATGGCTCTGTTCGCAGCCCCGGAAGATCCAGCGCCCTGGGATATCATGGCCTCCCGGACCTGTGGCAAAACTTCGTTCTGCCAATTCTGCATGGTAGGGGCAAGGATCGCGTCCTGGTAGTAAGTTTTTGCCGCCGTGTCGTCGTAAGGCTGCATAAGGCTGGTCAAAAAGTCTTGCGCCTGGCCCATGCCCTGTCCACCTGCAAGCATGTCCTCAATGGACGAAAACGCGCCCTGCTGCAAGCCAGAAGCGCCCGGGGTATATGTCCCCCCATACGAGTTTACCCCGCCACCCCTGGCATTTTTTGTCAGGTAGCTCAAAAGATTTTTTTGCCCACCAGTGAGATTGTTCACCTTTGTCGTAGTGGTAGGCGTAGTCCCGCCCATCAGAAAATCACCCATAATTCACCTCCATCATGACCGACTTGGAGCGCGTGGCCCCGATCGATTCAAAAACTTCCGGCATGACCGTCAAAAACCGCGATCTGGAAAGTCCGTTGCTCTTGGCTATCTTCGCTAATATGTTGTTGGTTTCCTCGACAATGCCACGCCCCTGGTATTCCTCATCGATACTGAGCATGTGGACATCCAGGGAACCGGACGTTCTGTTGACTGTCGCCCAAAAGAACCCCTTAACCACGGCCCTGTCTTCGGCCTTCGGGTCCATGGGAGAGAAGACACAAATCACCGTGTCCGGGTTGGCTGCAATCCCGTGAGCCGACGCCATGAAAGAAGCCATGTCAACCTTGGGCTCGACCTGTTCAATCAGGTAAATCGGTATCAGTATAAAATTTGGCACCGGCGTACATCTTAATCCAGTTCCTTTTTTTGTGCCCATACTTGGTTCCTTTCGTTAAAATTGCAGTTCGTGGTCCGTCCAGCCAAGGGTCGCGATATAAATTCCACACGCTGCACTTGCTCTTGCTGCTATTTGTGCGGAAGTGTCTGTATCAACAAGCAGCTGATTGTACGCAGCTTGGCTTTGATTAAATGTCACTAAGGGGGAGACCGTGAGACTTGGCCCTTGATCTGTTTGATCGGGGGAGCATAGATAAAACTGCCCCGCACCAGTACCCCTTGCGTTAATTATAACCCTTGCTCTAATCCCTGTCGGGACACTCAGTGTCAGCAAGACACGTGATGTGATTATGGCTTCGTTGGAGTAATCCAAGATAGGCGTGGACCACAAAAACTTGTTTTTTGATACCTGGACAAACGGTATCAAGTCGCTGCCCGCGTCCGTCTTTACAGCCCCCAGGCGGCATTTGAGAGTGTACCCTGCGGGCATGGTCGGGCTTGTGGCTGAAAGTGAAAACATGCCGTTGACCGTGGTGCCGTTGGAAATCGAATAGATATGATACCAAGTGTTAGCCGCCACGCTCCCGGTATCCAGGCCCCCGGCCCCAGCCGCATCAATGGCAATCGTCACCCCGGCGCAGGTCATGCCGGTTTGGTGATCCGTCTCAGAAACCCGGTACCCGGCGCTTATGTCAATGTCATGATCTGCATCCGTACCGGTTGATAGGCGGCAACCGTAGGGGATGGTGACGGCCACTGTTGGTATCCTGGCCTCGTCGAACAATCCTCCGGCTCCAAGTACCGCGATATCCCCAGATCCAGTACCGGCGTCATAAGTTGCAACGCTCCCAAGCCCTAAGTTTGTTCGCGCAGTTGCAGCGCTCGAAACGTCAGAAAGGTTATTTGAAGGCCGCAAAAAGGCTGCCACGTTTTCAACGGCGGCGCTTCCAAGGCCCAAGTTACTCCTTGATGTTGCCGCACTTGCCAACCCGGAAAGATTCCCGGCCTTGGAAAGGTAATCTGTCGCCGTTTCAGCGGCCATCGTCCCCAACCCGAGGTCTGCCTCATCCTGGGTTGCCAAATCACCGGCGCCGAGAGTCAAAAGAACCGCCGCCGCGTCCACATCGTCAAGAATGGTTTGGGCAAAGGCCGTAATTCCAAGGGTGGTCATGAAGTTAGCGGCGCTTGTGTCGTCAACCAGGGTTTGGGCAAAGGCCGAAATACCAAGGTTTGTTTGCGCCGTTGCAGTACTTGCCAATCCGGAAAGGTTGCCGGCTTTGCTCAAATAGTCCGATGTTGACGCCGTAGCCATGGACCCAAGGCCAAGGTTCCCCCTTGCCGTGGCAGCGCTTGCCACGTCGCTCAGGTTATTCGACACCTGGCAGAAGGACGTTGCGTCCATATAGGCCGCAGTGCCCAAGGAGCCAGTTCCAGTACCAGCCGATATGTAATTAGCATTTATGGCGCTGGCATGTTCTTCAATGTCTTTTTTGAGCACCCGCACAAGGTTTTTGTAGTCGTCAACGCCTATCTTGTCGCCTGCGGGCATGGGTAGCGTTATGGTTACAGGGACTTTCATTAATCCATGCCTCCTTCCGCCTTGAACCATGGCATTATTGCATGGATTTTTATTGGTTCGTCACTGGCAGTCTGCCTGATTTTCAGCCTATGGAAATTAGCCGTGCAGTTGGTATAAACCCGAACCCAAACCTTTTCCCCGTCCCCGTTGAAATCAAGGGTCTTTGTCTGGTAGGATGTGGTTTCAAAATCCCTGAAAAAGTCAACTGATGCCTCGTAATCGCCACTCTCCACCAAAAAGTCAACACGGTTAAGCCTTACCTTTAGGCCCTGCTCTTTAAAGGGGTTCCATCTGCCTGAAACCAGCTCAAAACCAATGTCTGCCCCTGCGTCAGCATCCAGGTGGTTGACTCGGTAAATCGCACCTGAGTCACCGCCAGCAAGGATTGTTGGGTACCCGCTCTGGACTGTTCCGGAAACCCACGGAACGGCATATGTAAGCCATCCCACATCCAGGTCAGACCACTTGACATTTGTGGTTGTGGCTGAGTCTCCGAAGCATCTGAAAGCCAAATTGAATATTGACCACGTTCCCTCGCGGTAATTGTAAACCATCACCTGCGAATTATCGTCATCTCCTGTCCCTGGGTATGCAATCCAAACCTGCTCTTCCTGCTCGACAACCCTGGAATACGCACGGCCTACAGCGCTGATATTCATTTTGCCGGTAATGTCCGGCATCTTATCATCAAGTATTTTGGTTTGCAGTCCGTCGCATGTAATTATTCCGGCCTTGTCCAGGGCAAAGCCTATTTCATCGTATGCCGCAGCGGTAAAAGAGGCTATACAACCGCCCCTTTTGCTCACCTGCTCAAAACGGAATGGAAGGTCAGCGTCCCCCGTGTACCTCAACAGCCAGATGGAATTATCAAAGAAAACAATGATATCATCCCGGAGAATGGCAACGCCCTTGATGTGCTCCGATGTGGTGGCGTCAAGGTATCCGTCGTTGGTCCAGTCGTTCGGGTTTCCGGCGACACACCATCTTGCCCGGTTTCCCCAAAAAGAACCGTTCTCATAGACCCCGAATAGGATAAGACGTTCCTTGTGGACAACCATTAGCTTGCACCCGTTACAATATTCCCCATCTCCCGACAAGTCCGGCCTTAGCGCATTAAAGGCAGATCCGCTATACCTTTGAATGCCGTCGTTTCCTGTGCCGTCTCCTGCTGTGGTTTCGCCGGAAACTTGTTTGCCGTTGGTCATATAGACCGTGCCCTTCCAGTTGGCTGTGTGCAAGAGGTCGTCTTCGTCCCCGGTCCAAACCGCAGCGGTCCCAAGCTCGTCATGCTCGACTTTGGCAAAGGCTGTGCCGGAGTACTGGAATAGATAATCAACGTCAGCCGCCAGAAGCACCTTCCCGCCATCTTCGGCTTTAACCCTGTTAAACACACCCACAATGGACCCGGCGCTTGGGCATGTGGCGAATAGCGAAAACCCTTTCCGCTTTGCCAAAACACCGCGCTCAATAAAACAATCTTCCATGGAAGAAAAGGCGTCAGGAGGCAAAAGCCATGGCTCTATGCCCAGGTCAAGTCCTGTTTGGTGAGACGCTATCAAAAATGGCTGGTATGAGGACATTTTGGCCCCTTAATACTTGATAATGTACATGACATTGATGTTCTTGGGCCGGGTTTCGTTTCCGCCCACATCTGTTTCCGCTGTCACAGATGACATACTTGCTGCGTTGTGACCTATCCCCCCAGACCCATCAAACGTAACAAGGCTTGGCGCGTCAAAATGGTCATGTGATTCAAATTCATCGGCCTGTTTGGTGCCGATGTAATCGCCAGTGGTCCCGTCTCCCCGGTTTGTACGGCTGGCCGCGTCAGGGTCGTTGCCTGCCCCGTGGTCCCATCCCCGAAGGAAATAGCCCCGGAAGTCTGGCAGGTTGAACGTGGTGGAACCGTTGCCCACCCCGAAGTCATCCGAAATAACCGCTAAAAGGTCGGAATAGGTTGTCCTGGAAACCGCAGCCCCGTTGCATTCAAGCCAGCCTGTTGGGGGGGTGTCTGCAAGAAACGCCGTCACGCTCCCAACAGGATTCAGGATCGCCGCACCCGTCAGGTCAACTTTCAGTTCGCCGCCCGTGGTTATCTGGGTTACGTTGTCGTCTTCGTCCTGGAAATGCAATTCGGCCACTGAGTCAACGTCTTTGGTGAACAAAGCGCCCTTTTCAGTCCCAGGGGCAGGGTTTGAGGTCAGCGGGGCGTGGAATGTAACCTTGGAATGTTCGCCGTGGTCTGCCTGAGTCCCGGCAAGGTCCATGTAGTGATCTTTGGCAATACGGTTTCTGACTTCCAACTTAAAGTTGCGTATGTCCTCCGCGCCTGCCGATATGTTGTCATCATCGTCCGGGACACCTTCAAATGTGCTGTTCCAGTCTGTCATTAGTTTATCACCTCCGCAAAATTGCCGGTTGCAGGCTTGGAGACCTGGGCGAACGGGTTGTATGTGATTGCAAGGTAAGGCTCGTAATCAGAGCCCACAAGGTACATGCCTGTGCTTAATGACTCTTCATAGGACTCTGAATCGTAATCGTTGGACGCCCTAAAACAAAACACGGCTGTGCCGTCTGATATTGCGCTGTTTAGGTAGTCAACTCCGACGCTATTTAAGGCAACCTCATTCCACTCGCCCTCAGCTATGGTGTCTGCCCTTCCAACGGCTGCACCATCGAAATCCATCCATATGTCATCTGTCATTAGTCCCGCAGCCGGGATCGGAAACGATTGATTCGAGGCCTGCATTACAAGGCCAGCCGAATACCCACCTAAATTTTTAAAGAAAAACGACGCAGAAAGAACCCCTTCTCTCGGGATGCTTGACAAGTCAAACTCCATCCACCCTCGCCTTGTATGGTGGTAGTCATCCCCTGGCCTTAACAGCGTATAGTCTGCCACAAAAAGTTCGGTGGACTCTTGGTTGTTATTTGTCAGGCTGCTTCCCTCTACGGGGGAGTCCCATTGCTCCCTTGGATATGGAGGCGCGACAGCTTCCCAATATGCATTGGCGGTATTGCTCGGAGCTATATCTATGGATGCCATTATCCTATCCCCCTCAATTTCAAAAATCGTGTTGCAGTCGTCATCCCAGCAACCAGCCATCGCCAAAACCGCCAGAACCACCAGGAAAGCCCTTTTCATTTTGCCCCCTTAAAAAGCCGGAATTGAACGTCTGCCAGGATCGGAAAGAATGTCCCGCCTTAGCACGTTGGTCCTGTGGAACTCGTAAACCCCAAGCAATGCCGCAGCCTCGTCATGGTCCCCTGAATCGGTCAATATTTCCATGGCAGCCCCGAATGCTATCAGAGGACCCCAAACATCATCATCCAGGGTGTCCGTATCATCCGATAGGGCCACGTTAGCCACAATGGCCGGGAACTTGATGGTATAGTCTTCATCGGGCAAGGGGCGCACGTAAATCGTGTTGTTGTACTTCAAAACGTCTTCCGGAAAACCCGTGGTATCGTCGCTTTCCGGCCACCTGGACCAGAACAGGTTGTAATCTGTCATCAGGGTCAGTCCCAGGTCCACATCGTCGCTATCTCTGGTTGCCACCCACAAGCCGCTGGGCACAAGCCGCTGAATGGTTGTGGGGAGGCCATAGGCCCCCCCGTCGCCACTGGCAATGGAAAGGGTGAACTGCGTCTGAGTCAGCGGGGTACCCGGAGCCACCTGGGGCAGGGAATTTAAAAAGAAAGAGTTGATGTATACCAGCAGATCCGCGTCACTTAGCTGCCCTGTGTCGGGCCTGCCAGTCAACTTTCTCACCTTGCTTTTTATCGCCGCCAAAGTCCACAAAGACATCGCATTCCCCTTTCGTCAAAAAGTTCTACTTTCCGCCCTGGACCTGCTCCGTGACAGCCGCAGCGGTGACGGAGGCCGCAGGCGAAACGGCAACAGCCGCACCAATAGCGCTCAAGAACCCGTTGGAATCCGCAAACGTGGCCGTCACGTTGGCCGCGTTAAGATTGGTTGTCGCCGGGGTAAAGGCACCGTCCGATTTGATAACGGTCAGCGTCCCCAGGCGCACATGATCAGCCGCGACCGCACTCAAGGCCGCAAGCGCCAAAACAGCCGAATCATACCCGGCTGCTGTGGCTGTGGACCCAACATCAACGGTTCCGTTGGCGCCAACGTCGAACGCGTAAGCCTGGTACTTGGCCTGGGTGACATTGGTTGTCGGAGTGAGCGCTATGGCCTGACTTTGGGCCAAGGTGTAAGCAGCCCCGTTAACAGCGTAGGTGGTCGTATAACATTGGACGTTATCCGATGCCAGGAAGGACCGCGATAGCATCGGATCGCTCATGATGTAATCCCCAAGCAGCACCGATCTGATATCATTTACCAAGGTTTTGTTCGCCGCAATGGCCGCGATATTTGTCGCATGGTCCGTCCTAAGCTCCGTGGTAAGGGTCCTGGTTGCGTCCAGTTCCGTGTCAATGGCGTTAAAAAGCCGCGTAAGCCCCGTGGGGCTCGTAACATTGGAAAAGCTAACCCTGACAAGGCCCGCACCATAAGCAAGCCCTATTGTCAGCGCCAGCCCCGCCAAAACCCACAGCATGGTTGTTTTCTTGATCATTTGTGGTTCTCCCCTCTGCCTAATCCGTGACCGGGTGGCAGGAAAAACGGTGGAACATGCCGACACTGACTGACTTTTGCTGCCCCGTTGCCGGGTCAAGGCGGTATTCCATCCTCGGAATAGCCAGGCTGTTCAGGTGTTTCACCACCTTTTCCGGCAAATCGTACTCTTTGCCGTCTTCCAGGGGGCCGAAATGCTGCCCCTCGTAGTTAAAGGTGATGTCCACGCCCCTGGTCTCGTTGTTCATGAACTGGACCCGCTTCATGGGGCCAAGGTCAACCTTCTTCTTCCTGGGCTTCACAGCCGCCGTTTCTGCCGCCTTATCAGTCGTTTCCTTGCCAAATTTAGCCATTTTCCGTTCTTCCTTTCTTCCGGTCAGGGAAGGTTACGGCCCCGAGGTCAGTCAGGGCCGATTGGTTTTTTGTCATGCTTAGCCGTTGATCTCTCCGAATTCAATGCTGCGGTCAGCCTGGACGGCCTCGAAATAAATAACATCGCCGTCACCCATAAAGGTCCCAGAAATGGTTACGCCCTGCCCGCCCGGGGCGATCCCATAGCTCGTTTTCAGGTTGTCCAGAGAAAAGACATAGTTTGGGGCCGTGCCATCTCCTGTCATGGCAACGGCCGTTCCACCGGAAGTCAGGGCAACCTGGAAGGTCGTGGGGGTCAGGTATTTGACGTAATAGGTGGTCCCCTCGGAAAGCCCGGTAGCTAAGCCGCCGGACTCCACAAGGCGCACCTTTTCGCCTTCCACGAATCCGTGACCAGCGGACACGGTGAATAGGTCATCAGCCGCCCCACCTGCTTCATCAAAGGTCACGCTCTTGTAATTGCCCACCGTGGATTCATTGTATTCCGCGACATATCCGTCAGAAGCCTGTTTGGCCGGGGTTGTAACGTCTCCGCCGGCGTCGTTGTCCTGGATGTAATGCCAAATTTCCTTGGAATCACCCATCAGCTTGAACCAGTCAAGCATCATGACCTCGGTGTCCGCAGCGTTGGCGTTGATAAGCTGGATACGGTCGGGAACAAAGCCAAGAATCAAATTGGCCGCGTTGCCGTCCGATGTGAAACTACCCGTTATGATCTGTCCCATCATATTCTCCTTTCAAGGCCCGGAATTACCCGGGCCATCTGGTTAGCTGTGCGTGACCTTCAAGATGTGCATGAACTCGTCATTCAGAATACGTGCAACGAAGGCCATTTTCCATCCGGAAGTGGCCCGTTGATCAATGGGATCTTCCGTCCCGCCGGAACCGTAGCCCTTGCGGATGTTTTTCATGGAACCTTCAAGGTCGGTGACGCCCATGGCATCCTTGCCCATGATAGGCAGGGAATAGGTGGACCCGGAGAGGTAGCCCTTGCTGCTTTGCAGCCAACGGACATTGCCGGTTGCGCCCCATTCCTGGTCCATGATGCCATCCTGGCGGGCGTACTCCACGGGGTTTGTGTAGCCGTCAACCTCTTGCAGGTCGTCAATCAGGGCCGTGTTCAGGATGCCCCAAAAAGCTGGCCTGACTCCACGGGTTGCCACTCCGGTCCCGGCTGTAATCTTCGGAGCGATCATCTTGGCATTGTAGCCCAGGAGGGTCACAACGATGCCGTCAATGTCGCTTTTGGTGAGTTCCGTTGGAGTCCCGCCATTGCTCCCGGCGCTGGCGTTGGTGGAACTGGCGCAGGCTGCAATGATATCACGGACAAGTTCATCCCTGGTTTCGCCGGACTGGAAGCCCAACTTTTCACCGGCTACCACCCATTCATCGTCCTCCACGGTCTGGTCCACCACGTCAGTGATATGCACGTAATCGCCATACCAGGAGATGGTAGCGGTAATGTCGGTCTTGCTCAAAAGCTGGCCAGGAGGGGTAACGCCTTCTGTCAGGGGCGTTTTCGCAACGGACAGGTTGGAATACCGGCGGAACTTGATGGTATTGCCGCTCTTTTGCGCCAGGGGTCTCTTGAGGGCAAAAAGCTCGTGGACAAGCTCGGGCTTGGCCGCTTCCAAAAGCACTTTGTCGTAAAAAGTCGCTGTCCCAGGGTCTACCTGGGTCGTGGTGGTCAAATTATCTGCCATGTTATGGTTCTCCTATTGCCCTGGCCTGATTCTCCCGGCCTTCACATCCTCTTTGTAGGCCTCAAACTCCGCACCGGTCATGGAGGCAATACGGCTTGCGGATGATATCCCGCCACCACCGCCGCCGCCTGCACCGGATGCATTCCCAGGCTGGCTCGCGTTCGCCATTATTCGCTTAAGGGTTTCTCCTGGGTCAGGTGCGTTAGACTGTTGAGGTTGTCCCATCAAAGAGATGAGGCTGTGCGCCGTTTGAATCGGGTTGGGGCTGTTTTTTATTGCATCAGCCAAAGCCGGGGCCTTTTGCAAAAGCACCGGCAACTTTTCCTTTAGTTCCTGGGCCGCGCCAGGGTTTTGGGCCAGATAAAGAGCCTGCTGTAACTGCACTTGGGTCTGCGTCTGCCCGCTTTGCAGCTTGGACGCCATCCCCTGCATGGCCCTTTTAAGTTCAGCGCCTGTCAAAAATTCTTCATCCCCGATGCCCCCGAAAGGGTCTTCCTGCTCGGGAGTTTGGGGATCCTGAAAATTGTAGGCGCTCGGGTTGGGGTGTCCGGAGTTGTAGACGTTTTGCTGTTGCTGAGGCGCCGCAGTCTGCCCGGTTGCCCTCAGGGCTTGCTCATAAAGGGCAAGCCGTTCCTCGGCAACCTGCTTTTCCTTGGCAAGCTGCTCAGCCTGGGTTCCCCATTTCTGGATTGCCTCAAGCTCCGCCCTGGTAACTGTAACTTGATCCGGAATAGCATCCCCGCCAGCTTCGGCAAATCTGCCTTGCTCGTCCCTGGTCTGGCCCTGGGTGGTCTCGCTGCTTTCCGCCGCCTGGGTGTCACCCCCGGCCTGCCCAGGAGTCACCCCGGGCGCTGCTGCCGCGTCTTGTGCTTGTGCTGCAAATTCATCTGCCATTTTCTTTTCTCCGTTTGCGGCGTTGCTGCCATGTTGTCACGCATGGCCCGCAGTCAGCGGTTAGCCGCGCTATTGGGTTATTCTAATATCCAGCCGTTAAATCTAATGGCGGCAAGTCAAAATGAAATGGAGCGCCACCAGTTAATTTAAAAACATCTTCGCACGCCTCCATGTCCAAAACAGGATCAACATCAAACGGAACACATAAGCACACTAAAGCCGCCTCGCCTTCAAGGAATGCAACATCACGACCACAAGAGCGGCATTTGTACCCGGAAACCACCTTGAAACCACGGGCGTCGTAATAATGTTCCATGTCGCATCCCCTAACCATGCCTGATCGGCATGTACCTTGCCTGTCTGGCTATCTCCGGCACAAACTCCGCGCCGGGAACAATAATTTGGCTCGGTCGGTCCAGGGGCAAAACCCACAAACGCTTAGCCCTGCCCGCCTTGTTGTCGATATAAAAACACATGGTCCCAAGCATTCTAGGAGGACCCACAGATGACAAGAGGATCGTGGTCTTGATCTGCCTTTCGTCCATGGGGTTTTGACGGCTGGACACAAGGATGTAATAGGCGCTCTTGGTCTGGTTGTCGTCAATGACCTTGCAAACCAGGTCCAGGACCTCCCGCCCCATCATTTGCCGGGCGTCCCCCATCAAAAGTGTGTTGTCCGGCGAAAACCGGCTGTATCCGTCTCTGACTATGACTTCAACTCCCATCGTATGCCCCCGTTACTCCCTCGCTCTGTACCGCAGCCGTGTGTTGCGCCTGGGCCTGCTCAATCTTGGCAAGGACCTCAAGCAATTTGGCGTACCTATCAAAACCCATGGCGTTAACCTCAGCCATCGTTTTTACCCGCTTCAACTCCGCATCCGCCGCGTTTTCCGTGGCCTGGGTCGATTCCCTGCGCTGTTCCGCCGCCATCTCAGACAACTTCGCCTGAGCCATGGCCATGTTCATCTGCTCCATTTGCATTTGCTTTTGCTGCGCCTGGGCTTGGCCCTGCTCTTCGGCTTCAACGGCTTTTTTAAGTTCGTCCTTGTTTTCCAGGGGGGCAACGTCAATGATCGCGCTCCACGGGATAGGCGCACCCATCTGCTTCATTCCAAGCAGCTGCCCAAAGCTCATTTGCCGCTGGCTATCCGTGAGCACACCCTCGACCGCCATGCAGTCGTACTTGCCGAAATTCTGAGTAAAAAACTCCTGCGCCGGCGGCTTGCCGGTTATCCGCATGACCTTTGCGGGCGTGTACTTCTTCTGGACAATCTGGACCAACTTCCTGCCCAATATCTTTTTTGAAAGCCTGTAATTGTCGAAAAGGTCCTGCAGGATCGTGATGCCCTGGCCCTGTCTCATTTTAGCCAGCATCCCGGCAACTTCCACATTATTGGATTCAGGCATACCCATTAGCTCAGAGTTCGCGCCGGGGATCTCCATAATGTCCTTGTCCAGGAGTTCGGATAGCTGCATCAACCCGGGCGGGATATCAGGCGGCATGAGCCTGTCAACCATGTCCTTTTTGCCGGTCTTGGTAAATACGACCTGCCCCTGCCCACCACGGTACAGCACTTCCTCGTTGATGACCGCGCCCTCTTCAGCCTTCCATCCCGTGGAAATCTGGGAGTCGATCATGTCCAGCATTTTGGACCGGCGCTTGTTAACCTCGATCTGCGGGTCACGCATGCAACGGATGATCCCCTGCATTTTGAGTTCGGACCGCTCCACCTCCGGCTCAAAAAAGCCCATGACCGGCACAAAGGGGTAATCATCCATTCCGCACGGCTCAGGGCCGGTATAAACCGGGATATCCTCCACTAATATGGTCATTTCAACGGATTTCTTGACCATGTTCAATTTTTCGAGGCGCCCGTTTGACACCTGCAAGGCGAACATAAGCCGGTCTTTGTCGCCCTCCCACGGGACCATTTCCCCGGTCATTTTGTCGAAAAGAACCGTCACATCCTTATAAACCCTGCGCCAGTATTCGTCATACCGCATCGGAGGTTCTTTCCCGCCCCACATGTTGACTGCATGCGTCGCAGTCCCGAGGTACTTGGTATCCATGGCCCCTTTGGGCTTAATGTCCTTGATCGCGTCTCTCGCAGACTCCGGCAAAATGGACCGGATAGCGTCCTTGCGATAGTACTCACGCCTGCAAATAAACCCGCAGTCTGACAAATCCCTCGCGGCAAACATCGGGTCCAGCAAAAAGCGGTTGTAAGGTATCCTGGTCAACCGGATATCCCCGTTAACAGGGTCCTGGCTGTAATCAACCCATGGCTGTATCAGATTTATGCCTGTTTTAAGCGCCCCATTTGCGAAAGCGTCACTCATGATCTCGTAGCCGTCCATGGCCTGCATCTGCCATTGGATAATAGCGCTCAGCTGGTCAGCCGTGGCCTCGTCCGATCCTTCCACGGCCTGAATCTTAAGGGACAACCGGTTTTTGCGCTGGTAGCCCTCAATCAGCTTGACCACACGGCGGATCTTGTTGAAGGACAAGGCCGCACGGCGCCGGTTATTGAGATAGTTTTTGGCGGCTGTGTCCCATTGATCGCCGACCATAAACTCCATGTCGCGGTTGGCCTCGGAAATGTAGGTGGACCAATACGCCTGGGCGCTGTCATAGGCCGCGTTGTAGTCGGTTTTTATGTCGTTGTCGGTCATCGGCATGTGATCATGCTCCCGGGGGCGGTGCATACCGCTCGTAAAGGTCCTTGGCCTTGGCAGCCGTCATTGATCCAGAGTGCCCGCACAGGTCCATGCCAACTGCCAGATACCTGAAGGCATCGGCTGCATGGCTGGTCCAGTCGTGCAGAGGGCTTGCAGAATAGATGCCGGTTTTGTCGTTGTAGTTTTGCCGGTACTGACGGAGCGCCTCAATGCCCGTGTTGCATTTGCCACGGTCAAACCAGCAACGTGGCAAGATCATACGGGCCGCGTTGATGCCGTCCATGATCGGGAGATTGGGAGCAACGTCAAACCTGATCCCAAGACCCTCAGCCGTCTCCAGTCTGCTTTTGCCCGTGCCAA
>JAEINO010000074.1 GCA_016342345.1 Pseudodesulfovibrio sp. | reverse complement strand
GTGTGCCGGGTGCGGGTCGAAGAATTGGGCGGTGAAGTCAATCTGACCGAGGATGGGCAGTCTACCGTGCGCCTGCATTCTGAGGATGAGATTGTCATCCGCAAGTCTGGTGCCGATATGCTTGTTGTGGATTTTGGGGCGGAAGCCTATTTTGAAAAAATGAAAAAGCATGGTTTTTTGACGGAGAGATAGTCATGGGGTTCAACAGGAACTTTGAATCGGTGCTGGATATTCGTTATGGCAATGACGTTTCGCTTGACGCATTGCTGTTGCATTTCATGACCGAGAATCACCTCGAATATTCCATTGATCCCGGCAAGAACGCGTCAGGGGAACAGATGCGGTTCATGATGGCCCTTGCCGAGGGTGAATTCTATGCGCCGTGTTCGGACTGGATGTTTTTGATGCTTCTCAAGGACGGGTTACCGGATCTTCTGCTTAAGGAATACCTTATACAGTGGAAGAATTTTATCCGTCTTTCCAGGAATTTCTGTTCTGACCGCGAGTTGTCGAGACGATTTATTCAACTGGCTCGGCACAAGTTCCGCATGGTGCTGGGTTCTCCCATTGTTCTGCCATCGCGGTTGATGAAGCGGCTTCTTACTATTTTCATGACTCAGAGCGGTATTGATGACCCGTATCGTGATATTCGCAAAGCCTTGAATCGGCGTGCGGCCAGGATTGTCAAAAGCGATGTTTTTGATACCATGGTTAATGTGTGCATGGAAGATACAGGGGGGTGCCGACGTATCGATGAACTGCGTTTCAAGCTCGACATGCTGGAAATTGAGAGATTGATGCGGATTTCAACGACCACGGACTACTGGTCCCCTGAAACTTTTGATGAAGATTCGCTCGACGCTTCCGAGCTTGAGAATGAAGTCAGGCAAAATTCAAGTCAGTTTGAAGAGGTTTATGAATCCCTTGGCAAGGATGGAGAAAAGCGCAAGCGCATTCTGTATATTCCGAACAGGGCGGGTGGTCTCATATTTGATCTTCAAGTGGTTAGAACTTTGCTTCGTTTGGGGCATCGTGTGGTCGTGGCTCTCAAGGAAGGATTCTATTTCGAGCATCCCACCTTTTGGGACAGGGACAGCGATCCTGTTCTTGCCGAAGCGTTCAACGGTGCCCATTTTGCCAGCGAGGACAAGTTGTCGAAAAATGAATTGCTGTCGATTATGGCCAAGCATCCGTTCGTGGTTATTTCCGATGGGACAAGGGAGAGGTTCAATCCCTATCGTGTGTCGGTCACATTTGCCCGGGCCTGGAAGGAGTGTGATCTTATCATGGCCAAGGGCGAGGGGATGCACAACCGCTTGATTCAGAATAGCCACAACTTTACGCGGGACATAGTGAATTTCTTCCGTGACGAACGAGGGAAGTTCCATCTGTATTACAAGACCAAACCCGAGATGGTGCATAAATTCAGTGAGCGGTACATTTCTGGAAAGGCAGACGAGATTATTGCCGAAATGCGGCAAGCCAGGGCCGACGGGAAAACCGTTATGTTCTATTCCGGGGTCATTGGCAGTGTGCCCGGTCAGACCCAGGCTGCCATTAAATTGATGAGTGTTTTTGTTGAACATTTGCGATCACAGCTTGCCGATATTTTCATTATCAACCCTGGCGAGTATTTCGAGGAAGGCATGGACGCAGATGATTTGATGTACATGTGGGAGAGTGTGCAGCGTAGCGGATTTATCAACGTCTGGCGGTTTCAGACACACTTCGATATTGAAAAGAGCTTCGAGTTGATGGAGGAAAAAGTGCCGCCTGTATGGACTGGCAAGGACTCCACATATTCCACTGGATGTACCAAGGAAATGCATATCGCACTTGATGTACAGAAAATGTATCCGGAATTGCAGATTATCGGTCCGAGTTCAGAGAAATTTTTCCGCAGGCGTGAATATGGCGTTGGTAAATTCTGTGATGTAGCCATAGACTCCTGCAACTAGGGCAGGGGGCGCAAAAATGCGCCGTCTGCTTCGTTGCTGCGGAGAATTCAGACTCTCGCGTATGGGAATACGCTTCGATCCTGAATTCTCCTTGCGCCTTGCATCCGGCGCATTTTTGCGCCCCCTGCCACGTCTTCGTGATGTATTTGGTGCTCGCGCATTTGGAATGCGCATCGGTTTAATGGTTTGTGTTTGGTATTAGTTTTTGTGCTGTTGGTGTGCTTGCGCATTTGGAATGCGCATCGGTTTAATGGTTTGTGGTTTGTGGTTTGTTGTATCTGGTGTTGGTTGTTGGCATGAGTATTTATTCTGGTCGAATGGGGATTTAGCGTTATTCTGATTATGAAAAGTGATATTCGTGATACATCTGTCGGGCTTTTGGCTCGCCTTCTTCTTTTGCTGTCCTGCATGATTTTCATGCTGTCCTGCGTGAAGGATGGTTCCATTTTCAGGGGCGAGGTCAAGCCTCCTCCCGTTGAAACAAAGGCCGTGATTTCAGGTAGTCTTTGTCAGCCCGGAGTCGTGGGCAATCTGACTCTCAGGCCTGTGCGCGAGCCGTTGTCATTGCCTGTGTGTGATATGTTTTTCCCTCTTTCCAATCTTGAGGGAATCGAAAGTTCTGCCAGATTGGACATTGCGAGTCAGGGATTGAAATCCTGGACAGCCTTGGAGAGTCCTGTGCAGCGAAGTCTCGAATATGCCTTGAACATGCCGCAGGATAAGCCTGCCCTGACACAGCCCGGTATGGCCTTGACTTGGGCGCAGGTGGTCAGAAGTCTTGAGGATTTTCTCGATCTCCTTCCGCATCTCGACAAAGAACCGGAATTGTTAGCCCAGCGTTTTATCTGGTATGGAATGCGTAAGAATCCCATGATGACGGGATATTATACTCCGGAGATTGAGGCCAGCCTGACCCGGAAGCCAGGATACGATTTCCCCATCTATGGCGTGCCGAGTGACTTGCAATACGGCAAGGTGCGCGGATATGACAGGTTCTATCGCGTGGAGCAGGGCCGGGTGCTGCCCTATTACGAACGAGGCGACATGGATGTTCGCAAGGTTCTGGATGGCCAGGGGCTTGAGATTGCCTGGGCCAGAGACCCGGTTGACGTCTTCTACATGCAGGTCGAAGGATGCGGACGTTTGAGATTGCCTGACGGGACGACTCGCAATGTGCTCTATGGTGCCAAGAATGGCTATGGGTTCAGGAGCTTGGGGCGTATTCTTCATTCCAAGGGGTTGTTGTCCAAAGGTCAGTTGTCCAAGGACTCTGTGAAGTCGTTTTTTGTCAAGCATCCCGAGCAGATGTTTAGCCTGATGGCTGAGAACCGCAGCTATGTTTTTTTCCGTTTGGAGAACTCTCCGCCCGAAGGAAGCATTGGAAAGCCGTTGACGGCGATGGTTTCGCTGGCTACAGACCGGGAACTCCTTCCGCTTGGGAGCCTGCTCGCTTTCGAGGCCGAGATTCCCAAAGCCCGAAATGGCAAGCCTTCAGGCAGGCGGAAAGTGGCAGGCATAGGCTTGGCTCAGGATACCGGCACCGCCATACGCGGTTCCCGGCTTGACTATTACATAGGCGAAGGCAATTCTGTGGAACCCATTGCCAACAACATAATGACCAAGGCTACCGTGTATCTCCTTATAAGCAAAGAAGCACTCATCAATGGCTGATATGAATTTTGATATGATAAAAGAGACCATTCTGGACGCTATAACGCATCAGATCAGATCCGTAGTCGATTGGCATTACGGCGAGCCTGTTTATGACGACGAACCCGAGGATGGCCTGAATGGCATCGCCGGTTTTCGTGAACTTGTGGCTCGTCAGCACTGGACCAATTTTCAGCTCTGGCATGTCGAGGACCGCGCCCGTCGTCAGGATGTGGACGCCAAGGTTATTGCCGATTGCAAGTATGCCATCGACAAGCTCAACCAGAAGCGCAACGATCTCATTGAGCGGGTGGATGCGTGCCTGATTAAGATGCTCACTCCCCTTTTGTCCTCGGGTGGGGCGGATCGGTACAACACTGAGACCGTTGGGGCAGCCTTGGACCGTTTGTCCATTCAGGCTCTCAAGATTTTTCACATGAAAGAGCAATGCAGCCGAAAGGATGTTGGCGCAGGTCATGTGGAGCAATGTGATGCCAAGCTCTCCATTTTGGGACAACAGCATGACGATTTGGGACGGGCCATTGTGGAGCTTGTTGACGAGTATGCCGCCGGCACCAAGAAGCCCAAGGTCTATTTCCAGTTCAAGATGTATAACGATCCCAGCCTGAACCCGGAACTGTACAAAGACAAACAATAAAAACCGTTGAAATGCCAGTTTTCAGACTGTTGAAAAAGTATCATTTGCATTATTGCTGCAAAAAATCCGAACCTTCAAGCATCTCGATGTGCATTGGTCCTGATTTTTTCCTGCGTTGTGCCCGTGGTGCGAATCAAACAGTTTGACGCAAGGAGAATCCGCCATGTCCCGGTACGAAACCGTCATCGGCCTGGAAGTCCACGCCCAGCTCAAGACGCAGACCAAGATATTCTGTTCCTGTTCCACCCAGTTCGGCAACGAACCCAATGAGAACGTCTGCCCCGTGTGTTCCGGCATGCCCGGTGTACTGCCTGTATTGAACGAGAAGGTACCCGAATACGCCACCAAGATGGGGCTTGCCACAAATTGCGAGATCAATCTGAAATCCGTGTTTGCGCGCAAGAACTATTTTTACCCTGATTTGCCCAAGGGCTACCAGATTTCACAGTTCGAGCTGCCCATCTGCGAGCATGGTCATGTGGATATCGAAGTTGGTGACGAGAAAAAAACCATCGGCGTGACTCGTATCCATATGGAAGAGGACGCTGGTAAAAGCATCCATTCCGTGGCTGATAACGCCAGTTTCGTGGATCTTAATCGCACAGGTGTTCCGTTGATCGAGATCGTGTCAGAGCCTGACATGCGTTCTGCGGAAGAGGCAGTGGCCTATCTCAAGCAGATTCGGTCGATTCTTCTCTATCTCGGAATCTGCGATGGCAACATGGATGAAGGCAGCTTTCGTTGTGATGCCAACATTTCGGTCCGCCCCTATGGTCAGCTTGAGTTCGGCACTCGTGCCGAGTTGAAGAATCTCAACTCCTTCAAGCACGTGCAAAAATCCATTGAATACGAAGTCGGACGTCAGATTGATCTGGTCGAGGATGGCGAGTCTGTGGTGCAGGAGACCCGCTTGTACAACGCTGACAAGGGCACCACTCATTCCATGCGCGGCAAGGAAGAGGCACACGATTATCGATATTTCCCGGACCCGGATTTGGTGCCTTTGGTACTGGAGGAGGCCTGGATTGAAAAATGGCGTTCCGAGTTGCCTGAATTGCCGAGCGACAAGCGTCAGCGTTTCATGAACGACTACAAGCTGGCCGATTACGATGCGGCTCTGCTGACAGGTGAACTGGCTGTTTCCGAGTATTACGAGACAACACTCAAGGCATATGGTGGCGAAGCCAAAAAAGTGACCAACTGGGTTGTTGGTGAATTGCTGCCGTTTTGCAACGAGTCGGAACTCCAGGTTTGTGATTGCAAGCTTTCTCCTGCGAACATGGCCGGGTTGCTCAAGCTTGTTGATGATGGCACCATCTCCGTTAAAATCGGCAAAGACGTTTTTCGTGACTTGTGCGAATCCGGTGATGATCCTGCCGAGTACGTCAAGGCCAAGGGGCTGGTTCAGGTGTCCGATTCCGGCGAACTGGAGGCCATGGTCGTCCAGGTCATTGCCGACAATCCCAAGGAAGCCGAAGCCTACAAGGGCGGCAAGACAAAACTCATAAGTTTCTTCATGGGGCAGGTTATGCGTCTGTCAAAGGGACAGGCCAACCCAGGAGTCGTGACCAAGATCATTCAAGATAAACTTTCATAATGATAAGGTGTTTCAATGACAGAACATATCCAATATTCTCCTGAAAAAGATATCCTTGTCCTGCTTGATCAACGCTATCTGCCAAATCGTGAAGATTGGTTCGAGTGCAGGACCACTGAGGAAATCTGCTACGCGCTGGTTGTCATGGTCGTGCGCGGTGCTCCTGCCATTGGTGTGACGGCTGCCTACGGCTGTTATCTTGCCGGTCGTGAAGTGCTGGGCATGGACGGAGATTGGAAGGCCAATCTCAATGAGAAACTCGACCAGATCGAGAAAGCTCGTCCCACAGCGGTCAACCTGCGTTGGGCCGTGCGCGAGATGCATCGCATCTGGGCAGAGGCCGGAGATATTTCTCTTGAGGCCTTGCTGGATATCTGGCTTGCACGAGCCAAGGAGATTCACGCGGGCGATATCGAGATGTGCGAGCTGATCGGCAAGTTTGGCGGTGCGCTTATGGACGATGGCGATACCATCATGACTCATTGTAATGCGGGTGCTCTGGCCACTGCCGGATATGGCACGGCCCTCGGCGTGGTCCGGGGTGCCATTGATCAGGGCAAGAAAGTGTCGGTCATTGCCAACGAGACCCGTCCATTCTTGCAAGGTGCGCGTCTGACCGCGTACGAACTGCACAAGGATGGTATCCCGGTCAAGGTGGCGTGTGACAATGCATGCGCTCTGCTCATGAAGAAGGGGTTGGTGGACAAGGTCGTGGTCGGTGCGGACCGTATCGCTGCCAATGGCGATGCCGTAAACAAGATCGGCACTTTTGGCGTAGCCATCATTGCCCAGCGGTTCGGTATTCCTTTTTATGTGGCCGCTCCGGTTTATACCATTGATCCTGAAACGCCCACTGGTGATGATGTTCCCATCGAGGACCGCGATCCGCGCGAAGTGACACATATTGGTGATCATCGTATTCCTCCCGAAGGCGTCGAGGTCTACAATCTGGCCTTTGATTCCACTCCCAACGAACTGATTGCCGGTATCATCACTGAAAAGGGCGTGTTGTACCCGCCATACACAGAGGCCATCAGGAAGTTATTTGAAGATTAGTTTTTTTTAGTTTCCACAAGTCTGCTTGGACAGGGCTTTGTGTTTGAATCGTGGTTGAGAAAATCAAAATATCGGGAACAATGGACTCGACATTTGAATGAAGGTAGAGTATGCCCGCGCTTCCTCATGTGAAGAAGCGCGGGTTTCATACCTATCGACCCTGTGCCGTAAATATACCCTGGAGTTTTCATAATGCTGCCAATTGTCGCCCTTGTAGGACGCCCCAATGTGGGCAAGTCCACTCTGTTCAACCGTCTGCTCAGGAAGTCGCGGTCCATTACCCACGATCTGCCGGGAGTGACGCGCGATCGCATCTATGGCGAGTGCATAATGCAGGACGTCAAGTTTGATCTTGTCGATACTGGCGGCATGGTATTGGAATCCGAGGCCACGCCGGAGTTGAGCAAGGACTTTGAGGACGAAATTTTCGAGCAGGCTACCGAGGCCATTGAAGAAGCCCATGCGATCATTTTTGTAGTAGATGGCAAGGAGGGAATCACGCCTCTGGATGAGCAGGCTTCCGAGTTCGTGCGTCGGAGCGGCAAACCGGTTATTATGCTCGTCAACAAGGTTGACGGCGGTGAATTTGCAGCCCAGGCAACATCCGAGTTCCATTCCATCGGGCTTGAGCTTTTGCCTGTATCAGCAGCCCATGGTTATAATTTGCAGGAAGTGCGTGATCGCGTCCGGCAGTTTGTCGTGGATCTCGATTTTCCCGAGGAAGAGGACGATGGTATCGAGCGTGGTTTGAAAATAACTCTGCTCGGGCGTCCCAATGCGGGCAAGTCTTCCGTAATCAACTCCATCATAGGCAGGGATCGACTTATCGTCAGTGACGTGGCCGGTACGACCCGTGATTCCATTGATGTTACTTTCGAGAAGAAAAATAAACGCTATACGTTCGTTGATACCGCTGGTGTTCGTAAGCGGGCCAACATTCAGGATCATCTTGAGAAGATCAGTGTCATTCGTGCGCTCAAGAATTCCAGGCGTTCGGATGTGACCATCCTCGTGATCGACATCACGCTTGGTGTGGGGCGGCAGGATAAAAGACTTATTGAATTTTTGGCAAAGGAAAAGACGCCGTTCATTATTGTTGTGAACAAGGCCGATCTCATTCCTCGCAATGAGACGAACAAGGCCCTGGAAGCGTTCAGGGAAGAGTTGCGTGTTATTCCATATGTGCCGATTGTCATGACTTCAGCTCATAAGGGTGTTGGTATTGGGAAATTACTGCCAATTTGCGAAACCCTTCGTGCGGAGTGTTCTATTCGCGTTGGTACAGGTGTTCTGAACCGTGCCATGGGCGATGTCGTTGAAAAGCTTCAGCCACCGGTTGTCAAGCGCAGACGGGCCAAGTTCTACTATGTCACCCAGGCTGATGAACCCATTCCGACTTTCGTTTTCTTCTGTAATGATCACACTCTCGTTAAGACGTCATATATTCGTTACCTGGAGAACCAGTTCAGGAAGATGCTGGGAATAAAATCCGCGCCAGTGAATATTGTCTTTCGTTCGAGCCACGACAAAAAAGAGTGGGAAAAGAGCCGAGGCATATCTGCCATGGGCAAACGCGGACCGGGTCGCGAGCGCATGGGCGGAGCCAAGACAAGCCGCCATGAGACCAAATACAAGAGTCTCAAGAGTAAAAGGCATCGCGAGGAAAAGGAAAATGATGAGAAAGAGAGAAAGGGAATAAAGGGGACCAAGGGCACCAAGGGCTCCAAAGGCAAGGACAACAAGGGGACCAAGGGCACTTCGGGGAGCCGAGGGAATAAGGGTATTCGCGGGAAAAAGGGCAAATAGCGGCCATACTTATTGACAAGGGATGGTTGAACAGGGTAGATCGATTTTCCTCGACAGTATTGATGGAAACACCAGCACATCGAGATAGGAGAAGTGGCCGAGTTGGCTGAAGGCGCACGCCTGCTAAGCGTGTAACGGGTGTTAAGCTCGTTCGAGAGTTCGAATCTCTCCTTCTCCGCCAGATTTCAAGGGGTTACGTGTAAAAGCGTAACCCCTTTTTTGTGCTATTTGACACGTTTTAATCTACCTCGTGTGTCGCCTCGTGTGTCACTTTCTTTGCTGTTTATATTTTCAAACAGGTCGTCATCGTCCAAAATGGCTGCACCTTTGCGGGTGTCGCCCCGCAAACCCTTGAGGTATTCGTCTGTCGTTGTCGGTTTTTCGTGGCCGAGTAGTTTTTGAATATCTATCAAGTTGGCTTTTCCTGAGTCCGCCATACGTAGGGCAACAAAGTGGCGTAAGGATTTGAGGGTAAAATGTTTGACACCTGCCCTTGAGCAAAGGCCAAGGTGATTGATTTCGCCCTTGTTATTCTTTCGGTCGGATAGAAGGTAGCGGGCTTCCGGTTCTGTGCGTGTGTAGCCTGTGCCTGTTTTGGGGTTGGTAAATACAAACGGACTGTGCTTGTCGCGACTTTCCCATATCCGATGCAGTATTTCATAGAGTTTGCTGCCGGTGGGCATGGATATCTTGCGGAATTTCTTTTCTCCGCCTCTTCTCTTCTTTGTCCAAAAAGCGAGGTATTCACGCTCGAAATTGACCACATCCCACGTAAGGCGGCGAGGATCGCTTGCGCGGCCTCCGGTCTTGAGAATGATGTTAAGGTAATCCAACTCCCACGATTTAGCCGCTAGAAGGACGGCAACGACATCTTCAGTGGGCGGGATGTATTCCTGGTGTTCTTCGCCGGGGTTCTTCTTAACATGCCGCCAAGGGTTGGCTTGGACACGATCCTCTGCGCGATGCCAGTTCCATAGGGCTTTTAAATTCTTTACGTGATTGTTTGCTGTCTTGGCAGATACGCGGCGTTGAATACGGCGGTAATACTTGCGGCATATTTCGATGGAGACATCACCGAGCGAAATATCTCCGCCTATAAATTGGGTGAAGTCTTTGTAGTGGCTGAATTTTTCGTTAACCGTCTGTGCGCTCATCCATGTGTCGCAATCCTCAAGGTAATCACTAGACGCCGTCGAGAACATTAAAACGTCGAGTTTGATCAGTTCCGTGTTGATCCGTTTTACCTCGTCCGCTGCCCATTCTCGGCCTTCCTTTTGAGTCAGTACCACTTTGGTTCTGCGTAGCTTTTTGTACCGAAATGCGGCTCTCCAATTTCCTGCCGGGCCGTGCCATTTTTGAAAGCTGATGTTGATTGTCGGCATAACCTTCCTCCCTGCTCTTGCCTTTGCAATGCTCAATAACTTCAGAATAGTCAAACCTAGCTGAAGTCAAGCGTGGGTTCTTCCACCCTTTTGGAGTCACGAAATAATGCGGCAGGTCTTTCCAGACCCGATAAAAGGTTTTTTTCGACATGCCAAGCATGGGCACAATATCGTCAGCGGCAAGACAGGTTAAATCTATATTACTTACTGGTTTCATGATAGTCCTCGCACGTTGTTATTCGCTTCCCATTGGCATCGAAATATTGATCAGGTGGGGCGGCGTCGGTCTGGCTGATGTAATGGCCTGCTTTGCAGGTAGTTGCATCTAACATGTAGACCGACACCTCCCATTTTTCGGGGTTATTTATGCAATTATTGCATGGGGCCAAAACGTATCCTGTTGACCTCTACAGCTAACTTGTCCCGCGATACATCCGCGTAGATCATGGTCGTGCTGACGTTGGAATGGCCGAGCAGTTTCATAAGGACATAGATGTCGCCATCGTTAAGGACGAATCCGCAGGCAAACGAGTGGCGAAAATTATGTAAGTGAAGGTCGCCATATCCGGCTTTAGTCAACTCTTGTTTGACCCAATGGGTTACGGAGTCAGGATTTTTCCAACGCGGGAAAACCAGATCATGCTGACCCCAAAAAATGCACTGTTCAACAAGGACTTCGTGGAAGAGATCGTTGATAGGGAAAACAAGGTCGCGATGGATTTTGGTCACATGGACGGTATATTCACTGCGGTCCCAATTGATGTTTTCCCATTCAAGGTCGAGCAGTTCGCAGCGGCGGCGACCCGTGGCGAGGTACGCCGTTATGAGCATCCTCTTATCATGGTCCTCGATTCCATTGACAAAGGCCGCGCACTCTTCCAGAGGAATATACTGAGGCGGTTTCTTGTAGATACGGGGTGGTTGGACTTTTGAAAAAGGATTTTCGTCGATGTAATCCCACGCCATCGCTATATTGAAAGCAGTGTGAAGGTGGCGGTAATGGTTGACAACGCTGGCCGGTTGAAGTCCGCGCTTGCTGCAATGGGAAATATAGTGATCCCCATGTCGAGGACGGATGTGATGCAGCGGGGTTCGGTGGCCTTCTGGCAACCGGCCTGCGAAAGTACGCAAGGCAAGATCGTCGGCCAGGATGGTCGATTTCATACGGGTACCCTCTCGGAAAGGGATGTACTCACTGTGAAATTCTCCAAAAGTAATTTCCTCTGTCATGTTTGATGCTCCTGGTTTGAGGTTGTCCCCTCCCCAAACTCTTCACATCTGTCACAAAAATATTAAATTGATCCTTTCAGTGTATTATCCATCAGTTGATCTTCCGAACCAATCCGGTAAGGAACATGCACACGGTGGCAAATAGGTTACAGAGCATAAAAGCCAGGGCTTCAAGGTGTCTCATGGTGTTCTCCCTTGTCTGATGCGTTCATATCAGTTGTCGGTTTCGTCATGGCCCGTTGTGCGAACATGGCAATTGTCGGCGGCATATTAAATGCCAATGCGGGGATATCCATGTATACGCGTCTGGCCGTATCGTGGCAGGATATCTCTTTCAGGGCTTCATTGAGCCGCTTGATTTCCGCTTTCATTTCACTGTTGGTCATGGTCAACTCCGGTAATATGGTCTTTGTAAACCGCGCAGCTTTCACACTCCCGATCGTCGCTGACGCATGAAGCACATTCAGTCAGCACAGCCTTTCCGTCTTTATCAATCCTGTATATCTCGACGGGCGGCCATGGGCCTGTCTCAAGCCGGTCAAGTAGTGGGGTCTTATGTTTCGCCATGGTCAACTCCGGTTGTATCAGTGGTTAATCCCAATCAGCGATTAGAATCAGATTTCCGTCAGGCATTTCAATACCCATCTTTCGGTAGAAATCTTGAAACTGGCTCCACTTCGCTCGGACTGCTTCCATGTCAACAGATGGCATTTCTTTATCAATGATCTTGCAAGTGCGGGGAGCTACCGAGCAGGGCAACTCATCATATGGAAGATCGGGGAGTTTCCACCAGTTTTGCAAAAATCCATCATTGACGGCTAAAGGGATGGCCCAAAAGTAGGGTTCACATTCGTAAGCCGAAGCAACCGTGATTCCCGTCTCCTTTTCAAAGCCCCACATATAATCATTGTCCTCGGAAAGCAGAGCCTCGTCAGGAAGGCTCTCATTAGTGAGGCCAAAAGCCAGCATGGTATAGTGTCCTTGTCCCATTTTATTCTCCTGTTCTCATGTTCTCAGATATTTTCGGCTTGGCCGTAGACTTCTACGCCCTTGTCCATGCAGATGGCGGCCCCACGACCAAGGCGTTCAAAGTCTTTAGTCCTACCTTCAAAGGCAGCAATTGCAGCGCGACGATAAAGGTTGGCACCAGCCTTCCGAAGTCGAGACACTTTATCCAAAAGCAGCACACGCCTTGCATGTAGGATAGATGCCCCACCGCCTTTATAATTGTTAAGCGTCCACTGTGCTTCGTCTGTCATCCCCATATTGCCTCCTGTTGCTGAGTTCGTTTATTTCAGATCGGCCACGGCCCGTATGTTGCGTTGGGGTCACGGGTGATTTCATATTTTGGCTTCGCCTCAACCGTCACCCATCCCTTGCCGCCGCAGCCGTGGCAAACCCTTTCCGTGGTTGTCACAGTGGTTGACGTTTCCGGTTTGGCGGTGGCGTATGTTCCTCTCCCCATGCATACCGGGCAAATTTCTGCGTGTGCCATAATTCCTCCGTGAGTATTGCGGATCAGTTGCGCGTGTTGAATTGGTGGCAGCCATAGACGGCATACCCGGCATAGGCCATGAAGCCGCCGACAAAAACGAAGTCCAGCCAGTGCAGGAAGCGAGAGCCGAAAACCAACTCTTCAATTGTCGCTTCAAGGCAGTTGAACCCCACGTAAAACATGAAGACGATAATGGTCGTGACAATGGGATTACCCTTTGCTGCCGTGACCAAAACCATTGTCATTCGCCTGATTAAATTCATGCCCACTCCCTGCTGATCAGTTTATTTTTCGTAGTTCCAGTTTTTCGCAAGTCGTTTTTTATATGCTTCCATTTCTTCGTCTGATGCTTTTGCTTCGGCTTCAAAACATACAACTGACGCCATTTTCCAACCGGCAAACAGTGGGCTGAAAAAGCACCGGAGAATGAATCCGATAGGCAGCATCCACACCCCCAGCACTGCGGCCAATACTCCAATATATCGTTGAATCATTTTTCACCCACTGATTTTGAATTACTTTTGCCGTTGTTCTTGTCAAAAACCATGTATTCAACTCGACTACGAGTAAATCCGAGGCT
>JAEINO010000073.1 GCA_016342345.1 Pseudodesulfovibrio sp. | reverse complement strand
TCTATAATGAATTGGTCCCGGCAGACTGTTCAAAAAGCTTCGAGTGCAAGGCGCAAGAAATGATCAAGGCCGACGCGTACTTCCTGTACGCTAGGATTTGAACTTTTCGCAGCAACGCCGCAATCGAAGTTTTTTCAACAGCCTGCTAGGGAGTGACCCGCTCGGCAAGACTGCCTGCGGTAAAAGTCATGGTACCGAGGTCGCCAAAAGTAGTAGCATGACGAACGGTCAATTTCATGGAATTGCCAAAGTCCACCTTGAAGGCGGTGTCAGCATCCAGGGGCTGGTTATCGGCCATGGCAACAAGCTTGTCACTGGCCCCGTTGCTCCAGGCTGCTTCAAGCACGTACTCGCCTTGGGGCAAACGGTAACTGCCGCCCGAGGTCCAGGGAATGAGAAGGGATTGCCCCCGACTGTCAGCCAGCCTGAGGGCATGGACCGTGCGCGGTTCGATATCGATATAAAATTCAGATTTCTGGGTGCCAGGAGTCTCACGAACGACCCTGAAACGAGTCGAGCCTGGCTGGTCGGAGACAAGTTGATACTTGCTCATGAAATTACCGGGATCAAGGATGACCTCCCACCCCATGTCCTGACCATTGTTGGCCCATGGAATAGCCACAAATCCCTTGAGATTAACAATTTCCTTGTGATCACTGCCCCACAGTCCTTCCAGAATAAGCTGGTCGCCCAGAACCGTCTTGAGGACCTCCCCACTGCGCACAAACAAGGGGTTGCCGTTGAGCCAACAGACAAACACGGGCTTGTCTCCACCGGGAGAATTGGGCAACTTGCCCGTCCAATGAACCTGGGCATTTGCAACCCGCAACCCGTCAGAGCGAAGCTCCAATTCGGAAAATTCCTCAAGAGCCATGCGCCGGGCCTTGATCAGGTTGACGCCGGGCCTGTCCGAAGCGAACAATGCCAACTCTGGCGCAAAATCACTTGAGCCCGAAGATATCTGTTCCACGGCCAAAGTCGCACCGGGCGCGAGGTTAATGACCCCGCTCTTGGTCAGCAGCCTTCCGTTGACACTGACCTGAACCCCTTTATGGGCATAGGCCCTGACGTCCTCGTCACTGAAATCGGGCGGTGTCACACTCACCCCAAAACGTTGCAGGAGCATGATCGTAGCGGCAAGCTGCTGCCGGACCTTCCAACCGATTTGCCGAATATTCTTGCTTACCTCCACCGCCATGGCCGGAATGCCGTGCTCGGCAAGGGCATAACAGGTCAGGGATTTGCGCATTTCCGGGTAATCGGTCCCTTTGTCGAATGTCTTGGTATTGAAAAGCTGGAATTGATATTCACTGGCACCGATCTGCCCATTAAGCTCGGCAAGCACACTGTTGACCGTGTCCGCCAAGTCTATTTTGTCGTAGACCAGTGTGTCCACGATAATGGACTGACCATACCGCTTGGGATTACGCAGGGAATCAACCCAGGTGGGACTGTAAAATCCGCTGCCCTCATGCAAATGAATGAAGGCATCACTCTGAGCAAGAAGAAGCCGGATGACACGCGCCACACGGTCCTCGTAAAAACGATTGTAATTCTGATCAAACCGCCGATTCATGTCCACGTTGATCTGCCGCTTGTGCAAATTAATGGACGGAACATTGGCACGGGGCAGGATAATGAGGTTGCCGCGAGTCACCTTGGCCTTGGTCAGAAGCTGAGCCGTAATAAAACCGGAATTCTCATCCCCCTGAATACCGCCTTGAACCATTATAGTGGGACCGGGCAGTTCCCCCTCGATAAAGACGACCCGAAGGGGGTATTGGGTGCCGGAAAAGAAGGAGTGTGTCCACGACCCAGCCAAAGCACTGGAAGAAACAAACGCCATGACAATCAGGCTCAGTGTTGCACAAAAAATACGTTTTAACAAAAACATCCCCTCCTGACTGCCAACAGGGTCAACGTGTCAGGCCGCTGAAAAAAGTTCGGAGCGAGGAGCCTGAGATCTCGAATTGCCCCATCCACTGGGACTCACCTCTTCCTGTTGCTGACTGACACCAGCACCCTGAACCGCCATTCTGCGGGTCTTTCAAGGACCAAAGGGCATTCCCGCATAGAGCCTGACTCATTCGCATCAACAAAACATTCAGGCTACGCGGCCTGAGGCTAGGCCAAAATGTGGTAGAATGGATACGTTTCAGCAAAAAGGACATCACCATCTGTCCCCTTGATCTCCAATCGCAGTCCGAAAACATCCTTCTTGTCCACTCCATCGGGAAGGAGAAACGATGTCTGGATACGCTTGAAACGCTGAATCTGAAAAGCAAGATCGCTCTTGTTCGTCTTGGCGGTCACTGTCGCGCCATCTTTCTTGACAAAGAAAAAATTTGCCTGCCCGGCCATGGACTTGGAAGCCTGCAAGTTGTTCAACTCGAAACTGACGCTGATCTTGCGTTTGGTAATCCTGGCTTGCATGTTCTCCACGCCAACCTGTCTGGTGTCAACGCGAGTGAAAATCTTGTTGAGGTCAACGGATTCCTGTTTCTCCTGCTTGTCCTGATCCTGCTGCTCCACCTCGGTCGTGGCAGCGGAAAGCAAAGATTGCAGTTCGGCGGGATCGTAGGACTGGAGAATCTTCTCCATGTTTCCCAGACGTTCCAATCGGACCTCAGCATCGACCAGACGCTGCTCCAGGCTCTTGTTCTCGCTGTGAAGATCCATATTTATCTTGAATCCGCGAACGCCCATGTACAAGCCGCCCGCAGCACACAGAAAAAGCAAGATCTGACTAAAGACAAACATCTTGAGCCAAAACGGACTGACGCGATACCGGGTCACATCCCGATCATCCCGCATGAAAAGCACACTGTATTTGGAATCGCTCATCTACCCCGTCTCCACTGTTCGCTGTCGATCTTCCATGTACTGCCGTCCGGGGTCAGGACAATTTTCTTGAAGCCGATATCAGAGTATCCGCCCGCGTCCTCAAAAGTCTGCACGAATGCCACCTGTAGTCCCTTCGGGTGTGAAGCCACTGTCAGGTTCTCAATCTTTATACTAACAGGAGGAGTCTTTGCCCACAACGTCTTTTTGTAATTGGCTATACGGGTTGCGCCTCTTCTCCCCCCCTGCAAAGCCTGCGGAACATAGAACCCCTGGTATTTCTCCACATCGGCGGCCAGCCAGGCTGAACGCCACGTCTCGACAACCTGCCGAACCTCTTCGCTCTTGACGGCCAGATACTTGGATTCCAGATTCTCGCTGGCAGGCACATATTCCCGCCCCACAATCCGCCACTTTCCATTGGCGTCCTTCTTCCAGTAAAAACGCTTGCCCGTGGTCGAAGCCCTGCCCGGAGTACGATAATACTGGTCAAACCAGGTAACCCAGTAATCAGGCCCCGGAATGGCCCGAACGTTGTCCACCATTACCTGTATCCAGGGCTTGACTGCAAAAATATTTCTTTTGTTTGCAACAAACCGATCGAAATCAGCCTCTTCGGACAGACTCATGAGTTCGGCGTTGTAATGATCAAAAAAAACCTCGTCGCGGTTCTGCCAGTTGGTAGCCCATGCTTGAAGCTCTTTGGCCAGGGTCATGACCGTAATTTCACTCTCGCCCGGGTCCTGTGTCCATTCCAGATCACTGGCAATAACCACAGGCGTCCCATAAGCAATCTCATCCGCCACATTGCGCATGTCAGGAACCTTGAGAGCCACACAACCAAGGGTATCCCGCGGAACAAAGGTCTTGCCTCGACCATGAATCCAGATACCTCCACCGGTCTTGCCGTTGATACGGTCAACAGGATTGGGATAATTCAGAGAATAAGCAAGATCGCCATAGAGATCCCAGTCGAGCTTGCGATTGATTCGGCGACCAAGGAAATAAACACCTTCGGGGGTACGCAAGTCGCCTTCAACCAGCTTGTCGCCAACGGATTGGCCCGTTGTACAGGGAAAACGGCGCACTTCACGCAGGGGGCTCTTCCGCTCCAGCATGATCAGCATCTGAGAGGCCTTGCTCACGGCAACAATACGCTCAGGGCCATAAGCATGGGACGACAGAATCGGCTCCCAGCCCTGGGCGCATACAGTGCTCGCGAACAGGAGCACTATCAGGAAGACAGGTGCAAAACGCATGGTAAAAATCTTATCTGCTCCTTGCGCTCGGTTTCCCCGAACCCGGCTCCAAATCCCTGACAAATCGATTAGTTGGCAGCTGCAGCAAGCAATTCCTTACGAGTGAATATCGAATCAAGCTGCAACCCGGCTTCCTTGAGCTTTTCCCGTCCGCCTTCTTCACGATCCAGAACAGCCAGTACGCCCACAATTTCCAAGCCAGCGTCCCGCACACGCTCGGCTGCAGTAATCAAGGTGCCACCAGTTGTGCAGACATCTTCAAGCAAAACAACCTTATCGCCCTTGTTAAAATTAGCCAACCCTTCAAGATACTGGTCAGTACCATGGCCCTTGGACTTCTTGCGAATAATGAAGCCCGGCAAAGGGCGTCCCTCAATATGAGAGACGACTGTCACACCGGAAACCAGCGGGTCTGCACCAAGGGTCATGCCGCCAACGCCTTCGGCTTCGTATTCCTTGAGCATTTCAAAAAACAGACGACCTATAAGGTAACCACCCTCGGGGTGCAAAGCTGTCTGCTTGCAATCAAAGTAATACTCACTTTTCTTGCCCGATGTCAGCGTGAAATCACCTTCGCGGTACGAAAGCTCCAGAAGGAGTTTTGCCAATTTTCTTTTCAATTCATTCATATTTATTTCGCCTCGAAGACGCGACCAAAAACCACATCTTCATATCGTTTGTAATACGAAGGGTCGAAGGCTTCGTCAAGGTCGTTAGATGCAAGGTATTTATTGACTTCCACGTCCTCGCGAATCTCATCCTCGAACTGCACTCGACCTTCCCAACAGCGCATTGCGACCTTCTGAACCATTTCATAAGCTTCCTGCCGCTTGAGGCCGGTGGCAATAAGCTTGTTGAGAATCCTTTGTGAATAAAAAAGCCCAAACGATCCCATGAGATTGCGTTGAATATTGTCTTCCTTGACCACCAACCGCTCCACAACGCCTGACATGCGATGAAGCATGTAGTCGATAAGTGCCGTGGTGTCGGGCATTATGATACGCTCAACTGAAGAATGACTGATGTCACGCTCATGCCACAACGCCTGATTCTCCATGGCAGCCATGGAATTCGAACGAATGACACGCGCCAATCCGCACAGATTTTCGGCAGAAATCGGATTCTTTTTATGAGGCATGGCCGAAGAGCCCTTCTGTCCTTTTGAGAATCCTTCCTCCACTTCCAGAACCTCGGTGCGCTGCAAATGCCTGAGCTCCAGGCCGAGACGTTCGATGCCACCCGCCAATAGTGCCAGTGCAGTGAAAAACTGTGCATACCGATCACGCTGCACGATCTGAGTCGAATGGGGATCAGCCTTGAGACCGAGTATTGCACACGCCCGCTCTTCAAGTTCGGGACTGAGATGTGCAAAAGTGCCAACTGCACCGGAAAGCTTGCCCACTCGAATGTTCTCACGAGCCGCCTCGAAGCGTTCCTTGTGACGCATGAATTCAGCGTAAAACCCGGTGAATTTCAGACCGTAGGTGGTAGGCTCGGCGTGAATGCCATGGGTTCGTCCCATGCAGAGCAGCCCCTTGTGCTTGTGGGCCATGTCCTTGAGAACAGCGAGAATGCGATCAATGCCTTCAGCTATTATCACACCTGCGCGGGCCAGAAGCACTCCATTGGCCGTATCCACGATATCCGACGACGTGCACCCGAGGTGAATATAGCGGGAATTGGGACCAACCTTTTCCTCGACAGCGGTCAGGAAGGCAATGACATCGTGCTTTGTGGTCTCCTCGATCTCCAGGATACGATCCAGCTCGAAGTCCGCCTTTTCATGGATCTCATCGCAGGCATCCATGGGAACTTCACCCATGTCAGCCCACCCCTTGGTCACGGCCAGCTCAACTTCCAGCCAAACACGGAACTTATTTTCCAGGGTCCACAACTCTCTCATTGCAGGTCGGGAATACCGTTCAAGCATTGTCTCTCTCACTTACTTACTTACTAAAAATTGTGTCTGACCATTCAGAAACATATTATGGCAAAATGCTGGAAAAACTCAAGTCCGCCGATGTCTTGATAAACACACATTAAACAACTTCCCAAAAAACACAGAGGGGAAAAGGAATTCTTACAACCCCAACTCCCGGACAATTCAACGAGCGTACCGATCAGATCTTTCCGATAACCAGACAAAAAAAGGCAGCCGAAGCTGCCTTTTCCATTTACTGACGTTCCATTGCAAATCTGTCAACTACCAACTTCCCAGAAAGGCTCAGGCACAAAACACATGAAAAAATCAGAACCTGAGCGCATTTGCAACACGCAAGGGACTGACCATTTCGCGGTAACGCAACAATCGAGCCTTTTCCAGCAACCATTTAGGATGCAGAACCAGTGGACGAAATGTCCGCAGACTCTTTTTTCGGTGTTGGCACAGATTCGACTCCACCGGGTTCGGCCTTGACAGCCTTATCGCTGGAATCCCCAGTATCACCACTTTCGACAGAGTCATCGCCACAGGGCTTTTTCCCTGCATAGTCAGTGACATACCAACCGGACCCTTTCAGATGAAAGGACGTATGCGAGATAAGCCGCTTGGACTCCTCGCCACATTCGGGGCACGGCATTTCGCGTTCCTCGAACCCGGACTGCCATTCCTCGAATATGGTTTGGCATTTCTGGCATTGATATTCGTAAATGGGCATTGGGCCCCCCGGAATTTCGATGTGAAAATTAACTACCAGAAAACCTAGGCCTTGGCGGCTATGGCTTCCTTGATACGGGCTTTGATCGCTTTTTTTCTGCGCTGACGCTTACGATCCAATTCTTTCTTACGCTCATGTTTCTTGTGACGTGCCATATTGGTCTCCTTGATATTTCAGTCCTATGGGACTTTTCTTTCTTGCAAGCCGCACTTCATATACCAATTAAACTCCCTTTGTCCAGCCCTGAAGTTAAGGATTTTCACTTGACGCGAGACAACATGATGACCATATTCCCGAGCAACGACAATCACCAAGAGGATATTATAATGATCAGAAGTGTCAGTATAAAAAATGCCATCAAGGATGCCCTTGAGATTTTTCAGTTTGACCAGTGGCTCCGCTTCTACTTTGTTGAGCAGAAAGGAGAAGACCTCTGGATAGATATCCCCGAGGATGTCATGACCCAAGTCAGAGAGGACTACCCTGCCCTGCACCGCCTCGCCGACCTCGTGAATAACGCAAAGACCGACTACAAGCGTTCCCACGAAAATGTCTGCGCCTACGTTGGGGCCCGCCTGGATGGACAGAAATACGAGGCCACTGTTCTGCCTCAGGTCTTTGACAGCCCAAGCTTCAAACTCGAAATGTACATATTCAATGTCTGGCTCAAAATGCATGAGCCTCATCTGGACGAAGAATACATGACTTTCAACGATTGGATGGAAATGTACGAAGGATGGAATTCCATGGACGAAGTCAAGGAATACCGTATCAAGCTCGTAGCGAGCGGCACCTATCCTGATGCTCCTGCCTGTAAAACAACCCAATAGCTTGGCGGACTTGAACACAGATCTGTCGCATTCTCCACATGCAAACAAAGAGTCCCGCAATCCGTTGTTGCGGGGCTCTCTGTTTGCATGAAGCAACTCACTTGCCTTTCTTGTTATCCTGTTTTTTCTTTTTCCCGTTCGGTTTCTGCTCAACGCCCGTCACCTTGCCGCCTTTGCCCTTGATAACAATCCTGCCGGAAAGGGGCTGCTGCTTGACTTTGTCGTTCTGAGCGTATGTCACGAACCGATCTCTTCTCGACGACTCGCAAAAGCCGTCCCGAATGGATAGTGACAGCAGGATAAAAAGGGCCATAAACAGAATCAGTGTCTTCACGTAATGCCTCCGGTTCGAATAGAAGCAAGAGACGTGCCTGCCGAAAACCCCGGCCTGTCACGCTTTGCCCATGAGTCACCCGACTGTCGCACGAAAATGTGCGCTACACGGACATTTTTTTCACTTTTGTCAGGTAAATATATCCGGGGCCACCACGACCTGTCAATTCCCCTCTCGTCTGTCAATAGCGCATGTTATCGTCAAGGTAGAGCGAAAAGACCGCAGTATCAATGATCTGTCTCGCCTGATCGTCGGCAGGGTCCACATATCCCACAAAAGTCAGCATGCCGGTACGGGTATAGACAACATAAGTCAGACTGAGAACAGTTTGCTCGCCATTGGTCATTTCGGCCCTCAAGCGCAGGATCTTTTTATCCTTGAAGTATGCAGCATCTTTCAGGACAACCCGACTGCTGCCGAACTTTCCCATATCCTGACTGGACATGCGACTCATGGTCTTGACGATAAACCGATTGAAATTCGAAATATCTGCCGCATGCATGCGGCGACCAGGCTTGACCTCCACCAGCAAACTGCGAGTGTAGCCATCCGTGGGGTTGCAATATCCGGCCTTCCAATTGGATGAATCCCCCTGGACTGGAACCGGCTTCCGGGATTGTTCTGCCCAGTCAAGATAACTGTCGGACGCCTCGGCCCAACTTTTGGGCAACCAAATGGTGTAGCCAAGGTCCTGATTATAATATGCCAGGGAAGCCTCGGCCGGAGTCACACAAAAAATGATCAGCCCCAAGGCCGTGGCAATAATGAAAAAGCGCATGAGAAAACCTCTGCTTCAAGATTATGAAGCAGTCAGAGCAGAATGACCCAATACCTTGTCTCGATAAAAATGACAACCACACGCAAAAACAAATCCTTTTCGTCGTCACAGGTCAAAAGAGCCCCGTCTCAGCCGCCCGTCACAGAAATTCCAGAACACTCTGTCCAGTATCCTATAAGAGCCTCTTCATTATTTGCCACTCCCCTCTCAACGGCTTCAAAAGACAAAGATGATCACCCAAGTCCCCTTTTCAGAATGCACATATTCACGTATGATTGAAAAAAAGTGAAAACTCATATTGGGAGGTATGTCATGAAGAGCTACACATGCATCGTTGAAGGCAAGGTGACTGGCGGCAATTTTCAGTCATGGATTCTGGACATAGCATTACAACTGGGCCTCAAGGGTTGGGTTCGCAATATCGGCGACAAAAAAGCCGAAATTCTGATTCAGGGAGATGCCGAAGCCTACGCAACCTTTCGCGAACGTCTGAAAACAGAGGCTCCGGTACCGGACATGACAAATGTCACCTGCTCGGTCATGGATTACGACAAGGTTCACGAACATTTCGAGGTTCGCGGTTAACGCGCTGCCAGAGACATCGCACCCCTGACCGCAATCCGCGGTTTCAAGACAATTCGGTCGCTCGCACGGCATGAAGACAACCAATCCATCCCATGCGAGCGGCCCTTGTTTCCATCACTCAGCCGTCGGGAGTAGCCCGAATTGCCGTGTTGCCGCAAAAAGGCTAAGAATTCCTCATGGTCAAGATTCGTACTCTCAACATCGCCACCAAGCTCTTCATATGGGCATGTGCACTCATCATAATCTTCTTTGCCACCACGACCTATCTTTTACAGCAGGTCAGGGAAGACGCCGAAGTTTCCAATCGCATCGTCAGTGTCAACCATGATGTAGACTCCGCCATCCAGCGAATGCTTGAGCGACTCTACAGCGTTCAGGACAATATCCACCGGTACAAACTTATCGGAACAAAGGATGCCGTACGCTTCATTGTCGAGGATCTGACCAGATTCGGTGAGATTCTCAACGAAACCCTTGAAAAGCACCCTGAATACAAAAACGAATGGCAGGACTTGACCGAGGATTACGAAATCACTCTCGATCCGGGTCAGTCCCCGGACCACACCCTGGCCCCGGACACCACTGTCAGAGACTGGACCGACATTCTGGAACAAAGTTTGTTCGACAACCAGTCAGACATGGAAACAGCTCTGAGCCAATTGCACGACGCCGGGCAGCATGCAGCAAGCATAGGTCTCTACGGCCTGACCCTCTGTCTTGCCATGGGCATTGGCGGCAGCCTGATACTGGCCTATCTTCTGAACCGCTCCCTGACCGAAGTCCGTCGTGGCATTCGAGATTTGGGCACAGGAAGAGCCCCTCGCGATGTACGCGTCCTTTCCAGTGATGAACTGGGCGAACTGGCCCTGGCCTTCAACGCCATGGCGGCCAGACTACGCCGCGAGGAAAAAATGCGCTCCGACTTCATCGCCATGCTCAGCCACGAGATACGAACTCCCCTGACCAGTGTCCGCGAAGCCGTAGACCTCATCGGTTCCGGCACATTCGGCGCAGTCAACGAAAAACAGAAACGTTTTCTCACCATTGCGGAAAAGGAAACAGTTCGGCTTTCCAAACTTCTGACAAGACTCCTGACTGTCTCCCGTATGGAATCAGGCAAACTGGATTTGAAATATCAGGACGTGAACGCCAAGCAACTTATTGAATCCACTCTGGAACGACTTGGGCCTGCCGCCCAGGCCAAGGGAGTCTCCCTTGATTTGAAAGAACCCAATGAAACCCTGATATTCCGAGCCGATGCAGGCCACGTGCAGCAAGTGCTCATGAACCTCATAGGCAACGGGATCAAGTTCTCCCCTGATGGCGGAACCGTGATCGTCGGAGTAAACAAAGAATCGGACATGATCATTTTCTGCATTGAAGACAACGGCCCGGGCATCCCAAAAAATGAACAGGGCCATGTATTCCTCAAATATTATCGAGGACCGGACATACGCGAAAGCGTGGACGGAGCCGGTTTGGGATTGGCCATTTCCAAACGCATCGTGGACGGGCATGGTGGACGCATGTGGCTGGACAGCGAGCCAGGACACGGCTCGATTTTCTGTTTTTCCCTCCCGGTCAAAGGCATATAAGGATACTTCATGAACACGAAAGTAACGATACCGACCGTCCTTGTGGTGGATGATGACGACACGATTCTCCAGGTACTGGAAGCTCGATTGCTTTCTTCGGGACTCACGCCTCTCCTTGCCGACCGGGCCGAAACAGCCCTGGAAATGCTCGCAGGCGAACCCGTGGACATCATTGTCTCGGACGTCAAGATGCCCGGCATGGGAGGACAGGGGCTGCTCAAGGAAGTGCTTGAGAACTGGCCGCACATCCCGATCATCATGCTCACCGCACACGGCACCATCCCGGACGCGGTCGGTTCCATCCAGGCCGGGGCCGCCGACTACCTGACCAAGCCGTTCGACGGCAAGGAATTGGTCCGCCGCATACAAACCATCTTGAAAAACGAAAAAACAACCCTGCCCTCGGAAAACGCCATCCCGAAAAACAATGAGCTTCAGGGCGGCAAGGCTCCGGCCATGGCGCGATTTCTCGAATTACTGGAACGCGTGGCACGCTCCACAGCCAATGTCCTGCTTTTCGGAGAATCCGGCACCGGCAAGGAAAAAGCCGCCAAAATCCTTCACAACAACAGCCCTCGTTCCAAGGGCCCTTTTGTCGTGGTGGACTGCGGGTCCACTCAACCCACCCTGCTGGAGAGCGAACTTTTCGGTCACGTCAAGGGATCATTCACCCATGCGGTCAAGGACAAGAAAGGACTGATCGAGGAAGCAGACGGAGGCACGCTGTTCCTGGACGAAATCGGAAATATTTCCCCGGAAATGCAAACACGACTGCTCCGTTTCATTCAGGAAGGCACCATCCGTCGAGTGGGGGACACCCGCGAACGTACGGTAGCCTGCCGAATCATCGCCGCCACAAATGCGAACCTGCCACAAATGGTCAAGCTCGGCAATTTTCGAGAAGATCTCTATTACCGCCTCAAGGTTGTCACCCTGACCATCCCCCCCTTGCGTGACAGGCAAGAGGACATCCCCATTCTTGCAGACGCCTTTGTCCAGGAGCTGTGCAACACCCAGAAACGCCCCACGGCAACCATCATGCCCACTGCCATGAAAAAACTCATGAACCACCCCTGGCCGGGTAATGTGCGTGAACTCAGGAATACCATCGAAGCCGCACTGGTATTCTGTGAACCGGACAACATCAAGGCAGAGGACCTTCAAATTGAGAAGCCTCCAAACGACTCCTTGTCCATGAACAAAACGGGTTTTTCTCTTGAAAATAATGAAAAGCAAACAATAATAAGGGCTTTGGAACACTGCAATGGAATCAAGAAGGATGCCGCAAACACTCTGGGAATCAGCCGCCGGGCCATTCATTACAAGATCAGAAAATACGGAATCGGAGATTCCGATGACACATAGTCTTTGAGGATATGTCTTGCGATCCGACAACGCTTGGGGCACTGGACTCAACACACGGATCAAACCTGCCATTGTTTCCTTTTTTTTGCGCACTGTCAGGCTTGCATCCATCCAACACCTTAGTATAGGATGCAATCTCAGAATCGACTGCACATTTGCGCGCTATTTCACTGGAGACAATTCACATGGCCAAGACAAATATTTTACTTGAATCCGGTACCAATGAGCTCGAAATAGTCGAATTCTACCTCGACGAGGGGCGGGAGACAGGCAACTACTGCGGCTACTACGGCATCAACGTGGCTAAAGTACTGGAAATCATCCAGATGCCGGCACTTACTGAAATGCCCGAAGCCGCCCACCCCGCGGTAATGGGAGCATTCAGCCTGCGCAACGAGATAATTCCTCTTATCGATTTGGCCAAATGGCTCAAAAAAGACCGGATGCAAAGCGAAGAACCCAAGGTCATTGTCACCGAATTCAACCAGACAAAGAGTGCATTCCTGGTTTCCGGCGTCACACGCATCCATCGCATCGGCTGGAACAAAATCGAAGCTCCAACAGGGTACGTATCGTCACTGACCGCCAACTCCATCACCGGTGTAATCAAATTTCCCACTCGTATCGTTTTCATTCTGGACATGGAAAAAATATGCGCTGAACTCAATCCCGATGCACTCCCCGTTCAGGAACCAGCAGACGACATCAAACAGGAAATCATCCAAAAGAAAATCAAGGTACTCGTAGCCGACGACTCCACCATGGCCCGCAAGATGATCTCCGGCATTCTGGAAAAGGCAGGTTTCTCGGTCCATGCCGTCGAGAACGGAGAAATCGCTTGGCAGTATCTACAAAAAATCAGCCACGAGGCACAGAAAAGCAGCAGGCCCCTTGAAAATTTTCTGGATGTCGTTGTCTCGGACATCGAGATGCCCGCAATGGACGGCCACACCCTGACCAAACTCATCAAGGAAGACACCTTTCTGAAAACCGTCCCAGTGGTTCTGTGCTCCTCCATCATCACGGAGACACTGCACCACAAAGGTATTGCGGTGGGCGCAGATGATCAGGTATCCAAGGCCGAACTGAACGATCTTGTCACCAAGGTCTACGCCCTGGTGAACACCAAAACACAAAACTAACCCTTCCTTCACACTAAGAACAACACCAATATATGAAGATTAAAAACACGGGAAAATTCTTTTCCTACATTGCCAAGCATTTCCCCGTGATGTGTGCATCAGGGTCCTTTCCAGTCATAGTACCCCCGGCAAAGCCGGGGGCTTGAGTTTGTGAGCCGCTCAAAGCGGCTTTAAGCACCGCCTAAAGGC
>JAEINO010000072.1 GCA_016342345.1 Pseudodesulfovibrio sp. | reverse complement strand
GATGCGCCCACCGCAGATGGCGCGGACATCACCGGCAGCGAAGGCGAAACCATCTCGGGCCAGCTGATTGCGGGAGACCTGGACGGAACAGTCACATCCTACACGCTGACCGATGCAGACGGAAATCCGCTGGCAGCAGCAGATATCCCAACCGGATTCTCCATCAACTCGGCCACTGGTGCATACACATTTGACGGAGCTTCATACGAGCTGACACCGGGCGATCATGATCTGGGCAGCATCTACTTTGTCGCAACAGACGATCTCGGCGCGACCTCTGCCCCGGCACAGCTCAACCTCGCGGTCACAGGCGTCAACGATGCGCCCACAATAACAACGGGAAGTCCGGCGGAAATATCCGAGGGCGATGTTTATACCATCACCTCCTCGGACCTCCAGGCCGATGACGTGGACCTGGCAGACGGCGAAATGATCACTTTCAGACTGGACGGCCTGCCTGCAGGTGGAGATGTCTATGTAAATGGTGCCAAGATTGGCGACAACGGAACATTCACTCAGGATGATCTCGACAATAATCGTGTCGAATACCGCCATGCCGATGGCGAAGATCCCACCGACCTCATCCGGGTCGTTGTAAGCGACGAGCATGGCGGCAAGTCATCGATGGCCACATTCAGATTCAACATCAATGACATCAATGATACGCCCGAACTGGATCTGGATGCTACCGGAGACCAGCAAGTGGACATCGCTGTCAGCTCAAGCCATAGTTACGACAACATAATTGGCGTTTACAGACTCGACGAAAACGGCAATCCATCCGATCCCGAAATAATTCTGACCAGTAGCCAGGATTACAAGCAGAATATTGGCGACCTCCTCAATGACACCTTTGACAAGGGTGACCAACTCCGATTCTTCATCGTTTCAAACGGAGACGGCGAGTTTACCGCTACGGAACGGGCAGACGGAATCGACTATGATAATGTTTCATTCTTCCAGGATTCCAATGGAAACTGGAAGGTCGACATTGATGGACACCACGGATTCAGCAAGCAATTCTACTCTGATTCCGAGTTCAACGTTGATGGCATCGACCACTTCAAGGAAACCGTAAATGACGATGGCACCATAACCATTGGTGTCGAAGACTTGTCCGGAGGCGGAGACCGCAACTACATTGACACGACAATCACCATCACGCCTTCGCCAGACAGCGACACGGGATACGAAACATCCTTCACCGAAAATGGTGATCCCGTCTTCATCGCAGGCGATGTGGCCATCACTGATGCGGATTCCCTGCTCATGTCTCAGGCAGTCATTGTCCTGAACATCGAGGACGCAAAGGATATTCTGCTCCTGGATGAAGGAGACCTGCCAACAGGTATTACTCTTGACGCAGATGGATCAGGCCTCTCTGCCGATGGACAGACTTATACCATCACCTTGGTCGGAGACGCCTCTGGAACCGCATACGAACAAGCCATCAAGCTTGTGCAGTTCCACAATGATTCCGACGACCCCGGATCTACGAACCGGACCATCGACATCACCGTTACAGACAGTGAAGGAAACCCGGAAACAAGCCTGGAAGCGACCACAACCGTGATCGTCGAAGCGGTCAATGATGCGCCAGTGGCCGAGACTCTCAACGCAACCATTCTGGAAGATGGTACTTTCTCCATATCCAATGAAGTCCTTATCAGGGACTACATCAATGACGTGGACAGCCCGGACAGCGAGCTGACCATCACGGAACTCACCATTGGCGGAAACCCTGCCACCCTGACAGATGGAAACTGGACGTTCCAACCAGCCCTCAATGAAAATGGAACCTTTGACATAGAATACAAGGTCAGCGACCAGGCCGATGGGTCCAATCCGCAAACCGGCACAGGAACTCTCACAGTCGAAGCGGTCAACGATGCGCCGGTGGCCGTCGATGACGAATTCGGCCTGAATACAGTGACCCCAGGAATTAGCATCGCGGTGGATACGCCGATGGAAATGAACACCCCGGATGAAATTCAGGATGTTCTGGACAATTGGGAATCCGCAGGCGTGACAGTCGGGGCCTACAAGGGCGATGCCCTCAATCCCACATGGACCAACGAAGGCGGCAAGATCACCTTCAGTGCCAAGCAGGTCGATTCCGACAGGGATGGCGATATTGACTACTCGGGCTTTGGCATCAAGACCCAGAACGACATCGACGGAGGAGAAATAGACATTCTTCCGTCCGGTAACGGGAATGCCCACGACAACATGTCAGAAGTCATGGTGGTCTCCTTTGAAACCGGAATGGATAACGTTAATATTGAGCTTGCAGCCCTGTTTGACGGTGTTGTTTATGACAACGGAAACATGGAATCTGCTCGGATCGCTGTTTACGGCGAGCCACTTCACGGCAACAAGTACACCCTTCTGGGACACATCGACGTGGATGGTTCAAACGACGGGTTGGTCAACATCTCACTGGCAGCGGCCGACTTCGGCGGACAGATCACTCAGGTGGCTCTTATGCCTCTGAACAATGAAGCGGGCCAATTCAGTGGAAACAATTCAGACTTCCTGCTCAAGTCGGTTTCCGCATCAACACTGGATCAGGTCGATGGCACGTTCCTCGAAGATGAGACCATCACCTTGGATGCCAACACGCTGCTCTCCACAAATAATGCCATAGGCGATAGCGACTTTGATGTTGACGGCGACACGCTCTCGGTTGTCTCCGTTACAAACCCGAGCCACGGCACCGTATCCCTCGTAAACGGCCAGGTGGTCTTTGAACCCGAGGCCGACTATCACGGTCAGGCAACATTCGAATACACCATCTCCGATGGCCACGGTGGTACGGATACGGCCACAGTCACACTGAACATCACATCGGTGGACGATGCGCCGGTCGCCAATGCCGACACCGCCTCCATCGTGGAAGACACATCATCAATAAGCGGTAATGTCCTTGTTGGCGACGAAATCGGCGGTGTTGCCGACTCATCCGCAGAAGGCTGGGACAGCGATGGTGCCGTAACGCCAATGACCGATATCCAAGGTTCATACGGCAGCCTGACAATGAACTCCGATGGCAGCTACACATACGAACTGGACAACGACAACACGGATGTTCAGGGAATAAACGACGGCGAAACACTGACCGACACCTTCACCTACACTGTTACAGACGCTGATGGGGACTCGTCCACAGCCGAACTGGCAATCACGGTAGACGGCAGGGATGAAGTGCAAGTCATTCCCGGAAGTTCCGACAACGGCAACGACACCATTGTCGGCGGCAGCGCAGACGATGTCCTTGCCGGTGACTTCGGCGGTGCCGAAAGCGGAACGGTCACAACGACTCTCGACTACAACTACGTCGTGATGATGGATACATCAGGCTCCATGGCCTACACGGACGACGACTCTGTCAGCAGACTGACCGACATGAAGAATGCCGTGAGCAATATGCTTGATTCGCTCCAGGCCGAAGTCGATGCAAATGGCGGCACTGTTACCGTGCGCCTCATCAGATTCGACACCTTTGTCGATGGTCAAAAGACCTTCACCTTTACAGCTGATGGCGCCAACACACAGGCCAAGAACTATGTCAACGGGATGAATGCCACTGGCGGCACAAACTACGAAGACGCGCTCATGGACGCCCTTCACTGGGTTGAAAACGATGCGCCTGAGGCAGCCAAGACCCACGCCTTCTTCATCACTGACGGAAAGCCAACATACTATAATGATGAAGAACTCAACGCCAACAACAGCAACAAGGTCAGTGGCCCAGGCGACTCGACATCAAACGAAGTTCTGGAAAACCTGACCGGCGAATACGAACACACTGAGATGGTTTGGCAAGGTGGAGGCCGCTGGGGCCATTGGGAAAATGTTACGACTTCTGACACGAAGAACGACATCACCGCCTTGCAAAATGCCGTTGACAGCCTCAGGGCTGTTGCCATCGGCATGGACGCCGACGGATCTCTCGACGGAGCCTCAATCACCATCGGCGGCATAGTGGTGGACACTCAAGGCGAACTGATGAACGCCATAGACAGCACAGGCAGTGCCATCATGGTCAACAACAGCACCGACCTGAACCAATCGCTTGAGCACATAGTCGATGAAACACTCATCCTTCATGACGCCGGTTCCGACAACATCACCGGCGGAGCAGGAAATGACACCATCTTCGGGGATGCTGTGGATACCGATGCCCTGGGTCAGGCCCACGACCTCGGCCTGCCCGAAGGGTCTGGCTGGAAGGTCTTTGAAACGCTGGAAGAGACCGGTGACTGGACCCGTGAGGATACCCTTGATTACATAAAGGACCACCATCAGGATCTCGCAACAGAACTGGTAGGCACCGACGGCAGCGGACGCGATGGCGGCCATGACATCCTCTCGGGCGGCCAAGGTGATGACATCATCTACGGCCAGGAAGGTCATGATCAAATATTCGGCGGCACTGGTGCCGATCTGCTCAACGGCGGGACAGGTGACGACACGATCTACGGCGGAACCGGAGATGATACCATCTACGATGGTGCTGGCGATGACCTTATCATCGCAGGACAGGGCAATTCCTGCATCATCAGTGGCGAAGGCGAGGACAGAATCGTCATCGACGAATCCTACTTCAGCGATGACGGTTCAACCAATATAACCGTCCAGCATTTCCAGGGTGGCGATTCGCTGATAATGAGCCAGGATATGGCTGACAAGCTCACCAGCATCTCTTCCGATGGAACGGACACGAAGCTCATCTTCAGTGACGGGGATGCATCCAATGGTCACGAGGACATCGTTGTCGAACTCCTGGGTGTCGTTCAAACAGATCCGGGCAATCTGATCACCAACCTCAGTGCCGACCCGGACATGGACACGCTCATTCAGACCATTATAAATTCGCCCGACAATAACTAGCACGAATCAACACAGGGTCCGGCCTTGAACAGGTCGGACCCGAACAAGAATCAGCAAGACACCTTTCACCATAAATGAACTCGGGAACAGAAACGGATCACGACATGCACGACATCGGCACCAACATGCTCGGTATATACTCGCTGGAAGGCGATGTTCCCGTCGGGCCGGAGATAGTCCTTGCAAATTGCAAGGACCCAGCCATGCTCGGCCAGATGTTGAGTGTCTTTGAAAACAGTGACCATGTCCGTTTTTTTCTTGCCAGCAACATAGATGAAGAAACTTTGGAATTGGGGAACAATCTGCACTTCGTCAAAGATCATGGCAACTGGGTCCTTGCCATGGGAGACGATTATGTTGAAGTCCTGTTCAATGACAATAACTTCAACTCGACAGGCAATCACGGTTCCTTTGAAATTGTTCCCGGAGAAGACGGAACCTCCGCCCTCAAAATCAATGATCCGGCTCACATCATAGATGACAGTAATGTATTCCTGTCAGACGACACTCTCCCGCTTCTGATTAATGAAACAACTGACGAACTCATGCTTGCCAGCAGCAGTGATGACGAAAACGGCCCTCACACCATCCACATAGCCCAATCGGCACTTGCCGAAACAGGCAATGAACATGTTGTCGAGAACTTCAGTGTCGGGGACACCCTTGAACTCAAGGACGGACTGACAATCAAGGACATCACTTGGGATACCAACGAGGATCAGACAGACTACACCCTGATCCTGGTCGGCGATGATGACGGCAACCACGCCGCAGTTAAACTTCTGGGGGTTTCCCAGGCCGATCTGTCCGCACACCAGACCGATGTTGATGTGGGGACGACAACAGATGACCTCATTCAACACATGATCGACTCCGCTCAGGATTTCTCCTGATCAAACTCGTTATTCATAGCGGTTTCCAAGGGACCATGAGCACAACTTCATGATGTCGGGCTGTTCGTCGAATTCTGCAATTTCACCTGCAGCAGGCATGGCAAGAAAGGGGGGATCTGTGAAAAGTGTACTTTAACGCAAAGAAAGGCCCACCCGGGAAACATCATTATGACCGGATGAACCCTTTCTCAGTTCCTGAGCAAATCTTATTCCGCAGCAGGACTCTCTTCTTCAGCATCTTCAGCATCTTCAGTGTCATCATCGTCATCAGTCTCGCCATTTTCTTCCTGATCAGGCTGAGACTTCAACAACTTACGTTGCTTTTTCTCATCTTTTTTCTTCTTTTTCGCCAAATCCTTTTGGCGTTTTTCAAACTTGTAATTACGATTGGCCAATGCTTTCTCCTTGTTAAATGATCATTTCGGAATCAAGAGCCCGAAAAAAAGAAGCACCCGCCTCCCGGAAAGAGAGACGGGCACAGGATGCCAGATTATTACTCAAATACGGGAACTACCAACGGGGACGTTCCTCACGGGGCTTTGCTTCGTTGACCTTGATGTTGCGGCCTCCGAAATCCTTGCCGTCCAGGCTCTCAATGGCTTCGAGAGCGCCGGCGTCTTCCATTTCCACGAAACCGAAACCGCGGGGGCGGCCAGTCTCACGATCCTCAATCAGTTTGACAGAGGTCACTTCGCCGAAAGCTCCGAAAGCCGCGCGGACTTCGTCTTCAGTTACTGACCAGGGCAGGTTGCCGACATAGATGTTTTTGGACATTAGAAAATACTCCTAAAAAAAGTGGTGAAGCTATTAGCGCCCGTGCGCCAATTAAGAAGAAGCAACGTACACGATGCGCACGCTGCCTCTCGAGATACCTGTTCAATTCCAACCAGCGCAGGCCAACATTAAGACCGCGCCTCCACGGGTGCCGCTGGTATTTGGAACACAAGGGTTTGCCATTAACAAAAAAAAGTCAAGACATATTATATGGCCTTCAACATTAAGTCCGAACGACAAGCCTCTAATTCTACAAAAAAATCGCACCAGCACCATAATAAAAAGGACACACCCTCCCCACTATTACCTTTCACTATCTGGGCCGGGCCGGTCACGCAGTGGAATTCCGCCGCCTGCGAAAAACCATTTCAATCTATCTTTGGAACAATGGAAGCATGCGTTCCATCTTTCTTCATTAAAGTGAGTGCCCTGGAAATTATTCCAGCAAGGGCCCTGCCTTCTTTTGTGGGCTGAAAGGCCATGAATACCGGCTGGGAATGCAAAGTGACTGACAGATCGTAATCCAACTGGCTCAACCTCATGGAACGCATCGCATCAATTGCCGTATACCCGTCAACCACGACAACATCGATGCGCTTTTCCACAAGTTTTCTCAAGCTGGAACCAGTTGTATCGGCATAATCAATTTCAATATTCTCATTAACAAGTATGGACTGAGGATACGAAAATCCGCGGATCAATCCGATCCGCTTGCCTTCCAAATCCTGAACCATTCTCGGAACAACATCTCCCTGCCGCACAAAGCCGTGAATTTTTTTTGTGAATATCTGACATGTCAGGACAGCATCCTTGCCCAAAGTGGGAGACAATGCCGGCAGAAGGCCAATCACCTCATGGTCCTCAAACAAACGCATTGCCCGTTTTGCGGGATACAGTTTCAAGGTATATTTGAATCCGGCACGAGCAGCCGCTTCCTGCAATACATGCACAAATGCTCCATGCTCAGAGTCGTCAACCAAAAGAGGAATGTAATAACTTGCGATGGAATAAACCTTTTCATCTTCAGCCGCCGACTCCAAAACAATCACCAGCATGAAAAAATAACATACCATAATTAAACAAATTATTCGAACAGGCATTCCCCAGTCCTTTGCGGCCATGTTTTAAGGCAACGACTCTAATCAAGAGGAATAGTAGCACATAATCTCATTCAGATGCAATATCGGTATCCTGCTATTCCACTCACCTCTTGACGTGCTTCGCAAGCTTATCTAGGCTTTTTATTGATGAGAAATCCCATTTGCACCAGAAATCGCGAGGAAAACCATGAGCCCCTCATTCAAAAATGACAATCCCGACAACTGGTTTCTGCCCGAAAACGTCCGAAAACAACTCACCGAGACCTTCAAAAAGCTCACTGGAAAGGTAACTCTGGAGGTGTTTACGGAGGATGGTGTCAATGACGAGTTCGGCGAATACACAGTCAAATTCTGCTCAGACCTGTCCCGCCTGACAAATCTGATCACGGTAAAAGAATTCGATATCCCATCTGGCAGAGCTGACGAACTTGGGGTGGAATCCTCCCCGACCCTGTGCATCAACCCGGATGACTACCACATTCGTTTTCTGGGTGCACCACTTGGTGAGGAAGGCAAGTCCTTTATCACAGCCATCATGCTGTCATCACAGAGAAAGAGTGAACTTTCCAATATTTCCAAACCGTTACTTGATAAACTTGAGGGAGGAAGGCTTGTACAGGTATTTGTCAGCCCGTCATGCCCTTACTGCCCCGGCCAAGTCATGAATGCCATCAAGTGCGCCATTGAAAAACCGACCCTTGTCCATGCTGAATGTGTGGAAATGAACGAAAACCCGGAACTGACCGACCGTTTTGAAGTGGGATCAGTACCGCATACAGTTTTCAATGGTGGCACCCACACGGCCCTTGGCCTCATGCCCGAAGAGCGATTCGTGGTGGAAATGGTCTATCTCAAAAGTGCCGACCAATTGCTTAAGGAAGACGCACTGCCGGGAATGGATGGGAAGAAGCCCCCTGCACACTATGGCACAATTGAACCGGGAGAGGTGGACCTTGTCATTGTTGGTGCAGGCCCAGCCGGTCTGACCGCAGGCATCTACGCCGTGCGTGCCGGCCTCAAGGCCGTAGTGCTGGAAAAAAGCATTGTGGGCGGGCAGGTCTCGCTCACCCCGGTTGTTGAGAACTACCCCGGTTTTGCAACGGTACCAGGCAAGCAACTCATGGAAATCATGAGTGAACACGCCCGCGAATATGTACCGGTAAACGAAGGCGAAGGGGTCGATTCCATTGAACCAGGCGAAACCTTCACCGTGACCACCAATCGAGGTTCATACTCGACCAAGGGCATCATCCTGACCACCGGAGCTGTCTACCGCAAGCTTGGAGCAGCAGGCGAGGACCGCTACTTTGGCCGAGGCATCAACTACTGCGCATCCTGCGATGGCTATATCTACAAGAATAAAAAGGTCGCCATCATCGGCGGCGGAAACACGGCCCTCACCGATGCTCTGCACCTCAAAAACCTTGGCGTGGATGTAACCATCATACACCGCCGTGATTCATTCCGTGCGCAGAAACCCCTTCAAGATTCCGTGGCCCACCAACAAATCAGGATCATCTGGAACACCGAGGTCGATGAAATCCAGGGCGACGAACGGCATGTGAACAATCTTCGCCTGCACAACATCAAGGACGACACCGTCACTGACCTGCCCGTGGATGGCGCATTTGTTGCCATAGGGCAAAAGGCTTCCACCGAATTGGCCAAAGCACTGGGAGTCGAACTCGGAGATGATGGCTTTGTGAAAGTGGACTCTGCCATGCGCACCAATATCCCCCGCGTTTATGCTGCTGGCGACCTTATCGGAGGATTGCAGCAGATAGTTACCGCCATCGGCGAAGGCTCCATTGCCGCTATGAGCGCGTTCGAGGACATCAGCAACCCGTATTGGAAGAAATAACAATCATGCCGAAAGCACGAGTAACCGTGCTTCCGACATGAATTATTCCGCAAAAGACCTCATCCAAAGCAGTGCTGCAACTTGACACTCCCACCCCCTCATGATAGCTCTTGCCTCTTAAAAGTGACCAATGGTCATTTTTTGACCGACGGTCACTAAGCGATTAAAAGCCATCTTTCCAGCCCTGATTTAACTTGGAACATGAAGCAGATCCCATGTCGAAAAAACAGCAGGAAAAATCGCAACAAACCATGCAGGAGTTGATGGAATCAGCCATCGAACTTTTCGGTTCCAAAGGGTTTGTACAAACGTCGGTAGCAGAGATCACTGAACATGCCGGATATGCCAAGGGCAGCTTCTATCGCCACTGGAACAGCAAGGATGAACTTTTTCTTCTCATCGTCGAGCACAAGCTCAAGCTCTACCGGGAGACTCGCGACTCCAAAATAGCCAAGGCCAACAACCTGAAAGAGGTCATGGACGCCATCTGGGATTTTCTGGAATCCACCATCAACGAAAAGAACTGGTCGTCCATTTTCCTTGAATTCACCATCTATTCCGTCCGGCGAGAGACTCTTCGCAAGCTCCTGAACAAATCCCTCTATCGGCTCTCCAACACCATTTTCGCCGATCTGGTCCGCGACCACGTGGAAACGGACTATCCGCCCGAAAAAATAGGCGCGCTCAATACGGCCCTGTTCGAGGGCTATCTGATTCATCACTCATTGGGAACAGAAGTCATATCATTTCAAGATGTTCGGCAAGCTGCCATCGCACTGGCACTCAAGAACGGAACCAAGCAAGGATAACGCCGGAAAGGAACCCCGATTTCGGCATCAAAAATCTATAGAGAGAGTGTATATCATGAAAAAACATCTTCTGACTCTAACAGCCTTCCTCCTGCTCACCTTCGGAATGGCCTCCATGGCCTGCGCGGATGTCGTGAAACTGACGTACTCGAACTTCTTTCCGCCCACCCACATTCAGTCTCAACTTGCCGAGCAATGGTGCCGCGAAGTAGAAAAACGCACAGATGGCAAGATTCAGATCGACTATTTCCCCGGTGGCACCCTGACAAAAGCCAAGCAGTGCTATGATGGCGTGGTCGAAGGCATCTCCGACATGGGCCTGTCCGTACTGGCATATTCCCGTGGCCGTTTCCCGGTCATGGCTGCCGTGGACCTGCCCCTGGGCTATACTCTGGGCACCCAGGCCACCCGTGTGGCCAATGCCGTTTACAACAATTTCCAACCCCGTGAATTTCAAGATGTACAGCCCATGTATTTCCACGCCCACGGTCCGGGAGTACTCTTCACCACTCCCAAGCCCGTGACCTCCCTTGCTGACCTGCACGGCATGAAAATCCGCTCCACCGGCAACTCCGCCAAGCTGGTCAAGGCTCTGGGCGGAACTCCTGTGGCCCAATCCATGCCCACTTCCTATCAATCCCTGCACAAGGGTGTGGTGGACGGCTCCATGAATCCGGTCGAATCCACCAAGGGCTGGAAACTGGCCGAAGTCGTCAAGTTCGGCACAAGATCATACCCCGTTGCCTACACCACAACGTTTTTTGTGGTCATGAACAAGGATAAATGGGCATCGCTGGACGATGACACCCGCAAGATCATCACCGAAATAAACGCTGAATGGGCCATCAAGCATGGCAAGGCCTGGGACGAGGCAGACGATGCAGGCAAGGCGTTCTTCCTTGAAAAGGGTGGACAGTTCGTTGATCTGGATGAGCAGGAAGCCATCAAATGGGTCGAAGCCGCCAAGCCGGTCATTCAGGAATACTACGACACAGTTTCAGGCAACGACTTCGACAGCAAAGCCGTGGTCGAGTTCATCCATGCAGAAATGCAAAAGGAATAAGCAACAATCCGCCCGACAAACTCGGCGGGCTTATCATATATGGGGGGAATGGACAGCCGTTCCTTCTCGGAAAATGAAAACTCCCGGAGGAACGCGATGAAAAAGACATTGCTGTCACTGGTGGCACTGGCCGTGCTGTGCATGGCCCTGCCCGCCTTGGCCCAGGCCGAAACAAAATTGAGCTATTCGAACTTCTTTCCACCCACCAATCACCAGTCGAAACTGGCTGAGGCATGGTGCAAGGAAGTCGCGAAGCGTACCAACGGCAAGGTCGTCATCGAATATTACCCGGCCGGAACACTGACAAAAGCCAAGCAATGCTATGATGGTGTGGTCGAAGGAATGTCCGACATCGGCCTCTCCTGTCTCGCATACTCCCGAGGCCGTTTCCCGGTCATGGCTGCCGTGGATCTGCCTCTGGGCTACAAATCAGCAGCGCAAGCCACAGCCACGGCCAACGCGGTCTTTGAAAAATTCCGTCCTGAAGAACTCGCGGATGTCGAGGTCATGTACTTCAACGGCCATGGTCCAGGCCTGCTCTTCACCACCCAGAAGCCCATCAGGACACAGGCTGACATCAAGGGTGTCAAAATCCGCTCCACCGGCAACTCCGCCAAGCTCGTCAGTGCTCTGGGCGGAACTCCGGTCGCCAAACCCATGCCCGAAAACTACCAGCTTCTTCAGAAAGGAGTGGTCGAAGGGTCCATGCACCCCATCGAGTCCAACAAATCCTTCAAGCTCGGCGAAGTCTGCAAATTCGGCACCGACTCATTCGACGTTGCCTACACCACGGTCTTCTTCATCGTCATGAACAAGGACAAATGGAATTCCCTTGACGAAGACTCTCAAAAAGTGATCAGGGAAATCAATTCCGAATGGGCCACCAAGCATGCCCAGGCCTGGGACGAAGCCGATGTCATCGGACGCGAATTCCTGCTCGAACAGGGCGGTGAAATCATCGAATTGTCCACCGAAGAATCAGCCAGATGGAAGGCTGCCGCCCAACCCGTCATCGACGACTACATTACAGAAGCCGATGCCAAGGGATTGAATGGTCGTGAAATCATCGATTTCACAATTTCCACCCTGCAATAAACAATATCAAACCATGCGGGGCAGACGTTCCATCGTCTGTCCCGCATGCTCTCGAAGGAACAGAAATGGATTCTACCAAACGCCCCGGCCCACTCGAACGACTTGAAGTCGGCATGCGCATCATTGCCGCCTGCTGCCTGTTCGGAATGGCACTCCTGACCGGCGCAGATGTCGGGATGAGAGGGGTTTTCAATTCCCCAATCTTCGGCTGTGAGGAAATCGTGAGCATCCTCGGCGTCATTGCCGTGGGATTCGCCCTGCCCTACGCCCATTTTCAGAAAAGCCACATAGGCGTGGAGATTCTGGTTCGTCGCTTCTCCAGAAAAACCCGCAACATCATCACGCTTGTCATCAACACCACACTGCTCGGCCTGATGGGACTCGTCAGTTGGCGCATGTTCCTCTACGCCCACACGCTCGGCAAGTCTGGGGAAGTCTCCATGAACCTCGAACTGCCCGAATATTACGTGGTCTACGTGCTGGCCTTCGGATTCCTGGTTTACTCAATCTGCCTGTTCAGAGATATCATCAATTTTTTCAAGGGAAGCGAGGCCTGACATGGACCCGACCATTGCCGGAATCATAGGCATCGTAGTCATGGTGTTCCTCTTCATGACCCGCATGCCCGTTGCATTTGTCATGATGCTCGTGGGCTTTATCGGCTTTTCTCTGCTCACGTCATGGAAGGGGGGACTCAATCTCATGTCCCGCAACGTGTATGATGCATTTTCCTCCTACGAACTCTCCACCATACCGCTCTTCATTCTCATGGGCCAGATAGCCTTCAACTGCGGGATATCCAAAAGGCTCTACAATACAGCCTACCATTTCCTCGGAGACATCCGGGGCGGACTCGCCATGGCCACGGTCTCGGCATGCACCGCCTTTGGTGCAGTCTGCGGTTCCAGCCCGGCAACTGCCGCCACCATGTCCACGGTCGGCATCCCTGAAATGAAACGATACGGCTATGCCAACTCCCTGGCCACGGCCTCTGTCGCATCAGGCGGCGGCCTCGGCATGATCATGCCACCCAGCGTTGTCCTGATCATTTATGGAATACTGACAGAGCAATCCATTGGCGCACTTTTCGTGTCCGGCATATTTCCTGCCATGCTGCTGACAACATTGTTCGTCATCGGCATATACATCCAATGCAAGATGAATCCGGCTCTGGGACCCAAGGGTGATTCATTTACATGGTCAGCCAAATTCAAATCCCTGCTTGGACTTGTCGACACACTGATTATCTTTGCCCTGGTGATTGGAGGACTCTTCAAGGGGTGGTTCACACCCACGGAAGCAGCCTCCATCGGCGTGCTCGGCGTGCTCACCCTGGCCCTTATCAAACGCCAGCTCACATGGCCGGCGTTCGTCAACTCCCTGTACGAGACATTGCGCACATCTTGCATGGTGCTGGTGCTCATCGCGGGCGCGGTCGTGTTCGGCAAATTCCTTGCCGTTACCCGCATCCCCTTTGACATAGCCAACTGGGTGTCCGCATTCGACATGCCGCCCTTTGCCATCATGGGTGCCATCATCCTGATCTATTTCATCGGCGGCTGCTTCATGGATTCACTAGCCCTGATCATGCTGACCATCCCGGTCTTCTTCCCGGTGGTCACAAGCATGGGCTACGACCCCATCTGGTTCGGCAT
>JAEINO010000007.1 GCA_016342345.1 Pseudodesulfovibrio sp. | reverse complement strand
AGTACAGCCACGGGGTTGGCTTCCATATTCCACGCTACCGCTCCGGCAACAATTGGAAGAGTGGTCTGGGCGTAACGCTGGCCTTTACCCCACTCGTGCGGATCAGAATAAATATCGAGATTGGCAAGCATGACGCCGATCGCGGTTTTGAGCTGGTCCTGTTTGCTTCCATCCAGATCAATTTCAGCAGCCACGATAACAGCACAAATCTCCTCCTGAATCATGTTCAGCCAGTTGGCCGGGACCACAGTGGCAGCCTGCCCCTGGGCCGGGTTGCCATCGGTAAACATTCTCTCCGGCGTGGCAGTCGGATGATTAATTCTATCCATCGTTTCCTCCGTAGGTGAGTTGGGCCTGACCTTCTGCCGGGCCGAGTTGGTTGATTATGCACACCAGGCGTTCGTGGCCCCAGGTGTTCAGAGGTTCTCCCGCCATGGACGCACCCGCACAAAACGGACGGACCACGGTGTCAGGCACATGGATGCCGTACCAATAATCCCAAGGGTCATTGGTCAAGGATTCTCCTGCGGTCGAAGCCCCGGCCCGGAAGGCCTGGAACTTCTGTCCGGTGCAGACCTGACCTGTGAAATTCGTTGCCATCTCCACCAAATATGCAAGGGACTGCCCGCCTGTGGCCGTGATCTTGGCGACCACTGCGGCCCGGCGTTCAGCCACGGTCTCATAACTCTGCGAGCATTCATCCGGCAGACCGGCGAAAATTTCCCATTCCTCCAGCATCAGGATCGTCCGAAGCGGATTGGACTCGGACACCATGAGCAGCGTGTCCTTGTCCACGCGGTGGAATTCCTGAGCGGTGGCACCGAGCAGTGCGTCACGGACCTCGCCTTCCTCACGCGGCCATGCCGCACCGGGCGGCAGGAGCTGGAGCAGCATGTCCAGATATTGTTCAGGAGTGTACGACTGCATGAATTACTCCCAAGTGATAGAGCCGAAGATCGGGAACTCGCCCTTGGCGATCACGATGTCAGCGTCCGGTCCGGTCATGGCAAAATCGTACTCGCCCGGCGCGGTGCTGATGGCCTCGCGCACATGACTCAACAGGATAGTCGTATCCGGCTTGCCTTCGCGCTGGAGCAGATCACGCAACTCAAGCTCCACTGCCGCACGCACGGCAATGGAATCCGGGGTCAATCTGATATCGAAATCAATGGTCTTGGCCGTAGGCGCGAACGGCACCGGATGCGCCGTGGCCGAACAAACCGAATCCAGATAAACCAACACCTCGTCCACCTTCTCCGATGTCGGGATAGGACCGCCTTCGGCATCGTCGCAAACAAAGGCCACACCAACCTGCTTGGAACTGGCCTCGAAATAATTCTTGTACGCCCAGGCACGAGTCACGCCCGGAACTTCCTTGGCCCACATCTCAAAGTCCGTGACATTGCCACCATGTGGAGTCTTCTGGACGCGTTCAACAATGCGACCGCGCCAGTCCTCTTCATCCTCGATATCGAACCCCCCATCGATACCCGCAGCAGCTACCAACGCCGTTGACTGGACGCCCGCGATGGGTGCCGCCAGCGTCAGGGATGTCCCGGCAGAGGCATTACCTGCGGCCCCGGCTTCGTCAGCCTCCACTTCCAAGGTGGCGGAACCATCAGAGACAGTGACTTCTGCGGTGGTCAGATAAACTTTGCCGTCGTTTCGCAGAATCTCGGTCTCGATGGGAATAACCGCACCGTCGGTGCCGAGAATGTCCACCGGGCCGGATGCAACGGTCGCATCCTTTCGCGGCTTGTTCCACAGATAGGCATGGTCGGGCAGCTCCTCTGGATCACATCTCGTGGGTAGAAACTGCTTCGTTCCCCAATTGATATATCCATAGAGCAGATGCGTACCACCTGCCTGCGCACGAAGCAGCACGGACTCCACGCTGCGTCGCGGCAATTCGGGCAGGCCAAGATTACTCGCGGCAGTAGCTTCGTTCCGGTCCACTATTTCAAGAAGGGATGGTCTGGAGTGTGGCATCACTATCCTCGTTCCGGTTGCATGGTTTCGGTATCGATGTTGAACGCCCAATCATAAGGACCATCAGCCTCGATAATACGCCCGGACAAGGCAATCATGGTGTTGCCCACGCGCTCGGCCTTGACCTCGATTGACGTAGCCGCACCTTCGTCGATCAGCCATTGGAGGGCTGCGACGACGTACTCGCGATATCGCTCCACGGTCTCCGGCGTCAGCTTCTCACGTTTGAGCATCCAAAGTTTGGAGCCGATGCGGTCGGGCGTGCCGTCGGGCAGCTTGGGCAAGGTATGATCCAGACACCAGCCGCGCCGGTCAGACTCGCCAAAGGGCAATTCCTCGTCGTGCTCGGCCAGTTGGTCGGTGAAAAGAGAGATGACAACGGCAGTCTCCAGATCGGAGGCCGTGGCAAGGCGGTCAGCGTCAAGGCGCAAGTCACCGCCTGATGATTTGAAGATCAGTTTCAGCATGACGCCACCCCCACGGGAGTGCGGTCAGAAAAGGGAATCTCTCGAAGGGTTACGCGCCGCCGGGCATGCGGAATCCCGAGCCATAGGCGGCGTACAGGACAAGCAGGGTATAGAAAATGGTGGGCAGACTGACTAGTGCGACACGGATGATCGTCGGTCTCCATGCCGCTGCCACAACGCAAGAGGCCGCAACTACGACAACCATCATCGCCAGAGGTTCGGGATAAAACCCATACGCCAGAAAGGCGAGGCAGCCCAATATGGCGATAAGATAAATTCGGAATAAAACGATTCTCATAATTAAATTTCATAACTGAACTCCATAAAATCTGCAACTGCCTGCGGAACAACGAACACCGAGAAGTCCCCTCCTCGGCCATATCGCTCCCTGAATTCCTGGAAATGAGTATTTCTGACGGCAAGACCAAGGCCGCCAAAAGTAAGAGTATCGCAATCCCAATTACCCAACGGCTGACTCAACAAAGGGTTCCACCACTTGTCGTCTTCATAGTCGAAGCCATCTTCCACATAAAAGGCAACGCCGGTCACGGTGACCTTATATAACGAGGTCTCCGAGACAATCGGATCCACGTACCCAGTGGCGACAGCGCGAATGGCAAAGGTCCCCATCGCTGCTGTGAGTCCATCAACCGGATCGAGCTGCCAATCAACCGAAACCTGCTGGAAGAACAAAAGATCGAGTTGCTCCCAATCGACACTGATATGATCGAAAGACACCCGGCTACCGGTAAATGCTCCGGTATCGAACAGAATTTGACCGAGCTGGCTCTTGGCATTTTCAGAAAACAAATAATCAGGGTCAGCCATGGCGAACCACGCGGTCTGCACCCGCGAATACTGACGCAGCCAGTCCCAACTCACGAAAGCCGGAGGCTGTGCAGCCTTGTCCGTAGAAGCATCGCCGCCAAACCATTTGCGCAGGAAGACGGACAGTAGCGACCACCCGGTCTTGTCCGGTTCGCTGGCGCGGGATGCCTCAGCAACGGCAATCTCGGGGATACAAAGCAGAAGCTGGTCTTGACTGGTGACTTCGCCGCTGGCCTTGATGGCTGCGGCAATGGCCCCGAACCCCTCAATCTCGGAAGGCTGAACGCCATGCTCCATGCTTGGCACAAACTCTGCCCCGTCATGATACGTGTCAGTCTGCCAAAGCCCGCCACGATAATTGAGAGCTTCGCCGTACCCGGCCACGTCCATCTCGCGCCGTTCATCAGCGTGTAATTCCAGAAATCTTCCCGAAAGATGCAAGCGATTTTCGGCCCGAAAGTCAATATCTGCGGCCTGAATCTCAACCTTGTTTCCGCGCCTGAGCACGATGCGGCAGCCGTCCTCAGCCTGATCCTCGTCGGTATAGATTGCGACTTCGCCGCCCTTGAGTCCCTTGACCCGGTAACGACGGTCCTCCACGCCCAGCACAACGCCGTGATCGCGACTGCCGCCGATGAAAGCAACGAACGCATCAGCACCGGGAAGTGGGACAGAGGTGAATCCGTAATTCTGCGGACGTTCCACACGATCGGCCATCTCTCCCTGGAGAAGCGAGATCTGCATTTCCTGCCCCATGGTTCCGTCGTTGACAGACTCAACACGCCCTCGCGAAAACATCAGCAGAATCCTGCGTTTGAGAGGCTCGATAAGTTTTTGAAGCTGTGCAATCATCGACCATATCCTCCGTCGGTGCAGGCGGCATCTGCTGCCTTGCGGATTGGTTCGAGCAAGTCGGGCAAAGCCGAAACATCTTTCTTGGCCTCCGGCTTGCGGACAAACGCATCCTTACGGCACAGAGTCAGGCTCGTCAGGGTGCCACCTGAGCCAAGGGAAAAATTCACGGATTTGATGATCAGGTCCTGGTCCACTCGCAAGAAATCACTCTGCACCCGACTCATGGCATTGACCTGCCAGAGCCTGCCGTCCGACATGCGCCAGCCCTGAACAGTGATCGACACCTCGGAAGACTTCGCAGCCCGCACGTTGGCCTCCCACCCTGCCCGCTCGCGAGCGGACTCCGGTGTGGCTTGCGTCTCGGCCATGATCTGCAAGGGGCGGTGGCGCAGAACGCCCTCATCCTTTGCCGTAGCCCGGACTGCGGAGGCGGCCAGCCCGAAGGTGTCATTGGTCCCTTGCTGCTGACCGGTCACGATGTATTCGGAAAACCGGTCATAGGTGGAATGATTAGCCGAAGCTTTGAGAATATTCTCGCCCTGGATAAGCGCGTCGGCCCGGTCCGAACCAATAGAGGCCAGGATCACCCGTCCGCGCACGTCTGATGATGGCAGCACGCCACGCTGGCGGCAGGCCCGGTCTATGGCCTCGAAATTTGTCTCACCCGGCTGAAGTTTGAACGTCTTGAACGCCTTGCCCACATCTATGGAGGCAAACAAATCCAGGCCGAAGGGCTTGCAGAGGACGCGGATTATCTGGGCGAGGTCCTGCCCCAACAACTCGCCAGGGCTGTGGATCGCGCTGCAATCCACGAGGTCGGCGGTACGGTCCCGTCCGGTTACACGGATGCCATGTTGCCCCGCATCGAAGCTCGGCATCACGGCATCAATGAACCCGGTGATCACCGGCTGGCCATCGAGCAACAATTGACACTCCTGCTCCGGATAAAGCGGAATGGCCTGTGCGCCGGTCTGCCAGCGATCGGAAAGCGACAAGTCGAACTTGCCCGCCATGGCGTCCATGGAGCGCGAGACAGAAACCTCTTTCCAGCCCGAGTATTCCAGACCGCCAATAATCAACTTTACATCAGGCATCGACAAGCACCTCCAAAGGAAGAACTCCCACGAATCCAGGATGGCGCACGCGGTTGCGCCGCACCATTTCGTCAGTTTCCTGCGCTCCACGGTCACACGCCCGATGAGCTGCGACCAGGGCAGGGCCGGTCATGGTCGGAGTAAATTCGCGGATCTGTTTTGCCTGCCGCGCCCGGATGGAAAGATCGCGCACAGCGGCGACCCGCAGGTCGGTAAAAGTCGTAAAGATTGAATCGTCGGTGGTGGTCTCCAGCACGTCATCGATGGCGGCGGTGATGTCGCGGGTCATGCGCACGGCATCTCGTGCAGTCTCTGGCGTTACGCCGGAAGCTGCTCGCGCTGCTTCGGCTACACCCATCTGCCGGAGAAAGTCGCCCAACCCGTTCAGGTTCTCGGCCTCCTGCAAACGGGAGGCTGTTGCGAAGCTCGGCAAAACAGCAACCGCCGAACCCTTGGACACGGCCAGCATTTCTGCCATGCGCCCTGTCGGGTTGGGCATGTCCCCGATCATGGAGAACTCGGCCTCGCGAAATAACCGACCCAAAGCGGTTCCGGGTTGCATGGTCGCTAATTCTGCCGGAGTCACGGAACTCAGCCCGGCAAGTGTTTTGGCAAATGCGACAGGATCGACCACGGCGGACCGGGTGAAACCAACCAACTCGGCAGTCCTAACGAATGCCGCATGGGATGATTCCGAAACAAAACTCGGAACCGAAGACAACGAGAAGCGGCTGTCCAAAAGATCAATGGCCGAATCAGACGCTTGCCCGGCCTTGTCAAAAAGTACATCCGAAGTGCGAATGGCCGAACCCGGATTGACGGCCTTGCCGGAAATGATGAACCGAAGTTGAAAGCCGACCAGACCGAGCTTGCCTGCAGTATGGGTGACGCGATAGCCGGTGCAATTGACATCGATGGAACCGAACTGAGGATGGACCAGCAGGCCGGGACCGGGTTCGTCACAGGCTTGAATAAGTTTGTCCCGCCACGACATGTAGTCCTTTCCGACCTGAAAGACAGTCAGGGAATATGTCTTTGCCTTCAAGCCCAGATCCTCGGAATCTGACGTGTCGCGCTGCGGGTACTCATGGGTGACGACCCTGCGGCCGCCTTCCATCTCGTCGCCCTCAACCTCGAAAGGAACCCCCCGAAATGATGGCTGACGAATACGATTTTTCCAGTTCATGTCAACCTCCTACCAAGTGACCATGGCGTAACCCATGTCCAGATCAAGAGGCGCATCACCGCCAGTTTCCACGCGAGTTCCTCTCGGCGTATCCTCGAACTTGACCTTGACAACCGTCTCCTGCCGCTGAGTGGATTGACTGACGGAGCGGCTCTCGCGAATGCTTCGAGTCATGTCCGCCGCGCCAAGGGATGGGCGTCCGCTGCCACCGTTCACGGTCATGCTGGAATCGCTGCCGACCATGTCGAGCAGCCAGTCGGGCATGACTGATTTGATCTTGTCCACTGTGGATTTGAAGAAGCCGACGATGGGCCCCCAATTGTTGATCAGCAAGGTGATGGGATTCCACCCGAAAAGCATCTTGAAATATTCCCACAATCCCTTGAAAAAAGGTGCGACCTTTTCCCAATTCGCCACGATGAGCGTTGCCAACGTCACTATCCCGGCAACGGCTGCTATGAACCAGCCGACGGGAGTCAGGGCAAGGGCTGTTCCGAAGGTGAACATCACCGGGATCAGGGCGGCCAAGGCCATGACAAGGTTGGTACCGAGGATGACGGCCAGAGTTCCCAGCAACAAGTTGGCCGGGCCGACCACATCGGCAATGCGCCCGACGAGTGAAAAAATCGGCGACAGCTTGTCATATAAATCGGAAGCAAATGATCGAATCTTGCCCAAAGCCATGGGCAGCTCGATGACGAACTCTCGTATCCAGGCGCGAATCTGCGGCTGGTTTTCCACCAGAAATGCGGTCAGCTTCTTGCCCTGGTAGGTAATCATGGGCATGAATTCCTCGCCAAGGATGTTCTTCACGCCGGAGATCGCCGACTTGATATTGGTCATGGCGTCAATGTAATTCTCGCTCGCCTCGGTCGTGGGACCCGAGAGCACCTGCCCATACTTGTGGGCCTCTTTGCGCATCGCCTCCATCTCCTTGCGTCCGCCCTTCATCATCTGGACGAGCTTGACGCCTTCGGAATCAAACAGCTTCATCGCCATCGCGTTGCGGATCATCGGGTCCTCGATGCGTGCGAGTTTGTCCGCAGCCTCCATGAACAGATCATCGGAGTCCCGCAGTTTGCCATTGGTTCCAGCGAGCTGGATTTCGAGAGCCTTGAGAGTGGAAAGAGCTTCGCCCTTCCCCATGAACGCCTCACCGACTCGCCGGCCAAATCGCTGGTAGGCCATGTCATAAGTCGCCATCTCGACCCCGGACCGTTGCGCCCAGTAATGCATTTCCTGCAAGGCGTCAGTGGAGAGACCAAGGCGCAGCGCAGTTTTGGCGATACGATCGCCCGCCGTGGCCGTGGAAGTAGTCACTGCCAGGATTCCCCCGACAGCGACTCCCACGGCAGCAGCGATCCTTTGGGATATGGCCCGAACTTCCGAGCCAACCGCACCGAGCCGTTTGCGTACCTGCCCGGCCCGATAGGCCAGCTTGTTCCAACCCGACTCGCGCTTGAGATTCGAGCTGGCCTTCTGAATCTTTTTCAGTCCACGAAACGATTCGTCCATGCGCTTGTTGAAACGCTTCATGGGAGCGGAGAATTTATCCACCGCTGCCAGAACGAAATCGAGCCGTGTCTGTTTTTTCTTGGTCATCAGAGAGCCTCTTCAGAATTATGTTTTTTTGCCACTTCGAACCAGTAAGTCAGGTCTTCACTACTCAATCCCCACAGCACGTCGGGCGGCCACCGAAAGGTGACGGCCACAACGCCCATGGCCTCTTCCCAATCTAGCGGCCACGATCGAAAAAATCAGTGAGAACTCCGACCAACTCGATGGAATCAGCGACGTCCACCTTGGACTTGAGCGCGACAGGCAGATCGGAGATTCGACAGACCACGACCATGCCTTTGTTGACGTCGGTCAGATCATCGAGTTTGACGCCGCGCATGTCTCCGGAACAAGGCCGTCGATTAAACGACACCTTGTCAACGGTGTCGTCCCCGAACTCGATCGGCTCAACCAGATCCACAACAATGGGAAGTTTTACTTTTGACATTCAAGACTCCTAAATTATGTCCATGTTCTTGCCTTCCCAGCGAACCGGGACGACACCTTTGGACGCATTGATCTCGCCGGGCTTGGTCTGCCAGGCCGGAGACAGCGAATACGTTTTGCCATTGGCGGCTTCCACGGTGATGGTCTCGCCATCAGCCTTGAGAATCGCTTCGATATCCATCTCGGCGGTGGTAGTCAGGCTTCCTTCGATAAAGGGAACCGTGGACTCTTCCTCGTAACCGACCACCCCGCCGTGGCTGCCCTTGCGGGTAGTTCGTTCGGGGAGGCCGAGACCCAGGGAAAACTCGCCTTCACAATCCAGAAGCACGCCGTCGCGTTTCACGTAGACGGTGCCGGCTATTCTGTTGGGATTTGCATTCATGATAATTTCCTCTTTTTACCAGATGAACTGGAACTGGCCTGCAAAGATATCGGCCTGGTTGATGAGGTCCGGCGGGATCAGCATATTCAGCCGATTGCGATTGGATGCATCGCGCTCCACGATCAGATCGGCCTTGAACTGGTCCACATTTTCCACCAGTCCGGACAATTCCCAATCCCTGAACAAGGCCAGAATCTCGGCCTTGGCAACCTTGGGCGTGACGATCTTCTGGCCTGCGCCGAAGCGTGTGCCATCATCCGCCAGCTTGTGCCTGGGGAACTTCAGGAGAAAGCGATTGCGCAAGGAGAACCGCAGGTAGGAAAGAGTCAGCAAGGTGTTGACGTAGAGGTACGAAGAATCCTCCGCGCCTCCGTCTGATTTCTTGTACATGGTGATCAGCTTCTCGATACGCATCTTGCCACCAGCGTCCACGGTGAAGGTGGAAATACCGTCGAACAGCAGAAGGTTGCGCTCTTCCATGGAGAAACGGTCTTCCTTCTTCGGCGGCAGCACGCCTTTGAGTTCCAGAGTCGTGAACGGACGAGCTGGATCAATGGCTCCGTGATAGGCAGCCTCGGCAGCCAACGCGGCAGCCATCTCGAATGTCGAAGTGGGTACGCCATGACCATGCATGCAGCAAACGTGCGCACTGTTGCGCGAGTCGCCAAAGGTTCCCAGCTCGGAATGCGTGCCGCGACAAACCGCAAAAGCACGACCGTCAAAGGGATGCATCGGTCCCCAACGACGATCGAGTTCGGCTTCCATGGCAGTCAGACTGACCGCGTCGGTATATGGCAGGGCGATGAAGTTGTACCACTCGTCGCCCATGGCTGCGATCATGTCGTCCAGAATGGGGTTGCCTGCGCCTGCGATCTTGACGGCCACAGTGCCAGCAATACCCGAAGGGAAGACGTCGCCATCATAATAGTTGAAACGAATGTCGATGCCGTTTCCAGCTTCGCCCTTGTTCTTGGCAGTCAGGGTCACGACCCCGGCAACAGCGGCAGCGGTCACAGGCAGATCGGTCTCGGCAGTGATGTCTGCAACCAAAGCTGTCGCCACGGCAGCAGCATCGTCACCGATTGACACACCCGTGCGTACCAGCTTGCCACCCACGTAGATGGTGACAATGCCAGGCGCGGTGGCCGCTCCGGTGAAGGTCACGTCCCATGCTGCGAGAACTCCGTCTCCATCATCATCCAGAGCCACGCAGATGCACTCGGTGAATGAGTTGTTCTTGTGCCAGGTCTCATACATCAACGCGAGCATGGAGCCTGCGCCATAATATGCCTTGGCGTCTTCCACGTTGGTCACGCGGGTGAAGTCCAAAGCGGACTTGGAACCTGCGGCCAAACGCTGACCGACGATCAAGCCCTTGACCGGCATAATCGGCAAGCCCTGCATGGCATTGGAAGAATCAAATTCGGCAAAGACGCCGGGAATCCGGAGGTTGACCGGAATCAGATCAAAAGAAACGGACATGGGTTACTCCTTGCTCGCGGCTTTGGGTGCTTTGGTTTTCTCCACATCGCCAGCCTTTATGCGACGCAGCCAATACGAGGTCTGCTCCACCCCAGCCCCTTCGGACGGCAGATGGCGACCGGTCTGCGGATCGCGGACCTTGAGGTCTTTCTTGGGTTTTACGAAAATCTTCATGGGGTCTCCTCCTGAAGTTTGATTGTATCTTCGGCTTCCATCTCGCCATCAGGGGCCGGGCCTTCATCCCATTCAACATCTGCTTCCAGGAAGTCATCGGCAGATGGATCAGTCGGCACGGTCTCGTAGGTGACACGGAAGGTCAGGCGAGCGGACCCGAAAACCCGGTCGCCATTTTTGGTAGGACGCAGATCGGTGTCGGTCAGTTCGCAGTCCCACACGGTTCCACTCATGGTCTCGTCAGCCAGAAATATGTTTTCGACCTGCTCGGACAAATCGTCGAGGAACTGATCCACATCGGTATCGACCAGCTCTGCCGCCACGATCTCGATGACCAGGTCTTCCTCGCGCTTGTATCGGCGAGGGCTGCGGCCACCGTGATCCGCCGGGCCGCCATTCAGATAAACTCCGATGGCTGGCAGCTTCTTCGCGGCATAGGGTTTGACGCGAGAACGATAGACACGGATTCCGGCCAGGGTGTTATCGAGCAGCAGCTCCTTGGCCTTGTCCCTGATCACGGTTCGTTGATGCATCAGGCACGCTCCTTGTGCAGATAGACAAAGCTGGTCAGTCCTGCGGGCTGGATTTCCAAAACGCTGAACTTCCGGCCATCCACTTCCACGACATCGTCTTCCTCGGCTTCGGCAGCGTTGGCAGGAAGCTGATCGTTCCGACACTCGAAACGGGGGCTGGTAGACATGATGGTGGCCTCGGTCTCCGGGTCCACCATCTGATAGGTCTCGTCGAACAACACGGAGAGGGGAACCGGCTCACCATCCACCACCGTCCAAGTGGCAGGAATGGCAAAAGTCGTCTCATCAAAGAAGATGTCCAGATCGGCTGCGGCGATAGCGTCAAGATGCATCAGAAACCCGCCTTGGAAAGATTGAGATTCGAGAGCCGTTCCACCTCGGTGAAAAAGCCTTCCTCGATGTCGCGGTAAATGCGATCCTGCACGTCGTCCTTTTCCAGATGACGAATCGGCGCAGAGGTGAACAGCTTCGCGATGGGCAAAGAGGGATCACCCACACGTTTGAAAACCAGCGGCTTGCCATTGTTGAGCTTGACGAATGCGCCCTTGACCGGCTTCTTGCCGGAGGATCGCTTGATCAAAACAGCCGGGCCGACCTTGGGCCGACGCTTCGGTCCTTTCTTCGGACGCAGGAAGTGCCCCAGCGGGATATTGGAATCACTGAAAAGAACCAGCCGAGCTTCCAACCTGCCGGGATTGGCCTTGAACATCTTCACATGGTCCTGGCCTAGAATGTCCGCCTTGCACACGGCATAGTCCTCTCGGACTTCCTGCCAGATAGAAGCACGCCCTTTGCGCTGGACAGCCGTATTCATTGAATTGGACACAGCCCGCTCCATCTGCTTGGGGATATCCAGCATGCGGTCGAGCTGCTCCTCCATCCGCTTGGTGTTGATATCGATACCGACGGACATCTACTTGCTCCCCTTGCCCACGGCGTCACGGATGCCCTTGATTGCACCAGGCAAATAGTCACCAATCTTTTTGACTCCGAGCACTGCGGCCACAAGCCAGCTCGTAATCTCGACGATGTACTCCGGCATGGTGTCTTTCCACGTTGCAAAGACTTTTCCGGCAGCTTCAGGATCAATTGCCGACCAGACCCACAAACCCAGAACGGCATAAAACAAGACGTCATCTTTCCAGCCTGCGTTATCAAGCTGCTTCATCTCCCAATCCTGATTGTGAGATTGCGCGGATTCCGCCAGCCGCATCTTGTTGTTATGCACGGCCTGTTTGAGTTCCTGTTTGCGCTTAACTGCCCCGGATATTCCGTTGACAATTGCTGTGCCCAGTCCGGCCAACAAACTAAACATGGCTAGACCTCCCTGATCTCAATCTGAAATTTATCGACCCCTTCCATGTGCAGCATGAAACGAGCAAAGGCATCCCGGCTTTCAAGCACGGCAGGCTCACCGAGAATCTTTCCGGAGGGATCACGAGACTCACCGAGCAGCTGACAGCCTTCGGTATCTTCAACCTTGTTGCCCCAATGGAGCTTGCACTCGGATCGGCCCGGCACGTTCTTGAGTTCAAAGAGGTCCATCTGATACTTCTCCGACCACTCGCGCACGACCAGATAGGTGTCAGGCGGGACGCAAGAAATATTGGGAGCGTTATCAAGCCAAGGCAGCTCCAGGACAAAACAGAAAACATCGTCATCAATAAAGAGTTTGCCGAGCGTCACTTTGTCGGTACGGATATCGCGGTCGAGTCTGACAACAGACGCGTTTGTTTTAGTCTCCATTGAGAATATCCTCCTGCTTCTCTTTGGAAATATCCGCATGAACGATGAGTACCCGGAGCATTCTGAACTGAAGCCGCTGGCCGGCCTTCAAATCCTTGAGCTCCTGCTTGAACTGCTCACGCTCCATGCAGATCTTCTCACGCTCGGACGAACACTGAACCCGCGTGACAAAAGACCGAGAAAAAAGAAGACGGACAGCCACGGCGGACAATAATGAAAAAAATGCGGCGATTCCCATGGTTTCAAGAGAAGTAAAAGTCATCATAGGTCCTTTGCTTATCCTCCTCCCAGGGCAGCCCGGCTCCGCTCAAAAACCGGACCGCCCCTCGTGGGAGGTAGGAGGATATGGTATTCTCGCTTACTTGATGCCGGTAATCACGTAGCCGCAATTCTTGGAGATGTCGGACTGCACATTGCCGTCGTCATCGTAGGACTTGAGCAGGCGCACATCGATGTCGTGACGGACGCGAAGGATCATGGCTCGGACAGTGGAGTCGTAGTAGTCCTCGACGACGAATTCATCGGAGGCTCCCTCGTTCCAGCGAAAAGTGCGGCCAATGGACGGTTCGAGGATGTCGGAACCCTCTGCGGCAACGCAGGCCAGGGTGGCAACGGTGTCGGACCAGATGTCTTCCAGCGCAGCATTTTTGGATCGGTTGGCCCCATCGACCATGGCACCGGCCAATTCGATCTCGATTTCGAGATAGGTCTCAAGGTGAGACAGGCCGATGGTGCCGGTCTTCTTGGTATCGGGAAACAGGTTGTGCACTGCGGCCACAACCTTGTCGCACAAACACAGGTTATTATAGACCGGCCAGGAGATTATCAGCTTGTTATAAATGATGCCCTTCTTGCGACCGACTTCCTTGCCTGCCTTGATATCAGCCTTGGGGTCGGCATCAGCAGAGACGGACCACTTGGCAACGGCCGCACCGGACAGAAAGTTGGAAGTCTTCTGCAACTTGACTGCCGTTTCAATCTCGTAGGCACGGAGCACGATATTGGAACAGATGGTGAGACCAGCGTTTTCCATATCGATAGTGGTGTGGTACATGGCCTTGAAACGATCATCGAGCGCGTGCTCGTGACCACGTTCACGGCAGGAATAAAAACCAGCCTCGAACTTGCCATCACTGCGCTGGTATGCAGAACCAGACGCACGATTTACTTTTTCTTTGGCAAAAAGAGCTTTCATGGGCATGACCGGGAAGTCCGAGGACTGTGCGCCCACAGGAAAATACGGAACAACCTTGGAGGCAATAAACCCGTGGGAGGGAGCGTTGGTCATGGTCTCATGGACAACCACGCCAAGATCGGGACGGAGGCGTTCGGTTCCTTTGCTGGGAATCATATTCTTACTCCTTGATTAACTGACAGTTACGACCTTGCCGCATTCCACGGGAAGGACTTCGATGAAATCGCCGTCATCAGCTGCGGCCTCAAGAGCCACGCCGACCATGATGTAATCACCAGCGACGACAGGAAGGCCCTGGACTTTGCCGGATGCAGCGGCGTAGACGTTCTGACCAACAGCAACCCCCTCGGAAACTTCCATGTGATGTGTTCCCGGCTTGTTGTAGTAGGCGACGCCTACATCTTCACCGACACTCTGGTCGTTACGAGTGACGCCATGACCGAGCGCGGTAGCTGTGGCATAGACAATTTGGTCACCGGAATTCAGTTTCACGCGACGGCCTTCGACAACGTCCTGGCCGCAGGTATGTGTCCCAATTCCGTAATCATTAATACTCATGACATTCTCCTAGTTCTGGCTATCAACCCACGCGGAGTGGGCTGCAGGATGTTTGCGGCCCATGGCGAGAATGGCGTTGCCCTTGCTGCACTTGGCACTGCCCATGTGGGCCGAGACCAAAGCGTCAAAATCGTCGCCACCGGCGTCGGTGGTTTCCCTGCCATCACCGCCTGCGGACTGAGACATGTTTTTCTCGAAAGTTTCGAGAGCGGCAGCCTTGCCCTTGCGTTCAGAATCCAAGGCCTGCTTGAAGAAGGACTTGGAATCGATGCCGTCTTTTACGGCTTCCAAGGTCAGCTTGGGATCAGTCCCGGTTTCGAGCAGCTCGACGACACGCTGGCGTTCAGCGTTGACGCCAGTAGCCATCATCGCGGCAGCCAGATCGGGGTTTGCCTGAGTCAGTTGCTCTACTGTGAGAGCCGAGAGGTCAAAAGACCCGGAGCCACCACCAGCGGCGGTTCCGGTACCATCGGTGGGTACGGGCATTGTAGCCTCCAAAGTATAGGTTGATGTGTCAGCAAGCTTGAGAGCACGCCCGATGGCGAACTCCATATTGCCGACGTGATGAACAAAACCTGCGGCCTGAGCTTCCGCTCCGATCCGAGTCGAACCGTCAGCCAGATTCGCCAGGACATCCTCGACGGACATGCCCCGGTTCGCGGCCACGGCTTCGACGAACAGCGCGTAATACTGGTCGACCTTCTGCTGTAGATAGGCGGTGCCCTCTTCAGTGAGAGGCTTTTCGTCGCTGGAAATACGCTTGTATTCGCCCGCGTAGAGGATGGTGCGCTTGACGCCGTCCTTCTCATCTTTCGCCGAGCGATCAAAATGCATACAGGCCACGCCGACACTGCCAACTTCGGCATCCACGGTGCAGACCATTTCGTCTGCAGCAGAACCAATCCAGTAAGCAGCCGAGCACATGGTCTCGGGAGTAAACGCGACGACAGGCTTGGACTCGCGGGCGAGACGAATGATCTCGACCAGATCGGTCAAACCGAAAACACCACCACCAGGCGAGTTGATATCCATGACAATGGCCCGCGCTGCGGGATCGTGAGCTGCTGCCCTGATGTACTTGCCGAGCAGCTCGGTGCTACATCCACCGGAAATGGACTGGAAAAGATTGAGACGGCGACCAATAACGCCATCGACACCAATGACGGCCACGCCGCTGTCAGTGAGAAAGTAGGGTCGAGAAGCACCATCCGAATCCCCAGCCACTCTGGCGAACATCTCGCCGTTTGTGGAATGACCTTCAACCAGTGCTTGGGCAAACTCGGCAACCTGCATGAGCTTGCCCGGTTCGAGTGCCCATACCTCATTGGTCAAAACACTGATTATGCGATTATTTCTCATTGTCTCGAACATCCTCTTTCTCCTCTTCTTGTTCTTCGAAGACAGATTCCGACACCTCGGAAAGGTTCACGCTGAATTCTGCTTCGAGATCCTGGAAATGTTTTGCTTCGATGGCTCGCTGCCGGGTTTCATCCCGCCAATTTTTGCCACGCTTGCCATAAATCGTGCGCAAAGTGGTTGTGTTGTTGGACAGCTCCAGCGCATCGGCCTTGGCCTGCTTCTCGCGGTCAATCTGACGCATGGGCTGCGGCAGGTGCTCACAATGGGTGTAGGCGTACAAATTGGTCAGGAAATGCTTGAGAGACTTGACGGGAAGGCGGCCGCGCAACGCGGATTCGTACTGAATCCACGACCAGAATGGCTGGCTAAATTGGCTGTTGAGTGTCCGGTGCTCAAACTCATTGATCTGATCAGCCTTCTCCATATTGGCCTTGGAAGCCGAGTAGCTGGCCTGAAACTTACGCATGACATTTTCAGCACCTCGGCCCGTAGCCATGCCAAGGCGATCAATGATCGCACCAAACATTTCGGAATACCGGGAAGGTGCTGCATCATGCTGGAAGAACGTCGGTTTTTCCTTGCCGGAACCGACAAGGATGGTGCCCTTTTCAGTTTCCACAACGCGCTTATTCCAAGGCGTGTCCTTGGAAACTTTGCCCTGCCCAAAGTCATTGACAAACATGGTGTACAGGTTGCGGATCATTGCTCCGACGACAGCGGCCTCGGCCAGGTCGTTGGAATGCTTGATCTCGGAAATCATCGGTCCGAGGATGGAATCCTGCCGATATTCACAGATATTGCGGACATCGGTGACAAGGAGGATTCGAGGAAGACCGGTTTTCTCGTCCCATACGTCAAAGGATTCGCAGTTGGCAGAGATGGGCCGGGTCATGATCTCGCCCGGCTTGCGGAGCCACACCTTGACCGGCTCGCCGTCCTTGTCGATTTCAATACCGTCGTAAATTTCTTTATTGGTCAGATCGGACGGCGTCACCAGGCGGAAAGGGTCGATGGGAAGCAGACATGTTGATAGCGGGGCCATGGGACGCTTTTTGGCGATGACCTGAAAAACGCCGATGCCAAGCCATTTCCAATTGAGATAGGCAAGCCCCTGGAGACCATAATAGTCGAGACGTCGCTGGGCATCGCACCAATGGCGACAATCAAGCCCATGCTCTTCCCATGCGCGAAGTGCTGCAGCCTGGAATTCACTTTCCCAACCCGCGTCCTGACCGAGCCAATCGGACTTGGGAGACGGCTGGGGAGTGAGTCCGATGCCGACGGCCTCGACAAGCAACGACTCAATGACACCGTGAGACATGGCGTCATTGTGATACAGATCAAGCACACGCTCGCCGGTCCGTTCGACTTGACGCTCCGCTTCTCGCTGGCTGACAGTAGAGTTGACCCATGACGCCAAGGACCCTTCCATCGAAGCACCGGTACGACGGGCGCGTTTGCCACGACCAAGGCGACGAGCATATGCTGCGGAACGGTTCACAATCATCTCTTCACCACGCCATGACATGCACGCTCAAGGATGTTGCCATTCTCGGCAACACGAAATTCGGCATTCAAGTTTTCACGAACGCGCAAAAGCTTCTCTGGATCGCGTTTGACTTTGCGGCCTTCTTTCTCAAACTCTTCGGCTTCCACTGCTTTGCCGAGAGCTTTGTCCGTGGCATCCTTGTTCAGCGTGTCGCTCATCCTCATCTCCATCCGGTTTTCTCGGTATTGTTGAATCCCGTTTACCGGAGGAAAGAGACTGCCGTCCGTAGTAGATTGCTACAGCTAGTAAATTGCTAGATGTAGCAATCTACTACGTTTCAACAAAAAAAACGGACGACAAATTGCCATCCGCTCGTGAATTGATCTTATTATAATTGCAACCTTCGTGCCTACTCAACCTCCACACTCTTAAAACGCAACCCACAACTCCGGCATTTATGAAAACGCTCCCGAACGGAACCACACCATGGACTGGTAGTTGTCACCCGACACCTCTTTGTTCCGCAGATCAAACACACCCCGCCGTTGCGAGAACTGTAATCAACCGTCGGGCTGTCCTGTATCTCTTCCACGAGCTGGCGCAACACCTCTGTTGAAAGCTGTTCAGCTACTTCGTTCATCTGCGCCCCCCGTAGTTGGGATTAATATTTCGCCCGGCCAAAGGAGATCGACTAAAGCCTGCGGACTCACTACTTGACAAAGGTTCGACCACTCGCCTGTACGTCGGCTCCGGCAAAAGTTGCAGAGCCGGAGTCCACTCTGGATGTGCCAATGCCGCAGCGTAAACCTCGCAATCAAGCAAGTGATTCGCCCGCCCCTTGCTCTTCGGTTTCCACACAGGATTTCCGTTCTTGTCCATATCTCGCTCTTCACTGGTCATCTGCCGAAGATAGTCATCACCCACTTCACTGTGCAGCCACATGGGCTGAAGAGAATCAGGTTGCATACGCACCATGAAAATTAGGTCCTTCAAATCATGGGTGTCCAAAGTGTAGAGAGTAACGTTCTCCTGATACTCTTTGGGCACATCCCTATGGACACCAGTTTCAGAACGACGGACGACCGTGTCCTGCTTGCGGCTCGCACCCTTGATCGCGAAGAAGCTGTCATCATCCAATTCCATGACAAGCAACTTGACCTCTTCCGAACGAGACCACCCTTCATCGCGGCTGGGATCTCGCGTTCCACCTATGTCAATAGACTTACGCCAAATAGGCATAACCACATCATCGCGACCGGCCACAGGGTAAACAGCTTCGAGCTGTATCTCCAACGCACTCCGATTCCCCAGCTCGCCATAATCCACAAGCCACGACTCACCGGACTTAGCCCAAGCCCGCACCACAAAGAAATAACTGACCTTCTGAGAATCGATACCCATAGTCAAAGCCACGGCCTCGGCAGGAACTACCCGCGCCGGTCGGTCGTGCAGGATCATCGCCTTGATCTGATCCGCTGGAGTTTTGAGCGTAATGACTTTAAACGGCTTGGACGGATGGGAATTGTCGAACCACTCCAACCTTGCTGGGGTCCCGGCCTCCAGAGCAATGAACCAATCGGCCATGACCTTGGAAAGTGACATGCCTGAAAATAACCAGGACGGAGTGACAAGTCCTGCGGAGGTAATATTCTCGATGTCGTTTTCGGCGTAAAGGTGCCCACGACTCACGGCTATATTTCGATAGTGATCGTTCCACCGGAACTTGCACGCCTCGCATTCATACCAGGCCGCGCTTTGTTTCAGAATTTCTTTCGGATCGCGCATCTTGCCCGGCACCTTGATGTTTTTGAAATCCATAACCTGCGGATGATTGCAATTCGGACAAACAGCCTGAACCTCATAAATCACCTGCGCTTGCTCCTTCATCGCACGCCAGATAGAAGACTGTCGTTCGTTGCCGCGCACCTTTGAGGATCGGAAAGTCTTGGCCTCATCCTCCCAGGACGTATTTCGTTCGACCATCCGTTCGGGAGACATCTTGTCAAGATAAGCATCTTCCTCATCGACCAGGACCACCTTGGGAGAAATCGAAGATGCCGAAGCGTCAGACCCGGCGTACATGCCATAAACTGCACCGAAGTTTGTCAGCACCAGCCCTTTTTGAATAGCCTGTTTGTCAGTTGGGAGCAGGTCTCTGAGAACCTTCGTCTGCTTGAAATGCGGCCCGATCTTCTCATCGAAAATTCGATTACAAGTTTTTTCATCCGGCATACCAACCGCACAAGAACATGGATCGCGAAACATTTCGGCAGCCATGCAGGCGTATGCCGTGGTCGTCTTCCTTGTTACCTGCGACGGTCCAGCCCAGAACACTGTTCTGATCATGGGGCGGTCCCACAGGTCCATAACCATTCGACCGATGGGACTTTGATCAAGACGATATGTCTGCCCCTTGTGCCGTCCGGTCACTAGCTTGAAGTGTTTCTCGGCAAACTCGGCAGTGGATATCCAAGGCCGGGACTCAAGCACCTGCCGCTCACCATCATGGAGTTGAAACGGAGGAGGATTAAACATTGCCATCCTCCCTGATGCGTATCTCAAACCGTTCCATGACGACGCCAAACAGAGACGGATCAACCCCAGCCACCTGGAATAGGCTCGCAATGACAGTGGCTTCCTCTTCCTTTTGCGCCACCACAAGTTTATCCCAGGCGTCGCGCATTTCGTCCGTAAACCATTCGCCCTTGGCGAACACATTCAAGGCATCGACAAGCCATTTCTTGTAGCCATCAAGGAGCAGCGGGCGGCGGGAGAAAACAAACCCGGACAATTGCTCCGCCTTTTCTGGATCGCCATTGACAAGCTCGATCATTTCCTTGGCCGCTTGCAAATCCCCGCCAATATGCGACAGCAGCTCCGGAGCGAAATCGCGCATAAATGAAGACATGTGAAGTTTGAAGGCCTGGCTGCGCTCGCCAAGTTCCCGCTCCACGGCTGCGGTGGGCATGGTCTGGCCGAGCTGCCGTTTCAACTCAAGTTCTTTGAGTTTCGCGGTTACGACTTTTACCTTGGTATCAGCATCAACGCGGTTGGCCGCGCTGGTTTGACTGTCAGTGATCGGAGCTTCATCTTCCTCAGCGGGATCGGCAGAACCAACGACCTTTGACAAATGGAGCTTGGCGTAAATATCAACCGTGCGCTTCGCAAACTTCCTGGCACGATTTCGCTTGAGCTTCTCCTTTCCTTCCTTATCGTCCACATGATTATACACAGTCTTTTCCGCCACCTCATATGCAGCGCCGCTGTCCTTAGTCGCAGACTCACCATCGCCCCACAGGAATGAATCGCCTATAGGACAAGTCACGTACTGGTGGACCTGCCGAGCTGTCTTGAACCAGATAGAGGGAGTCCCTTTCTTGTCACTCATCCGCGAACCTCCAGCCGACCGTTGAAATATCCGATTACAATGTCTTCCAAGGACCCCTTGCCCACCCATTCATCTAGCACGCGCCAATCATGGAACCGCTGACGAGCTTGAAAAACCACAGCCCCAACCTCCTGGTCCTTGTATCGAGCCACATCCGAACACCCCACCCAAGGCCTCCCTTCCCTAGTCATAAAAATCTTCAAAGTATTTGCCTTGAGAAAATCCCGAAAGGACTCCAGTTCATCACGCCAGAGCGGCATAGTTTCGAGTAGTTCGAGCACCTGGTCAAAGTAGGGTTTTTCTGGCGATGGGGCTGGACTAGGGAGAGATGCCAAGACTGGAATCAAGGAATCCAACTCACGGCGCACATGGTGAGGCAACCCGGCCTCGATCCATGCCGCGATATCAAGGTACATGCTGTCCATGATCAGCCAATCGAAACGATCAAGAGCGGAGCTGCTTTTCAACTTGGCGAAGCGCAAGGGCATGACCGCGTCCCCCACGTCTTTCCCATACCGACTCGGCACCGGCCAGCGAATGGAGTTTGGAAATTCCCGCGCCCAGAACTTGAAAGAGTTCTCCCGACCGGAGTTGTCAGTGTCTAAGGAGTTGAGGATAAGAGCAGCACGACGTAGGAACTTCTCGGCCTCTGCGTCCGGACGCTTGCCGGAGCCACACGTCGCGACGGCTCCAATATGTTCAGTCCAAGGGAGCATGGAAACAGCTCGCATGAGAGTGTACGCATCGCGCTCAGTCTCCACGATGATCCACACCCGAACCTTTTCCGGATTTCCAAGGACCACATAGATCAACTTGCTCCCGCCAAACCCTTCCCAATATTTACGATCACGCAGCTTAATCGGTCCCGTCTCATATCCATCACGGCGGATTTTGAGCTTGGCGACACGATCTTGGAAGTATGTCGGGATGACCAACCCGGCAGGCAACCATATTTTGCGCTCGCCCTTCGCCCCTTCCTGGAAAGGAAGCCCCCAGGAAGTTACCGGATAATAGCGGTCATGGTCATTCCAACCGAGATGATACTGCTGGGCGATGGCAAGGTTTATTCCATGATCGGACAAATGAATCCGAGCCGTCTTTGATTCTGGAAGAGCGGCGACGCAAGAGTCCACAAACTCACCGGCCTTGCTTGACCAAAGGGCCGGGGGCATATCCGGAGGAGCACCATGCCAATCCGGCTGGGGCTTCGGCACGGTCTTCCGTCTGATCGGGACCTCACCATCCGCTTCCCACCCCGGCACAAACTCGGAGGCAAAGGCACGGAAAGCCTCCGGCGAACCGGCTTCGAGGTTGTTGACGATGGCATAAATGGAGATCAAATCGCCATACTCACCGCACGAGTGGCACTTCCATTGATCAACATCGGGCTTGTACCACGAAGCAGTTTGATTCTTTGACTGCTCATGCCCGTGAGGACAATCAGACCAAATGCGATCACTTTGAGGTTTCGGCGAAGTCAAAAGAGATTCGGCTATACGGCAACATTCAGCCGGCCCCAACCTGTCAAGAGCAAAGCCCATGGCCCCTCCTTTGCCCCTGGAAGGCATCCAAAGCGAGAGAAATGAACTCCGGGTAGGGCTGGACTATCTTGAGTTTTGAGAAAATAGTGTCAAAGATTGTCAAGCTTTGCAATTTCAAGATGTTACAAACAGCCTTGACCATCTTGACCATAATTCGAGGAATTACGTCAGAACAGGAACACACAGTGTTTTCTACAGACTCTTTTATTATTTTTTCTTTCTTTTTCATATTTTACTCTTCAAAAGGTCAAGAAGGTCAAGAGAGAGAAAAGAAGGATAGAAAAAGGTTGATACCATTGGGTTTTTCCGTTTTGACTATCTCGCATCACAAGGTCCAACATGTTCAAGATGGTCAACCGGAGAAGGGGAAGGATGGATCACCCTCGGCCCGGAATTCATTTTTGATTTTCCAGCCTTTGTAATGGACCGTGCCTTTGCCGGATTCATCCTTGGGTATGTGCGTGATGTCGGTTCTGGTCTTCAACTCAGTTCCGAAAGTTCTCGGTTTCGTCACATACTTGTCGTCGGTCAGCTCATTCTCTTCCATGTGGTTTTTCTTCCAAGCCAGGTAGAGCCATTTTGCCTGCTCCATGTGCTCAGGAGCGGGATCACAACATGCCTTGAAGAACGGACCATATGAATCCTGTGTGTCCTTGTAATCCTCAACTTCTCGGCGCACGCATTCCGGAGCCTTGGGCATGTGTCCAAGCTCAATAGCTTTCACGGCACACCGGACAAGGTGAGCCAATATCCCAGGAAGTTCCGCTCGGAAATCCTCCATCAGTTTCTTTTTAGGAATCTTTGGATAAATGAACTTTTCTTCATCTACCTCGTCCGCATCATCCACGAATCGTGCGTCAAACGGGATCAGACGAAGTCGATTGAAAAACGCATTATCGGCCCCCTTCACCTGGGGAATATGATTGGTATGAAGAATGAATGAGTGGGTCTGCTGAAACTCGACGGAGTCCTTGGCATTCACTCCGCGAGCGCGAATCTTATCGCCATCCGAAGTCATTTGCTTGATCTTGGACATCGAGAAATATTGCTTGGATTCGGCTTCGGAAGTTGTCACCAATCGTTTGTTCCGGAGCTGGAGCAAGTCTTCACGAGGGCCGGAAGACGACTTGGTAAACTTCTCCTCCAGGAGGAGTTCCACCGGGATCGTGCTGGCGAAGTCGCCCATGCACATATCCACGATCTCGGAAACAAGGGTCTTTCCGTTGTCACCATGCGGCCCATAATAGCAGAACATGTCTTTCGTTTGTATGCCGGTGATAGCGAACCCCAGCCCATACTCCATATATTCGCGCAAATCAGCACGATGACAGGTAACTTGATCAAGGGTCTTATCCCATAATGGTGCTGATTCGTTTAACCCTTTGTATTCCACCGGACTCCTTTGTCGGAAGTATAAGTCCTTCCATGGAGTTGCGCGGTACTCTTTACCAGTCGCCAGATCGACGATTGTGTTGGCACACGGAAAGAGTAAGGGCGGCTCAATAAGTGTGGCTCCGTTAAGTCCGAGTGAACCATCTCCAGCGCTGGAGCTTTTCAAGGTGTTGTTGATTGCTTTGCAGTCCCGCAGCTTCCCGGCCTTTTTCGACATGGCTTTGGATAACTTGGTCCACTTGGTGCGCTTCTCTTGATTCTTCTTTTTAGCTTGGGCCTTTGTTAACTCTTTAGCTGGATCTTCCATTATTTCATTATCGTTGGGCAAGCCACTCGCCAAAGATCGAAGATACCGCCCTTCCTTTTCATATTCAGTCGCAACTATATCCACGGCCCGCTCAACATTGCGATTGATATCCTTCAGCCAATGGGTGCAGTTGAACTGATACCACTGCCCACCCTTTGGGAAGTTGTCATGGAAGAACTGATCACCCAAGAGGATCGCGGCCAGTTCGCCGTTGCCAACTTCACCCCGACGAAAACACCGATACAAAACTTTGCGCTCAACCAGCCGCCCACCCTTGAGCCGCTGATCCTGTCGCTTCACTTTCTCAGCTTGGACATCTTTCTGGTTGGCCTTACCTTCTCTCGCTTTTTCGGCCTCGACCTCTTTCGCGATCTGCTCTTTGGTCCTAGTCACAGAGGCCACCCCCCGATGCACGAATTGTAAAATTGTAATAATATTACCGCACCACAAACGCAGACGGAACGCGCTCGATAGCACCCGTGTCTGTAGAACCCGTGGGAGGACCCAAAGCATGATTGCCGGGTCTGGCTCTGCCCTTTGGACCTTTTGACCGTATCTTTAGGACTAGGGGGGGAAAGAGAGAAAAGGGGGTGACCATTGGCGGTCGCCCTCCGCAGACGCGGCGGGCATGTCGATTCGATGCTGCAAGGGGTAAGAGCGTGAAGATGTCTCAATTCGTTGACCAAGACAACCAGCTCAGATACTTTCGTATTGAAACAAGAACGCCCTACTGAGGGGCCAACGAGGGGTAAACATGAGAATTGGACGTAAAAAAAGGACTGAGAAACCTTATAAAAAGTCTCTAAGCCCTTGTTTTTACTGAGTGGTGGGTCACCAAGGAATCGAACCTTGAACCTCCGGATTAAGAGTCCGCTGCTCTGCCAATTGAGCTAGTGACCCACTCGGTGCCGTGTGTTCCCACACGACGGAGTGAATAACTATTAGTCAGACCGCGATTTGTCAACAATAAATTCCCACTTTTTTAAAAAAGGTTCAAATGCATCTAAGCAAGCCAATTACCACTCTGTTTTATACGCTGATACTTGTGCTGATCAGCACCTTTTCCCATGCCCTGGTTCAGCCCTCGAAGATAGCCCTGAAAACGGTTGTCGAGGCATATCACATGGATGTGGAATCCGGCGCAAAAGATGAAACCGGGAGTGGTATCCTGCTGACCATTTCCCTGAACATGGAGCCGGACTGGTATACCTACGCCAACATCCCTGGCGGCATGGGCAAGCCGACAAAACTCACGGCAACGGCTGCCGACAGTACGCCGCTCAAGGTCCTGTATCCCACCGGGAAGCGCAAGCCCGACTCATTTGACCCCTCGGTAATGATCAACGCCTATCAAAGCGGCACACGCCTGTTTGTGCTGATCCCGCACGGCGTGACACAGGCGTATCCCGTTTCCATGCGGCTGGACCTGCTCCTGTGCCATCCGACCAAATGCGTGCCTGTCCGGCTTGACCTGACATTCGGCGAAAAAGATCTTGCCAATGACAATCTGCCTGCCGCCAGCAAGCAACCGTGGTGGCCCGGCTTCGTCGAACTGACCCGGAATCCGACCGTAGTCTCGACAAGCACTCCACAACTTTCGGCTCAATTGCCCAAAGACGCCATCATCGAGTGGAATTTCACTCCCAGATACCTTCAACCCGGACTGGAAGTGGCCGGGCTTGTTTCCGCCATGCTCATGGGGCTTCTGGCCGGACTGATACTGAACATCATGCCCTGCGTACTGCCGGTGGTCAGCCTGAAGCTGTCCGCCCTGCTCAACACCAGCGGATCGGACAACCAAGCTGACCGCGAGGCCTCATTCCGGGAACACAACGTCTTTTTCGCCCTGGGAATCATGGCGTTCTTCCTTGTCCTTGCCCTCATTCTGGGAGCCACAGGTCAGGCATGGGGAGCCTTGTTCCAGAACCGCTGGCTCGTGCTCGGACTGGCCGGAATCATAACAGCCCTGGCACTCAGCCTGTTCGGCCTCTTCCACCTGCCGGTCGTGGACCTGAAATTTGCCACAGGCAGCACCAATCCCCGCACACAGGCCTTTTTTACCGGCACACTGACCACGCTTCTGGCCACGCCATGCAGCGGCCCGTTCCTTGGCGGCGTGCTTGGCTGGGCTCTGGTTCAAGGACCGGTCGTCATTGCCACGGTCTTTGCCTCCATCGGCCTTGGCATGGCGATTCCCTACCTGCTCATGGCACTGAATCCCGGCCTTGCCCGGTTCCTGCCAAAATCCGGCCCATGGATCGAATACATTGAAAAATCCATTGCCTTTTTCCTGATCGGTACGGCTTTCTATCTCATCACCATTGCCTTGGGCGGCGAGTCCCTTCGCATTCTGGCCCCGCTCTGGGTCATGATGGTCGGCGGCTGGCTCTGGATTCAGACACGAACCACGAAAAACAGTGCCTTTCGCTGGAACATCCGCCTCGGGACAGTACTGCTTCTGGCAGCCAGTATTCTCTGGACAATGCCAAGCACGACCATGACCAACCCGTGGGAGGAGTTCAACCCGACCCAACTCAACCAGCGCATGGGCAAAGAACGGATATTCGTGGATTTCACGGCAGACTGGTGTCCGACATGCAAAGTACTGGAAGCAACTGTCCTCACAAATGACAATATTACCTATTGGAAAGAAAAATACGGCATAACCTTCATCAAGGTGGACATGACGGAACGCGACCCTGAATCAGAGGCCCTGCTCCAGGCACTGGGCAGCAGGAGCATACCCACAGCCGCGCTATTCAGCATTGGCGAGGAAAGTCGCTCCCCATTGGTGCTGCGAGATCTCTTCACAAAATCACAACTTGAAAACATATTGGAATCGTGGAAGAAGTAACGACACCAAATGAATGAAGGAGTTCAACATGCTCAATTTTCAATATTACATGCCCACACGGGTTATTTTCGGCCCTGATACCCTTGACCAGTTGGGAGACACCCCGCATCTGCCCAAAGGCAAAAAGGCCATGATCGTCATCGGCGAGTCCGGCATCATGCTCAAGCTCGGCTATCTGGCCCGTGTTCAGGGACTGCTCTCCAAACAAGGTATCCAGACCATTGTCTTTGACAAGATCCGCCCCAATCCCGAATCCGACATCGTGGATGAGGCAGCCGCAGTCTGTCGCGAAAACAATGTTGATTTCGTTGTCGGACTCGGCGGCGGCTCCACAATCGATTCCGCCAAATCCATCGCGACCATGGCAACAAACACCGGGAAATACTGGGATTACATGCAATCCGGCAGCGGCGGCGGAATGACGCCTGAAAAGGACGCCCTGCCCATCATTGCCATTCCCACAACCGCCGGAACAGGAACCGAAGCCGATCCATGGACCGTCATCACCAAATCAGGTTCCAACGAAAAGATCGGCTGGGGCAATGATGCCACCTTCCCGCACCTTTCCATAGTGGACCCGAAACTGATGCTCTCCGTTCCACCCAAGCAGACCGCATACACGGGCATGGATGCATTCTTCCACGCCGCCGAAGCCTATCTTGCCACCTGCCGCCAGCCCGCAAGCGACATGCTGGCTCTGGAAGCCGTTCACCTGATCGCGCATACCCTGCCTGATGCCGTGGCCAACGGCGACGACCTTGAAGCCCGGACCATCATGGCTTGGGCCTGTTCCGCAGCAGGCCTGTGCGAGACATACTCCTCGTGCATCTCGCAGCACTCACTCGAACACGCCCTGTCCGCCTACCACCCGGACCTCCCACATGGAGCCGGACTGATCCTCATTTCCAAGGCCTACTTCGGATTCCTTGCAGCATGTGGCGAAGAACGCTTGGGCGATCTGGCCCTTGCCATGGGCGATACCTTGCAGGAAAATCTGGATGAAGAAGTCAGCGGCGTGGCTTTCCTGGATGCTCTGGACAAGCTGATTACCGACATCGGCCTGGCTGATGAAAAGCTCTCTGACTACGGAGTCACCCGCGAGGAAATCCCGACACTGGCAGAAAATGCGCTGACCACCATGGGTGCGCTTTTCGACATCACACCCGTTGACATGACCATAGAAGACGTCATCGCCATTTACGAAGCTGCCTACGAATAAGCTTGCAAAAAAACAATTAAGGCCCTCGCCACACAGTGAATACCGTGTGGCGAGGGCCTTTTTCGCGAGCAAAAATCATTCAAGGAAAAACGGCAGGCTACTCCACCCCGACCATATCATATTCATTACCGGAAATGCATCGTGCGCCATTCTCGGTGATCTCAAACGTATTTTCCACACCAACCATTGCAACCCCACGGATACCCTGCTTTGGTTCGATGGCAAGGGCCATGCCTTTTTCCAGCGGAACATCAAACCCCTTGGCAATGGGTGGATATTCATCAATGGTCAAACCTATGCCATGACCAACGAACGGGACCTTGTTCTCGTCGAGTCCCATGAACCCTTCGGCAAAACCGCGCTTTTGAGCCTGTTCGACACAATACGTATACAACTCATTCGGCGTCATTCCGGGACACGCATTCTCGCAAACCCAATTCTGCATCTCAATGCAAAAGTCCTGCGCCTTGCGAACATTGTCGGGAATAGATGCCGCCGAACCTCCGAAATAGGCCTGGGTCTTGTCCGTATGATACCCTTCGATCTGAAATCCGATGTCCATCATGAGCGGCTCGCCTTTTTTCCAGACCTTGCCCGCATTTCCCATGAGTGCGGAACCTGGATGTTCACCGCGAAGACCCAAGGGGCCATTGAAGGAACTCGGATAGTTACCTGAATCACCGGCAGAGACATGCCCCAAAAAGCACTCCTCGTCATGGGCCTGCATACGCAAGATGCCCATATGCCCCTCGGCAAAGAAAACCTCCCAGGCCTTGTGCGATATTTCGCGCTCGGTCATGCCGGGATGTATCTTTCCGGGCAGAATGTCATGCAGGCAACGATGGTGTTTCTCCCCGCATCGCCGCATGATATCCAGTTCGAATTCGGATTTTACCATTTTTGCCAGAGCAACAGCGTGATCACCCGGAACAATAGTATAGCCCCTGAGCTTCGCAGCCAACAAATTGCCCAGTTGCCATGTCAAACCGGCCATGACTGCGGCAATCGTCCCGGTGAATGGACTTCCGGCATCTGCACAGAGCCCCGACAATTCCGAATAGGATTTGAAGGAAACTATGGTATCAATGCCTGATTCCAGACGCGCACGATTGACCCCCTTGCGGAGCATGAGCACAGGCTCGCCTTCAAGGGGAAGCCAGAAAACTCCTTGCCCGAATGTGCCCGTGAGGTAATATATATTGAGGCGGGAAAAGACAATAATGCCGCCCGCCTTCGGGGCAACGACCTGCAAATGCTTTCGTACCGCGTCCTGACGTCGTACAAGTTCTTCCCGAGGTATGATGGCTACGGCTTCAAACATGGAGGACTCCTTGGAATATAACAGCTAGGCAACCGAAGCTGTTTATTGTAAAAGAACATTCTCAATTCGACGAGGAACAATATATGATAATCAACATGAAAGAGCTAGCTCCCCTTCTGTCCGAGGTCAAGACCATTGCCGTCATCGGAGCAGTGGACAAACCAACACGCCCGGTTGATCAGGTTGGTCGAGAAATGATCGCAATGGGGTTCAACGTCATTCCGGTACACCCAAAACGAAATGACATCTGGGGACTGAAAACATATCCGACCGTCAACGACATCCCGGTGCCGGTTGACGTCGTGGATTTGTTCCGAAATGCACAATTTTGCCCGGACCACGCTCGCGAGGTTCTGAAAATGACCCCTCTGCCCAAAATATTCTGGATGCAATCAGGAGTCTACAGCCCGGAAGCACGAGAAATTCTGGCCGGAAGCGGTATCGTGGTTGTCGAGGATCGCTGCCTTAAGGTTGAACTCAAAGCAATGGGAATATCCCGATGACCATAGAAGCATTCAAGTGTCAGATGTGTGGGCATTGCTGCCAAGGCGAAGGCGGCATAGTCATGACCCAAAAAGATCAGATCCGCCTTGCCGCACACCTGGGCATCTCCGTTGAAAAGCTCGTCAGCGACTATACTCAAGAACGCGGCGGAAAACTCCATCTTACCTCCGGTAAAGACGAATACTGCATCTTTTTCAAAGAAGGATGCGGCGTTCATCCCGGCAGGCCGGACGTGTGTCGTGCCTGGCCATATTTCCGAGGCAACCTTGTCGATGAAATAAGCTGGCAAATGGTGCAGGATTATTGCCCGGGCATAAATCCAAATGCCGACCATGCGGAATTCGTCAAGCAAGGCCGCGAATATTTGCGCAACGAAGACCTTTTGCGCTATGATCCCGACACTTCACCCAATGCACTGATTTCAGAAGACTAACTCAACAGAAGGCGCACAATGACTCTCCTGGAATGCTACAGAATACTGAAGCTCGAATCAGAAGCAGGCCTGGACGAAGTCAAAACAGCATTTCGCAAGCTGGCCTTCAAGTATCATCCCGATCTGAACACCAGTCCCGGGGCTGACAAAAAGTTCCGTGAAATAAACGAAGCATATGTCACGGCCAAGGGCTTTCTGGATACAAACGGAAAAGCTCAAGCCGACACTTCTTCGAAAGCATCCGACCAGGGTCCTAAAACAAGCAGGAAGCAGGGTGCTGATGCATACGCCAAACAACAGCAGCGCAAACCACCCCACCCTCACAAGAGGGCGCAATCCACTCGCGCAAAGCACCAGAAATACTACTATAAGGAAGAGGAAGTCCTGAAAACAATTCTTGGCGACCCATTTGCCAGAAAAGTCTTTGAGGACATATATAGCCAGATCAGGAAGCAACAACCCGGCTACAAGGGACCACTTGAACTCAAGAGACGGAAGCTCCAACTCCATTGGGGTGATCGAACCCTCAATCTTGATTTTTCAAAAGGACTCGGGAGTTCAATCAAGTCCTGGTTCACTGGACAAATGGATCATGACCAAACCGTCTACTTCCCTGCCAGCACCCTCTTGCCCGGTCGCAAGATTCGCATTACCGTCGAGCAAAAATTTTCCGAAGGCCCCAAAACCATTGAAATAACTCTCCCACATGATTTTGTTGTGGGACGCCCCATTCGCCTCAAGAACCTGGGCCGAAAACTCGGACCGATTACAGGCGATCTGTTGTTGAGAATCCTGGCCCGATAAGAAACAGACGAATCAGCATTCAGCTTGATGACCACCCAAAAAACACCAAAGGACAGGGCATTTCTGGCAATCGGAAAAAACCCCTTGTTTTCCTGACCGTTTTTTACTAGTCGCTGTAAGTAATGAGTAATAAGTGGAGGGACACATGCTCGTCATATTTGACTACAAAGCTGGAAACCAGACTAGCGTCCACAGGGCATTTGAGCACCTGGGAATTCCCAATGAAATCACAAACGATCCGGCCAAGCTGGACAAGGCTTCAGGCATCATTTTCCCCGGAGTTGGTGCTGCGGGACAAGCCATGGACGAACTGCAATCCGAAGGCTTGGATGACGTCATCAGGGAACTCATTTCCAAAAGGAAACCGGTTCTCGGAATTTGTGTCGGCTGCCAGATTCTCTTGGACTACAGCGAAGAAAACGACACCAAGGCCCTTGAGGTCATTCCGGGTGAATGCCGACTTTTCAACCCATCATGGGTCGATTACGAAAACATCACCATTCGCGTTCCTCACATGGGATGGAATCAGGTTGAACTGGTTCAGAAATGTGAACTCTTTGACGGAATCGATCCTGATGCCGACTTCTATTTCGTGCACAGTTACTACCCTGCACCCACGGAAAAGTATGTCATCGGTACGACTCGCTATGGAATAGATTTCTGTTCCGTGCACGGACGCCAGGGCCTCTGGGCAGTCCAATTTCATCCGGAAAAAAGCGGACGCCCCGGCCTGCAGTTACTCAAAAATTTCTACACGTACTGCCAGGAGGCCGCCGATGCTCAGTAAACGCGTCATCCCCTGCCTTGATGTTCGGAATGGAAGGCTGACAAAAGGCATCAAGTTCAAAGACAATGTTGATATTGGCGACCCGGTTGAAACAGCCAGAAGATATTACGAGGACGGCGCGGATGAAATCGTCTTCTACGACATCACGGCTTCCCACGAAGCACGAGGAATATTCCTTGATGTTGTTGAAAAAGTCGCCTCCCAAATATTCATCCCCTTTTCGGTCGGTGGCGGCATCAATACGATTGATGACATGCGCGATGTCCTTGTCGCTGGCGCGGAAAAAGTTTCTGTCAACTCGGGAGCTGTCAAGAATCCTGATATCATCAGCGAAGGGGCCGCACGATTCGGCTCCCAGTGCATAGTCTTGGGCATGGATGTCAAACGCGTCAAGAAATCCGAGGATATCCCATCCGGTTTTGAAATCGTCATCCATGGCGGCCGCAAGCACATGGGAATGGACGCCATTGAGTGGGCCAAGACCGGAGAGGCATTGGGAGCAGGCGAAATTTGCCTCAATTCCATCGACGCTGATGGAACAAAAAACGGCTACGACCTCGAATTGACCAGACTGGTTGCAGAATCCGTAACCATCCCGGTCATTGCATCCGGCGGTGCCGGATCTCCTCAGCATATGGTCGATGCCGTTACCACGGGCCGGGCCACAGCCGCCCTCATAGCATCCATCGTCCACTACGGAGAATACACCATTTCTGATTTGAAAAAATACATGGCCAATGCAGGCGTCCAGACTCGTTCAGTCTGGTAACAATCTGCAAAAGAATGAGACAAGAAAAGCCGCTTTCCTCAAAGGAAAGCGGCTTTTTGATTTCATCATAATCAGGCTCTAATCTGCCTTGAAGGTCCCGCTCTTGCCGCCGCTCTTGAAAACGAGACGGCAATTGTCGATGATAATATTCTTTTGTACGGCCTTGCACATGTCGTAAATGGTCGCGGCAGCAATCTGAGCACCGACAAGAGCTTCCATTTCGATGCCAGTCTTGTAGATAGTCCGAACCTCTGCCTCCAACTCAATGGTGGATTCTGATTCATCAACATTGAACCGGATATCCGCATAACTGATCGGAAGTGGATGGCACATGGGAATCATGTCGGCAGTCCGTTTGGCAGCCTGGATACCTGCTATCTTGGCCGTGGTCAGCACGTCCCCCTTTGGCAGGGCATTCTTCATGAGAAGAGCAAGTGTCTCGGGAGACAGGCGAACCAGACACCGGACAATTGCTGTACGCTGGGTATCAACCTTGCCGGAAACATCAACCATGCGGGCATTTCCATCGTTATCCATATGCGAAAAACCGTCAATCATCTCACTCTCCCATGACTTTATCTTTGGCCTTTTTGAAAAAGTCCTTAGCCTTGGTCGTCAGCTTACTCCCTTCGATTTCGGAGAACTCCCGCAGAAGCTCTTCCTGCCGACTGTTCAAACGGGTTGGAGTCTTGACCTTGACCTCCACCAGCAAATCCCCCTTGTGGGTGCTCCCCAGATGAGGAAGGCCCAAACCCCGAAGCCGAAAAACTTCACCGCTCTGCGTGCCCTTGGGAATATCCAGATTCACCGGATCATCCAGAGTCGGAACTTCCATGCGATGTCCAAGAGCAGCTTCTACAAAAGAAATCTCACGACCAATAATCAGATTCTGACCGTGACGTTCAAAAACGTCATCAGGCTCGACGCGAATGACAACATACAGATCGCCCGGAGGCCCTCCATTCGTGCCACCTTCACCCTCACCTCGCAGGCGAAGACGTGAATTGTTGTCCACACCTGCCGGGATTCTGACGTTGAGATCCTTGTTTTCAATGACTGATCCTCGTCCCATGCACTCCGAACAGGGATCAGTAATGACCTGCCCCGCACCACGGCAATGGGGGCAAGTCACGGAAATACGAAAGAACCCCTGAGATTGCTGCATGGTCCCGGAACCGCCACAATGGGAACAGACCTCAGGATCGGTTCCAGGGGCTGCCCCACTCCCACCGCATAAGGAACAGGAAACTTCCACGGGGATTTGAATCTCGACCTCAGCACCCTTGGCAGCTTGCCGGAATGAAACATCCAGATTGTACCGAAGGTCAGACCCGGCCCGAGGACGGTTTGCCCCCCCTCTTCCGCCGGACGAAAAACCAAAAACCTCACCAAAGATATCGCTGAAAGCTCCGAAGATGTCCTCATTATTGGAAAAACCGGAAAAACCGTTTCCACTCACACCTTCATGGCCGAAACGATCATACGTCTGGCGTTTTTCAGCTTTGCCAAGAATTTCATACGCCTCGGAGGCTTCCTTGAATTTGGACTCGGCATCTGGGTCATCCTGATTGCGATCAGGGTGAAACTTGAATGCCAATTTACGGTAAGCCGATTTGATCTCGTCCTGAGAAGCGTCCTGTGCAACGCCAAGGACTTCATAATAATCGCGTTTGGCCATGACTATTTTTCAGCATCCTCAGGAAATTCAACATCAACATTGGCTTCAGGGATCGACTGGTCCGGGATTACCTTACCCGCAGCGATTTCCCGCAAGGAACTGACAATTTCCTTGTTCTTGGACAACACCAGAGGTTCATACCCTTCGCGATACTGCTTCACCCGCTGGATGCTCATCTGGGTGATAAGAAAGCGATTGCTCACCTTTTCCAGACAATCTTCAACAGTAATTCGTGCCATGTTATTCTCCTTCTACGTTATAAAAGCGTGTATTCCTAGTTTGTTCCAATGGAATTAGCCGGAAACATGCCCTGTAAATCTTTAAGCAATCTGCTGGAAACAGGATAATACATCCCGCCCCCATTCTTCATCCAGCACTGACCTTGGGGCAATTTAGGGTCTGTATAAAACGTCAGAGCCGTCAATTTTTTCCCACTCTCATCCAGAAGCTTACAATACATCAACTCAATCGCCGAGTCTGGTAAATTATTTAACGGTAAAGCCTCAAACTGTAATTCAGTAAATCGCCAAAGCGACATGTCAATGCCAGGGACATTTTTTTCTCCACCTTCAACACGCCAGCCGGACTCACTACGATTTACCACGTATTTTTTTCCACCATACTGAACAATAAAACTCGCTACAGTCCCAATGTCGAATTTGACTACAGTTCGTCCCTGGACGTCGAATGCACTCCGGACCAACTGTCCAACACTTTCGGCATCCAGCATGAACGGAACGGTTAGCCAGGATGACTTGCCCAAATAAACATCAGGATTATCCGCAACAGTAAAAAATTCAACCACAGCTGAAGGTTCCCCACTTCCTGTCCAAAGCCTGAGGGTCAATACAGGAATCCTCTTGTCTGTAACCATTGGTTCAAGCACCAGATTCGTGGCACGTAACAATGCCAACGCATGAATGTACAGCTTGAGCTCGGAATCTGATGCCGGCTTTTCCTTGAGATATCCGGGCAAGGTAAAAAAGAATCCTTCCTTGCGCTTCTCAACCAGCCAACTGGAGCCGAATGGTTGCACCAATTGCAATTTGCTGACAACTTCTTCATCAAACTGGAAAACCCTGGTATCTAAAAAACGAGTTGCAGGAAGACTCAATTGTTCCAATGTTTTCTTGCCAAACTCATAAACCAGACCAGGACTGTCCGAATTCCATCCGAAAACCATACCGGAAGGGTCTGTAGTCAGCTTCACCGTCAACGGCTCAGCTTTTCCACCAAACTTGACAATGACCTTGAGGTCCGGGGTGTCCAAACCATACTCCTCCGGGCCACCCTGATCAAAACCTCCGATGGAACGATATGGCGTCAAATCAGAAAGTTTGGCTGAATATTCAACCACTTTGGCCGGAAGCACTCGTGCGGTGATATTCCAGGAAGCCCCTGGAACCTGAGCCTCCCATCCATCCTTTAATGCCGTCAGCATGTATGTTCCCTGAACGGCCTGTACATGAATGGACTGAACACCTTCAAAGGAACGAGAAAGCCAACGAGTATTATCCAGATTCTTATTATTATATGAAGTGTACCAGTAAGCAGTGCCGGCAAAACCGACCACCAGTACCAATACTATTAAAAGAATCGCGCGTTTCAATTAGGTATTCCTCCAAAAGGATCCCATATGCCGAAAGATTTTCACTGGACGCAACTCTGCCATCCACTGTGAATAAGCTTGTTAAGCTGCCCCAAGCCCCCTTGCAAGTCAAGCAAGAATAACCTATCAGCCTCAACGGGTTCAGGGAATATATCCTAAAACAGGTCAGGAGAAAACATATGGCGTCATGGGGCAAACTCACTTTCGCACAAAAAAAATGCGTTTCAGCCACAGGCAAACTCATGCAGCATACCGGCATGGCCTCGAAAGGGGCACGCATCGGCGTTGCAGCATCCGGCGGAGTCGACAGCTTCCTCATGCTCAAGGTGCTGACCATCCGAAAGGCCATAATGCCTTTCCCTGTCGAACTCATGGCACTGCACATCAATGCCGGATTCGACTCTCAATCCCATCACCCTCTTGTTGACTGGTGTGCGGATCACAAGATGGCTGCCCATATCGAAATGACTGAATTCGGTCCTCGCGCACATTCAGAGGAAAACAGGAGAAATTCACCATGTTTCTATTGCAGCATGCTCCGCCGAAAACGACTTTTCGAACTCTGCCGGGACTATGGCCTGACTCACTTGGCCTTCGGGCACAATGCCGACGACAACGTCGTCACCTTTTTCATGAACATTCTGCATAACGGACGCGCAGAAGGCCTTTCTGTCTGCGAACCTTTTTTTGATGGCAAACTCACTGTCATCAGACCAACAATTCTGCTTGATAAAAACACTGTCACCAGAGCCGCAAAACAATGGAATCTTCCAGTGTGGAGCAACACTTGTCCCTCGAACGGCTCCACCAAACGCAATGAAATACATGATTGGTTGCGCCAAACATGGCAAAATGATAAACGCATTAAAAACAATGTGTTCAACGCAATAACCCGCCAACAGGTTGACTTGACAAGTAAAAAAGTCTAGACTATTGATTATTAAAGTTGCGGCTAGACAGTCCCATTAATATTATAAAGCACTGGCAAGGCTATGCTTTTCAGAAAATATCACATCGTTGTATTCAAGGACCAGCAAGGCTCTTGCAAGAAATTTCAGCTCCGGGGCTGGACTATCATAACCCTTTTCATTCTTATGGTCGGAATGGCAACAGGCAATGTAATTCTGTGGAAAAAATATGCTCATCACTCTCGGGTAGAAAAAGGTCTGAACATTGCCGAAAAGACTGTTCAGGAACAAAAAACCCAACTATTGAGCCTCTCCCAAAAGATATCCGCCCTGCAAAAAAATCTTGGTCGCATCAGAGATTTTGATTCCAAATTGCGTGTCATGATCAATCTGGATCAGGACGGCGGCCAGACGGCCTCTTCAAAAGGTGGCCCTACCAACGAAAATTTCTCAAAAGGCTATCTTCCTCTTTATCGCCAGGAACTCCTGGCTCGCAAGATGCATGAATTTCTCAGCCAACTGAATGTTGAAGCCAGGCTTGAAGAAGTCCGGCAGCAAGAGATCATGCACACCCTTCGCAACAATCAGAACATTCTGGAAGCAACTCCCTCCATATGGCCGACTTCCGGCTGGGTCACTTCTGGATTTGCATGGAGAACCTCGCCATTCACAGGCAAACGCGAATTCCACAAGGGCATTGACATCTCTGCCCCCAGAGGCACGCCCATATATGCACCTGCCCGCGGAACCATAACCTTCTCCGGACGAGATGGTTCCTACGGTTTGAGCATTCGTCTCAAACACAATGCAAGCCTGTCCACACGTTTTGCCCACCTTCACCGTATTGCCATCAAAAGTGGCCAGACGGTAACCAGGGGAGAATTGATGGGGTATGTTGGCAATACTGGACGTAGCACAGGTCCGCACCTTCATTATGAAGTTCGGTTGAACGGCGTTCCAGTCAATCCGAAACGCTATATTCTGAACTAACGGTTTGAGCACAGTGAACTCACCAGGTCCTTTTGGAATCAAACTTTCCAAGAGGACCTTTTGTTTATATAATCCAACAATAGAACCTTCGCCGGCTCCCAGAGATCAACTCCTCGCAAATTCAACTGGTTCAACTTTTGCAAAGATTATATAATGGATATTTTTGGATTTAACCCGAATGACCTGCTCAGTTATTTCCTGACGCTCTTTCGCATCAGTATCATTCTGTTTCTGTTGCCTTTTTTCGGAGGGAAAACCATACCCACCCCTGTCAAGGCAGCCCTCTTGCTGGTTATCTCTCTGGCGTTGTGGCCCAAACTGTCATTTCCCGGTAGCATGATGCCAGAAGGCTGGAACATAGCCATCATGTTTATCGGAGAACTGATCTTAGGTCTCATTCTGGGGCTTATTGTTCAATTTCTGTTTGGAGCAGTTCAGCTGGGAGGACAAATTATCGGTTTCCAAATGGGATTTGCGATGGTCAATGTCGTAGACCCCATCACCGGAGTCAGTAATGCTGTCTCTGCACATTTTCTCTACATGTGTACCATGCTGACATTCCTTGTACTCAACGGCCATCTCTACCTATTGAAAGCCATCGGACTCAGTTTCGAATACATCCCTCCCGGCGGGCTGCTGATTACACCGGGACTTGCCAATCATATACTCCAATTCTCAAACATCATGTTCATTCTTGCCATCAAGATCGCAGCACCTGTCATGGCTGCACTGTTTCTGGTGGACCTTTCCCTAGCACTCATTTCAAGAGCCGCTCCGCAAATGCATGTTCTCGTTCTTGGATTTCCAGTCAAAATTACAGTCGGCTTCTTCTTCCTCGGCTTTATTTTTTCAATCATGTCAACCTATGTAGGTGATTTTTTGCAAGAACTTGGCCCTCTCTTCAAAACCATATTGAAGGCCGGATCACCCAACACCTTTTAAGGCGGGACATTAAATGATTGGACAGGAAGATCCGAGTAAAACAGAAAAAGCTACCCCAAAACGCCGGAAGAAACAGCGCACAGAGGGCAATGTAGCCAAAGGCGAGGAAATCACGAAGGCAATGGTTCTCCTTGCCGGAGTTCTTGCCTTGAGATTCATGATAACTTTCTATCGTGACCAGTTTACTGAAATTTACCGTTGGACGTTCACCGAAGCCATCTTTCTTGAAGTGAATCAGGCCACTGCGTATGCCCTGTTCACATGGAGCATACAGAAAATGGCTCTTCTGCTGCTCCCGTTTCTTCTCGTACTTGTCTTTGTCAGTTGGCTCACAATGCGACTTCAGGTTGGTAAACTCTGGACGACCAAACCTCTCAAACCAAAATTCGGCAAGATCTTCAACGTGATGAGCGGCTTGAAGAAACTTCTCATCAGCCCGCAAGCCTTGATCAAACTTGGAAAAAGCATATTACAGGCAGTCGCTGTTGGCCTTGCGCCATATATTGTCATCAAACAGGAGATGAACAACCTGCTCCCTCTCTTTCATGCTGACGTAAGAGGAGTCATCGCATTTCTTCTCACAGTTGGTTACAAAATGGCCTGCTATGCCCTCATCCCCATGATGCTCATCGCCATTGTCGATCTGTGGTATCAGCGTTGGAATTATGAGGAAGGCATAAAAATGACCAAAGAAGAGGTGAAAGACGAACGAAAGCAGGCAGAAGGCGACCCAAAGATCAAACAGCAGCAGCACAAGAAGATGATGGAAATGATGGCTAGCCGAATGTTTCAGGACATTCCCAAAGCAGATGTCGTCATCACCAACCCGACGCACTATGCCGTTGCCCTGCAATACGATGCAATGGTTGCTCCAGCTCCGCTCGTACTTGCCAAGGGAGTGAACAGGGTTGCTGAAAGAATCAAGGAAGTTGCCAGAGAAAACGACATTCCCATCGAACAGAACGTCCCGTTGGCACAGGCTTTGTATAAACAAGTGGAAATCGGGGAAACCATCCCGGAGGAACTGTTTCAAGCAGTAGCCGCGATTCTGGCAAAACTCAGTAAGTTCAAGAATCGCTAGCTGTTACAAAGAGCCAGACACCCCTTCGGAGTACTGAAAAAAATCTGTCTACGAGGTGTCAAAAACATGGCTCAACCCACTACCAAGTCCAAGCTGCCACAAATCGACTACTCCAGGTTTTCAAAACAGGGTGATATTCTTCTTGCTGCAGGTGTTGTGACCATCCTCTTCGTGATGCTCATCCCACTGCCGACACCTTTCATTGATTTCATGCTTTCTGTCAGCATTTCACTGGCTCTGATCGTCCTGGTCACGGCCATGTTCATGACTTCCCCACTGGAATTTTCCATTTTTCCATCCCTGTTGCTGATCACAACCCTGCTCAGACTGGCCCTTAATGTCGCAACGACACGAGCCATTCTTCTGCATGGAGATGAAGGAACCGGCGCGGCCGGATCAGTCATTCAAAGTTTTGGTGAATTTGTTGTCGGTGGTAACTACGCCGTTGGCGTCGTCATTTTCATGATTCTGTACATTCTCAACAAGACCGTCATTGTCAGTGGTACCACGCGTATTGCCGAAGTCGCTGCTCGATTCACACTGGATGCCATGCCAGGCAAGCAGATGGCCGTTGAAGCCGACTTGAATGCCGGACTGATCAATGAAGATGAAGCAAACGAAAAACGCGAATACATGCGTCGTGAAGCAGATTTCTACGGAGCCATGGACGGTGCAGGCAAGTTCGTATCTGGTGACGTCAAGGCCGGTCTCATGATTACCGGCATCAATATTGTCGGAGGATTCCTGATCGGCGTCATCCAAAAAGACATGCTCTGGATGGACGCGGCCCAGACTTACACCCTGCTGACAATCGGTGATGGATTGATCGCCACAATCCCTTCCCTGATCATCTCGACTTCCGCAGGTATCATCGTTTCACGCGCTGCAGCAGAAGCCAAGATGGGCGAAGAATTCATCGGCCAATTGTCTTTCCACCACCGTGCGCTGAAACTGGTTTCCTGCATTCTTGTTATTTTCGGGATTGTTCCCGGCATGCCGACAATTCCATTCCTCACCCTTGCAGTCATCGTGTATTCCATTGGTCACATGTCCGCCAAACAACAAGCAGAGTTGGTTGGGGATATTGAAGAGTTAGATCAGAAAGAAATCTCCACGCTCGATACACCTGAAGAAGTGCAGGCACTGCTTCCACTCGATCAACTGGAGCTCGAAGTCGGCTACGGCCTCATCCCCCTTGTGGACGAGGAACAAAGCGGCAACCTGCTTTCGAGAATCAGATCAATCCGCCGCCAGTTTGCACTGGACATGGGTGTGGTTGTGCCCTCACTGCACCTGAGAGACAATCTCCAGCTCAAGCCCGGCGAATACCGCGTACTCATCAAAGGCAACCCCGTTGCCAGCGCAGAACTGCTCATCGACCATTTCCTGGCCATGGACCCTGGCGATGCAAAGCACCGCATCCAGGGTGTCGAGACCATGGAGCCAGCCTTCAATCTCCCTGCAGTCTGGATTCCAGAAGCCCAAAAAGAGGAAGCCATGCTGGCAGGATACACTGTAGTCGATCCGTCTACAGTCATCGCCACACACCTCACCGAAGTCTTCAGACGCAACCTGCACGAATTCCTTGGTCGCCAAGAGACTCAAGAATTACTGGACAATCTCTCCAAACGGGCACCCAAGGCCGTTGAAAGTCTGGTCCCGGCAGTCCTCAGTGTCGGCGGTGTTCAAAAAGTGCTCCAAGCCCTTGTTAAAGAGAATGTCTCCATCCGTGATCTGCTTACCATCGTGGAAACATTGGCCGACTATGGCAATGCCACTCAGGACCCTGTCCAACTCACGGAATATGTTCGAGCAAAGATGGCACGCACCATCGTCAAGCCATACATGGGAGAAGAAGGCGTCCTGCCTATCATTACAATGAGTCAGCAAATTGACGAGATTCTTGCGGGAGCCATGCGCCCTGCCGAACAAGGCGGCTATCTGGCTCTGGAGCCTGGAACCGCTCAGCAGATTATTCAAGCCATTAACCGTTCAACAGAAGAAGCCATGGTCGCCGACGGACAGCCCATTCTGCTTGTAAGTCCACAGATCAGGGCTCAACTTGCTCAACTGTTAACCAGGTTCATTCCGACCTTGCCGGTCATATCGCAGGCCGAAATTCCAGCCGATGCCAGAATTCAATCAGCCGCAACCGTGGAACTTTAGGATCACACCATGAGAATGAAAACGTTCAGAGCCGCCAACTCTTCTGCGGCATTCGCAAAAGTCAAAGCCGAACTCGGTGAAGATGCAGTCATCTTGTCCAACAAGACCGTGTCTGACAATGGCTCCAAGTGTTGCGAAATTGTAGCTGCTGTCGAAGCCTCTCCGGTTATGTCAAAACACATCACCAAGGATGGAGTGATGGAAGATGCCTTGCAAAACAGCGTTGGCTGGCAAAGGGAATGGAGCCAAATCAAAGGCCAGATCATGGCACTCATGAAGCCACAGATGGACCCGGAACTCCTCACGCCCAAACAGAAACTTGCCATGGAATATCTGGAACGGGAGGAAGTGAACGACAAGGTTCTCGCAAAGGTCTATTGCTGTCTCAGGAAAGACAAGGACTGTTCCATCATTACCGTGCTAGATTCCATGGTCGATACGATTTCCTTTGACATGGATAACTGGACTGGAAAATTTCACGCATTTGCAGGCCCTGGCGGCGCGGGAAAAACATCCAGCCTGGTCCGTCTGGCACTCAAGGAAAAGAAAAAGCATCCCAAGGCCCGCATCTGCCTCGCCACGGCAGACGGAGGACGAGGAAAGGGACGAATAGTGCTCAAGCACTACGCAGAACTCTCAGGCCTGGCATTCAGGGAGATCCTGACCAGAGACGACTTCGCGCTTTTACAGAAAGAATCCAACCAGTTTGACATGATTCTCATAGATTTGCCCGGTCTTTCGGCACGGACATGCCTTGATGAATGGATGACCCTTTACGGAATGAAAAGTTGTTCGGATATATCCGTACATCTCGTCTTGAGTCCTTATTACAGCCCTACTCAATTCGAACGCTTCATCGAAAAATATAAAAGTGAACAACTTACTAGCGTTATCTGGACGAAACTCGACGAAGCCTGTACATTCGGTTCAATATTGAACATGTCGTTTGCCAGCGGCCTGCCGGTTTCCGCCCTTTCGTACGGTTCCGGTCTGAAAAACAGCATCGCAGCGGCGACCAAAGACTCTATCTGGCGACTTTTATTCATGCGTAAATTGCCCGGCGGCATCACTCAACCTTAAGGAGGAGATTAAATACCATGAGTTCCAATTTACCTCTGGTTCTTTCAGTCACCTCCGGAAAAGGTGGCGTTGGCAAAACCAACATGTCCGTCAATCTGGCTTATTCCCTGAGTGCAGCTGGAAAAAATGTCGTCCTGCTCGACGCCGACCTCGGGTTGGCCAATGTGGATGTCATTCTCGGACTTGCTCCTGAACACAATCTTTTTCACCTGTTCCACGAAGACGCGACACTGGACAAAATACTGTACGACACCCCTTACGGGTTCAAGATACTGCCAGCATCTTCCGGCGTCAGTGACATGGTCAACCTGGACAAAGGACAGAAACTCGATCTTCTGGATGCCATGGACTCACTTGAAGACACTATCGACTATCTCATAGTGGACACAGGCGCGGGCATCAACGACAATGTCTTGTACTTCAATCTGGCCGTGCAGGAACGACTTCTGGTCATTACACCGGAACCAACGTCACTGACCGACGCCTATGCACTTATCAAAGTCCTCAAGCTCCACCATGGCGTGGAACGCTTCCGTGTGCTCGTAAACATGGTCGTGGACCAGAAGACAGCCAAAGAAGTTTACATCAGACTTCTCAATGCGTGTGACCATTTTCTTGACGGCATTTCGCTTGATCTGGTTGGCTTCATTCCTTTCGATCCGAATGTCCGCAACTCGGTCATTGCACAGATACCATTTTGTCATAAATTTCCAAAAAGTCCGGCAAGCGTCGCGGTTCGACAGACTGCACAAAAAATCAACGCATGGCAGGTAACACCCAACACCGATGGCAATATTAAATTCTTCTGGAAAAAACTCCTCTTCCGGGAACGATCCGTGGCATGATCTGGAAAAGGGAGTAAAGAATTGGGACGACTTTTCACCGAGAGATCGGGAAAACATCGTTCGATTCTATGCCCCGAAAATTCGGATTCTTGCCTTGCGGCTCAAGTCGAAGCTGCCACAAAGCGTTGAGCTCAACGAGCTCATAAGCGCGGGTAGCCTTGGCCTTCTGGATGCGCTCGGGAAATTCAACCCAGAGCGCGGGATCAAGTTTGACACCTACTCCGAAAGTCGGATCAAAGGTGCCATGCTCGATGAATTGCGACGCATGGATTGGTTTTCCAGAGGACTCAGGCACAAGGTCAAAGTACTTGAAGACGCCATGCGGCAAATCGAGCATGAAACAGGCGTCACTGCAACTGCGGACCAATTGCAGACTTACACCGGCATGTCCGACAAAGACGTCCAGAATGGTCTTGAAGCCCTGAACAACCAGATATGCCTGAGCCTGGACAGTTTTCACGAGAATCTCATCGGCCGGAAAAGCATGTCCGACGACGAACCGTTTCAGTCCACGGCCTTTCAGGAAATTGTTGACAAAGTAGCCAATCTCATTGAGGAATTGACGCCACGTGAAAAATTGGTCATATCTCTATATTATGGTGAGGAGTTGAACATGAAGGAAACAGCCGAGGTCATGGATATTACCGAAGGACGTGTCTCTCAGCTTCACTCCCAAGCCCTTATGAAATTAAGAAAAACGTTCAGAGACCGCTATGAAAGCGAATAAGACAGATTAAAGGAGATACCCCCATGGCTTACGACAAAAATATGCGAGTCCTTGTTGTTGACGATTTCTCCACCATGCGCAAGATCATAAAGAATATCCTTCGGCAAATTGGTTTTACCAACATCGTTGAAGCCGATGATGGTTCCACTGCATGGGAGACTCTCAACAAAGACAATATCGATTTCATCGTTTCCGACTGGAACATGCCAATCATGTCCGGCATAGAGCTGCTCCGCAAGGTCCGCGCAAGTGAAGAGTATGCAGACCTGCCCTTTCTGATGGTCACTGCTGAAGCACAGCAGGAAAACATCATTGAAGCGGTACAAGCAAAGGTTTCCAATTACATCGTCAAACCGTTCACTCCTGAAACACTGGGCCAGAAGATCGATAAAATCTTCGCCTAGGCAAATTGCCTGTTAGGCTTATACCATGGTCCTGCTTGTCCCGGACGACGCCGAAGATGTAACCAGTGATGGTGATTCATCACAATTAAAAGCTCAACTCGATGACAGCGAGGCCAGCAAGGCTACGCAAAAAGTCGATCTTGATCTTGATGACGCACCATTCCTTGAAGACGAGGAAGAAGAGGAAATAGCTCTTGAGGAAGAGGAAACGCCTCTTCTTCAAGAATCGGAAAAAGAATCCAAATTCGATTTCTCCGCTCTGCTGAAGAATAAGCTGTTTCTAATCAGCTTGGGCGTCATTGTTCTTCTGATTGTTATCATCGCCATCCTGCTCATTCGCGAACCTGACGCTCCACCTCCGCCTCCACCCATTGAAAAAACACAGCCTGAGGAAAAAGCTCCTGAAGCTGTGGAGGAAATTCCTGAAATCCTCATTCGACTCGACCCTTTCCTCATTGAACAAAAGGATAAGGACGGTCACATTAGATTCTTGGAGATACGAGTTGTGGTCAGCACCCCCGAAGATGGGCTGGCCAAACAATTCAAGCAGGAAGCATACACTGTTCGCAATGCACTATACTACTACTTGAAGAATAAGGATTTGCAATTTTTGACCGATAAAGAGAATAGCAACAAACTGAAAAGCGAATTGTTGGCCATCATCAACCAATATATGGGATTTGGTCAATTCAAGACGCTTCTGTTTGAACAATACCTTGTGAGGTAGTCATGAGCTCAACTCCTTTGGATCTTCCGATTCTCATATCGCAATTGCCATATGTGCAGAAGATAGCCCATGCGGAAAAAGCCAAACCTGAAATCAGGAAGTTGCTCTTCGGACCTCTCATAACCGAACATCTCAGAAAAAAAGAAGAAAAAGTCCAACACGTTGAAAAAAAAGAAAAAACGAGTCCTGTAGACCGTGATGGTCACAAAAATGAACAGCAGGCCTCATCAGAAAGAAAGGAAAAAAAGGAAGACGACGATCCTGATACCGGCTCTTCTAACGCTTCGCCATGGTCCGGCAATATCGTCAACGTAAAGATTTGACACCCTTGCCACCGCACGCAAGAGTTTGATCCAGACGTTGCAAAACCGCGATCAGAGCCTTTTCAGCAGTCTGTCATATCAATTTCCAGCAAACACCTACCGATCAACAATCAAGGAAGACCGGAATGTCCAACCTGCTCATTATCCTTTTCACAGTCAGCGAAGTCATTCTGCTTATCATTGTCATACTTTTCTTCCTTCGCCTGAAAAAATCAGAAACACTGCTTTCCGGACTCCAGGCTAATCAGGAAGGATTCATAAAACGGCTTCAATTCAATACCCAGCTGGAAAACGAACTTGTTGCAACGTTTGAACAACGGCAGCAGGAACTGGTAAACTTGAACCGCGAACTTGAAAACAAATCCGTCAAACTGCAAAAACTGGTGGATCTTGCCAGCGAATACTGCAAATCGCCACAATTCATGCGTGAAATCATCATCAAGGGAAACCGCGCAGGAAAATCAGCTATCCAGCTCGCCAAATCAACCGGCCTGAGTCTTGAAGAGATTGAACTCATTATTGACCAGTCCTGACAGGGCAAGAAGACATGCGTATCCGAGGTTCTGGAACAGGTTTTGATGATTATGGTGGTGAAAAGAACCGCTCCGACTCATTCAGAAAAAAACATCGGCTGGGCAAGAAAGTCAAAGGCGTGCTCCTCAAACGAGTATCAAATGACATGGCATGGGTTTCCATCGACGGTGACAATCTTCTTGCTCAATTGCATTCTGCACATCAGGAAGGTGCCAGACTGACGTTCATCATCAAACAGCTCGTCCCTGACATTATTCTCAAGGAAGTATTTGAGCACAATACTGCAACCACCAATGCACTCGGCCTGACAACAGCCTTCGACGCATCCAGAGCCCTTTTTGAAAGCAGGATCAGGTCCATGCATCAAGACACGGGTGCGGCATTTTTCCTGCCTGGGTCAGACAATTTCATTGAATTGCTGGCAGCCAACAAGACCTTGTATATGGCATTTAAAGACGCAGCAAACTGCGCTAAAGCCATTTCTGTTGATCTGGAGGCACGCAATACAGGCAGAATCCTCTACCAACCATGGCTTGTTCCTGAAGGCCGCAGACAATCAACATTCATCCGCAGCTTCTCGAAAACCGAAAGGAATCCGCTTGTAGAGGCGATCATTGAATTCGAGCATAATGATTTAGGCTTGGTGAGAGCAGAATTTCTCTACAAAAAGCCAAAGGCCGTATGCAAAATCAAATTACAACACCTTGGGCGCAGCAAATCACTGCTACAATATCTAATAAACCGCATTCATCCTGATCTGGCCGCGAAAACAGATTTTCTGGGTGTAACCAAGCTCCCCCAAAGTGGACACGGCGGCATCCTTACCGAACTCATGTTTCGCAGGGACTGACACAAAAAAAACCCGCCTTATGGCGGGTTTTCATCTATTCAATACAATGAATTAATTATGCAAGCGCATTGACAGGCTGCGAACGATCTTCGCGGACAGCCTCCCCGGATGTTTCAGGTATGGGTACGATTTTGGACTCAAGATACATTTCGCTATTTTCTTCAAGATGGCGCAGAAAAGCATTGTTCAGTGCGTGCCCGGATGCAAAGACCTCAAAATGTCCCTGAATGGATGCACCGAAGACTGCCATGTCTCCAACAAAATCAAGCAACTTGTGACGAACGAACTCGTCCTTGAAACGAAGCCCGTCAGCATTGAGAACACCATATTCATCCAGAACAATGGCGTTATCCAATGAACCGCCTAAAGCCAATCCATTGGCATGCAGATAATCGACTTCCTTGAGAAAACCAAATGTACGTGCCTTGGCAATTTCCTTGGTGAAATTTTCAGGAGTAATTTCAAGTTCCATCTGCTGTCTGCCAATCAGCGGATGAGCGAAATCAATGGTGTAATCAACACGGAAACCATTATACGGTCTGGCCTTGATGAATTTCCCATTCTGCTCGAAATCAACGAACTTCTTGATGGCCATGACATGACGGGGCTTGTTCAGCTTCCGAACACCAGCCTGCTTGAGCAAGTAGACAAATGAAGCGGCACTTCCGTCCATGATCGGCAACTCTCTGCCCATCACCTCTATGTGAATATTATCGATACCCATGCCACTGACAGCAGCAAGCAGATGCTCAACAGTCGCCACGGTCTCACGGCCGTCGCCAAGCACTGTGGCAAGTCCGGTCTCAACGACCAGGGAGGGAGAGGGAGTCAGGAAGGTGGACCCGGAACCATTGCGCAACGAAAACAGAATTCCGGTGTCATCAGTGGCCGGACGTAGGACAAGTTCCACCTGCTTTCCGCTGTGGAGTCCAATTCCCGTGCAACGCACTGTTTTATGTATTGTAGTCTGTGGCATAATTTCTCCGGTTGAAAACCAATCTTGTTAAAGCAAGATTGGTGCCATCCGAATGCAACCAGATAGGTGTCTGAAATACAAGCTTTTTTTCTGTGAGACTTTTTCTAGAACCCTGTAGCATTCTCGCAACTATGTGTATTTTTACAACAACATTTCATCGAGACTGTTGCATTTTTGCGATTATTTTTTTCGTGCAAAAAGGACACGGTCAAGACCGGCAATGTCCCTTTTGACGACAACCGGCTCAAATCCCGGGAATTGATCTGTTAGAATTTTTTCTACTTCACGTCCCTGGTCGCAGCCTATCTCCATAAGAAAATATCCACCAGGCTTGAGAGCATGCAACACATGCCCGAGCATGGCCCTGACATGATCCAGACCATCAACCCCGCTGACCAATGCACCTACAGGTTCAAAACCGGTCACCTCATGGCTGGCTGCATCGTATTCCGCTTCCGTCACATAAGGGGGATTGGAAAGGATAAGGTCAAACACTTCCTCATCAAATAGCCGGGTAGTGAAATCGCCAAGCAGGAAATCAAGCCTGTTGGCTACGTCGTGACGTACCGCATTGGAGGATGCGACATGCAACGCTCCGCGGCTGATATCGGCAGCCACACCGGTTGCCTTGGGAAAAAGGACAGCCACTGTCACCGCAAGAATTCCTGAACCAGTACCCAGGTCGGCGTAATGGAAAGGCTTGTCCTTGTCGTAGAGTCTCTCGATTTCTTCTACAATATGTTCGGTTTCCGGGCGTGGAATAAGAACATCGGGCGTGACTTGAAAATCCAACCCATAAAATTCCTTCATCCCGATGATATACGCAAGAGGCTCGCCTGTTGCCCGACGAGAAACAAGTTGTCTGAACTGTTCACATTCTGCGGAGGACAACTGACGACTGTAATCAACGACCAGCGACAAACGCGAACAGCCAACGACCTCGGCAAGCAACAGCTCGGCACTCAGGCGTGGCGAATCAACCCCATGTAAAAGGGCTTCACCTTCTTGGAGAACAATTCTGACAGAGGAGGCCATGATGGTTCCCCAGCCCCGCGTTACTCGCCCTGCCGTTTCATGGCTTCGGCTTGGAAATGGCTGATCAGGGCTTCTGTCAAATCATTGAGTTCGCCTTCCATGATCTGAGGCAAATGGTGAAGAGTCAGATTGATGCGATGGTCTGAAACACGCCCCTGCGGATAGTTGTAGGTACGAATGCGTTCCGAACGATCACCAGAGCCGATCTGGCTACGACGGGTGGCATCTTCCTCGGCCTTGGCCTTATCCTGTTCCAACTGCAAAAGACGAGAACGCAAAACCTTCAAGGCCTTGGCCTTGTTCTTGTGCTGGGATTTTTCATCCTGACAGATGACCACCAAACCTGTGGCAACATGCGTTATACGAATCGCGGAGTCTGTAGTGTTAACAGACTGACCTCCGGGACCGGATGCACGGAACACGTCCACACGAACATCTTCATTGCGAATATGAACATCCACTTCTTCGGCTTCAGGCATGATTGCAACGGTAACCGCAGAAGTATGGATACGCCCCTGGGATTCGGTTGCCGGCACGCGCTGCACACGATGCGTTCCGGACTCGTATTTGAGTTTGCTGTAAACCTTTTCTCCAGAAATTGAAGCAATGACTTCCTTGACTCCACCGGACCCGGTGGTGTTGGAACTCATTTCCTCCACCTTCCATCTATTGGCTTCGGCATAACGCGTATACATGCGATAAAGATCAGCTGCAAAAAGACCAGCTTCATCTCCGCCCGTACCTGCCCTAATTTCAAGAATGATATTTTTTTCGTCCATGGGGTCCGTGGGCAAAAGCAAAACCCTGAGGCGTGCTTCAAGTTCAGGTAATTTTCCTTCACCCTCGGCAATCTCGGCCTTTGCCATTTCCTGAATATCAGGATCCGGATCATTGAGAAGCTCGTGATTGTCCGCCAGGTCCTGAGAAAAACTCTTGTAATCCCGATAGAGCTTGACCATTTCGGCAAGATCGGCGTGAGCCTTGGAAACCTTCTTGTACCGTTCCTGATCATTGAAAATATCAGGCTGGGCAAGCTCCTGCTCCAGCTCCTCGTATTTTACTTCAATCTCTTCCAGCTTGCCAAACATGATTAGCACTCCTCAGCATTGACGGCGCACCGCAAGGCAGCGATGGCGACTTCGATCTGACTATCGTCAGGTTCCTTGGTGGTCAGCAATTGCAACATCAAACCGGGCCAGCACATGAGCTTGCACACGGTATTCCTGCTGTGTTTACCAGCGAATTTTATCATCTCATAGGCCACACAACTAACAGGAATCATAAGAAAAAGCTTCAGTACAACCACATACAAATGCTTCACGACAAAATTTTCAGGGGAATAGAAAGTAAGCAGATAAGGAACAAGCACCGCATAGAGCAAGATGGACACAACCAGAACAAACAGCAAAAAGGCCGTACCGCAACGCGGGTGCAGGCGACTGTATGGGTGCGTGCTTACGGGTGAAAGCTCCCTGCCCTCTTCCCATGTCCAAATAACCTTATGTTCGGCCCCGTGATACTCAAATACGCGACGAATATCCGGAATGAAAGAAATGGCGACAATATATGTCACGAAAACAACCATCTTGATGAGACCATCCCAAGCATGAAAGCTCAGGGAATCAACATCTCCGGCCCACCCGAATTGCTCCATGCCTACTGACAGGAAATGAGGCAGTACGACAAAAAGTCCCAAGGCAGCACCAAGAGCAAGCACCATGGTCAGAACCAGATGCCAAGTGGTCAATTCACTGTCATCCTCATCACCCTCGTCGGCAGCCTGCATAGCGGAAAAATTGAGAGCTTTGACACCGTTGACCATGGTTTCCATGAGTATCGGAAATCCACGAAGAAACGGTTTTTTAAGCCAGGGATGACGAACAAGAGTAAACCAGGGCCTCACCTCTGTCACGATTTCACCATCCGCCTTACGGATGGCAATGGCCAGATTGTCCTTGGCGCGCATCATGACGCCTTCAATCACAGCCTGTCCACCGACAGTCTGAGGTGCGGCCATCATCAAAATTCCTCGCAGATTCAAGCAGCTACCCTCCAAATGACAATGTGTGGGATTCTTGGCTTGACGGCTTACAACGATTCATTCGCCATCAACCGCCAGTCAGAGAATTAAGAATTCCACCAGAATTGTAAAGAGCGCAAAAAAAACAATATGCCTCCGAGGGGGATTACCCCAACGAAGGCATATAATCACGGCTTACGCCGAAAAACAGCTACTTTGCGACTTTTTTCAGGCCATCGAAATTCGCATATTTCTTCCGGAAGCGATCAATACGACCGGCAGTGTCAACAAAACGCTGCTTGCCAGTGTAAAATGGATGGCAGTTGGAACAAATTTCGGTTTCGATCTCTACGCCCTTGGTAGTCAACAATTCAGCCTCGTAACCGCAATGGCAACGAATTTTGGCCTTAAATGTCTCTGGATGAATATCTTTTTTCATGACGATCTCCTGTCATTCTTTTCATGTGGAACTTGGTCATATACTCGGAGAGCCATTGCTTGGCAAGCAAAAAATCATGGTTTTTCCCGACATTTTTCTTCATGAAAAACTCCGTCCAACCATCAATACCGCTCCCCCCACACAAGAGCTGTGCCAGAAACACCAATTCCACTATTGTACAATAAAAAAGGCGAGTGCGGACGCACTCGCCTTTAAACAATCAAGCGTTGGTTGCGGACTATACGCAGCCAGTAGGCTTGGGCAGGCCAGCCATCTTACAGGCTCCCTTGCCAGGTCCGGACGGGAACAGCTCATAGATCTGCTTCAGCTTAAAGCCAGTGACCTTGGAGAGGATGCGGACCATGGGTGCAATGCCGTTCTTCTTGTAGTAGTCCTGCAAGAAGTCGATAACCTTCTGGTGATCTTCAGAAATGTCCTTGATACCTTCGGAATCTTTAACGAATTCGACCCAAAGTGGTGTCCAATCATCAAATCTCTGCAAGAAACCGTCTTCATCAACTTCAAAAGAAGAACCTTGGAATTCAACAACAGCCATTTTATCCTCCTAAGTGGGATGTTTTTCATGCTGTGGTCTCGGAACTTTCCGAGACAACCATATCCGTTTAAACAGCGATCCGCTGTTTGTAACCATCATAAACAGGCTCAAAAAACCGTGCTGTGGACACTACGACCACACCACAAGTTTTGTCAAGCGTGGAGAACACATCAATTCAATAATTATCATGTTATACAAGCAGACTCAACGGCTTAACAGCCTAAAATTAATTGAATTAATCAAAGCGTACATCGGCGCATTCCAAGCTGAAATCCAATTTCAAAACCACTCCCGGACAGCCGATACCCTTGCCGAGTTGCCCCTATACTTGCGACACAAGCCCTGACTTACAAAATCATATGGAGAGTCGCTACCACTCCCCAGCGGTGCCATTTTTTTGGGACCGCGTCTTCATACTCTCTACACTTAAAATATGCAACGCCATCCTACTTGATTGACTCCCTGCACTCATGATCGAATCCAAGGACCACACTTCTACGAACTTCGCAAAATCAAGCTCAACGAACTAGCAACCCCTTGCCAAAGACTACTGTTCAACTTTATTGATTTTTTCCAGGACCCAAAGCGCATTCTCGGCAGCTTCATCTCGAGAGAATTCCCATACGGCCCGAATGTGCACCGGATGTTCGCCCGAAATACCCTTGCGAAGCTGAGCATCATAAAAAACCGTGGCAGAGGTATGTTCGCCTTCGGTTTTCATCTCCATGAGTCTGGCATCCAGCAACATGATCTCGGTACGCGCCTGCACCGGATCACGTTGGGCCTCGGCCAACGCATCGAAATATACTTCATCGGAAATAAAATCCCTGAGGATTTGAAAATCCTGAGAATCCCGGGCTTGTTGAAAGCGAGAGAAAAACAGTTTTGCCCCTTCCAAAAATTCAGCTTCTGCAAGAGTGCTGGTCGGAACGGCTGAAGATTGCACTGCTGAAGGATCACTTTTCTCAGAACTCAAGACACTCCAGGCCTGACGAGCTGCCTCATGTCTATCAACGGGCTTTCCGCCAACTGACCCATTCTGTCCTGCATCCTCCCCTTCATCTGGATTCCTTCCGGTCCAGTTGCCCGGACGCGTTTTGTCATCATCACCGGAACGCCGCCTGAATGAACGAACAAGAAAATATGCAATACATCCGAGAAGCAATATGTTGAGAACACTTCCTCCACGACTTGGCGGCGCCTCCGCACCAGCCAGAACCGGGGCCGCATGAAGGATGAAAAGTGCCACTATTGCAATGGACATAAAACTCTTGCGATCAAACCAATCAGACCAGGTCTTTCTCAAAAAAAGGAATGGTTGCATGTATGCTCCGTACATCTGGCCAACGCGGGCATGATTAATCTATGAGGGCAAGATCGCGCAAAATTGCCTTGAGACTTTCTACCTCAATGGGCTTGGTGAGATACGCTGCCGCCCCGCCCTTGTAATAGGCCTTAACCACTGTTTTGGGATCGTTAAGCGCGGTTACCATGACCACCTTGACCTCATTCGAGGGTTTGACGCAGAGCTCCTGTTCAATGCTTCTGATTTCCTTCAGGGCCTGATGTCCGTCCTTGTTGGGCATCATGATATCCATGCAGATAAGGTCATAGGGTGATCCTGCATCATGGGCCTTTCTGAACATATCAACACTCTCGACACCATCGGATGCCGTGTCGCACTGACCATAGTCGGCCAGAAGTGCCGTCAACAATTTACGACTGGTATATTCATCTTCAACAATCAAAATTCGCATTATTCCTCCAAAAACAAACCAGTACCCAATACCATCGGGAAACGAAACGCATGATGCAACATAATCGCTAAAGACACTGAGCACAAGAGCACGACAAACACTTTTTCCAAGTGGTTACACTGGCAATTTTCACAGACTCTTCATAACATGCTCAAGAACTGAAAGAAAAAAATCTTCACTTCTCGAATGCGATCATCTGTTTTTCCAGCCCTCTTTATTGAGTTTTTTCATCAACCTGCCCACAGCCCTCCCAAACCTCTTGCAAGCGAACCATTTGAAACGTAGTAAATCTCCACGGCCAAACCTTGACCGCCCCTGGAGGCTATAATTACAATGAACATACATGATTTACCCAACATTCTATCCGGCTTCTTCGATTTCATGGATAGTCCGCAATGGCGCGCATGGCCATTCAATGCAGGTTATGGAGAGCATATATTACCATCAATTGCACGGCTGGTTTTCGTAACCCTCATCATGGGAGCCATCCTGCTTTTCCTGCGCATCCTGTTCGGACCAAACGGTTATTTCAGAGATGAAGAGATGGATCGTGAAGCCAAAGAACAATTGGAACAGGAACGAATCGAACTTGAGGAGATATACTCAAGAGGTGAAATCACGGAAGACGACTACATGATAAGGATGAAACGACTCAAGGACTGATCATGGACTTATCCCGTCATATCGAAACGTTCACCGCTTTCGCAGCGCAATACCTGACCGGCAATCAGAAAAACGACTATCTAATCCAGTTAAAAATCGACCACTCCCTGCGGGTGCTCGATAATGCTCGCGCAATACTTGATGGAGAAAACATCTCCGGCCACTCTGCCTGCCTGACCAGACTCGCCGCTCTCTATCATGATATTGGCCGCTTTCCCCAATACGCCAGATACGGAACATACAAGGACGCAGACTCAACCAACCACGGACGTCTTGGCGTACTGACATTGCGCGAACTGGATCTTCCCGGAAAACTCACGGACCGGGACTGGAGAACAATCCGCGCCGCAGTCGCACTGCACAACGTCAAGGATATCCGATCCGAACTTTCCGCACCTCTGTCCACCATGGTCAAGACTGTCCGGGATGCGGACAAAATCGACATTTACGAAGTCATACTCGATCACCTTGGACAGGACTCCGAAACCAAACCGGTCGTCATTCACAGTCTCGTAGAAAATCCCGACAGGTACTCGGACACAGTATACAGAATGGTTTTCTCCGAAAAAACGTGTGACTATAATTTGATGCGCTACACCAACGATTTCATACTTCTCATCACCGGCTGGATTTTCACACTCAACTTCACAGCTTCCGTTCACCTGCTTGCCCAAAAGAATCTTGTTGAACGAGCATTTTCCATTCTACCAAAAAACGATAGAATTCAGTCTCTTGAGAATAAAGTCCTCAAATTCATGCATTATAAAACTCTGTCGACCCCTTGATATAATCAATTCAAGACATTACAAATTCATATCAAGGGAGAAAAAACGAACCATGGCCCAAAAAAAGGACAGCAAGGCATACGGTGTCTACAAAAACATCATCATACTGACCAACGTTGAGGTTCATGCCAAGCGTGACCTTGCAACAGTCAAGACATTCGGTCCGATCAATGTCAAGATATTCAGCACAGGCGTCGATGCCATCGACTACCTTGCGGACAATCCTGTCGACCTTGTTTTCTGCGATTCGACCCTCGACGACATGAGCGGGATCAAGTTCGCCCAAATCGTTCGCAAGAACATGAGTGGCAGACCTCTGCCCATCATCATGGTCACACTGGAAAACAGAAAGGATCACGTTCTTGATTCCATTGCCGCCGGTTGTATCGGATACATTCTCAGACCATACTCCCTCGACACTTTCGAGAAATATCTCATCCTCGCCAACCAACTGGACAGCTATCCTGAAATCGAAGAAATGGAACTTCAGGAAGCCAAGGAAATGGTCGAACGCGGCAACTTTGACGAAGCCATCGAAGCCTTTGAAGAGCTTATCTCATATCAGGATGAAGCCCAGAAATACTATGACATGGGATGCCAGTTCATGGTTCAGGGCAAATACGGCAAGGCAATCGTATCCTTCAAAAAAGCAGTCAAGATCAACGACTTGTTTGCCGAAGCCTACAAAGGGCTGGCCGATGCCTACAAAGGCAAGGGCAATATGGATGCCTGCAAGAAATTTCTCAAGAAGGCCGCCGAAGTTCATGCCCAGTTTGACCGTCTGGAAGAAACCAAGGCCATGTTCATCGAGATTCTCAAGTACGAAGCGGACACACCCAATCCGTTCAATTCCCTTGGGGTCAATCTTCGCAAACAGGGAGATTACCCCGGAGCCATCCACGCCTACAAGCAGGCACTTGAGCTCACGCCAAACGACGAAAACATCTACTTCAATATGGCCAAAGCCCTGTACTTCATGGGCAAGCTGGAAGAAGCCTCATCCGCAGTTGACATGTCACTGAAGATGAACCCTGAATTCCGGGAGGCCAACAAGCTGTATCAACGAATACACGGCAAACCCTGGACTCCAATCATGGGCAAGGCTGCCCGTCCCCGCCCCATTGCCGAAGGAGTCAAGGAATCCGCCAAGGATCTCGATCCATAGCCATTTCACCAGAGGATTCCATGAACCCGGAAACATTCATCCGCGCTGGCTCATTCATTACCATGCTTGTGGTCATGGGGACTGCCGAGACCCTGTGGCCCCGCCGCACCCTTGATGTCTCCAAGACACGAAGATGGTTTTCCAATATCTCCATTTCCGTACTCTCTACAGTATTGGTTCGCATACTCATTCCGATCATCCCAACCAGCCTGGCTCTCTATTGCGAAGAACACGGCCTCGGCCTGCTCAGTCTTCTCTCTCTTCCCGACTGGCTATCGGTGGTCGTTGGCGTCCTCCTTCTCGACATGACCATATACTGGCAACATGTCGCCTTCCACAGACAACGCCTGCTCTGGCGTATTCACCGCATGCATCACATTGACACAAACATAGATGCGAGCACCGGAATCCGATTCCATCCCATTGAAATAATACTGTCCATGCTCATCAAACTGACAGTCATTCTCCTGCTCGGTCCTCCTGCAATCGCCGTGATAATTTTCGAAATACTGCTCAATGGATGTGCCCTGTTCAATCATGCCAATGTTCATTTGCCCACGGGCAAAGACTCCATACTCAGGCTTCTTGTCGTCACGCCCGACATGCATCGCGTCCACCACTCGACCGACATGCGTGAAGCCAACATGAACTACGGATTCAATTTCCCCTGGTGGGATCGGTTATTCGGCACGTACAAGGCTCAACCAGACCTGGGGCATGACGCCATGCACATCGGACTGACCATATTCAGGGATGCCGCATTTGTCCGCCTGTCCAAGATGCTGATGATTCCCTTTCTTTGAGAAGAAGAATACAGCCACCCTATACATTTTCTCACTGATCATTATACTCAAGGATAAGACAATCACTCCGACAAACCATGGAGGCTTCCATGTCCGACTCATCTCTCTACGACATCGTCATACTTGGCTCCGGCCCTGCCGGTCTGCAAGCGGCCATCCACGGAGCACGCAAAAAAGCCAGGACTCTCATGCTCGGCCGCATGGACAATAGCAGCCTGTACTGGGCGCATGTTGAAAACTACTGCTGCCAACTCAAATTGTCAGGTGAAGACATCCTGAATACCGGACGCGAACAAGCTATCAATTTCGGCGCGGAAATCATGGACGAAGATGTGCTTTCCATTGAACCCGATGGCAAACTCATGATCCTCAAGACTGAAGCAGGAAGAATGCTCAAAACCAAAAGCATTATCCTTGCCACTGGCTCCACTCACAACAAGCTCAAGGTCCCTGGCGAAAAGAGACTGCTCGGTAAAGGCGTCAGCTACTGCGTTGACTGTGATGCTGGTTTTTACAAAAATGAAGTCGTGGCCGTTGCAGGATGCCGCAGCGCAGCCGCCGGAGGAGCTGTTTCCCTGACCAGCTTCGCACGGGAAGTTCACCTCTACTGCGAGGAACTTAATGTTGCCGAGGGCTTGAAAAAACAGCTCGACACAACCGGCGTCATTGTCCACGAAGGTTCCACTATCAAGGAAATCCGTGGTGAAAACAGTGTCGAATCCATATTGCTTGAAGATGGGACCACGCAAAGCGTCAGTGGCGTATTCATCGAACTCGGTGCCAAAGGCATGTTGGAACTGACCGCAATGCTCGACATACAGCTGGATGAATCCATGAAATATATTGAAGCTGACAAGAAACAGCACACCAACAGACCAGGCATCTTTGCCGCTGGAGACATATGCGGACCACCTCTGCAAATGGCCAAGGCCGTGGGCGAAGGATGTGTTGCGGGTATTGAAGCCGCCAACTATGCAAAAAAGCTGAAACTGGACTGACGATACTTTCCGGCGGACTGCTCATGAAGACCGCAAGACCAGACACTAAAAAGCTCAAGATCAATACGTACATCACGTACGCAAAGATTTTGAGCTTGTCTCGTCCATTCACGACGATAACGACAACAATCAAATTCAGTAAAGCCAACTAAAGCCTTGGGATTCCGCAACGTATCTGAGCTTCAATATAGCTGGCAATACGCTGCCGAACCTTGCTCTCTTCCCTGTTGAACTCAAGCACGGCATACCAATCCCCATCTTTCATGAAGGTGTTCCTGACCACACACCCGACAGAATATCCATCGCAATCGATGTCAAAAGGGTGAAATGTCAACTGAACGCCAAGGCCAATTTCTTCAAGAAGCGGCGCATGATCTCCATTGAGCAAACGAATTCGGGAGCAACTTGCGGACATGTCCTCCACAACAACCCTGGCAGCCCTGTCACCATCAACGACCATTGCCGGAAAACGACAGGGACACCTTATTTCGCAACGTTCTTCTGCATCATGGACACCATCAGGCTTTGCCAATTCTATGACAGTACCCGGTTTTTCAATCTTGTTAATTACATGGGTAAAAAATCCCAGGAGATGACCATTGTGGGCATACCGGACCACAACATTCCGATCAGTCCTGAGCCTCTTTACAATGGGATCAGTAATTGGAGAATAAACGACCAGCCGACCATCATTCTTCACATCGGTCACGATGCTCAGAAATCTATCGCCAAAAGTCGAAAATTCGACGAGTATCCTATCTCCAACGGCTAAATCCATTATGAGTATTTCCTCTATTTTTATTAGCAATACCCCATGGAATTTTGGACGGCAATTAGATATATGATCACCATGCTCAAATCACTTGGAATCATCGCCTGGATTGGCTGTCTCCTGGTTCTTGCCTATCAGGGCATCTCCTGGATTCTTTTTGCCTGCTGGCCTTCACTGACACTCATGGACGCATCACACGCGTTGTTCGGCATCGACTACACGTCTTTTGTCCAATCCCTTCCACTTGATCTAGCCGTCAAGACGGCATACCTTTGTTTTTCAACCGAATTATCAATCTTTCTTTGGTGGACAGGAACCGCTTTCTTCGCACTGGTGTTTCTGAACAAAATTCTCGTACGAAAATAATACTCCAGCATAAAAAAGAATACTGCAGCCTTTCCAGATTCAAAGAGGCATCCGTCCGCCTCCATCAAATTTTACAAATAAACAAAGAGGATGTATATAATCTGCTGCACTAAAAATTTGATTGAGGTGTCTTCAACACGCCAACTTTCCACACTATTCATTTATCATACTTCCAAAGTATGGCATTGACTGATCAATCAACAAGATAATGATATGGACTTAACCCCGTTTTTACAGCTATACGAGCTTAATAAGCCAAAACTCCAGAGGTCAGTTCATTGCAAAGACAATATTTCACCATCTCCATATTGACCGGAATTTTATTCGTGACAGCTCTTGTAGGCTACCTTGCACCAGCAAGTTCCGAGGTCCCGCCAACGCGCATTCTCCTCGACAACAAGGGCGGAAACATCATTTTTACCCATGCATCACATGCCGAACGCGAAGAACAGGACTGCGTTACCTGCCATCATACATCAGGTAACGACCAGACACCCCCGGCATGTACCAGCTGCCACGCCAAAAAATTCGACGAAGTTTTCGTGGCAGATCATCAAGAGAGTATCAAAGAGAAATATTGCATTTCCTGTCACCACCAGGAAGCAAGCATCGCCAAATTCTCTCATGATAAACATCAAACAGAATACGCGGAAGACGACTGTCAGGCCTGCCACCATGAGGCAGAGATCGAACCAGAACCACAAGCCTGCTCCAATTGTCACAAAAAAAATGGCACCACGGACATGTTAAGCCTGAAAAAGGCCAATCATGCCAGATGTGCCGATTGTCATGAAGACATGTACGACGAAGGCACCAAAGGATGCGGCAATTGCCACACCCACGACTCAGCTTCGACCAGTGAGCCGGAAACACAATCCTGCGCAAACTGCCATGCCGAGCCTGTGGATATTATTGTTCCAACGACCACGAATGCTTTTCACGGCCAGTGCATGAGTTGCCATGAGAAACAAGGCAAAGGACCATTCGGTGACGATGCCTGCTATCAATGCCACATGAAATAGGGGACCGACAGATATGACCACGTTCAGTTTCAGCCTGCAAACCGGTGAAACCGGCCCCCTGGAAAAGGGTTCCGAGCCGGATCGATTGCGCATCCCCATCCCCTGCCATACCCCGATTCTCTCCGAGGGCGACCAGGTACTGGTCGGGACAAAAATTGCCATTGCCAACCACGATGGCAGTGGCGACATGCATGCACCAATGGCAGGAATAATCCAGGACATCCTCCCCTACTCCATGCTTATCAAAGTCAATGGCAAGGACAGGGCCAAGACAAAAAAAGCACCTTCCGCGGATGGGGCTCCCCTCAAGGAGTGGCTCCGCGACATGGGTGCCCAAGTCAAGAACATTGACAAGGCACCGATCCTGATCATCAACGCAGTCCCGCCTGAGCCGGGCATTTCCATCTATGACCCGCTACTCCGTGATTACCGCAAAACCCTGGAATTGGGACTGGAAACAGTCCAACGCATCGTAAAGCCATCCAAGATGTTCCTGGTGGCAGCCAAGGGCAACCGAGCCAATGCATTTGCCAATTGCACGGTCATGCACGTTGCGCCCACTTACCCCAACGGCATCGATGAAATGGTCATCAAAGCCGTCACGGGTCAGGAAGTGCTGCCCGATGCCCCCCCAGATGACACCGTCATTCTCTCTGTCTCGGATTTGTATTTCATCGGACGAATCATGGAAACAGGTCGACCCCTGACCGAAACAATCATGACCATCGGAAACCGGAACTATCTGATTCGCGTTGGCACGCCTGTCGGCTTTCTGGCTGAACAGGCCGGAGCCACGGTCCAACCCGGCGACAGAATCGTGATGGGGGGACCAATGCGCGGCCTGACCGCCATCAATCTGGAGCAAGGTGTGGGCAAGGACACCACAGGACTCCAGATTCTCCGCAAGGACGAAAGCCTCAAAACAACTGACAATTTTTGCCTGGGGTGTGGTGAATGTGAACGCCATTGCCCGGCTCGCATCATGCCCGGCATGATCAGCCGATGTGCCGAATTCAAGCAGTTCAAACGAGCCGAGGATTTCCATATCCACTCCTGCATCGAGTGTGGCATCTGCGGCTATTGGTGCAAGGCACAACGTCCGCTTCTGCAATATATCCGACTTGCCAAGTACGAACTCGCCCTGCTCAGAAAAGACGAAACCCCTTCAGACATGATTGTACAAGCTGAAACCGGACAAGCCGGAGAAAAAGAATGAATAAACCGCTTGAACCGATACTGACAGTATCCGTCCCCCCCCACGTTCATTGCGGTCGGACGATAAAAGGCTACATGATTGAAACCATTGCGGCACTTATGCCTGCCGCACTCATGGCAACCTACATGTTCGGCATGGGCGCATTAAGGGTCATGGCCCTTTCTTGTGCCGTAGCCGTAACCACCGAGGCCATCTGCAACAAAATCATGGGAAGAAAGCAATCCATCGACGACTTCAGCGGACTGCTCACGGGGTTGCTCTTCTCCTTCCTGCTTCCAGCCTCTGCCCCGTGGTGGCTGGTAACCGTTGGCGCAGCATCAAGCATTATCCTCGGAAAAATGATCTTCGGAGGACTGGGAGCCAGTCCGCTCTGCGCCCCTGTTGTCGGCTGGGCAGTCTGCCGCATTTCCTGGGGTACAGTCATGGACACCAATGCAACCATGCTGTCATCCAACCTCCCGGCCCCGTTGCAGCAATTGAAATATTTCGGTCTTGATTCCATCCAATCCATTCAATCATCAACACTGCTCATAGGCGAACAACTCGGCGGACTCGGCGAAGTCCAGGTGATAGCCCTGCTCCTCGGTGGCGCATTCCTGCTCATTCGCCGCCACGTCAGATGGGAAATCCCCACCGGATTCATCGCAGGCATTTTGATCACGACCTGGATATATCAACTGATCGATCCAACCACATATGCTCCACCCATGTTCCACCTCCTGGCAGGTGGCACGATCTTCGGAGCCTTTTTCCTTGCCACCGATTCAGCATCGTCGCCCATCGGACTCATTCCCTGCCTCCTGTTCGGACTCATTGCCGGAACCATGGTCATCATCATCCGTGTATACGGCATCTACCCGGACGGTGTACCGTTCGCCATATTACTGACCAATCTGTTCACTCCGCTGCTGGACCGCATACGCCCCAAACCATTTGGCGGCCCGTTCTCATATTCTTCCAAAGACGAGGAGGGCGCAACATGCGAGAAATGCTGAAGATGATCTTCGTCCTCTCCCTGATTTGCGGTCTGTCAGGCCTAACACTAGCCACAGTGCGCCAAGCCACCAGCGAACGCATTGAAGAACAGGTTATGACCTACGTTCAAGGCCCGTCCCTTAAACAGATATTCAGCAATTACGACAACAACCCGGTCAAGGATCGCAAGACATTTGATCTGCCTAGCGGCCCGATCACAGTCTTCCCGGCCATGAAGGACGGCAAACTCACCGGCGTAGCCTTTGAAACCTTTGGCAAAGGGTATGGCGGCAACATCGGCGTCATGGTCGGCTTTGTCACGGACGGCAGCAAACTCGAAGGCATCGGCATCACAACCCTGAAGGAAACTCCCGGTCTGGGCGCACGCGTAGTAGAACCGGAATTCCGTGATCAGTTTTCAGGCCATTCTACGGACAAGATCGCACTCAAGAAACAGGGCGGCAACATAGCAGCCATTTCCGGGGCAACCATATCATCTACCGGCACCGTGAGTGCGGTCAACGAAGCCGTAAACATATTCAACCAAATCAAGGACAAACTCCCCACAGCCTGGGAGTCTTAGGATAGAGTCATGAGCAGATTGTGGAAAGAATTCTCGAAGGGTCTCTGGAAGGACCTCCCTCCATTCAAGCTGGTACTCGGCCTATGCCCGGTGCTGGCAGTTACAAAAACCGCCGACAACGGCTTTGGCATGGGTTTGGCGGTCATCTTCGTACTGGCTTTGTCCAACATGCTGGTCTCAATGCTGCGCAAGCTCATCCCGGCCAAGGTCCGCATAGCCTGCTTCATCGTCGTGGCAGCCTCCCTGGTCGTCTGCGTCGAACTCCTCATGCAGACATATGCCTACCCGCTCTACCTGCAACTCGGCATTTTTGTTCCGCTGATCGTTGTCAACTGCATCATTCTGGGCCGGGCCGAAGCCTTTGCCTCCAAAAACCCCGTTCATCTGGCCGTTGCCGATGGCCTTGGCATGGGCGTTGGATTCACCCTGTCCCTGACCTTCCTCGGGTCCATCCGCGAACTCTTCGGATACGGCACATGGTTCGGCATGCAGGTCATGGGCGACTGGTTCCAACCGTTCACCTTCATGATCGAAGCTCCCGGTGCATTCGTCTGCCTGGGACTCATCCTTGCCGGAATGAATACCCTGACCAACTGGCAGCGCAAAAACAAGGGACTGGAAGCCATCACCGGCCCGGTTCACGACTGCAAGAGTTGTGGCATGTGTGCCACCAAACCCGGAATGTAGGAGGACGTCATGGATTACTTCGTTCTCATCATCGCCGCCATATTCGTCAACAACATTGTTTTGGCCCAGTATCTCGGCAACTGCCCGTTCATCGGCACGTCCAAGGACTCGGGCGTGGCCATGGGAATGGGCTTGGCTGTCGTGTTCGTGGCAACCCTGGCTGCTGCCATCACGTGGTGCGTCCAGAAATACCTGCTGGCTCCCAACGACTTGAATTACCTTCAGACTATCACCTTTATTCTGGTCATCGCCTCGCTGGTGCAGTTCGTTGAAATGTTCCTGAAAAAAGCCGTACCGCCGCTGTACAGATCCCTAGGCATATTCCTGCCCCTGATAACCACCAACTGCGCAGTGCTCGGTATCGCCATCATCTGCCAGCGCGAAGAATTCTCACTCGTTGAAACCATCATCTTTTCCATTGCGTCCGGCGTCGGTTTCATGCTCGCCCTCGTAATCCTGGCCGGAATACGCGAACGGCTTGACCTGGCACGGGTCCCTGTCAGCCTCAAGGGAACCCCTCTGGCCCTTATCCTGGCCGGACTCATGTCGCTGGCCTTCTTTGCCTTCAAGGGCATGGCCTCCTAGGAGCATATATATGATCACAGCATCGGTACTCGTCCTTTTCGGCATTGGACTCACGGCAGCCATCATCCTGGCCGTGGCATCCAAGATGCTATATGTTTATGAAGACCCTCGCATTGCACAGGTTGAAAGCGTACTGGCCGGAGCCAACTGCGGCGGTTGCGGCTATCCAGGATGCGCCGGAGCAGCCCAGGGTGTTGTCGAAGGCAAAGCCGGGGCCACGGTCTGCGTCATTGGCGGAGACGAAGTTGCCGCAAACGTGGCAACAATCATGGGACTTGAATTTTCTTCCATGGAAAAACAATTCGCTTTTGTGGACTGCACCGGCGGCAGCCGCGCCGAAGATGTATACATTTATGAAGGTGCAAAGGATTGCAGAGCGCAACACCTTTTGTACAACGGCTCCAAACTGTGTCCCGAAGGATGCCTGGGTTTCGGTACCTGCGTCGGTGCCTGCCAGTTCGGTGCCATTGAAATGGGACCCAACGGCTACCCCGTAGTCAACCCCGAGCTCTGCACCGCCTGTGGTGGCTGCGCCCAGGTATGCCCTCGCGGCGTCATTACCATTTGGGGCATGTCCGCACGCATCATGCACCTCAATGAAACCACGGATTGCCTTGCTCCCTGTCGCCAACGCTGTCCCGGAGAAATCAACATTCCCCGTTACATAGAACAGGCATCTCGCGGCGATTATGCCGGAGCACTGGGAACCATCCGCGAACGCATTCCCATGCCGCTCTCCATTGGCCGCATCTGCCCGCACCCCTGCGAAGGGGTCTGCCGTCGTGGTCACGTAGACGAACCCGTGGGCATCAACATGGTCAAGCGTTTCGTGGCTGACTGGGAAATGAACTCGGGTCAACGGCTGCCCATCTCCTGCGCACCAGACACAGGCCGCAAGGTCGCCGTTGTCGGAGGTGGCCCCGCCGGATTGTCCTGTGCCTACTTTCTTCGCCGTCTGGGCCACAGTCCGACCATTTTCGAATCCATGCCCAAACTGGGCGGACAACTCAGATACGGTATCCCTGAATACAGGTTGCCCAAGAATGTCCTGGATTGGGAAATAGAAGGCATCCTGAATCTCGGCATCGACGTGGAACATGAAAAATTCTTCGGCAAGGATTTCGACCTCAATTCCCTGACTAAAGATGGATTTGAAGCCGTATTCCTCGGAATCGGTGCATGGATGAACATGAACCTTCGCATCGACAACGAGGACAGCATTGGCGTTGAAACCGGAACCGAATTCCTGACCAAGATAGGTCTCGGCGTTGAAACCGGAACCGGCAAAAAAGTTGTCGTTATCGGTGGCGGCAACACTGCAATCGACGCGGCACGCACCAGCGTCCGCCTTGGCGCAGACGTCACGCTCATGTACCGCCGCACCAGAGATGAAATGCCCGCCAACAAAGAGGAAATCGTTGCTGCAGAAGAAGAAAATGTCAATTTTCTCTACCTGGCTTCACCAACCAGAATCATTGCCGACGAATCCAGGAAGGTCACCCATATCGAATACATCCAGATGAAACTGGGCGAACCGGATGCCTCGGGCAGACGCAAACCCATGCCCATCCAGGGTTCGGAAAAAATTCTGGAAGTTGACAACATCTATACCGCCATCGGCCAGAAACCAGAACTGTCCTGCCTGTATGACGAATCCGGTGCCTGCACCCTGGAAGAAACCAAGTGGCGTACACTAGGTGCCCACCCTGACACTCTCCAGACCGCAATGCCCAATGTCTTCACAGGTGGGGACATGCATACCGGTCCTGCCCTTGTGATCACCGCCCTTGGCGAAGGCAGGAAGGCAGCCCGTTCTATTCACCAATACATCAACGAAGGCACGCCGCACGTCTCGCACAAATTGCAACGGGACATGATCCCGTACACCATGTTTACGGATGTTCCCGATGTAGGGATTCGCGCGCGATCAAAAATTCCACACCTGACTGAATGCAACGAACGCGTCTGCACCTTCAAGGAAATCGAAGGGGCTTTGAACGAGGAAGAAGCAAAACACGAGACATGCAGATGCCTGAGATGCGGTCTGACCTGCTACAATCGGGATGGTTCTGAAAATCAGGAATGTCTGAGCGGGGATTGTGCCAAAAACCAATAAAAAAGGCTTGCAAACAAAAAGTCTTGCGGATATATCTTTGCTCCCCGTTGGGCGCATGCCCGTACAGGGAAATATCATGGGCGATTAACTCAGCTGGTTAGAGTGTCACCTTCACACGGTGGAAGTCACAAGTTCGAATCTTGTATCGCCCACCAGCGAATGCAAAACGGTTCCGGTTATCCGGGGCCGTTTTTCCTTTTAAACATCCAGTAAAATCAATGAACGCTTTTGCTCTTCCTCACAACATGCTAATTTCCTTTCAACACATCAATCATTGGAGCACAGCATGAGAATAAAAAATCTGGTCACACTTTTTACAATTGCCTTTCTCGTTTGCCTGATCGCCGCCCCCGGCTTTGCCCAATCGTACAGGAGCGGTGCACGAAATCAGGCGGATTCCGATTATCGCATAGCTGAAAAAACGTATCGCAAGGCTGTAGAAAATTATGGAGAATCACTGGAAGGATTGCCTGATCAAGAAAGAATGACGGCCTGCAAAAGAATCAATTCCGCTCTCTATACCAACCGCCATAACATGGTCGCTGAGGACATGTTCAGGCAGAACAAACTGAAAAAACAAATTCGCAAATTGAGACAATATAGCACCGAACTGGGCTGCCCGAACACAAAATAGAGGCTATCTCCTTGCACGCCCTGCAAGGCCGGATCAGCTGAACTCCACAGCCACCAGCACATCGCCCTCTTCCGCTTGAAGCCGGGGAATCAACTCGCCGAGGTCCATCCCGACCACCTCGCGCACAAGCTCCATCCGTCCTTCAAGGAGTTCAGCAAGTTGGCCCGCATTGACCGTAACCCCTCTCTTGAGAACACCTTCACCTGTATAAACCGCCAATGTACTGAATATTTTTGTAAAGACAGAAACCAAAGCACTGCTTTCGTCAGCACTATTTTCAGCTATGGATATATCCCGTCGGAATTCCTTGTAGGGATTATCGCGCCCCATGCAAATACCGACAATCCCGGGCATGGCACTTCCCAAGGCCATCCGATCTCCAGCCTTGATATGAACTGCATCGATGTCGTCCACCGGGCTATTATTCAAAAACACGGTCCTGACCTCGCTGTCGATCAGAGAATCATCCCAGGCCAATGTTTCCCGAAGGAATTCACGCACCGACATTCCGGCCCGTCCCTGCAAGAAAAACCCTTTCTGCAATAGATAATTCCACCCGGACAAGGCTTCCGCTCTCATGTTTATTTTCAGACAGTCAACATTGTTCATGATTTTCTCCAGACTCATGCCATACCACAATCCCAAACCTCAAACATTATGTCTTGTTCAGCACAATGGCCTGTTTTCTTTGACACATTTTATATGAAGGGTGTAAAGAAAAAGTATAGCAACATATTTTAAATACGCGTTTGCATACAGACGCTCAATCTTCAACAAACTGAGGGTACCAATATGCCTAAAATTCTCAGAATCAACACTCGCACCAAAGAGTATAACTTCGAAGATGTCGGACCTTACGTCAATCTTGGTGGCCGGGCACTAACATCCCGCGTCATCAACAAGGAAGTACCGGCAGATTGCCATCCGCTGTCGGCCGAGAACAAACTGATCTTCGCCACAGGTATTTTGGGAGGTTCTACCGCAGCCAACTCAGGACGTTTATCCGTGGGCACCAAGTCTCCGCTCACTGGCGGCATCAAGGAGTCCAACTCCGGCGGCCTGTTCGCACACAAAATGCCCAAGATGGACCTTCTGGCCATTATCCTTGAAGACAAACCCGCTGACGAGGCTCCCTTCTCCACACTCTTCATTTCCGACAACAAGGTCGAATTCAGGGATGCAAGCGACATCGTCGGCATGGACAACTATCCGGCCCACGACAAACTGCTGGCTGAATATGGCGACAAGATGATTGCTGGCCTGATCGGCCCTGCTGGTGAGACCGTCCGCAAGACAGCCACCATCCAGTTCACAGACCCGTACAAACGCCCCGCCCGTTCCGCAGGTCGCGGCGGCACTGGTGCTGTCATGGGTTCCAAGAAGATCAAGGCTATCATTCTTGATTCCGCCGTGAACAACAAGGTCGAACCTGCTGACGCCGAAACATTCAAGACCGCCCGCAAAACATGGGTTGATATCCTGACAGGACATCCGGTCACAGGCCAGGGTCTGCCCGGTTTCGGCACAGCCATACTCGTGAACCTCGTCAACGAAGCCGGAGCAATGCCTGGCAAAAACTTCCGACTGGGCCAGATCGACCATGCCGCAGACATCTCCGGCGAAAAAATCGCCGAGAACATCGAAGCACGCAGCGGCAAGGTCAAGGAAGGCTGTCATACTGGCTGTGTCATTCAATGCTCACAGCAGTACAATGATGCCAACGGCGAATACCTTACTTCCGGTTTCGAGTATGAAACAATCTGGGCTTTCGGTGCCAACGCCATGATCAAGGACATCGATCAGATAGCAAGGCTTGATCGAATCTGTGATGAAAAAGGTATGGACACAATTGAAATCGGCAACGCCATCGCCATAGCAATGGACGGCGGCATCATCCCCTGGGGTGACGGAGAAGCCGCAATCGAACTGGTTTCCAAAGTCGGCAGCGGTGATCCCATGGGCATGATCCTTGGCAACGGTGTTGATTTCGCTGGTGGAGCATTCGGCGTTGACCGTCTGCCTACTGTCAAGGGCCAGTCCATGCCGGCTTACGACCCCCGCGCGGTCAAGGGCGTTGGCGTTACCTACGCCACCACTGCCATGGGTGCCGACCACACCGCCGGTTACGCTGTCGCTCAGAACATTCTGAAAGTCGGCGGCGATGTTGACGGCCTCAAGAAGGAAGGCAACATCGAACTGTCCAAGAATCTCCAGATTGCAACTGCCGCTATCGACTCCATGGGCTTCTGCCTGTTTGTGGCCTTTGCGGTTCTGGATGCGGAAAACGGAGTACAGGCCATGGCCGACCTCGTTGCCGCATACACCGGCAAACCCTTCTCCACCGATGATCTGATCAATCTGGGCATCAACTGCATGAAGGATGAACAGCTCTTCAATGAGCGCGCTGGATTCACCAAATATGACGACAAGCTGCCGCGTTTCTTCGAAACCGACAAATTGCCACCCCACAACGTTGTCTGGGACATCGATGAAGACGAACTCCAGGGAGCCAAGGTCTAGGACCGACAGTTCAAGCAAAGACAAGGGCCGGGGTTTCAACCTCGGCCCTTTTTTTCTTCCGTTGACCCATCAACCGCGAATGGCTAGATTCATCCCATGGGAATCGAAATCAAATGCTTTGCCACACTGGCCCAGTTCCTGCCGCCAAACGGCGACGACTACCCCATTGATCAGGGGGAAACCATCAAATCGTTGCTTGCCAAGCTCGGCATTCCAGAAAAGGAAGTCGCTCTCTTTTTCATCAATTCCGCACGCGCCTATCTGGAAAGTGACATCAAGAATGGCGACAGGATCGGCCTTTTCCCGGCTGTAGGTGGAGGCTAGGCTTGACTACCCCTCTTATTGAAGCCATCCGCAATCAAGCTGTTCACATAGTTCTCCCCAAGGGAGACGAAGGTGAGACCATTTCACTTGATGCCATCGCCACCATAGCCAGAGAACACGCTATTCCTGGCTACATCGTTGAGGCAGAAGCACTGAGAAATGATGTCTATCCAACCCGATACCTTCGGAACATGGATGGAATCACGAAAAACGACCAGATCAGGCTGCTCGAATCTTCCATTGCCCAGGTCGGCCTTGGCGGATTGGGTGGGAGCCTTCTTGAAATTTTCATTCGGACAGGCATAGGCCGAATCAGAACTGCCGATGACGACGATTTCGAGGAAACCAACCTCAATCGCCAAGCCCTCTCCACTCTCGGCAACATTGATTGCCCAAAGTCCGAGGCAGCCCTTGAAAGAGGCAGTCTGGTCAATTCTTCCATGAAAATCGAAGCCTGGAACCAATATCTGAAACAGCCGAATTTCCAGGACTTCCTAACCGGTTGTGATGTGGTCGTCGATGCCCTCGGTGGCCTCGAAACCAGATTGGCAGTGCAACAGGCCGCAGCCAAGGCCAACATTCCTCTTGTGACAGGAGCCCTGGCTGGTTGGACAGGGTATGTCGGCGTAGTCATGCCGGGCCAATCCGGTCCTGCCGACATCATGGGCCACGACAATGCAGTCGAGGAAATCCTTGGCTGTCCAGCCGCAGCGGTCACTTTCATTGCCTCGGTCATGGCGACCGAAACAATAAAGATACTCACTGGCAATCATTCCACTCTTGCAGGAAACATGTTCGTAATAGATCTGAAATCACTGACCTTTGATACAGTTTCCATCTAGCCCGCCACATTCTGGTGTCGAAACCTCAGGCATTGTGTCTCCATTGACTTAACACTTCCCGTATTGCATATAATTCAATCTGGACACGACTCCATTCAACCCCAAAAAAGTGAAGTGCCATGGCCGAAAAAGAAAAAGCCACACTCAGACTCCGGGTCTGGATTGAACAGGACAATGAAACCTACATAGGCATCGGCAGTACCTTGCTATTGCAGCACATTGAAGAGCTTGGCTCCCTGCGGAAAGCAGCTGAAGCTCTGGGAATGTCCTATCGCCGCGCATGGGGAAAATTGAAAAATGCCGAAAAACGCCTCGGTCAGGCATTGGTCGAAAAAACCAAAGGACAGGGCCAACGTTTCAACCTCTCCCCCACAGGCAAGGAACTCATGGAGAAATTCCTTCATTTCTATCTCGACGTCGAGAACTACGCCACAACCAGAGCTTCCGAACTTCTTGATCTGGACGTCAAAAAATCCGGTGAATTCTATCGCGACGACACTGAATAGCCAACCAATCAGACTCCATGGTCTGAATAACCCATAACCACACTTGAGGAGAAAACCATGAATCGTCTTTATGGATTTGCTTTATCACTCGTACTCGCACTCGCATTGGTGCTCCCTGCCTCTGCAGGACAAACCCTGATGATGGCAACAACAACCAGTACTGCCAACACCGGACTGCTCGATGAACTGATTGTTCCCATGTTCCTGAAGGACACTGGCATTGAAATCAAATTCGTGGCTGTCGGCACAGGCAAGGCTCTCAAAATGGCCGAGAACTGTGATGTTGATGTCGTTCTGGTCCATGCACCAGGAGCCGAAAAGGTCTACGTGGACAAGGGAGTCCTGACCGACCGCACACAGCTCATGTACAACGATTTCATCATCATCGGTCCGGAATCCGACCCTGCAGGAGTCAAGGGCATGACTGTCACGGACGCCCTCAAGACCATCCAGGCCAAGCAGGCAGTCTTTGCCAGCCGTGGAGACAACTCCGGCACCCACAAAAAAGAACTCTCCTTGTGGAAATCCGCTGGCCTGTCTGTACCTGAAAAGAGTGCATGGTACGTGCAGACCGGACAAGGCATGATTGCCACCATCACCATTGCCTCCGAGAAAAATGGCTACACCATGACGGACCGGGGCACTTACATCAAATATGCCGACACCAAGGGTGGCAACCCGCCGCTGAAAGTCCTGGTCGAAGGCGACAAGGTTCTGTTCAACCAGTACAGTGCGCTGGCCGTAAACACAGGTCATTGCAAAGACGCACAGTATGATATGGCAAAGCAGTACATAGCATGGATGGCATCTCCGGCCACCCAGAAAGCCATCGGCGAATTCAAGCTCCTTGGGAAGAAACTTTTCATTCCCAACGCACAATAGACCAATCACATTGACTTGCCGGGAGGGTGACTCACGCATCCTCCCGGTACAAAGAGACACAGATGGACTTTCTTCTACAAGGGTTCCTGCACGGCTTCGTGCTCCTTTTCACCGGAAATTCTGAAACGTATTCAGCAATCTGGACCACGGTCGGAGCTTCGACGCTGTCCATGATAGGCAGTCTCACCATCGGTATTCCGCTGGGCTTTCTGCTCGGCTACAAAATATTTCCAGGCAAAAAAATCCTCCGCACCATTGTGGACACACTGCTCTCCTTCCCAACCGTGGTCATCGGCCTGCTCGTGTATGCGCTGCTCACCCGGCACGGCCCCCTGGGTGGCACAGGGCTGCTTTTTTCCATTCCGGGCATAGCCATGGGCCAGACAATACTCGGGCTGCCCATCATAATCGCCATGACCGCCACTGCCGTGGAAGCTCTGGACAAACGACTGCCCATGACCCTGATCACCCTGGGAGCCAACCAGCGGCAAATTCTCTGGGCCACTGTCCTTGAAGCGCGATATTCAATCATGCTCGCCGCTGTTGCCGCATATGGACGAATCGTTTCCGAGGTCGGCATTTCCATGATGGTTGGCGGCAACATCAAATGGCACACCCGGACAATCACCACAGCCATTGCCCTTGAAACCGGCAAAGGCGAGTTCGCCATGGGCATTGCGCTGGGCATGGTCCTGCTGGCCGTTGCGCTGACAGTCAACATACTTGCCTCAGGCCTGAAGAAAAAGGCCATCAAATGAACACGCCGATCATCTCTCTTTACAATGTTCGTCAAAGATATTCCGAGCGCACCGTGCTTGCGGTCGATCGACTCGACATCGAACCGGGCAGCATCATCGGACTCGCAGGCCCAAATGGATCAGGAAAATCCACGTTGCTTCGACTTCTTGCCTTTTTGGAAGCCCCGGCATCAGGCACGCTGACATTCATGGGCAATCCGGCTTCCTGCAAATCCAACCAGATACACAGACAGATCACGCTACTTGTTCAGGAGCCTTACCTCCTCAAACGAAGCGTGCATGCAAATGTTGCATACGGACTCAAGGTTCGCGGAGAATCCGACATCATGGCAAAGGTCAATCATGCTCTTGAACTGGTTGGCCTTCCGCCCGACAAGTTTTCCTGCCGACAATGGTTCGAGCTCTCCGGCGGAGAATCCCAACGAGTTGCACTTGCCGCCCGTTTGGTGCTCAGGCCCAAAGTGCTTCTGATGGACGAACCCACTGCCAGCCTGGACGGACAGAGCGCCACCATGATCCGACAAGCCGCCCTCGCAGCGCGAAAAGAATATGGAGCAAGCCTTGTCATCGCCAGCCACGACATGGCATGGTTGAATGCAGCATGCGACCAGATCATTCATCTTGAAAATGGCAAAATCAGCGGCACACATTAGGACTCCTGTTCAGAGGAAAAATCATGAAAGCAATATCCATCATCGGCCCCAAGAATTCCGGTAAAACCACACTTGGTCTTGAACTCACACGACATTTCAAACAGATGGGCCTGACTGTAGCAGCCGCCAAATTCAGCCATCATGGTTTCAACTGGCAAGATACCGACACAACGCACTACGCCGAAATATGTGATGCCGTTGCAGGTCTAGGACCTGATGAAACCTTTGTTCACTGGACCGACCACCGTTTTCTACCAGACATTCTTCCGCTGCTCACAACCGATGTCCTCATCGTCGAAGGCGGCAAGTCACTGGGCTACCTGCCTCGCGTACTCTGTCTGCGCGGAGATATTTCCGATGGCACGGACTGGCTTGTCCCCGAACTGGCCATTGCCACCTACGGCGAAAATACCCTTGAAGGCATCCCATCATTCGAAACAATTGATGCTCTGGCCGAAACCGTCCTTGAAAAGGGCTTTTTCCTGCCAGGAATGGACTGCAAGACATGTGGCCGTCCCGACTGCAAAACCCTGGCAGCCGATATCGTGGCTGGCAAAGCCACGACAAAAGCCTGTCTGGCCATGCACAATTCCATTGAGGTGGACATAAACGGCGCACCATTGGGCATGAAGCCATTCGTGGAAGACATCATCTCCGCATCCATCCGGGAGATGCTTAGAACACTGAAGGGCTACTCTCCAGGAAAAGCTACCATCAAGCTGGACGTATAACGCGGAAAAAGGTACTCCCCGGCCATGCGAATCGTACTCTTTGAGCCGGAAATACCGCCCAACACAGGCAACATCGCACGATTGTGCGCTGCGACAGAAACACCATTGCACCTCATAGAGCCACTCGGCTTCAAGGTCGATGACAAGCACTTGAAACGCGCTGGTCTTGACTACTGGCCGCATGTCAATGTGACCATACATCCCGATTTCGAGGATTTCATCACGCAGATAAACCCGCCCAGGCTTGTCCTTGCAAGCACCAAGGCCAGCACATCCCATCATCGTTTTGAATTTCAGGCCGATGACGCCATCGTTCTGGGGCCGGAAACACGGGGCCTCCCTGTTGATCTGATGGATAAGTATTCAGACCACGTCCGCATTCCCATATGGGGAAAGGTCAGGAGCCTGAACCTGTCCACAGCCGCAGGCATCCTGCTTTACGAGGCTCTGCGCCAAACCGATTTGATAATCGATTGATTCTCTCCTGCCTTGTATTTTCCCAGCCCGCCTTGTATTAAGGGAGCACTACATGGGAAATAGGCCAAATCAAGAATTACAAACCACATAGAACGGCACAACCACATGAAATTACTCGTCACAGGCGGATGCGGATTCATCGGAACCAACTTCATTCGACTCATGCTCGACAAGCACAAAGACTGGTCCATCATCAATCTGGACAAGCTCACCTATGCGGGCAACAGGCTCAATCTCATTGATCTTGAAGAAAACGAAAGCCGATATGATTTCATTCAGGGCGACATCTGTGACCGGGAAATGGTCATGGACCTTTTGGCAGACAAGACAATTGACGCCGTGGTCAACTTTGCAGCCGAATCCCATGTTGACCGATCCATCAATGACCCTTCCCCATTCGTGACCACCAATATCCAGGGAGCACAAAATCTCATGGAGTGCGCCCGACAGCGCAAAACGGACCGCTTTGTCCACGTATCGACCGACGAGGTCTACGGCTCTCTTGGCGACAGCGGCAAGTTCACGGAAACAACACCTCTCGCACCCAACAGCCCCTACTCGGCAAGCAAGGCCGGTGCCGACCTCATGGCCCGCGCCTATTTCGAAACATACAAATTTCCTATTCTGGTTACCCGCTGTTCCAACAATTATGGCCCTTACCAGTTCCCGGAAAAACTCATTCCCCTCATGTTCATGAATGCCAAATCTGACAAGCCACTGCCCGTATACGGCAACGGCATGAACATCCGCGACTGGATTTATGTTGATGATCATTGTCTTGGTGTTGAACTGACCCTGATCAAGGGACGCGAAGGCCAGGCATACAACTTTGGCGGTGACGCTGAAGAAACAAATATCAATGTAATCAAGACCCTGCTCTCCATCGTTGGCAAACCTGAATCGCTCGTCACCTATGTAAAGGACCGCCCCGGCCATGACCAGCGATACGCCATGGACTTCTCCCTGGCCGCAGAGGAACTCGGCTTTGCGCCAACACTTAGCTTTGAGGCAGGACTGAAAAAAACCATCGAATGGTACGAATCAAATACAACGTGGCTTGAACAGGTGCAGAGCGGCGAATACCGGACTTTCATGAACACATGGTACGAGGAGCGCGCCTGATGCACCTCAAAGGACTGACTGTCGTCATCTTCGGGGGCAAGACAGGTCTTCTCGGCCAAGCGTTGACTGATGCCTTCAGGAAAGCCGGAGCAAAGCCGATTCCACTTTCCAGTGTTGATTGCGACATCCTCAACCCTCTGGAAGTGGAACGACTGCTGGACAAAAAGGATCCCGACCTGCTCGTCAATGCTGCCGCCTATACGCAAGTTGATCAGGCTGAAGACGAAGAAGAAATGGCCTTTGCCCTCAATGCAACCGCCCCACCACTGCTGGCTGTCCAGGCAGCAAAGCGGTACATTCCCTTTATCCATTACAGTACGGATTTCGTCTTCAAAGGTGACAAGCAGACTCCATATTCGGTCTATGATGAACCGAACGCCACCTCGGTTTACGGCATAAGCAAAGCCGACGGAGAACGCGGTCTCCTCAAGCTCGGATACGACCGAACCTTGATCATCCGCATTTCATGGCTCTTCGGGCCGGGCCGGATAAATTTTGTAGAAAAGATTCTCAGTCTGTGCGAAGGCCGCGACAAACTGACCGTTGTAGACGATCAGACCGGTTCACCTTCCTATGCCCCTGACATAGCAACACACACACTCAATCTCATAGAACACGATGCCACCGGCATCTATCATCTCGCCAATTCAGGCGAAACCACATGGTGCGGATTGGCAACTGCTGCCGCAGATCTGGCGAAAAGTGCATGCACAATCGACCCCGTACCCACAAGCGCATACACGACCAAAGCAATCCGCCCGGCCTATTCGGTCCTTGATCTGTCAAAATTCATTGAGACAACAGGCATCACTCCTCGCACATGGGAAGACGCTCTCAAGACATACGTCTTAAAAGATCTGAAAAAACAGCCAATCCACTAGGACCGGGCAAAGGCTGCCAGCGATAATTAGATTTCAGGTACGACAGTTAGGTTTTCAACGACCGGCTACAGCATCAGATCACGTACCTTTGCATTAGCATCGCCCAACCGCTCGGAAAGCATATTGATCAGGAAACGATTGATGGCCGTGACCAATACCGGTGCACGTTTCTCCACGGCATCCAGCTTCTCTATCGTCATCTTGTAGAGCACGCATTTTTCAGCAGCACGGATGGTCGCGGAACGCGGAGCCAGCGTGTAGATGCCCATTTCTCCGAAAACAGCTCCAGGACCGACCTTCTTCAGTCGCAAAATCTTGCCGCCTTCCAACTCCAGTTCAACATCCAGCTTGCCGGATTCAACAAAATACATGGAATCAGACTTGTCACCTTGACGGAAGACAGCCTCTCCCTTGTCGGCCACCTCGCGCTTGAGAACCTTCATGAGAGCAGGGATATACTTTGGCTCCGGGAAAACCGGTGCCAGCAGTTGAGGCAGGGTCAACTGTTTCATCTTGAGCATGTTCTCGGAATCAAGAACATGGTTTTCGCACCACTCAAGGGCATAATCAAGGTTGAAAAAGGCTTTGAACAAGCCCTCTCCCTCACCTACATGTCCGCTTTGTTCAAGGTGTTCCTCAAGCTCAAAGGGCGCATTGGTTATGATAAGTTCCAATTCGTAATCAGCGACCAGATTATGCAACTTGTCCAGACCCAGTCCAGCAGCAGAAGCAAGCCCGGTAACCAATTTGAAATCAAGAATGAGATATTTCACAGGCAGCTTGTCACGATCATCCAGACGGATGCGAATGTCCTTGAGCAACCGTTCCATGGACCCCAGGAAAAGGAACCCCTGAAGCCTCAGAATATGAATGTGATCGCCAAACTCCTTGAGAATCCGTTGCTGAGCCGAAGCACGATCAACATTGCTGCGATGGTTGGAACCGGACAGGACATTGCGAACAGCCCCATCCCTGCTGTACCGACTCACGGTAACCATCAGAGCCAACCCCACGCCAAGACCGATACCTTCGAGCACACCAAATAACACCGTGGCTAAAAAGGTGATCCACAGCATCCAGATGTCATCACGGCGGGTAAATGTTGTCTTGGTTTTGAACAACCAACTACGAATAAGGTCAAGACCAGCGTAAATGAGCAGGCCTTCGGGAACAAAACGAGGAATCATGGGCAAAACGACATCGGCATAAAACAGCCCCACCCCACAAATCAGACCGGCCATAATGCCAGCTATAGGCCCCCTGGCCCCTGAAGCATGGTTGCCAGCACTCCGCTCGTAGGAAAGAGAGGATGGCATGCCACCACACAGGCCGGAAACCATATTGGTCAAACCGAGTGCCCTGTACTCGTCGTTGAGCTCGGATTCCCGTCCCATGATCATTTCAAGAGTTGTTATCCGGTACATGACTGTCAGCATGATGAGAACGACAACTGCTCCCATGTACAACCCATTGGACTTGATTATTCCCCACTGGATATTGGAATACAAACCAGACTTGAACACCTCGGACGGATGAATCATGACTCCGGCTTCAGGAAAAGGAATAGGAGATGCCAGTGAACTTATATTCATATCCGCCCCCCATAATCCTGCGGCATACCCGACACCGGACGCAACCAGTATCAAAGCCAGCATGAAAAGAGAGTTCCTGATCCAGGCCGTTGCAAGGAAAAGAATCACACCAAACGCGATGCTCGGCACTATGATATCGAGAAAAGCATCGGAATGAATATTCAAAATGAAAGAATTGACTGCGCTGTAGAGGTTGTTCCAATCAAGGGCAAGCTGTCCCATCCAATCAACAGATCCGAACAGAACAAAGACCCCGACGCCACCGATTACCCCGCCAAGAATGTGGATTGGAATATATCTGACATATTCGCCAGCCTTGAGCTTGCCAAGAAGCCACAATCCACCCCCGGCAACAAACGAAGTCGTGACAATGGCAGCAAGGATGGTGGGCAAAATGAACTCGACACTATAGTCGTTGACCATGGACCGATAAATACCTCCGATCAATAAGAAGAGCACCACTGTCACGGTGCTCTCTGGACCGGCCAGAGCAAATGGAATCCTGGTCTGAAAAGAAAAAAAGATGCTGCCGACAACCATGCCCGTCAAAGCCGTGCCTAAAATATAGGGCAAAAGCACATAAACACCCTGCTGAGATGAAGCCAACAGGGACATGGCCACAGCAAAAAAGAAAGCAAGGGCACCGGAAACTATCCCTGCATATATATTCAGAGGAAAAGAACCTTCAAAAAGACGCCATCCATCTACCACTTCAACGGCATCAATGGCTGCTTCGGTCTGACCTTCATTTCCCGAATAATCAGCATCCCAGACCTGTCGGACATCGTCATCAGCCAGATCACTTACGTCAACGTCATCTTCATCCAGTTCAGGAAAAGAGTGAGGCCTTTCAACGATGCCCCCACATTCCGGACACACCGCAGCCTGATCCTCACCCATGACATGACCGCAGCCGGAACAGACCACATCACCTGTTTCGAAGTCGATCTCAGTGTCTTCATCGTCAAGGTCGATAGGCCCGGATGACTCATCGTCATTCTGTCCTGAAGAGTCATAGTCCTCCTCATACTCGGCCATATCGGCGTCCTCGAACACAGCTTCAAAGGATTCATCTTCGACCAGAAGCTGATCGACAATAGTTACGCCGTGCCCACAATCTGGACATTTCGCTTTTTTTCCCAGGAGTTTGTCAGGGACATCTCGTTCATATCCACAGGATTCGCATTTGAAAATTGCCACGCACCACCACCTGGATCAATTATGAACAAAGCCGGTCCGTCTTGGCAAAAAGGCACCGACACACTCTCAGACTTTTGCAATACATACGTGAAGGTTGAAGCCTACGCAAGAGAAGCCGTGAAAAACAATTCACCGTTTTTTTCAAAAAAACATATCCAAAGCATAAAGTTATCCATTTTACCGCCGATATAAAAAGCACGAGTGAGGATAATTGTGCACACGGAACGTGCTGCCTCGCCCGGTTTATCAAAAGACATCCCAAGGAAGGGGTCTGTAGTGCATTCGAGAGGACTAATCTCAATAATTGTTTCCGATTTGGAAACCCACCCTGGTTTGCCGCGCCTGCTTCAATCGATTTCACGCCAATCAAATGGTCAGGACCGATTGGAAATAATCGTAGCAGGAAACGGCAGCCACCATTCTTCCGCACCTCTGCTCTGGAAAGCCATCACCGATATCGATAATATTCGTCTGGAAAACATGCAGGATTCAACCAATCCAGCCATGGCACGAAATGCTGCCGCAAAGCTCGCAAAAGGGGACCTTCTCCTCTTTCTGCGCCCGGATTACAGGCTTGATCCAAAGTACATGACCACAGCACTCTCAGTCTTCTCCGACCACCCTGAAACAGACATCATGTACACGGACTACATCTGCCTTGCCCACAAGAAAAGCAGCACTCCACATCCGAACATGGTACAGTTGCCCGATTTCAGGGATGACCTGCTCCAAATCCAGAACTTTCTCGGTCCGGCGGTCCTGCTCACCAGAAATGCATGGGAAAGCACTTGCGGTTTCAGGGACAATACAATTTATCGAGATTGGGATTTATGGATACAGGCGGCTCTGGCAGGGAACAGATTCTATCATGTCAACTATCCGCTGGCCTCCTGTGAGCATACCAAAACATCCTTCAGGGAACGCGCAGAAGATGGACGATGCAAAGCAATGATCGTTATCAACAACCAGTCTTTCTTCCACATGCACACTGTCAGGTGGGCGTTGTCCTATCTGCGCGGCGATGCCTGGGCCACAGCATACAGCTTCATGACCATCCCCGGCCCCATGGATGTAACCAGAATGATGCACGACTCCATCACAAAGCAAATGGGAACGAATATCATGGCCGACAAAGCCATTCGCCAATTCGATCTGGCAGTTCGACACACAAAGGCAGTGTTGTGACAAAGGTGCTTTCGAGAAAACCAGAGCAGCAGAGTTGAACTCACCCAAAAAAAAGACCCTCGCGCAATCCATATTACGCGAGGGTTATATCTTTCATCGTATCACTCAAGCCTTTCCAGACTGCTAGGACCATCCGTTGCAGGTGGCACCTTCACGTCTTTCAATGCATGATAATCTAAAGCTGTATTCCAGTCTCTTCCAAATCCCGAATGAGCAATTCCCTGAGACGTTTTGCCACCGGTCCGGGTCGCACATCGTGAATCGGTTTCCCGTTGAAACGAACCACTGGAATGGCATCACCGGTGGTGCCGACAATGATGACCTCACGAGCTTCGAGAAGTTCATTCTCACTGATGCCACGAAAGGTGACCGACATCTCATCCTTGATCAGGTCCACCGCTCGCAGGAGAGTGGTTCCAGCCAGTGCATTGGTGAATTCGGGAATGATCAGCCTGCCAGTTGAGTCAACCATGCACACGTTTTCCGTGGCCCCTTCGGCCAGATAACCGCTACGGTCGAAACAGAACGGAAAGTCATACCCCTTTTCCACTGCTTCACGTTTCATGAGCACGTTCGGCAGATAGTCAATGGACTTGATGGCCGCTAGGTATGACTGCTTGGCCGGGATTGACGTTTTAAAGGCGGTTACGCCTTCCTCGTAGACCTTCTCGGACTTGGGATGCAGGTCGTAGGAAACTACATACAAACTCGTTTCCGGACACTCTGACGGATAAATTCCGAACCCGCCAGGACCGCGTCCGAGCAGAACACGAACCATGCCGGTCTCACGCTTTCCAGCCCGAGCGACCTCAAGAATCAATTCCCGAATCTCATCCCAGGAACAGGGCGGGGTCAGATAAATTGCCTCACACGATCGTTGCATGCGGGCCATGTGTGGTTCAAGCTGGTAGAGTTTCCTGCCCACGAATTTCATGGTCTCGAAGATACCGTCACCACGATGAACAAGATGATCGTCCCATGGCATGAGCATCAGTCTGGGATCAGTACAAATCATGCCCACACGATGTTCATAGAAAGCATGAAACTCGGACGATCCTGGCCTATCGGATGCGAGCATGGCCTCCATGTAGGCTTTGGAATCCGCTACTTTCACCATCACATAATCCTTGGGTTTTAAGGAACACGAACCAGATCACGCTCGATCAGGGTCTCGGCAATCTGGACTGTGTTCAGGGCTGCGCCCTTTCGAATATTATCGGAAACAATCCACATATTTATACCATTCTCGATGGTCTCATCCTCACGAATGCGGCCAACATAGGTAGCATCTTCGCCCGCAGCATTGATCGCCATGGGATAGATATTCTTTTCCGTGTAGTCTTCAACGATGATTCCCGGTGCCTTGGCAAGCAATGCCCTGACGTCATTGGCCGACAGTTTCACTTCAGTCTCGATATTCAAAGACTCGCTGTGGCTGTAGAAAACCGGCACACGGACGCAAGTGGCAGTGACCTTGATGGACGGATCACCCATGATCTTGATGGTCTCATTGACCATCTTCATTTCTTCCTTGGTGTACCCATTATCCATGAACACATCGATATGCGGCAAACAGTTGAAAGCAATCTGGTGTGGGTACACGTCAGCAACCACAGGCTGACCGTTCATGAGCCGACGCACCTGATTCTCCAATTCTTCGATGGCCTTCTGACCTGTGCCGGAAACAGCCTGATAGGTGGAAACCACCACTCGCTTGATCCGTGCCTCGTCATGAATGGGCTTCAGGGCAACCATCATTTGAATGGTGGAACAGTTCGGGTTGGCTATGATGCCCTTGTGCCAGTCGAGATCATGAGGATTCACCTCGGGAACAACCAAGGGGCACTCGTCATTCATGCGCCAGGCAGAAGAGTTGTCAACCACCACACAACCGGCCTTGACCGCAATGGGGGCAAACTTCTCGGACGTGCTTCCACCTGCGGAAAACAGGGCCAGATCAACTCCCTCGAATGAATCTTCGGTCATCTCGACCACAGTCAGTTCGCGATCCATGAAGGGTACTTTCTTGCCCACACTCCGTGCCGAAGCCATGGCAATAATCTCACTGTGCGGGAAATTCCGCTGCTCCAGAACCGTCAACATCTCGCGCCCGACAGCACCAGTTGCGCCGCAGACAGCCACCACAAGGGACTTGCTCATAGTATCTCCAATCTGACTATATCTTTAATTTTCTACCAATTTCGAGACAGGCCTTGGCACGATTGAGCGTGTACAGATGCACACCCGGCGCGCCGCCATCTATCAGTTCCTGGGCCTGCCTGACTGCATATCCGATGCCCAGTTCATACACGGCATCGTCACCGCCTTCAGCATGAGCCTTTTCCAAGGCACTAAGAAATTTTCCGGGAATGGCCGCACCGCACAGTCCAAGGATAAACTTGGCCGACCGAAGACTCATGATCGGCAGAACGCCGGGAATGGCCGGAACATTCGATCCCATGGCCCGCAACCTGTCCACGTAATCGAAATAGAGACGATTATCGAAAAACAGTTGGGTCACAAGAAATTCTGCGCCCTTCTGCACCTTCAAATTGACCATATCGAGATCGGACTGAATGGAAGGCGATTCCGGGTGAGGCTCAGGATAGGCCGCGCCACCAACGCACATGTCCGGGTACCGCTTGCGAATGAACTCGATGACATCCGTTGCGTGCTTGAACTCCTGGGCATTGAAATCAAAATCATCCTGCCCTTGCGGCGGATCGCCACGCAGGGCCAGAACATTCTGAATGTCCGAATCACACAGGCTTTGCAGGAATTCATCCAATTTATCAGCCGAGGCTCCGACACTGGTCAGATGCGTGATTGGCTCAATGCCGTGATCCCGCTTCATGCGGGTGGCAATCTCCAGGGTATTGTCCTGAGTGCCGCCGCCAGCACCATAGGTCACGGACGCAAACAACGGATCAAGTTCCTTGAGTTCATCAACAACTTCAAAAAAAGAGGGCCATGCGTCCTTTTCCTTGGGCGGAAAAAACTCCAGGGAAATAAACGGAGATTTCTTTTCAATCAGATCACAAACACGCAATGCAATACTCCTTGCAACTTACAATATCCATAAACAGTGTTCCCAGGCCAGAATGCGAGTAGAAATACATACGCTTTCTTGATCGAACCTTCAATGGAGAAATAACCGGATATCACCGTATGAGTAACAAATCATCACTCATGGAGAGCTTCAACAATCACGACATCAGCGGGAAGATACTTGAGACTCGAAGGCAATGTCGGGTTGACCCAGGACATTCTTTGGCCCTCAAGCGAAGCTAATTCACCTGAATAACCATGTATATTAAAGAAATACAAGCGAACTAAAAAATCGTCGTATTCATGAACAACCTCCCGCCAGAACTCAAAATCAACAGGCGTGATACCAAGTTCCTCCTGCAATTCCCGGACAAGGGCCTCCTCCCGGGATTCCCCATCTTCCATTTTTCCACCGGGAAATTCCCACCATCCGGCCATTTTGAAACCTTCCGGTCTCTCAACGGCAAGATACTCACCATCCCGCCAGATTACTCCGGCAACCACATCAAGCAGGGGCTTCACTACTCATCTCCCACTTCAACGGTTATGGCTTCCATCCTTTCTTCCAGAACAGCCATCTGCTCCATGAGGGTTTCAGCCCATTCCGAGGCTTCCTTGTAGGCAGAATTAAGTTTCAATGCCTGCTCCGGCTTCTCGTACGTGGCAGGATCATTCATCCTGTCTTCCAATTCGGCCTGTTCTTCGAGAGCCTTCTCCAGATTGGACTCAAGCTTGTCATACTCTTTTTTGAGCGGCCTGAGTTCACGATACAGCCGATTGCGTTCCTCGGCTTCACGGCGTTTCTCGTCCTTTGTGAGTTTTCTTTTTTCCTTGGAAACCTCAACAACGCACGCCTCGGGATTGACCTTGCATGCAGCCTCTTCCTTGCTCTTTTCATAATAGGACTTGAAGCCACCAAGATGCTGGGTGATGCCATCCGAATCAAGTGCCCAAATCTCTTCTGCCACTTCGTTGAGCAGATATCTGTCATGCGCCACGAAGAACAAGGTGCCCTCGTAATCCTTCAATGCACGAATCAAACCTTCGCGGGTCTCGATATCAAGATGGTTGGTCGGTTCGTCAAGAATGAGAAAATTGGCCCGTGCCAGGAACAGACTTGCCAGCAGCAGACGACTTTTCTCTCCACCGGAAAGCCCCTTGACCTTGCGATGGAAAAAGGATTCACCGAGCAGGAACAGACCGAGCACGCTCATGACCTGCTCTTCGGTCAATTTCGGGTCCGAAAGACGACGAATCTCTCCGATGGCCGTATTATCGAGATTCAGAATTTCATGTTGGTGCTGGCTGAAGTAGCCAACGTCAGTCCCGCTGCCAATGGTAACATGACCGCCTGACGGCTTCAGATCACCGGTAACAAGCTTGAGGAGCGTTGACTTGCCCGCTCCGTTGGGAGCAACCAAAGCCACTTTCTTGCCTCGAAAAAGCTGAAAATCCAGTTTGGGCCAAACAGATACACCGCCCTCATATTCGAATTCCAGATCAACAGCAGCAACCGGGACCTTGTCTCCCCGCCGGGGGGTGGGCAATCGAAAAGTCAGGTTCTTTCCCCGATGAGAATTGGCCTGAGCCTGTTTGATCAAATTGAGTTCATCCTCAAGCTTGACCACTTTCTTCAGCTTGCTCTGAGCTTGAGCCGCCTTGCGTGCCTTGACGCGAAATTTGTTGATATACTTGTATTCATTATCAATTCTGGCAGAAAGCTTGGCCGCATCTTTCTGTCGCTGTTCAGCGTTCTCCTGATCCCATACCAGGAATTCGTCAAAAGACCCCTTGCGGAAAACAGGTTTGCCACTTCCCAGAAACAGGACATGAGTTCCGACACGGTTAAGAAAAATCCGATCATGAACAACAAAAGCGAGCGCGCCGCGAAAACCGAGAAGATACTCCTCAAGCCATTCCACAGCTTCAAGGTCAAGGTGGTTGGTCGGTTCGTCGAGGAGCAGAATGTCCGCGCCCTGCAGAAGCACACGGGCAAGCTTGGCCCGTTCGCGCCAGCCACCGGAAAGCTCTTCAAGTCTCTTGTAAAGATCGTCGTCATCAAATCCCAGACCTGTCAATATGGCGCGAGCCTTGTGATCCGGATTATAGCCGTACAATTCCTCAAATTCGGCCTGACGATGCGCAAGCTTTTCAATCTGGGCGTTATCATCGTCTGTAATGGCCTGCTCCCACTGCTCCCAGAACTCGTTCCAGGAAGGCAATGCCGACAGCACCCATGGCAACAACTGTTTATCAAGGACATCGCCAACCATCTCCTGCGCCACGTAGCCGACGCGAGCCCCCTTTGACAGGGTCACCTGACCAAGATCCGGCTCAATCTCTCCAGCCAGAACCTTGAGCAACGTACTCTTGCCGCATCCGTTGGGTCCGGTCAGGGCAAGACGCATACCCGCCGTGACCTCGAAGGCGACATCGGAAAAAACGGCTTCCCCGCCGTAGGATTTACTCAAACTCTGGACAGTGATTCGTGACATGAATGATCGGGCCTCTCTGTTACTGGAAAAAAGGGAATATAATGGTCAGTGAAGATTGGCAAGAGACGTTTTGACCAGATCAAGACTTCCGGCTACAAACAAGCCATGCAATCCTGGTTCGTCTACCTACTCCGCTGTGCCGACGACAGCCTCTACTGTGGCATCACCACCGATGTCGATCGTCGACTGGCCAAACACAACGCTGGCACAGCCTCAAAATACACTCGCTCCCGACTCCCCGTTTTCATCGAAACGCATATTGCAGTCGAAAACAAAAGCGAAGCCTTGAAGCTCGAAATAAGAATCAAGAAACAGGGCCGTGCAAAAAAGATATCCTACCTGAACGAACTTGGGCAAAGACCGCCCAATACGCTAGCTTAAAGAGCGCACCGGACATCCTTGCCATCCCGAGAGCTTCACGATAAGGCTCGGGGATTGGAACACCTGTAGCCGACCACTTCGGCCACACAAAACAGTATTTATCATCCTATGCTAGACAGCAGTACACTCTATCTCGTTTTGATCATGGCCGGATTCATTCTTGTGGCCGTAATCGTTATACATCAACACAATTGCTCGGACCTGGTCCGCAGAAAGAGCAATGAAGTCGAGAATGCCGTCACCCAACTAACCCAGAAAACCCAGGCACTGGAACAGGCTATCGTCACCCTTAAAACCGAAATCGAAGAAATTGACGAGCAAACAGTTCTTCTCCAGTTCGAGACTCCTTCATGATGATACCAACCGTCGCCCTCGGGATCGGAATCCTTGCTTTCCTCTTTCTCTACCAAGTAATTTCCCGCAACAAAGTTTCCAAAATGAATTCTCTGGCAATGCAAAAACAGAATGCACAGAGCAAATATGAGTTCATGCTCAATCACAAAAGGGAACTGAAAAAGGAACTTGAAGAAAAGAAAAGAAAGCTGGCCACCCTTCGCAACAATCAGCAAGGAATCAAAACCATCTCTTCGGACGATCTCGAAATCAAAGATATTGACGACAATGAAAAAGTCAGCCGCTACCTCATCCAGCATGGCAAGATAACCATGGAACAAAACATAAAAGTCCTTAAAAAATGGAAATATTGCAGATGGACTACCTCGGCATCTGCATCACAATGGGATTCATCGACCTCAAAACCGCCAAACAAGCCCTCAAGGTCAACAAGATTCATTCAAAATCCGCGGCGTTCGACTAGACCACTGCCTTACTGTAGTAACAAAGAGCCGCATCGTTTCCTTGATGCGGCTCTTTCAATATCTGAATTCTGACCCTACAAATTCGCCAACACGGATTCCGTCATCCCAATGCAACCCACGGCCTTGCAACCATCCTGCATGATGTCGCCAGTGCGATAGCCCTGCTCCAGAGTCTTTTCAACCGCCAGATCAATACATTCTGCCTGTTCGTCCATGTCAAAGGAATGCCTGAGCATCATGGACAAGGACAGAATGGTCGCCAGTGGATTGGCCTTGTCCTGACCAGCAATATCCGGTGCAGAACCATGAATCGGTTCATACAGACCGGGATTGGACTCACCCAGGGATGCGGATGGCAGCATACCTATGGACCCGGTAATGGCTGCGGCCTCGTCAGACAGAATGTCACCAAACAGGTTGCCGGTGACAATGACGTCGAACTGGGACGGATCGCGCACCAACTGCATGGCGGCATTATCCACATACATGTGCGACAATGCGATATCAGGGTAGTTCTTGTGCTCGTCAATGACAATCTCGCGCCAGACACGGGAGACATCAAGGACATTGGCCTTGTCCACGGAACAGACCCGACCGGTACGCTTGCGAGCGACCTCAAAGGCGATTTTCGCAATACGTCTGATCTCATACTCGTGGTAAGCCATGGTATTGTACCCGAACCGCTCACCGTCCTTTACGCCGTCAAAACGCGGCTCACCAAAATAAATGCCGCCGGTCAACTCGCGTACCACAATGACATCAAGACCTCTGGCCACAATATCAGGCCGTAGATAGCAGGCATCAGACAACTGCTTGAACAGATTTGCAGGACGCAGGTTGACGAACAACCCCAGCTCCTTGCGAATACCAAGCAATCCCTTTTCCGGGCGGATGGCCGGATCAATGGTGTCCCATTTGGGCCCACCCACAGCACCAAGCAAAACAGCATCGGAATCCTTGCACTTGGCAACAGTGTCAGCCGGAAGAGGCACACCTTCGGCATCAATGGCACAACCACCGATCAGGGCCTCGGTCGTTTCAAAGGTATTCCCGAACTTATCGCCAACCTTATCCAGAACGCGAAGGGCCTGCCCCACAATCTCCTGGCCTATTCCGTCACCGGGCAATACACAAATCTTCATTTCGCTCTCCAATTATTTTGAACCATAATTCAATTAATTCAGCTTAATAGAACTTGATCAATTTAACTAAACAAGTTTCTTCTTGGCATACTCGACCAAGCCGCCGGCATCCAGAATTTCCTGCATGAACGATGGAACGGCAGCACATGTGATGACGGCACCAGTCGTGATATTCCTGATTTCACCACTCACGGTATCAACCTCGATTTGATCGGTATCATTGATTTTTTCTATGTCATCACCGACTTCAAGCAAAACCAGACCCATGTTGAACCCATTGCGATAAAAGATTCTGGCAAAACTTTTTGCCACGACAACGGGAACACCAGCACCAAGAATTGAAATGGGGGCATGTTCGCGGGAAGAGCCGCAACCGAAGTTTTCTCCGGCAACAATGATATCATTTTTCTTGAGACGCTTGCCCCAACCAGCCTCAAGGCCTTCCATGCAATTGGCACCAAGTTCGCTGGAATCAGTGGTCACCAGAAAACGGGCCGGGATGATGGCATCTGTATCAATATGGTCGCCCACCTGATGGGCTGTTCCTTTAACTATCATTATATACTCCTACAGTTTTGCAGGGTTGATGATCTCACCCGCAATGGCACTGGCTGCAGCCACAGAAGGATTGGACAAGAAAACTTCGCTTTGAAGGGAACCCATACGGCCCTTGAAGTTACGATTGGTGGTGGCAATGGAACGCTCTCCACCTGCCAGAATACCCATATGGCCTCCAAGGCAGGGGCCGCACGTGGGTGGCCCGACAATGCAACCGGCATCCATGAATATTTCCATCAGCCCTTCCTTCATGCACGCCTTCCAGATTTTTGGCGTGGCTGGCAGGATAATGCAACGCACCTTGGGATCAACCTTGCGTCCATTCAGGATGGCAGCAGCCTCGCGCATATCCTCGATGCGACCATTGGTGCAGGAGCCTATGACCGACTGATGAATCTTGAGCCCGGAGGTCTCATCAACCGGCTTGACGTTATCCGGCAGATGCGGACACGCAATCTGGGGAGCCATGTCAGAAACATCGATTTCGACCAGACGCTCATACACGGCATCCAGATCAGCGGTCATCATCATATCACCGGAACGACCGGCTGCAGCAGTATAGTCGAGAGTCTTCTGATCCACCGGGAACAAGCCTACCTTTCCACCCGCCTCGATGGCCATGTTGGCCATGGTCATACGACCTTCCACGGTCAGATTGTCGATTGCTTCGCCGGAAAATTCCAGAGCCTTGTACAATGCACCCGCAACACCAATCCGGCCTATCAGATTGAGGACATAATCCTTGGCACCGACATACTGCCTTGGCGAACCTGTAATATCCACCTTGATGGTCGGTGGCACCTTGAACCAGGTTTCTCCCAATGCCATGGCAGCACCGATATCAGTGGAACCCATGCCCGTGGCAAAAGCACCCAAGGCACCATAGGTGCATGTGTGGGAGTCTGCGCCAACAACGATATCTCCGGGACCGACTATGCCTTTTTCCGGCAACAGGGCATGCTCGACGCCGACCTCACCGCATTCATAGTAATGGGTCACCCCCATTTCCTCTGCAAATTCGCGAACAACCTTGACCTGCTCGGCAGAATCAATGTCCTTGTTCGGAGTGAAATGATCACAGACCAGGGCAACCTTCTCCTGATCAAAGACTTTTTTTGCGTTCATGGCCTTGAACGATTTAATGGCCAGAGGAGCGGTAATGTCATTTGCCAGAACCATGGAAACCTTGCACTGGACGATCTGCCCGGCACCAGCAATTTCCTGATCCGTATGTCTTTGCAGTATTTTCTCAGCTAATGTCTGACCCATTATCTATTTCTCCTCTTTGGCTTTTTCCATTCTATTCAAAGCATTGATCATGGCCAGAGCACTGGCCTTGATGACATCGCCATCAGCGGCACGCCCCACGGACTTCACACCGGCATGTTCTATGCGGACGGCAACCCCGGCCAATGCATCGGAACCTTCAGTAACGGCATTGACCGAATACATTTCAAGCTTCGGAGCTACTCCAATAAGGGCATAAATGGACTTGAACACGGCGTCAACCGAACCTTCACCGAATTCGCTGGTCCGCCTTATTTCGACATCCTCACCTTCCCTGCCAAATTCCATGACCATCGCGGCATGAGGCGGCACATCCCCTGTCCCGGAAATGACACTCATGTCCACCAGGCGGAAACGGTCGCGACGGCGATATACCTTCTCAAGAATCAGGGCTTCAACATCCTCGTCAAAAACCTGCTCCTTCTTGTCGGCCAGATCCTTGACTGCCTTGAACAGGATCTGCACCTGCTCATCATCCAGAACATAGCCCAACTCCTCGGCCTTGTTCTTGACCGCATGACTGCCGGAATGCTTGCCAATGACAATGTCATTGCTCGTACGGCCAATGGAAGCCGGAGTCATTATTTCGTAAGTCAGACGATTCTTGATCACGCCGTCCTGATGCACACCGGATTCATGGGCAAAGGCATTTGCGCCGACAATGGCCTTGTTCGGCGGAATGGGCATACCGATAATCTGGGACAAACGACGGCAGGAAGGGAAAAGCTGCTCGGTAACGATGCCGGTCTCCACATCATACAATTCCTTGCGGGTGTTGATGGCCATGACAAGGTCTTCCAGGGCGGCATTACCAGCGCGCTCTCCTATACCCAAAACCGTACACTCCACCTGACGCGCACCAGCCTTGATCGCGGCCAGACTGTTGGCAACGGCAGAACCAAGATCATTGTGACAATGGACGCTGATGATCGCCTTGTCCACATTTCTCACATTATCCATCAGATACTTGATCATGTCGTAGTATTCAAAGGGCTGGGTGTACCCCACAGTGTCAGGAATATTGACCACAGTCGCACCCGCATCAATAACGGTTTCGGCAACCCTGACCAGGAAATCCCAATCGGACCTTGAGGCGTCCTCGGCTGAGAATTCGACATTCTTCGTATACTGAACCGCGTGCCTGACAGCTTTCTCGGCCATGATCAGCACTTCCTCGGCAGTCTTGTCCAGCTTGTACTTCATATGAATTTCGCTGGTAGCCAGAAAGGTGTGAATACGCGGATTCTTGGCATCCTTGATTGCTTCCCAGCACCGATCAATGTCGCCTTTGACCGCACGGCACAGACCGGCAACCTGAACAGTTCCTACAGCCTTGGCAATGGCCTGGACAGCCTCGAAATCGCCCTGACTGGCAATAGGAAAACCCGCCTCAATAATATCGACACCCAAGGTCTCAAGTTGACGAGCCATGCGGATTTTTTCATCCAGGTTCATGGTTGCGCCAGGAGACTGTTCGCCGTCACGCAGGGTGGTATCAAAAACATATACCTTATCAGCCATGGTATCCTCCGGTATTACCCTCTCATGAGGGACAGTAACAAATGTTTGCATATATAGTTAAACCGCCAAGGCACTTTTCATGCGTGGCGGTTGAGAGGTCAGTACGACGTACTATTATGGGATGAGTGAGAGCTAGCCTAGCTCTTCCTTTGAACTATCCCTTAGTAGTCGCTTGCCTCTGCGGGATAGTAGGAAAATAGTGTAGACCGGGCCGGAAATGAGATAGCCCAGAAAAATGACAAAGCCCAGAATCTTGGGGCGAGAAGCAACCAGCGAAAAAACCAGAATCGCCGTGACCATCCAACTGAAAGGATGAGCCTTGAATGCGCTGAATTCCTTGAAGGAGTAGAAGCGGATCGTACTAACCATAAAGAAGGACAGCACATAGACAAGGACCAACGTACTTATGGGCAATATGGACTGCGCGTACTCTGCCGGGATATATTCGGAAAAAAGAACCAGCGTAGCCAGGGAACAGGCCGCTGCCGGGATGGGCAAGCCAATGAAATGCTTCTTGGAACCAGTGGCGGCCTGGACATTGAAACGCGCCAGGCGAAGTGCGCCGCAAGCCATGAACAGGAAAGCTGCCATCAGTCCCAGTCTGCCGTATCCGTCCAGCATCCACAGATAAGCCATGATCGAAGGAACAACACCAAAGGCCACCAAGTCTGCCAAAGAATCCAGCTGAACACCGAATTCACTGGTAGTACCGGTCATGCGCGCAACCTTGCCGTCCAAACCATCGAACACGCAACTTGCCAGAATGCACAAGGCACAGGAGACGTAATCCCCCTGAATGGCCCAGGTCAATCCCAGAAAGCCGATGAACAGACTGGTGGTGGTCAGCAGGTTCGGCAGAAGGTAGACACTCTTGTGACGTGGCAACTTGTTTTCCTTATTCATAGCAATATCTTTCAAAAAAAGGACTCAATTAGGCCTTGCGCTTTTCAGCCAGGGCAGTCTCACCTGCAACAACCTTGTCACCAACTGAGACAAGAGGAACATAGCCATCCGGCATGTAAAGGTCAACTCTGGAACCAAACTTGATCAAACCAAACCGTTCGCCGCGCTTGAGCTTGTCAGCGGGTTCGGCCCAGCAGACAATACGTCTGGCAATGAGTCCGGCAATCTGGACCACGGTAAAACGCTGGTTGCCCTTGCCGGTGATGACAACGACATTACGCTCGTTATCCTTGCTGGCCTTGTCAAATGAGGCATTGAAGAACTTGCCCGGAATGTAGCGAATCATCTCCACCTTGCCAGAAATTGGCATACGATTCACATGCACATTGAAAACATTCATGAAAACGCAAATGACCTGGCGCATTTCACCGGAAACAGGATCGACCTCGCGAGTAACCTTGATGATCTTGCCGTCAGCAGGAGATGCGACAGCTTCGGCGTCCTCTGGCCCCACACGTTCCGGGTCACGAAAGAAATGACCAATAAAACAGGTGACACCCAACCCGATGACGGCCATGGGCCAACACTCGATGAGTGCGAAAATCAAAGTACTGAAGGCAGAAATGAATATATAGGACAGCCCTTCAAGAGCTATACCGACGGAGGGTTTTAACATGATGCGACAGGCTCCTTTCCGTTGTTTTTTTTAGCTTTACCTGCAGCACCGGCAAACTGCAAGTTTGTTTTTACAATAAACACGATGCAGCGCGTACACACTCCACGGCCCTGAAAAACGCATTCATCTGCCATGTCATGAAATAAGTCCACTTGGCATTTCATGCTACACTCCCAGCCATAGAGGAAAACAAACAAGAAAAAACCCGACCTTGGCCGGGTTTAAAAATTCTGACTGAGTTAATCTGGCAGGTTATCAAGAAAGGTTCGAGTGCAAGGAAAATAATTCAAGGACGAAGATCATTCCCGCTCACAAGTGTTTGAACTTTTTTTACAGCAATGTCTCAATCGGACATTTCTCAATAGCCTGATCAGGTCAGGTACTGATAAAAATCCCTGCCCAACTTGTGCATGGGGAGTATCCTGCCTTCTATTATCAAACCCTGGGGGATAAACTCCACGTCCATGTATTCAGCTGGCGGCTGAAATTCGTTTTCCTTTGCAAGTATCACGGAGACGCCCACTGTTCCGCTATGGGCAATCAATCCTTCCGGGAAAAAAGCCGTCTGCTGTATTCTGCTATCAACTGCCTTAAAAAAAGCTTTGTATTTTTTGAAGAAATTTTCTTCGCAAAGGGATTGCTGAATCCCTGCAACGACCTCATTGGCAGCATAACTGATAGTGCGCCCGCTCAACAAACCATAAGCCCCCTCCCTGGTAGGATCAGCCAACATGATACTCCCTGCACCCAGGGCATGGACCAGATCATGTGTTCGTTCTCCTGACACCGGATCTGTCTGAAATCCCAGAGTCTGAATGTCCGTATACCCATTACGCCGGGCCTGTATCTGCTGAGCCAGTAGCATGATGCCGGTTCCGGCACCAATATCGACACCAACATAGGGACCACCGGAACTGCGAGTCGCATCCCCCTGCCCGATGACCGCACGCATGACATGAGCCGCTCTGGGAGCATCAGCCAAAACCCGAAGTACCGAAGACCATTGCCTGAGACGATTCATGATCTCAATATCGTCTGATGGCTCGTTCATGCTCTGATGTCTGGAAAACTGCTCGTAAAGACCTGCGATCTCGCCATAGGGAACACTTTCGCCATGCGCTCCATCGTGAACATAGGCAAAGAAATACTTCACGGCTATGTTGAGAAAACGCTCATCAGTGACAGGAAAACCCTCATCACACAATCGCTCGATATCCTCGGAGAGACTGTCTGACGTATAAAACGCAGGCGCAATGTTCGGCCGGGATTCCCTGATGGAAACGGTGAAATTCCGTGCCTGAAGTCCTGCCGAAGCCAGAGGAGACCCAGTCAGGCCAATCTGCCTCAAACCTTCAATTCCACATTCCTGCCGGTCTATTCGATCTGTGTATTTCATAGTATATGGACGGTGCTCATGGTTGGGAAATGTTTGCCGCCGTCTACCACAATGCATGGACCATACCGGAGCAGCCCAAAAATAGAAAAAAAAAGGCTTTTCCTGAAAACACACTTAATATGATTACAAAACAATATGTTACGATGACAAAAAAAACGCCAGCCAGCCATGAGCCAGCAGCGGAATCGTGTTTTTCAAAAAAGAAAAACCGGCCTGTGAGGGCCGGCTATTATGATCTGGAGCGGGAAACGAGATTTGAACTCGCGACTTCAACCTTGGCAAGGTTGCACTCTACCACTGAGTTATT
>JAEINO010000071.1 GCA_016342345.1 Pseudodesulfovibrio sp. | reverse complement strand
CCATCTTTGGAGCCCAACTCCCTCAATTTTTTGCCGAGGAGATTTCAACGAGGACCCTCCGCTCGATTTAGGTTTAAGATGTTTGAGATTGTGACGACTGACTGTGAGTAACGCGCTTGGTATTTGCCCCTCGAATCGATCGCGAACACGAAAGAGGTTTATACAAAAGCGGTCATATGATCCAGAATCTGTAGCCGAGGGTCGACAGTGGTCATGAAGCTCTTTAGGGCCATCTAAAGAAGTAGAGACTTGAACTTCATTTTCATACAAAAAATTTAGCTTAGAATCGTCCAAATCAAATAAATTAGTACAAACAACGAATTCGACAGTTTTGTTGCGCGCTTTAGCTAAATCCTGAGCATATTGTACACTCGCTTCGAGAGTTGCGAAATTTAGAGTCGGCTCACCTCCCTGAAATTCTATCTTGATGTATGGTGACGGTGTTTCGAATGCGAAATTTAAGCATTGCTTTGCTGTCTCAATCGACATGTCTAATGAACCAACCAAATCTGATTCAGAAGAAGCATGACAATAAAGGCAACGCTGGTTGCAACGATAGGTCAAGACCATCATATGCAAGGCAGTGGAATCAAAGATGTGCTTCTTTTTTGTTCGATATTTTGCGGCGAGGATTTTAATAATTGAAGAATTATATTCTAAGCAAATAATATCTTTACTTTTTAAATCAAAAAAAACAGATTCACTTGGGTCTAACTTATTATGAATGAGACGCTGTAAATCATCCCTTGAAACAAAATGAAATTGACCAGTTTCACTGATTAATAAGTACTCATCATCTATCTTCCGAAACCTAAACGGAAGTAATTGATAGTGAGGAATAGACATCGTTATGAAATCTTAATCAGGCTTACAACTGAATCCAAGTCACCACTTGGCTCTATCGCTTGAGCGACTAGAATTGTCCTAATAAGTCCATACTTTTCTTCCGCTTCAAGACGTAACTGATGATCTAGGACAGATTGATTGAAGTCAGACACGTTAATCGGAGTTGCATCGGAAGTTTCAACTAGAATTAAATCATTTTTAGAAACAATTTTTGGAGAGGAGCCTTTGGGGAGCTCATATGAAGCTCTTTGTATTGCCGCCAATGAATACACTTTTTTATCAAAAGATATTAAGCTCATATAAAATGCCATATCTATTGTTTGGAAACTTTGTACTCGATGTAATCCAACAACGCTTGATCTGGGACTCCGTCTTGCTCTAATCCATTATTAATTTGGAAAAGAATAATATTTGTACGAGTACTAGGGCCATAGATACCATCCGCAGCATTAAGCTTGTACCCCAGCCTAATCAATCCGCTTTGAATAGCTTTTACAAGCTGTTCGGAATACTGCGCACCATAGGAAGTAGACGTTGATTTACTAGTCGATGGGCTACTGCTATACGTAGATGGCGTTGAGTACGAGGGGCTTGAGTAACTCCCCCCACTTGAAGAATAATGACTTCTGTGGCTGCTATGGCTACGATGACTGCTATGGCTACGATGACTTCTATGACCAGCTTGTAATCCTAACGAATTGCTGCCACCAGCATCAATAAAAAACAATTCATTAGACTGGGTTTCAGTTACAACTGAATCAATTTGTTTTACAACTTTTGCAAACGCCACACTATCCGTGCCACACTGGAGGCTGGCGACAAGAGCTGCAACCATTGCCCATAATTTCAGATAAATAAATCGAGCCATCTCTTACCTCTCAGACACAAATATCAGAAACTAGATACTGATGACACAAATAGCATACAGAGGCAAGCTCTGGGCTAAACAAGCCTCACAGCCAATTAACTATTCGTATAATATCTAAACACTTCACTCCCTCAACAAGAAATTTCATATCGAGAGACGTAAACGACACTATACTCACTGCGAATCCAGGCCTTGTCTAGAGGGAAAACCCTGTAACCTATCTCAGATTCTCCGGTTCGGTCACCGGATGAGCTTCAAAGTCCTTTGGGAAGTCGTCCAGGATCTCCTTGCCATGATATTCAAGAATGATCTCTCCGGTCGTCTTACGTGCCGTCCAGTACTGCCCCTTCAATTTGACTTCGGGCTTCTCTACGATTTCGAACACCATGGCTCCTTCATGACACTCGCTACGTCCTCGGACTGACGGCCGCGGCTGGCTGTTGTACACGTAGATCAGCTTCTTGATTTGTTCCGAACCATCGATCTTGAAAGTGCTGCAATAGGAATCGCTTCGCATCTCGCCTGTGCGCATGACACAGCTCAACTTCAGAAAGGATTGCTTGATCGTCATCATGACTGGAATCGGGGGCGTTTTGTCGCCGTTTTCATTCTTCCAGTCAGAATAGATGTATCCGGTCCACGTCCCATTCAGGTTGGGGTAGGGCACGAGCCAACCTCCCCACCGGAACATGGGCCATTTCCAGGCCCATAACAGGAATATCAACGCCAGGGTTGTGTCTATGGTCACCACCTTGGAGGCGACCGTGAACACCTCGAACGGCTTTGATACGTCCGCCCCCGTGAGGGCGGCTATCGTAGCAAAGGCCGCGATGGATATCAGGGCAAGAAGGATGATCGCGCTTCTGATGTTCAGTGGCATCACTTATACCCCACGTAATGCCATGCTTCGTAGAGGAAGTCTTTCGTCTGCTTGTCAGTCCATTTTTGATGAGGCCCAAAAAGATCTTTGAGATCGCTCACTTCACCCCAGGTTGTATGATTGCCGTTGTCTATCGTATTATGGAGGTAGGCAATCGATTCTCTCAGCCCGTCATAGAGGGTCTTCCCGGTGATCTTGCCATTCGGGACATTCCACATGAGGCATTCACAAAGGAAGCCCGGTATTGCCCTAGCTGAGGCGTAGCCTTCTGCCTCCATCTCCAGGGAGAGCTTTTTGAGGCCCCGCACCAATTGTTTGTACTTTTTGCCGGTAGCTTTGTTCTTTTCGACCCCGTTTTTATAATGCTGTTCAGGCCAGTTGACAGTTCCCCGTCCTCCATCTCTCTCCAACAAGGTTACGCCCTCAGCGAAGGTTTTATTCTTGTGGTACCTTCGGTGAGCCATAAACGGCGCAACATCGGCCTCAACTCGATATGTATTTTGCCCAATGTCAAAAGCCTTATTGCCGTTGTCCACATGGTCAGGACCAAAGTGCAAGGCAAGAGCGTTATGAAGATCCTGACGGAAATCATCACTTAAATAGGTGGCCGGTTTGACACCAAAATCTTCGGCGCCCATTCCCTCAGGGTAGTCCGGATAAAAAGTGTTGTGGCAGCATACACCAATGTCGACATCGGAGTTCTGCTTCACATTAACATTGTTGCGATACGATCCCTGGAGAAATACCCTGACATCCTTATCCTTGAATCCGTCGTAGTTGCTGATCGCCTTTTTAATCGCAGCGATTGCATTGTCGCACCGATCTTGTTCACTCTGGCTCGGCGGCTTTCCCCAAGTCTCGAATTTGGAATTCCAATCAGTCATACTGTGTTAAATCCTCAATTAGCACCACAGACAGAGAATCCGTCCTGGACACTTTCACAGGGAATAGCCGGCTCAGACTGCCAAAGGTGCTGGTCAAATTGATTCGTGCAGCCCACGTCTTGCAGGAGAGCCTGGTGGCCATCCGGAGTGCAAACAAGGATGCTCACGTGCCCATCCTGCCGCTCCACGTTGAGCTTGTAACTCTCAAAGGGTTTCAGAAGCCCAGGATCATGCTCCGTGGCGTGTTTCAGGAACTCTTTGTCACTCATTCCGGGATCGGGTTTCATGTAGTGCTCATATCCTTCGGCTGCGGTCGTGAGCTTGTTAAGCTCGACCGACAGGCTGTACATCGCTTGGTCGTGTTGGCCAGCACAACCAAAACCGGCAAAGCCGATCAGGAGGAACGTGAGCAGGATAAGGATTATGGCTTTCCGTTGCATTTATGACCTCCAGAACTCAAGCGTTCCGTCCGGACGCCTGCCGTTATCAAGATTCCAGTTGTGGATGGCTGTTTCATACTCGTTGTCGATCCCGAAAGCCCCCCTGGCCACGAGGGACCAAAGTTTGGCAACGCTGCCCTGCGCTTTGTCGAAGAGCTGCGCATAGTCAATATGCCCACCGTCAGGCGCCTCAAGGCCGATTATGAATGTGTCGTCGACCTCTTCCCGAATCGGGTAGGCTGCGCCTGTGCCCGCGAGGGCATGACGGGCAATGGCCGGCAAGCGCTGCGTCTCTTCCGCGATGTCGTCGACCATCGTCCGGAAGCGGCGATGCCACTTGTCCATGTCTGGGGGAGTCTCCTCCAGCACCGCGGCCGTGGAGGTTCTTTGGAGCATCTCCATCCAGATCTGCTTGATGTCCGGATCAATCAGCTCATCGTCTCCAGGGGCATTACAGCGACCTATGCCGGCGTCAATGAACTCCGCAAAGGCCAGTGGGCCGAAATTCATCTCATCGAAGATAAAGACATCCTGGTTCATCTCGCACGTCCGGTGTTCCGCGGCGTGCTCCGCGTACTCTCCAACCTTCAGCTCGACAATGGGGTGTATGGTCATATCCATGGCAATGTGGGAAGTGAAACCGAGCAGCCAGGCAAAAGCCTTGTCCTGGGCGGGAGGCGCCAGATCCCGGAGAACCTCGATCCCAGCTTTGAGCCGGTCGCCGACGTTGGTGTAATGCATGGCGTCCGCCCAAACTTTGGCGTAGTCATCCATGACTGAAAGATAGGGATAGTCCGGACTGACTGCCCCCAGCTCCACAAAACGGGTCCAACGCGTCACCTGGTAGGCTTTATCAGGCGGCAAGCCATGAACGGCTTCAAGGCTTTGAGGGGTCTTAAATCTGTTCACCATGGTAAGGTGTGCGTAAGCGCCTGGCATTTACATTCTCCTCTAAATAAATATTTAATGATAGATATGCCTACTACGCCCTAAACGTCAAACACCATGCCCTTGCAAATTTTATCTTGACTCAATTCTTTTTAAGACTATTATTCTTGGCATGAGACTGTTTTAAACCAACTATATTGGCCGTAAAAATGAAAAAGAAACTACCCATTTCTGTCCGCAGTGGGCTGAAAAAACTTGGTGATTCCTTGAAAAAAGCAAGACTCCGGCGGCGGTTAAAAATGATAACTGTCGCGGATCGAGCTGGTATCAGCCGTGAGACTTTGTCCAAGATCCAAAAGGGTGACCCTGGCGTGAGCATAGGCAACTACGCATCCGTCATCTTTGCTCTTGGCTTGGGCATAGACTGGATGGGTTTGGCTGATATATCTGAAGACAAGGTGGGACAGGCTTTGGACGAAGAACGTATTCCACGTCGCGCCAGAAATATTAAGGCATAGGAGTTTGTCATGGCCATGGAATTATTCGTATATGTTGATCTCCAAGGAGAGACTCACCTTGTAGGCACCTTATGGATACATGCCAACAATGCCGGAGAGAGTGCCTCCTTTGAATACGCCTCTGAATGGAGGAGTTCTCCGACTAAATTTTCTCTTGAACCAGCGCTTGAAGTTGGCGAGGGGTCTTTTCACACAGACGCGGGTAAATCTTTGTTTGGCTCCATAGGAGACTCTGCACCAGATCGGTGGGGGCGTGTGCTCATGGAACGCCGAGAATCTAATGCTGCGAAAGCAGAAAAACGCAATCCACGACTTCTCCACGATTCAGATTACTTGCTGATGGTTAATGATTATTCCAGGCAAGGAGCGTTGCGTTTTGCTAAGACAATCGGTGGTCCTTTTTTGGCCACGGCCACTGATGCAAGCATCCCTCCCCTGATTGACCTCAGGCGCCTTTTAAGCGCATCTGAAAGAATTCAAGCGCGGCAGGAGTTGGAACAAGACATCAAAGATCTTGTAGATCCTGGCGCATCCTTAGGTGGAGCTCGACCGAAAGCCTCAGTCGTTGATACGAATGGCGATCTTCTTATTGCAAAATTTCCTAGCCGGAATGATGACTGGGATGTGGAGCTATGGGAGTATCTGTCATTTTCAATGGCTGCGCGAGCGGGTATACCAACCCCAGGTACTCGCTTGGAAAAAATTGACGATAAAAGTGTGCTTATTCTCAATCGTTTTGACCGTCGCGATAAAGGAATCCGTATTCCTTTTTTGTCAGCCATGAGTATGCTCGGTTACTCTGATGGTGACCACGGCAGTTACATGGAACTATCCGAGATATTAGCTGAATGCGGAGCTGAGACGACACTTGATCAAAAGGATCTTTGGCGTCGGATGGTGTTCAACATCATGATCTCCAATGTGGATGACCACCTCCGAAATCATGGCTTCCTATATGACGGTTCTGCGGGGTGGCGATTATCTCCGCTCTACGATTTGGAGCCGACTCCCGAACACAAAAAAGTGAGAGAGCTTCATACACGCATAGACCTGTATGATGGAACTGCTTCTCTGGACCTTGCTTATTCTGTGGCTGACGAATTCGGCCTTGATGCAAATGAAGCACGCAAAATTGCTAAGGAAGTTGCAGAATCCACAAGAAATTGGGCCGGCGAGGCTGCTCGTCTTGGGGCGAACAAAGCCGACATCGAGACTATGAGTTCTGCCTTCGATCATGACGACCTGAAGCAAGGACTCAAGGCCAAAGTAGTCAAAAAATCGCCTGCACCAAAACCTGACGATGAACCAAGTGGTTCATTTACTCCAAGAATGTAAACATAGTTGGATGTAGATAAATGCGTTTCACAAAAGGCTTGTATACAGTTCTGCTGGGATGTTTGATTCTCGTTTCTTGTGTACCTGTATACGCTGCCTCCTTAAAGGTCGCGTCCTTCAATATCCAATTTCTGGGACACTTCAAAGACAAGGACGATGAGAGCCTGGCAACGCTCCTGGAACCGTTTGACCTGGTCTTTGTCCAGGAGCTCGTCGCCCCTCCTGTCTCCGGCGCATATCCAGACGGCTCAGCCTACAGGGCCGATGCGGAGTCCAAGGAGTTCTTTGACGCCATGGCATCCCGTGGTTTCTCCCACGTCCTCTCCGAAGAGGATACCGGGACAGGCCCCGAGAACCACAAGGCTTCCTCTGCCACCGAATGGTTCGTTGCCTTCTACAAGCCCCAGCAGGTTTCTCCGGCGCCGGATCTCCCGCACGGATTTCTGGCCAATGACCGTTCCGACCATCCCGACTATGAACGTGTCCCCTACGCATTCCCTTTCCGGGCCGGGAATGCCGACCTTGTTTTCATCTCGGTACACCTGCAGCCCGGGGGAAGCCAAAAGGAGACAGCAAGACGCGCTCATGAGTTCGAATCTATGTTTGCGTGGATTGACGAACAGGAGAGCCCCGAAAGAGATTACGTCATCCTGGGAGACATGAACATCGAGGACTGTGAGGAGCTGGCCGGCATCATGCCGGCAGGCTATGCGTCACTGAATGGCGATTGCATCCCTACCAACACGAATCCCAACGGGCCCAAGCCGTATGACCATGTGATTTACAATACTGCGTATAGTGCCCAGGAGATGAGCGACAACCGCTTTCAGGTTGTCGACCTGGTGAGCGCTATGGGCGAATTTTGGGATTCGAATGAAGGAGTTTTCCCGGGTAATCCGTACAACCACAAGGAATTTCGAATGCGGTATTCTGATCACCATCCGGTTGCGTTCGCAATTACAACCGATGGGGATGATGATTGAAACTAGGGAGACGGGGACTCATCCTGCTCTTGTATCGGGGTAAGGCACTCTACCTCTATGGCAACTCCCATCAAAAACCAATAGAATTAGCACCATGAAAGACATCGAAATAATCACCACCACCCTAACGTGTGTAAGTATTCTTTTATCTTTTCTATATTACCGAGTAACTCGAAAAGCCACGAAAGATTCAAACAGATTCCAGAAACTAAGCGTCAAATTCCAAGAGATGTCTCTTCAATACCAAACACTAGCGCTTCAGTATCAAGAGCTTGCATCTCAAAAGAACCACTTTGAAATGTCCAAGCACCATCAGCAGACACTTAATGAGGTAACGGATGAATTTTCTATTGTTATGAAAAGACTCATGAGTGCTGCATCAAAAGCTCACAACAAGATTTACAATCATTTTAAAGTTCATGGTCCTATCACAAATGGAAAGGGCCTTCATGGCAGCTTCCTCGCCATCAATCGTCTGGTTAAAGACCTATTTGATAAGCAATTAGATAAACAACCAGGCCAATACCTCATTGATCAACTAGGTATTCTAACAGGCCTTGAAAATGATTTCGAAGATTACGAAGAGCCGAACTCTTTATGGCAGAAAATGAAACGTTTTTTCGTCAGCAACCCAGAACCAACGACCACCAGGGAGCTGTTATGTTCTAACCCTCTCTTTTGCCAGAACGTAAACAACCTATTAAAGTTTTTTACAGAAGAACAAAGCAGACAACTATACTCTGAAGTTTACCCTTTTATAAACGAATACTTTGAAGCGCATAATGAGGTAGAGAAGAAGTTGTATGATTTGGAAAAACGACTAACTAAGGCACAAGAAGAGAATCAACGTGAACCTTTTGATATTGAAAGAATCCCCAACTTTGGTGAAGCCTTCAAACGGACCAAAGCAGACATCATACGCATGAATCACCTGTGCCCAAAGTACATCCCAACACCTGGTGGGTCTCCACCACCTTTTAATTGCATAGCCAATATCATTTTTGCTGGGACTGTGTTGCATATAGTATCCCATCCACATTTATGGGGGCAAAGCCTTCCCAACTGGTCTCTTGCCTGGCGTCCCTACACCCACAATTAAGTAATTTTTTATTTTTTCATATACGCGCATGGACCACACAGTTCATGCGCTTTTTTTTCTATCATCAGCTTGATTAAAAATATTAATTAATATACTTTATACACATAAAGACTCTACATACTGAAAATACGGACATTTAATATGATAAACATTTCAGTCTGGAATCCCAAAGGCGGTGTAGGCAAAACGACCATTGCGCTCAATATTGCTGCAGCGCTTACTTGCAATGGGAGGTCCGTGATCTATGCTGACTTGGATCCCCAAGGGACAGCAACCATGCTCGCAGAAGATGACCATCTCCCCTTCGAGGTTCGTGCCGAAATCCCAAAATCTGGGGCTAACTTCCTTATCTTGGATCATCCTCCAGGGTATGGGGAACTCCCGAACTCCCCTCTCATTGTTTTTCCCATGAGGCCAAGCCGTCCAGACATGCAGGCAGGACTGAAAGCAATGAGAGCATTGCAGCACTCAGCTCAAGTCATCACAGTATTTAATGACTGCGATTTTAGGCGCGCTGTTGATAGGGCAACCTACAATCAAGCAAGAAAGACGTTAGGAATCGACGATATTCGTATTGTAAAAAACCGAGCAGTCTACAGAGTGGCGATGAACAAAGGCCGGACGATCTTCGACGAAGCATTGAACTCCGCCCACGCTATTAAAGACGCCAGAATGGAAATCAAAAGAATTCTGGCAAAACCCAAAAAGAAAGATTAAAAATACCAATTAATATTCTTGATTGGAGTTTATAGAAATGTCTGACGAATTCGATTGGTTAGAAAAAGAACAAAGCGGTCATGATACCAAAATCAATGACCTCGCTGCAGCAGAAACGGATAAGAAAAAAGCTATTAAGAAGGGACGTCTTGGAGCAAAAGGAAAGCCTCCAGTCAAAAGCCTCGAAATCGAACTGCAGACGAGGATGGGAAAGCGAGCACCTTTGGTGATGGTTTATGGCCAGGGCCCTCGAAAGAACGTGAAGAACGTGAATGTTCCAATCCCTGCCGATCTTGCTGCAAAGCTCGACAAATACACGATAGGTCCTAAGGCTCAGGTTATTGCTCTACTTGCAGCACACGCCCTTGAGAGCCTAGAATCGACCGAACAGTGTATTTCAGCCACCTCGGTTAAGTAAGGAGCAGATATGACCAAAAACACAGGCCTCTTCGGTTTTGGGAGCTGCCAGCCTGTAATCAAGAAGGGCTACAATAAAAAGGCGACTGACCAGATCCTCCAGAAGCATCGGCAAAATGCCGAGACTTACAGAGAGCGCATCCGTGAGTTAGATGAAGAGTTGGATCTAGTGACGAGACAGAGAGACGCCACGCGAAAAGCCTATCTCAATTATTTAGAAAATCATGGTATCAAACTGGATGAAGATGAGTTCGACCGATATTTTGAAGAGTGCATGAATGAGATGTAGACAACTTGTCTTCAAAAAGGACAATCACCGCTATAATTGAAATCCGGACGTTGTAAAGTACCATCGTCGTTTTTGATGGTTACCTGTTCACTTGCAATAAAGTCGCAATCGACCAAAAAATTCATAGCCTGTTGATATTCTTCTTTACTTAAATAATTGGCATCACCAATCATGGTCAAAGTGTGATGGCTCTTATCTTTATATTCACTAGATAGTGTAGTCACGAGATATCCGCCCATAGCGAAATGCACCGGATGTGAATAGCCGCAAGAAATGAAGCTGTGTTTTTCGCATATCGAGTTGCGATACCTCGCCAACGCTTCAAATGAAGAAATGCGTTTTCAACCAAGTGTCTAATTTTATACAAGTACTCGTCATATTCACGGAGTTCTTTTCGATTCCTTTTAGGTGGGATAACAGGTGCCATTCCTTGCCGTTCAGCTTGGGCAATAATGTCATTTGAACGTACCCTCGGTCAGCCAAAAGATGTTGTGCGGCAAATCCTTCAATCAAAGCAACTGCCTGAGTACAATCTGCTGTTGTACCTTGTGTAACAATAGCCCGGACCGGCATACCATGCGCATCCACGGCCAGATGCAGTTTTGTGTTGAGCCCCCTTTTGTGCGACTCATATCTTGATTACCACCTCTTGCCCCTGCTGCATGCGGGTGAACCTTGCAGTGACTTGCGTCAATCATGAGCCACTCGTAATCAGGCTCATCAATCAGGATCTCCAGCAATCTTTCCCATTCGCCTTTGTCTCGCCAACGGATAAAACGACGGTGTGTATTACTCCACCCTCCATAATCGGGAGGGAGATCACGCCACGGGGCTCCTGTGCGCATGACCCAGAAAACGGCATTGATAAACTGCCTGTTGTCTCGTGCAATGCCACCCCATGTACCTTTTTTACCAGGTAAATGTGGTTCAAGTTTTCCCCATACTTTGTCTGAAATATCGTGGCGTCTGTGTGCTGGAATCGTCAAAACAACCTCCTTCTGAGTCGGTGTGTTGACGAAGTATGACACAAAGAGAAAGTTTAGACAATCTCGTGACTACACTATCTAGGCCTGTGGGGATTTGATGCCATCTTATGTGTTTCCAACAGCTCCTTTTGTATTAGATCAAATTCTTTTTGACTTTGAGTGTCTATGTAGGCGAAGTCTAGCTCATCGACCCCCGTCCAAAAATAATTGAGAATTGAATCAAGTTGCTTTTGATGTTCTTCTTTGTCTGGTGAAAGAGTATTCTCAATGTTCTTTCTTAAAGACGGATTAATACGTGTGAAATTTTTATCAACGAAATCCTCACCCTCAGCATAATCAGTGTGTGATGCAATCTCCCTGAACGTTTTTATAATTGTTTCGAAATGGTCATTCTCTGAAAAACGTTCAATAGCTAAACTGTGTTCTACAACACTGTAATCATAAGTTGTCACCCTGCCAGTGTCCCGGTAAAAGGCTTTAAATTCATATTGCTGTAATTCATTTAGCTTCCGTCTGCTCTCCGTTGACTCCAAATCAATTCCATCATTAGCCATTCTCAATTCAGCTTCGACTCGGAATTCAACACATTGGGCATCCGATTCAATGTATCTATTTAACATTATTTGTGATTTAATTGAGAGACTGTTTGATTTGGACATGCCTGCCTTGTTTTGCTCCGAATGGCGTAGTTCATGGGCGAGGGTGGTTACAAGTTCCTCCTCGTCTGAATCTCTGTTCAGAATAACTGTGTCAGATGCATATGCATGCTACCGCTGCCAGAATCCAAATTCCGGAAGATTATCTTACCTGTAAACCTGTTAAGCAGATCGTCACCCAGTGAGGACTGTTTCAGCCTTTCTTTAATTCGTGCAAGTTTTGACTTGTCAGCAATAATATCTCGGTATTTATTGAGAGCTTCAAGAGTCAACTTTCTAAGCATTTATCCCCTCCAACAAACATTCCTAGGTCCATTAGCGCCCTTTATATTTTGAAGACGCCTTGTGGCTCTGTTCAGATTTCTTTTTCAAAGACGCATCTTCATCATTCGCAGAATCTGATCCAGCGTCAGATGGCTTTCCTCCACCTCCAACGGCATGAGCGGTTGTCGTAAAGACACCAAACACCTGGTTTGTCCCTCCCTTCATATGATCTTCAGCCCCATTCATAAGCTGAGCGCCAGCACCAGCTTGGCCGAGCCAGCGCATGATGTTGTCAGGCAAATGGTTGATGAGCTGGTAGAGCTTGTTGCACATGAAAAGGATGAAAGCGCAGAAAAAGAATATATAGAAGATCGTTCCGGCAAGCCCTATGTGTCTTTCTGTGCCTCCCGGTAACATCGGTGAGCTTGAGAGTATTATTTCAGCGCTTTCCGATATGATTGGGCCAATGACCGCGATTATTATTAGAGCTACCAGAAGGCCAAGCAGCATGAGCAATGGTCGCAACAAGATGCTCAAAAGGAGAATAAAGCCAGATCTTCCGTGCTGGCCTGCAAAGCCGTCTCCTTCAGGCATGGCAAGAGCAAGGCACCAAATTGGTGCGGCCACAAGGCTTTCAATGACCAGGATCAGCCAGCTAATGACCGCACCCCACCAAATGACAAACGGCAGTGCCGGCAGAAAAAAGGCCATGGCCAGTCCCGCCAGGTAGATTGGTACAACTCCAGCTATTGCAAAATCGCCAAGGCCCTGGACAACCTTGTTACCTGCCTTGATAAGTGCTCCGGTTATGCCACCACTGAGCCAGTTTCCGATCTTTCCAACCAAGCCATTGTCAGATGCGTGTTCAACGGCTGAGGCGCCGGCCTTAATCGCTATGATAGCAGTTATGTAGCCGTGCACAGTTGCGACCAACGTGTGACCCACTTCAGACATAGAGACTATCGGGTCGCCCGAGTTCATTCCACGGATGACATATGTAATCATTCCTCGGAAAAACTCATTGAACATTGTGCTTAATGTTCCTTCTTCATTCCCGCCTTTACCGGCTTCAGCCGCCGCCGTCATGTCAAAGGCCTCTTTGGCCACCTGACTTGCCCTTGAAAGGATAATAGCGCCTCCGGTCTCAGCGGTTGAGGGAGCGAGATCGTCCAAGCTTTTCGGCAAAGCCGTATTATCTGGCTTGAAGGCGGTCGGAAACGTCTTGAGTTCTTGATTCAAGCCTTCCAAAAAGCCACTCATGGTCCACGCATAGGCCCCCGCGCTGACCCAACCGCGCCATAAGGCCTCATTTTTAAAATTAGCGAAAGCTTCTTTTCGCTTTTCCGGAACCTCTTTTTTGTAATACTCAGAAACGAATTTACGTAGTTCCTTTTTGTAGGCATCCGAGGCAAGCCAAAGCATTTTCTGAGGGGATACAGGAAATACCTCTTTGCTCACAAGAGCTTCGCTTTCAGCAAATGGTTTTGCGATTGCGTTGCACTCCGCAACAAGTTTTTTAATGAGATTTTCGTGAGTTGCTTGCATGGCTGGATCTGCCATGAGCGGCATTCTTATATAGCCCATTTTTGTATCGAGAGAGAGAGATCTAGGACCGTTCCACACGAACAGAACATATTTTTGACCAGCTCTTTCTTCTTCTCGCCGTTCATAGATAGTATTCCCTTCTATGGGGTCGTATAGTGGGGAATCTGGATCACCATAGAAATGATCCCAACGCGCTTGATTGACTTGATTTATAAAAATGGTTTTCACTAAGTCGTCTGCTTGCGCGGCGACTTTGGGAGGCAATGTAGCTACTAATTGGCCAACTTGTTTCTCCTGATAATCCAAGGCCACATACCACATCCAGTTTGCGAACTGGATGCTGAAAGCAACGCACCAGAGGATCCCCAATTGCAGTAGACAAAAACCTTTTGCGACAGGAGCGATTGCGCCGAGTGCCGTTGAAATCCTGATGGGTATCCAGGCGGTGTGATATTTCGAGCCCAGGGGCTTCCCTTCGCTGGCTGTACCCACCATCCCGGTTGTGTATATCCAAATGAAAATGATGATTATTGCGCTAGTAAATAGCCAATTCAGTTGTTGAAAGATAGGCAGGATCATGGATACGGCCGCATTGCCGCCAGAACTGGGATCGCCGCCGACTTGGATGGAATGCCAGCCGGGACCGAACACCGAATCTAGCAAGCGCGAGGATACATCATGCGGATTGAGTCTAGGTAGAGAGAATCCTTGGGATGGGTCGACGGGCAATGGATAGGGGTTTTTCATAATGCCTACCTTCTAAAATAGGACAGTGTTTTGCTGGATATGTTTTTGGCCCAAGGATAAAATTCAGAGTCCTTGTTACGGGGAAGAACCATCACGCTCCACCAAAGCCGAGGAAGGCTGTAAATGCAGGCAGCGAAAATCATAATAAAGTAGACAAGAACATTGTACCTTAAGTCGTAAAGAGGGGTTTCCGTGGTGTGCCAAACGAGAAATAAAATCGAGTAAAAGCCAAGTATAAAAGAAAACAGGATATTAAACAGGACTCGTATGCTAGCTACGCTTTTGGTCCAAGGGCGAAATTCAGAGTCCTTGTTACGGGGAAGAACCATCACGCTCCACCAAAGACGGGGAAGGATGTAAATACAGGCAGGGAGAATCATTGAGTAGATAAGAAAATTGTACCTAAATCGAGCGGAGGGTCCTCGTTGAAATCTCCTCGGCAAAAAACTGGGGGAGTTGGGCTCCAAAGATGGTG
>JAEINO010000070.1 GCA_016342345.1 Pseudodesulfovibrio sp. | reverse complement strand
TGACTGGCCATGGGAGAATCCTTTTCAACGGCGTGACAGTCGTAGCAGGATACCGTGGCGTGGCCCATTTTGCCGTTTTTCCAATTTTCAATAATGCCGGGTGTTTTCTGGGAATGACACTCGATGCACGACTTGGCTGCTTTGGTGAAGCCTCTGTGCACCACAAGCTGCTTTTTCTCAAGGGTGATTCCTTCAAGCTCGGCAGCAGCCTGAGCCATCGTGGCAACCATGAGTGTCATGCAGCATATGAATCCGGCGGCGAGAATAGTACCGAACGCTTTTTTCATAGACCTCTCCTACTCCTTGCCTGCGACAAGCGGGCTTTTCTTGAAATATTTGTTGATTTCCGTGACCATGTTCTTGTGGCCGACATGCTCGTGACAATCCACGCAACGTTTGTCCAGATCGCCGATGAGGTACTGCATGTGCGCCAATATTCCGCTGGTTCTCATGCCGTAAGGCGTCAGATCTGCGTGACATTTGCGACAGGCATTGTCGTAGGTGTAATCGCGGCGGTACTGGGTGCGTGCTGCCCAGTCATACGTGTAGGGGTCGATGATCATGTTCATGATGATATCCCGACTCCCGGTGTATGCCTTGGCAGCCACATATTCCACGAAACCGCCATGTGGCAGGTGACAATCCACACATTGCGCTTCAAGGCCTTTGGGGTTGCTGCCCCCGTGCGTCTCGTTTTTCCACGCCGTCCTGAACGGTTTCATTACGTGACAGGAAACGCAGAAGACGTCCGTGTTCGTGACCTGGATCATGTATCCGGAGGCCAGAATCACCGAAACGGCCAAAATCACTCCGGCGAGCACGCCTGGCAACAGCTTTTTGCTCAGGAAACGCTTCTCACTGTTTGCCATTCATCCATCCCTTCCTTGCAGTTGAGTTTGGTTCCTTATTGGTTGAGCGGCTGCAAGTCTCCGTCAACCTTGCACTTCTGAAACGCTTAAAGATAAACGGTCCCCAAAAAAAAGAAAAGATCATAGGGACTATACAATGAATTGCATGTGAATGGGAGAGTTCTTTGTTATTTTTTTGTAGGATCGGTTTTTGTTTGAGATGGCCGGGGAAAGTGTGTCTTTGTGGGGCATGGGGAGTCTTACTGGCGGAGCAGGGAGAATTCAGGGGATTGTGGCAGGTCCGGGATTTTTATCGTGTCATGGCCGCACGGAGATACTGTGCACCCGTTTCCGTGTTGCCGAATGTTTCGGCCCATTGAAGGTAGACGAGCTTGAGATATTTTGCATGGATGGCTTTTGATTGTGCAAGGCGGTTTTGAACAGTGGTGTTATCCAGTCGTTCAATGGCATCTGAAAGTGTTTGGGCGCGATGAATGGGGCGATGTCTGGCGTTGACTTCGGCGAATCCGGCTTGGGCGATTGCTTCGCGTTGTGCAGCATCTGCCAGCAGGGTGCAGACGGTTTTGATGAGGCGGTCCATGTCGTCGGTCTGATAGGTGACGAGATGCTTGCCATCCTTGAACAAAAGGGATTGGCCGTGTCCGATTTCAGGAGTGACCAGGCAGGACCCGCAGGCCAGAGCTTCGAACACACGAGAGTTGAGAACTTTTTGTTCCGTGATGTTCAGTATCACTTTGGCGTGGGCGCAGAGTTTTACAAAGTCTCCCTGACGTGTTTTCAGGTTGGGGAAATGCGCTTTCAATTCCTTGAGAAATTCATTGGATTCAGGAGTGTTTTCCGTGTTCGCATCGGAGACGTGGAGAAGGTCCCATTTCCTGTCCTGTGGGTTTTGGGGCGGGTACTCGTTGTGCAGAGGGCAGGGTGGAAGCCAGAGCACCTGCTCGCTGGTGAGTCTTTGTCTGAAGCGTGGAAGATGGTCGCGAAGGCGGACAGACACCAGATCGAATCCCTGAGCATACATCGGATGCCAGGAGTGGATGTGCGAGTTGATGGAACAGAAAACAGTCAGGCAGGGAAAATCCTGGAATCCTTGCAGGGGCGGGGCGATGTCGGCATCGGCATACAGGACGATATCCGGTTCTTTGCCCACGCGTTCGACAAGTATGTCCCAGGTCAGCAGTGCGTTGTTGTCGAGAGGAACGTGGGTGATTGAGTACCCCTGTTGGGCCATTTCATCATGGAGGGCGGAGTCTCCCAGCCAGACAAGTGTTTTAGATGGCAATGTTGTTTCCCTGAAGGAAGCCAATGAAATCCGTCACACCGGCCCGGCGCGCAACAACGTAATTTGCCACGTATCGGGCAAACGTCATTTTTCTGCCGTAAATATTGTATTGGGTTTCGGCGTCACCGAACTCCCAGCCAAAGAACTGTGCAATCTTGGGGTTGATGGGTTGTTCGAACTCGGGGAACGGCTCCTTGATCCTGTCCAGCTCTGCATCGGTTGGTGGCGTGTAGCCAAGGTTTGTCAGAATTTCTTTGGACACATGGTTCATGAGCATGCTGCCGGGGTGGTTGATCGTGTTGAACAAGGGTTGTCTGGTGTGGTTCTCAAGCAGCACGTCAACATATTTGATCGGTGTACGAAGTTCCCGGCTGTATTCGATCTCGACGGTTTTTTCCATCAGGGCAGGCAGATCATACCAGGCCGCAACATTTGAATGGAGGAAGAGAACGATGGTCTCTTCCGGGGGGAGTCCCTTGTCGATGAGGGAATCCAGGTGAGAACAGCGATAATCGAATCCCGACTTGCCGTTCCACAACGGCCAATAGCCCTTGAAGAACATGCTGGGGACGCTCAGGCTTTCGGCTGTTTTCGGCAGTTTTTCGAGCAGGATATCTGAACCAAGATCGTCCCAGTCTTTTCCAAGGTGCTGGTAGAGGAAAAGCGAACATTGTTTGAGTCTTTCGTCCGGTATGGGTTCTCGAATGTAATTGGTATATACGAGACATTCATACCGTGCTGCGAATTCAGGGCAGGCCATAAGCCTTTCGACGAGAGGCTCTCCCTGGCAGTTGGCGTGTACGATGCAGAGTTCCATGATTATATCCTGTTCCGAAATAGAATGAAATATCCAATTAAATTGGTTGAAAAGGGTTTATCATGGATGATTGATCCGTTCAACATTTCGATGAGGTCGCAGTTTACAGCGATTCGGCATGCGTGTATCTCTCGCTGACCGATTCAACAAACCCTTGAGGGAGAGATGTTCAATGCAGAAGGATTTCGACGCAGCCTTGGCTGCCATAGTGCCCGTGGACCGTTCCCTGACCGAAAAGGGGCAGGCCCATCTTGATAATCTGACCAAGCCCAAGGGGAGTCTGGGACGCCTTGAAGATTTGGCACTTCAGATGTTTCTTGTCCAGAATGGAGAAGGCCCTGTGGCCGACCCCATGCGTATTTATACGGTTGCTGGCGATCACGGCGTCAATGCGGAGGGCGTCAGCCTGTTTCCGCAGGAAGTCACGCGTCAGATGATTCTCAATTTTCTCAATGGTGGTGCCGGGATCAATGTTTTGGCCGAAACCGCAGGCGCACAGCTTTACGTGGTTGATGCTGGTTCGTGCGGTGGCGGATATGACGAGCACCCGAACCTGATTCAGGAAAAAATTGCGCCTGGTACCGCCAATCTGGCCGAAGGCCCTGCCATGACCCGGGAACAGTGCCTGAAGGCCCTCATGCTTGGCATTTCTCTGGCGGATCGTGCCATGGCCGATGGTGTGAAAGTCCTTGGTACCGGGGACATGGGCATTTCCAATACCACTCCATCCACTGCACTTTATTGCGCGTATCTCGGACTTGATCCCGAATCCATGACCGGACCGGGCACTGGTTTGGACAAGGCTGGCGTTGCCAGCAAGGCTCTTGTCATTCACAAGGGATTGCGTGCCAACAAGGCTGCCGTTGAGTCCGGTGATCCCATTGAAATTCTGGCAGCTCTCGGAGGGTATGAAATAGCGACCCTTGCAGGCTTGATCCTTGGCGGTGCAAAGAATCGTCAGCTTGTCTGTGTGGATGGCTTCATCTCCACGGCAGCCTATGCCGCCGCCTGGAAGATATGTCCCACGGTTCAGGAGTATTGCGTCATCAGCCATGCCTCTGCCGAACCTGGACATGCCACAGCTGTCAAGGCGATGAACCTTGATCCCTTGTTAAGCCTCGGTTTTCGTCTTGGCGAAGGAACCGGAGCGGCCTGTGCCATGTATCTCGTTCGAAGTGCGGCTGACATGTATACCAAAATGGCGACTTTTGCTGATGCAGGTGTGACTGAAGGGACAGATTAGGTTTAATGTATTTTGTTGCATCCAGTTGATGGAGGCAATGCAAAAAAACAAGCCGGACGATTTCTCGTCCGGCTTATTTATTTGTAATGCCGTATCTTCCGGCTCTTTTAGGCGTCACCGAGGTCTCCTGAGACCGCTTGAATGACATTTCCCTTGGCGTTGTATGTTCCGGTGGATTCAACCTTGACGAGCTGGCGAGCCATCTCGGGGTTTTCGAGAACCTGACGCTGAAGCTTGACCTTGCGAATACTCTTCATCTGGTCCGCTACGTCTGTGCTTTGAATTTCAAAACCGCCTACTTCCATGATACGTACCTCCTTCCATGGAGTGTTAAATGAATTTCTTATAGCTCTTATCGGACTATATGCAATAATCTTTAGGGGGTGAGTCAAATCACGGGGTTGACTATCTCCAACTATGCGAATTCCTTTTAATCTTTCCATGTCCACCACTTGAGTTTTTCCGGTTCATGTTGGGAGTTGGAGGCAAAATAGACTGCGCAACGAAAAACGTAGAGGACACACCTGTCAACGTGTTTTTCGGCGAGTTCGATGGTCTTGCGATACATGGCTTCCGGATTTTCGCCGCTCAGTTCGGGGACGGACGAATAACCCATATCAAGAAGATTTTTGGCGAGACTGGGACCGACTCCAGGGATTGCCTGGAGTCGTTTCAGTGCAGCTTTTGCAGTAGCTTCGTCGAAAGAGTTCATTGTGCAGACTGCGAAAAAAGGAGTGACCAGCCTCGTTCCTGCCGTTGCGTTCCGGCAGGGTCGTGGTTTTCAGTCCTTTTTCGATACGTGCTGGTTACTTTGATTCGCGGGCGTAGACTTCGTCCAGGATGGCCTTGCCGCCTGCCTCAAGCACCTGTCCGGCCAGAATCATGCCGATATCCCAGGCACTGTCCACGCTGCCTTCAATTGTTCTGCGGATTGGGGTGGAACCGTCCACTTCGGCTACGAAGCCAGTGAGGCGTATGAGGTCGCCCTCTATGACGGACCAGGCCGCGATGGGGACCTGGCAGCCTCCGTCGAGTCCTGTCAGGAAGCCGCGCTCGGCCAGTACCTGGTGCTTGGTGGCTTTGTGGTTGAGGAATTGGAGCATCTCGACGAGTTTGGTGTTGGTCTTGTCGTATTCGATACCCAGTGCGCCCTGAGCCACGGCTGGCAGAAAGTCTGGCGGTCCCAGAGGCTCCTGTTTGGGGGCGGAAATGTTCAGGCGATTGAGGCCGGAAGTGGCGGCCACTATTGCATCGTATTCGCCATTGAGGAGCTTGTTGACGCGGGTGTCGAGATTGCCACGCAACATTTTGATTTTGAGATCGGGCCTGAGTATGAGCAACTGGGACTGTCGGCGCAGGCTGGATGTGCCGACCACGGCTCCTTCAGGCAGATTCTTCATGCCGTCATAGTTGACGGACAGCAGGCAGTCGGTGGGGTCTTCGCGTTCGGTGATGACGCCGACTTCGAGGTTCTTGGGTAATTTTGTTGGAACGTCCTTCATGGAGTGGACCGCAATGTGGGCACGTCCATCCATGATTGCTTCCTCGATTTCCTTGACAAAGAGACCCTTGCCGCCAACTTTTGCCAGTGGGACGTCGAGAATTATGTCGCCTTTGGTCTTGATCTGGAGCAGATCGACTTCAAGGCCGGGGTATTCTGATTTCAGGCGATCTTTGATGTGATTGGCCTGCCAGAGGGCAAGGGCACTGCCTCGTGTAGCGATGACAATTTTTTTCATTGTTTGGAACCTTAAAGTTGTTGCAGTGGGAATTAATGACAGCTTGAGCAGTCGCCGCCGGAACAGCCTGCGCATCCGCTCGGGGCCGGGGACGAATCCTTCGTATCGGAATCTCCGGCAGCTTCTGAGGCACCGCCAGCGGTGCGGGAACGGACGGCACTCATGAGCTTGCCTGTTTTTGCAGAGTCGCATTTCGGGCAGGGTGGGCATTCGTCGCGATCAAAAACGAGCTCTTCAAATTCGTTACCACAGTCGTTGCATCTATATTCGAATATGGGCATCGGTTGCTCCACAAAGTGTTTAATGAATACATGAGGAATTCTGACAGAGAAAATCCATAGCCGAAAAGGGCTGGGCTGGCAATCTTCCATCCTCATTCAGCAAGGCTGCCTTTTTTTAGTCCATGTAAGATAAGACTGTTATCCTTCCTGTCCAGATGACATTATTTATAAAAGACTCATAATGACTGGCGGTCTACGATTTTAGTGGAATATATTGGTTTCATTGTATACGGTGAATTTGTGAAATACGGTATATTGAATAGCCTGATATAGTTTGTTTTTTTGTAGGCTGCATGAGTTTTGAAGTGTCTCTTAGAGGAACGCATGGAAGATGTGAGAATACATACAGGCGCGGACACCAGAAGTCCCGGGCCACAAGGATGTACCGGGTTGGACAATCCGGATGAGCCGTTGCGTTGTGTTTTTTCCACTGTTACCGAAATCAAGGTCGGCACCGGGACCACTGCCAAAAAAACAGCGAAGTAAGCTTTTGTGGCATGTGCAGCAAAAGGATGTGGACGAGTTCGGGATACGTAAGATAAATCCTCAATTTGTTCCGGTGGGTGAAGAAAAAATCATTGATCAAGAAGCATTGCTGGCCGATTACACGCCAGAGGTTGAAATTCACAACTCCCGTGTGGAGCCGGCCATGTGTGCGCTCAGAAAGACTATTGCCAAGGGTGACAAGCATCGCAGCAAGGGAGAGCCTCTCAGTGCTGAAATGGAGTATTCCAAGGCTCTTGATGTGGATGAGACCAACGTCCGAGCCGTTTTCGGGTTGGGGTTGGTTTACCTTGACAGGAAGGACAAGGAAAAATCCAGGGCGGTTTTTGAGCAACTGGTTGCATTGGAGGCGACTTTTGACCTTAAGCACAAGCATTTGTTCAACGAATTCGGCATAGCATTGCGCAAGAATGAACTCTATGACGAGGCGGTCAAGTACTATTCACGGGCCGTTGATCTGACATCTGATGACGAGAACCTCTACTATAATTTGTCTCGTGCCTTTTACGAGAAGGGTGATTGGGAACACTGCTTTGAGTTTGTTTCTCGCTCGCTCAGGCTCAATCCCTATCTTGAGCATTCTTTGGGATTGTGCCGGTTGATGGTGGCCCTGTCTTCAGAATCGTCGCTGTGTGACAAATACGGTAAGCCTGCCGTGCCGGAACATGTGGCTCGCCAGGCCGGGGAGCTGCTTGTCGATGATGATGGCATGGCCATGAACGTGGAGCTTGGACCGGGCGGAGGTGGCGTGGACGCTGATTTGGTAGCATCATCCGTATCCTTTGACATTAATCTGGATTGATACTGGAGATGGGTTGTGGGCAAACGGCTTGAAATAACGCTTTTCGGCACCCTGTACTCTGTGGTGCTGTTGCACATGAATCGAGGCATGATCAAGGCGGGCATGGAAACCTATGGGCCAACAAAGTGGAATCGGCTTGTCAATGAAATAGCTTTCGACTCTCATTCCCGTACGCTGGTCAATGAAGTCAGTCACACTATTGGTCAGACCATCAAGATCGTGTACCAGAAAACCGGCATAAGCATGCAGGGGCATGGATTTGGAATGGAGGTTTTCTATGGTGGCGAGTTCTTTCCCGTGGACATGGTTGAAGCGAAGAACAGAACGTTGCAGCCAAATGACCTGACAGAGGACTACAAGGTGCAGGATATACTTGGGGCGTTCTGGGCCAAGCGCGAGGGTGCGATGTTCTATCGCTGGGATGACGTAGAGGATCTCAGTCAGGAGGACGTGGTTCTCACCTACGAGGGGTTGGGACCGGTTCTTGCTTCCAAGCGTCCTTTTGATCTTGCCCTTGATATCAAATGGCAGGGACGGAATGGATACCGGTCCGGAATGGACTCGAAAGAGAAGTACAAAGGGCCGAAGCATGTGTTTCATGTGGTAAAGTAGTCGTTTAATTGGTGGTGAACCATGAATGACGAATTTCGTAAACTCGATTTGGGCGATGCCCCGGAAGTGAGTGATTCAAAAATCCCGTCAGGCTGGGATTATCTTTCGGATGGCGGTCTGATCCGATGTGTTTTTTCTGCCGCTCAGGTCGTCAAGATGGGTATGGGGGCCAATGCACATAAGCATGAAAGTCTCGTGTACTGGTTCATAGAGCAGATCGATAGCGAATTGTTTGAAGCTCGGCGCATCAACAGCAAATACGTGCCCGCCGGAGATGCCGAGACCATCCCCCTGCATAAGCTGGTTAATGAATTTACTCCTCAAATCGCCTATTACGAGGACAACGTTCTTCCTGCAATGGAGGGCCTTGCCGATATCCTGGATCAGGGTGATGAGGACCGCGAGGATGGCCGGTTGTATAGTGCCGAGATGGAGTATGAGCGCGCTCGTGGCATTGAAGAGAAAAATGTGCGTGCCCTGTTCGGTCTCGGGCTTATTTACCTGACTCGTCGGGAGGTGGAGCGGACTCGTGAATTGCTGGCTGAACTGGTGCAGATCAGGGCTGTTTTTGCAGGCAAGAACCAGCATCTTTTCAACGAATTCGGCATTGCTCTCAGAAAAAGCACCCTTTTTACGGAAGCATCAGTTTACTATCGCCGTGCGCTGGATTTTGTCACGGATGACGAGAATCTCTATTACAACATTGCTCGTGTCCATTATGAGGAAGGCGACTGGGACGGGTGCCTGGAAAATTTGATCATGTCCCACCGGCTCAATCCAGGACTTGGTATTGCCAGGGATCTGTTTGAGGTCATTGTCGGTTTGGGTGAGGACGAGAATCGACTCAGGCGGTGTGGGAAACCTTCGGTACCACAGAAAGTGCTGGTTCGTGCCCGTCAGATCCTGGCTGTCGAGAGCGGTAGACTTTCGCTCGATGATGGGCCGGTCATCTTTGCCCCTGAGCGTGGAAGAGCCCGTACCGGGGGGAAGCATCGGCCAGACGTCGGCATCATTGAGGTCGAAGATGCCGGGAGCGAATGATCCGTTGATTGGGATAACCGTTCCACGCAGTTCAGTATGAATGGTGCAGTTCTGGTTCAGGGATGCATTCCGGGCGCAATGATTACCTGTGCTTATTAAATAGAAACAAAAAAGCCACACTGTATCCGGTGTGGCTTTTTTTGTTGCAGATTTGGTCTGGAGTTTTATTTCACTTTTGCCAGCGGCCAGATTTCGTCCACCTTTTCGATGGTCTTGATGGTAATTCGCTTGCGTAATTCTTCAGGGATTTCGGCTAGATCTTTTTTGTTCTGGGACGGAATAAGAACTTTTTTCATTCCACGGGAAACCGCAGCCAGAATCTTTTCCTTGACGCCACCGACAGGGAGCACTCGTCCGCGCAGGCTGATCTCTCCGGTCATGGCCAGGTCCGGGCAGACAGGCGTATCTGTGAGAGCCGAGATGAGCGCGGTGAACAGAGTCACTCCGGCGGACGGGCCATCCTTTGGCGTTGCGCCTGCCGGGACATGGATATGGATGTCCATGTTGTCGGTGAAGCTGGGATCAATGCCGAATTCCTTGGCGTGGGTGCGGGCGATGGACAGGGCGGCCTGTGCCGATTCCTTCATGACATCGCCGAGTTTTCCGGTCAGGATCAGTTTGCCCTTGCCGGGCATGGTTGTCACTTCGATGAGCAGTATCTCTCCGCCCACCGGGGTCCAGGCAAGACCCACGGCAATGCCCGGAGGCAGGGTGGTCTCCTTCTCGTCGTCCAGAAATAGGGGCGGTCCGAGCAGTTCGTAAAGGTTCTTGCTTGTGACTTTGAATGGTCCCTTGTCACCTTCGGCCTTTTTGCGTGCCATCTTGCGACACAAAGTGCCGATTTCTCGTTCCACATTGCGCAGTCCTGCTTCGCGGGTGTACTCGCGGATCACCTTGGCCACCAGCTTATCGCTTATCGTCATTTCGTTATTGTTCAAGCCGTTTTCCTCGATTTGCCGAGGAATGATGTAGCGGCGCGTGATAACGGTTTTTTCCTGTTCGGTGTAGCCCGGTATGCGGATGACTTCCATGCGATCCAGCAAGGCGTTGGGAATGGAGTCGAGCATGTTGGCGGTGCAGATGAACATGACCTTGGACAGGTCGAACGCCACGTTCAGGTAATGGTCGGTGAACGAGTAATTCTGCTCTGGATCGAGCACCTCAAGAAGCGCGGACGAGGGGTCGCCTCTGAAATCCGAGCCGAGCTTGTCGATTTCATCGAGCATGATCACGGGGTTGCGGGTTCCACATTGCTTGATAGCCTGGATAATTCGACCCGGCATGGCTCCGATATACGTGCGACGGTGTCCACGGATTTCGGCTTCATCACGCATCCCGCCCAGCGACATGCGGTGGAATTTGCGGCCCAGACTGCGGGCGATGGATCTGCCTAGCGAGGTCTTGCCAACTCCAGGAGGGCCTACAAAGCACAGGATCGGGCCTTTCATCTTTGGATTGAGCTTGCGGACGCTCAGGTATTCGAGGATACGTTCCTTGACCTTTTCCAGATCGTAGTGGTCCTCGTTCAGGATTGTTTCAGCTTTCTTGATGTCCAGTCGGTCGCGGGAGTGTTTCTTCCATGGAAGTTCGGTCATCCAGTCGAGATAGGTGCGGATGACGGTGGCTTCGCTCGACTCGGCGTGCATGGTTTCAAGGCGATGAAGCTGTTTGAAAGCTTCCTTCATGACATCTTTGGGCATGCCTGATTTTTTAATGGCTTTATGGATTTCGTCCATATCTTCACTTTCGTCGCCATCTTCTCCCATTTCGCGTTTGATGGCTTTCATTTGTTCGCGCAGGTAGAAATCACGTTGAGCCTTGTCCATGCCTTCCTTGGCCATGGTCTGGATCTTGTTCTGCATGCTGGCCACTTCCACTTCCTTGAGAAGCTGGCCATTGACCAGTTCAAGGCGTTTCATGGGCTCATGACATTCCAGTATCTTTTGTGCGGCTTCAACCTTCATGCGCAGATTTGAAGCGATGAGGTCGGCCAGTCTGCCTGGCTCGGACACGTTGTTCAGAACGCTCATGATGTCCTGAGATGATATGCCGCGCAGGGTCAGGATGCGTTCGGACTGCTCGCGGGAAGAGCGGATGAGTGCCTCTTGCTCGGGAGTCAGCGGTCCGGTCTCTGGTTCCATGAGTGTTTCTATTTCGGCCATGTGAAAGGGGTCGCTGGTCTTGAACCGTTTGACCTTGGCACGGGCCAGTCCCTGAACCAGAACCTTGAGGCGGCCGTCGGGCATTTTCAGCATGCGCATGATCATGCCCACTGTGCCGGTCATGTACAGTTCGTCGGCTTCGGGGTCTTCCACGGTTTCGTCTTTCTGGGTCAGGATCAGAATGTAACGGTCCCCGGCCAGGGCCGAGTCCACCGCCTGTACGGATTTTTCGCGTCCTACAAAGAGCGGAAGGATCATGTAGTTGAATACCACGATGTCACGCACCGCCAGAACTGGAAGTACCTGCGGGAGGTCTGCGGGGCTGGGGTTGGGCATGTCATCGCCGTCCCCGAACAGCGTCGTGCTTCCGGGAGATCCTGTCAGAGCTTCGATAAGGTCTGGCAGTTCTTCAGAACCGCGTTTGGGCTTCCCGAATCGACGGACAGGTTTCTTGTTTTGCTGTTTGTCCGATTTTATACGCCGGATTCGTGCCGGCTTGATGGGTGAGTTTTTCTTTTTCTTACTCAAGGTTTTATCCTTTTATTTCTGTGATAATGCATCGTATTTATCCAGATAAGTCGTCATTTTGGCTTGGCAAGGGCTAAATATGTGTAAAATGACGACTTTTATCGACGCAACTCGAAATGTGAAAATTGTGTTGTTGCCTTCTTCCATGACGATTCAATCCTTGTCACCCGGGCAAGGGGTGGGCCATGGTGCAAACGTTCCAGAAAATTGTTCAGGTGTTCCGTGTCTGCCTGTCCCACGATCTCCACATTGCCCTCGGGCGTATTGCGAACCCAGCCGGCTACACTCTGTTCCCGGGCCAGATCGATTGTCCAGGCCCTGAACCAGACTCCCTGTACCTTGCCGAAGACTATGGCGTGCAATTCCTTCATCGTATTCGTCCATGGTCATTGAAGCTGTAAAAGTCGCAGTCAGTGACGATGATGTGGTCCAGTACCCGTATGTCCAGTCCGCGAGCCGTCTCCATGACCTTTTCTGTCAGCATGATGTCCTCGGGTGAAGGCGTGGGGTCGCCGCCCGGGTGGTTGTGAGCCAGAATGATGCTGACCGCCTCCATTCTCAGTGCCGTGACCATGATCTCTCTTGGAAAGACCGGGGTGGCGTTGACCGTTCCCTTGCTGACCTGTTCCCAGGCAATGACCCTGTTCTTCGAGTCCAGAAAGGCTGCCCAGAATTCTTCGACTCCCTTGTTCCCGATGCGAGCCATGGCTGCTTTGGCAACCTCTGCCGGATCGGAGAGCGGCTTGCCGCTTCTGGCAGAGGATTCACCCAGTCGGGCAAACAGTTCCTGCATCAGAAGCCATTGCGATTGAACGCCCTTGGCCACGCCTTTGACTCCGTCCAGTTGGTCGGGTCGCGCCATGATCGCGTCTTTCAATGATCCGAACCTCGTAATGAGCTCCTTGGCTAGCGGCTTGGTATCCCCGCGCGGGAGCACCAGAGCAAGCACCAGTTCCAGAATCTCGTAGTCGGCCAGACCGCGGCTGTTCCGGGCGAGTTTATCCTTGAGTCGCTGACGATGGCCGATGTAATGAGGCTTGTTTGGTTCTGTCATAGTGGGGAAGTCAAGCTGTTGGATATTATTTGGACAAGTTTATAACAGGCTGCCGAGATCGTTTGGGCTTTTTATTCTGCGAAAAATGAGATGCCGGTGTGTCTTGTAATCAGCCCATTCCGGGGTTTTCGTTTATCCTGAATCGTTTGTCAGTCATATCAGAATCGGTTGCCCTGGGCCTTGGGCTGGAATAGTTCAATGAGTCCTGCCACAAGGATGTCGAGAACTTCTTCATGGTGGCGCGCACCGGTCTTGACGCTCATCTCGGAATCCAGTGCGAGGTCTATCATGCGGGCCACGCCCTGCTTGCCGAGCCGTTTGGCCACAGGGGTCTTGAGTTTTTTGACGTAGGGATGGGCTTTGACCTTGTTTTCCTCGCCGCTTACGAGCATCCAGTACATCCGTGCCTGGCTGGCAAGGTATCCGATGAGGTTGAAAAGCATCTTGTCCTGAGCTTTCTTGAGGTGATCGCTCAGCACTCGTTTCCAGACTGCGGCTTCGGCCCCGCGTTTGCCCAAGGCGTCCATGAGATCGAAAAATTCCATTTCACCGGTCGGTGATACCAGTTCCATATGCTCCTTGCGCACAAGCATTTCGTCACCCGCAGCCAGTTCGAGCTTGTCCAGTTCAAGCCGGACAGCCACGGCATCCAGAGGCAGGGCCATGGGCAGGGTGCGTTCCACGCCCGGTTCGAATTTCAGCCCGGTTCGTGCTGCCCAGTTGCGGACGAGTTCACCCAGCGAACGTTGATCCAGGCCCTGGGATTCCCATATCCAATTTTCGTTTTTGGCTTTCTTGAAAAAATTGCGCCGGGACAGGGTGGCCGGGACAGGGGGTTTCTTGCCCTTCCATTGCCCTTCAAGACAGAAAATGGGGAAAATGTCCGAGGAAAGGCCTTTGACTGCGGCGTCGAGTTTGTCCAATTGGTCGGCCAGCAGGGTGTGGGCGCGACGGACAATGAGTGCCTTGGGTTCGGGAAACAGGCTCTTGATGGTCAGGTCGGTCCAGAACATGGCAGGGAGCGGTTCGTCGTCATCGCCCCAGAAGGTCTTCAGTTCCCAGTCGGTTTGGCCGGATGCGGCCATGCGTTCATCAATATGGGATTTGATGAGTTGTGGGTCCGGGCAGACCAGAAAAAGATATTTCGGACGGTTCATTATTCGGGAACCTCTAGTAGTTTTGGGTCATGAGATCGGCCAACCGTCGGATACCGAGCAGGGTGACTTCCATGTCCGCTTCACTTTCACCCCCAGAAAAAAATGGCCAACTCTGGCTGATGGTGCCGGAGTTCCATATGAGCGAGTCGTCGGTGGTTGAAAATATGCTTGCCTCAAAGTTGAAGTTGGCAGAGGAGCGCAGGGTCTCGTCGTCTGAGCCGGTGACAGCCGTGGGACGGTTGTATCGCTTGATGGTGATGGATATGACTGCATCGGCATTATCTCGGCTGTCCACCCAGGTGATGGTCCTGCGGTTGTTCAGTTCGTCGCGGAGGAGTTTGCGCAACCGGGGCTCCAGCCAGGACAGGGTCGTTGGGTTGTGTACCTCGGAAATGGCGATGGTGCGGTATTGGGGGGCGAGGACTGTCGAATCGCCTTCGCCCAAGGTGTAACCGCAGGCCGTGAGGACGAGTGGGATCAGGAATAGTATGGAGCGAAGAGGTTTCATTTGGATTCTCCGGGTGGTCGATGTCTTGGGTGGGGATGGTACTTGGAATTTGGGGAAGAGTAAATGGGAGGAGAGATGGAAGAGGCGAAGAGAGAAGAGGGAGAGAGAGCCGGTCGAACCTGCGGTTCTTGCTCCAGTTTTTGAATTGCCCTTCCGGCGGAGTTCTTTTTTGGCTGAGCCGCCCCAAAAAAGAACCAAAAAAACTCGGCTTTCCAGCTTGGCCGCTGCGCTCACTGGCATAAGAATCTGATCCAATCGGGCTATTCGCCCTCTTGGTCAGCTTCTAAACCGACTGAGCGGTTAATGCTGGGGAGGGGCTTTTTAGCGAAAAAGTGTTTTGAAGAAATTGGTTTTTTAGAATGCCGAAGTCATTGCTGTCCGGTTAGGCGACATAGCTCAGTAGCCTGTAATCGTTGTTGATGTCGTCATGGCGATCATCCGG
>JAEINO010000069.1 GCA_016342345.1 Pseudodesulfovibrio sp. | reverse complement strand
AGGAAAAACTACAAAAACACAGGGTGTTATCGTGGTGTGACACTCTGAGTCTCGACTGTGAATCGCTCAGCTTAGGTAAGAGCTGTTTCAGGGGAAGTCATTCACTGGAATGATATATCAATTGGCGGCAGAGTCAATTGTGTAACAATACTGTGATTTGCAACGTCCTGCTACACCTTTTTTGATTCCTCTTTCCTCTTTTGGCCGAGTGTATTATGTAGGCACACAGATTTGAGTGGTGCCAGAGGCCGGTGGGGTAACAGTTGCGGAAGGATAGGGGTTTTCCCTTTGACAAGGGTTTGTGACCTGCCTGGGGCTGCACCACCGTGCGTATCAATCGTGTTTTGCGATACTGAAATTTTTGTGTTCAAGCATTCTGTGCCAGTCTTGGCATCTAGAATGCGCCGTAAGTGTTGTTTTTATCTGTTTTTTTGTCTGATGCGGTTTGCCTGACAACTCAGGCTGTCTTTTTTTGATAGTTTGAAAAGCACTGTTTTCAATGAACTGATAACTACCGGAGCAGAGGTTCAGGATGCATATTGGAAAAGCCATTCGTTTGGAAAGAATTTTCAACCGCAACACCCATAGGACCATCATTGTTCCCATGGATCACGGCGTGACCGTTGGCCCTATTGCCGGGCTTGAGAAGATGCGTGATACTGTTACCAGCATGGTGGCAGGCGGAGCCAATGCAGGCCTTGTTCACAAGGGGCAGGTCAAGCTGGGACACCGTATGCAGGGCCGGGATTTCGGTTGCATTGTTCACCTTTCCGCAGGGACTTGTCTGTCGCCTTTTCCCAATGTGAAGCGGTTGGTGACCACTGTGGAGGAAGCCATCCGCCTTGGTGCGGACGGAGTCAGTGTCCATGTCAATCTGGGTGATGAGACCGAAGGCCAGATGCTGAGCGATCTGGGAAGTGTTGCCGCTTCCGCTTCAGAATGGGGCATGCCTCTTCTGGCAATGGTATACGCTCGGGGCCCGAAAGTTTCTGACGAGTATGATCCCGAAATAGTGGCGCATTGTGCCCGTGTGGGGGCGGAGCTTGGTGCTGATGTGGTCAAGGTCAATTATACCGGTGACGGCGAGAGCTTTGCCCGTATTGTCGAGTGCGCCTGCGTCCCTGTGGTTATAGCCGGTGGTGCCAAGATGGACTCCACTCGGGATTTTCTGGAAATGGTGCGCATCTCCATTGATGCTGGCGGGGCAGGGCTGTCCGTGGGCCGTAATGTTTTTCAGCATCGCGATCCGACCCGATTGGTGGAAGTGCTCAACCGGGTCGTTCATGAGAACATGACTGTTGACGAGGCCACTGTCGGTTACGAAGACATTCTGCTTTGCCGGTAGAGGTCTGGGTATGCAGTAAATGGATTGTTGGCGAAGAGTCGTTGGAATAGAGACTTTCGTCATTCCTTTCGTACCGGCTGTGGTGGGTCTTTGGATTTGAATGGTGCGCGGAATTAGTTTTTCGGTACGTTGCTACTGTTTGGTTTCTTCAGCCGCTTTCTGCCTGTTGTCATGGGCAGGGGGCGGCAAATCTTTTTCTTTGACGCGATTGTGCGGCCTTGTTTTTTGGGTTTCGCCGTCTTTGTCCATGGCCGATGAAATGGCAAAACCGGTCATCCTGAGTTCTTTGCTTGTCGGCAGTTTTCTTCCCCTTTCTGGAAGAATGAGCATGGCGTATCGCATGGTGCATCCCCTTGGATTTCTGATCTTGGTGTTTCTCCTGTAAAAACGAGGAGAGGCTGTGGTGTGCCCGTCTATAATTATAGCTGAAACGATGCAACCGTAGTGTCTTGCCATGTGTAAGTCTAGTAAAATCTCACAAAATTTGTATGCAATGCCCTATTTTACTTTGATAAATTCTTAAAATAATATTTAAAGTATTTGCAAAATAAAATACAGAAAGGCCTTTTGGCTCTTTGCTTGGAGGTTGCTGCATGTAAAATGATGATAAGGCATTGTTACTGCATGCAAATGTATTGCAATGAAGAAAGTGGTATAGTGTGAGCCACTGTATAAATGGAATGAAATGAAGTGAGTGGAGAGCGATACTCCGGGACATAATGTCCCGGAGTATCCTGGATAGAGATTTATTTGTTCAGGAAAACAAAGAGAGGGAGTTCTGCCAGGGTTTCCCACTGGTCGCCATCCTTGAGGGCCACCGAGACAATGTGTTTGCCTTCGCTTTTGATGTTCAGGCCGGGAAGCTGGAAGTTCATCTTGTGGAGCATGGTTCCGGTTTGGTTGATCTCCTGGACTCCCAAAAGCATACTCTCTCCATCTGGTGGTGTGAGGTTGAGGGAAATCGAGAACGGCTTGTCGTTACAGTCTTCAAGATCCCACAGGCTGGCGAAGAAAATTGGCGGTAGCACGGTAGGGAGTTTGGGAACTACAGCGTGTTCGATGGTGCGGATAAATGATGTGCTGCTGCTATCCTTGTCAACGATCAGGTCGGCGCACATGAGTGCATAAATAAGTTCTGGCATGTTTTTCTCCGTGGGTTATTGGTCGTGTCTGGCTCCGGAAAGGGACTGGCGAATGTCTTCCGGAAGGATGAGAACTGTTTTCGGGTCGATGTCGCTCAACAGCAGGGCTGCAGCGGTTCTTTGACTTGCGTTTCCGGTCCTGAGGCCATGGAGCAGGGCAGGTTTTGCATCCATGCCAATCCGCGCAAGCGTGAGCATTGCTGCATGGCCGAGAGGTGTGCCGGGTCTGGAGAGCAGCGCCGTCAGGGTGGGCGCGGCCCTGGCTCCAAGATGTTTCAAAGGGAATAGTCCGGGTTTGTAGCCCAAAAGGAGCAACTCGTGGGTCAGCAATCCCGGAGATGCGCCGATCAGGTCAATGGCCTCGCCAACCACGTGCATGACGCGCATGTCAGTCGTTTTCAGTGCGCGAATCAGGGCTGGTATGGCGGCTTGTGCATCTGGTCCCATTCTTCCCAGAAGCCATGCTGTCTTGGCCCTGACCAATCCGTCTTTGGTGGATAGGGCGAGAGAAAGGGCCGGGACAGCGTCCTCTTTCATCTGAGTCAAGGCCAGAGCGGCTCCTATGCGAATTTGGGGATTCGAATTTGCAAGCATTTTGGCGACTTCCGGTGCTGCTGCAATTCCGACTTTGGCCAGGGCATGGGCGGCAAGGCTGCGAACCACGGCATCCTGGTCTCCCAGGGCATCGACCAGCCCTTCCATAGTCAATTCCGGGATAGGCATGAAGGCGAGACCTATGATTGCTCCGCGCCGCTGCTCGATCGTACCTGATTTTCGTATTCGAACCAGTTCGGGCATGGCGGACTGACCAAAGTCATTGAGTCTGAGAAAGGCCGCATTGCGTTCTTGCCGGTCTTCATTCCCCAGCATGGCCGCAATGTGTGGGATTTCTTGTTTAGCTCTGCCGTTCTGGACTTTTTGTGCCTGTGCAGGAGCCGTCAATATCAGCAAAAGCCCTATGACAATTATTGACCGAGGGAATTTGTCCAAATACAAAAAAAGGCGAAAGACTAAGTGCATATTGTTTCCTTTTGGCAAAAAACTATTTGCGCGTCATGTCGCTCCAGGCCCAAACCACATTGCCTCCGATGGCCCGGGCTATGTCTCCATCGTAATCCCTGTCGAGACGATAAGTGGTGGGTGGGAATTCCCGGCTGTTGTCGGAGTAGAAAATGAGTTCCACGTCATCATCAAGTCGTTTGGTGTTGACTCGTTTGATCATGGCACCACCTTCCTCGCCTGGTTCGCAGACAAGCATGATCTTTCCGGCCGGACTGGGGTCGCGGTCATTGCGATCCACGAGCACGATGTCGCCGGGGTGGAGTGTGGGTATCATTGAAAGTTCGTTTTTCCCTACTTCGACGGCGACCAGATTGGACCGGAAACGAATGGACTCCTGATGTCGCCAGACAAGGACCCATCCTTCCACCTTGTCTTCGGGGATGAGGCCTCGGCCCGCGGCAACAGGGGAAGCGGCCAATGGCACGGCAAGATAGTCATCTGGCTGGGGGTCAGGTGTGTCCCCTTCGGTCTGGGCTTTTCCGGGTAGCCTGAAGCAGACCTCTCTGGCAGCGTCGGCAGGTTCGTCTCCAAAGGCAATGGTAACGCCGATGCGATCAAGAATGTGCCCGAGGGAATCCGCGTTGAGGCCCCTTTCCTTTTTCAGGAAGCGGTTGAGTTGGGACGGATCGACTTCAAGTTCGTCGGCCATGCGCTTGTTGTTGGGATATCGTTTGCCTGGGCCGATACGTCCTAGGAGTGCCTGGCGCACGTTGTCGGTAAATCCCATGGTTTCCCCTTTGATTTGATTGGGTTTTAATCAAGATATACACAATAAATGGCAAATGTCTAAAGAGAATTGTCAAAAAAGGTTGACTCTATGATAGTCACTTGACTATATATGGCGTGTCCATTGTGGTGAAGGTGACGATTTGGAGGTACAGATGATTGAAACAGTGAAGATGATACGACTGGAGAAAGGCGTGGACGGGACATTTGGAGTCTTGCGTCTCGACGGCGGGGTTTTCTGCGTAACCCTGGAGCCGCCGGATCGGAATAACGAAGCGAACATTTCCTGCATACCGGCAGGGACGTATATATGTCGGAGAGTCGAGTCTCCCGGATTCGGATCGACTTTTGAAATACGTGATGTTCCGGGGCGTTCGCACATCCTTTTTCATAAGGGCAATGTGTCCGCTGATACAAAGGGGTGTGTGTTGCTTGGCAGGTATTTCGGATTTTCCGGCGATGGGCGGGGAGTGATGCAGTCGGGATCGGCCTTCAGGGAGTTCCTTGAGCGATGTTCCGGCGTGGGCAGCTTCAAATTTTCCATCGAGGAGAACTGCGAGGAGGGCCTGTGTACAGCATCTGCCTGAAGGGTGCCCGTGACATTTGCAATGCCGTTGGTGAAAATCCGAAAAACATAAATGATCTGGTGAGGGGTCACGGTCTGCCCGCATGGAAACGTGGTCCCAAGGGGACTTGGCGTGCCTTGCCTGAGGACTTGCAACGCTGGATTCGTGAACAGCGGGACAGGCATATCAGTGACTATGTCTTTAGATAACGGAGATAGGGAAAATCCGGACGTCAATGATGGGTTGGATTCAGGAGATGCGTTGATTGGTGGTTGAAGACAGTCGGACATCGTTTGCTGACTTTCGGGAAATAGTCGGCCCGTGGTTCATGAGGTGGTGACGGATGGACCATGAACCACTGATGCCTTGACCCGGCAGGTCGGCACCATCTGACTGCACTGACAGGAGCAGGCCCTGGCTGGGGCGACCTGAAACAATGTTTTCAGCTTGTCTGAAAGCCAGCTCAAGTTTGTCGAGTCTTGTCAGCAGGGGGCTGGTTTTCCATTCCCTGACGACTTGCGAAGCAGGGACTGCCTGATTCCTTTTGGCTATCACGAGTGCTGGATTTGATTGTTTCTTTACACGCCGCTGTCGTTGAACCTTTTTGGGTTTGCTGACAGCGGTTGTCTTTTGGCGTGAAAGCGTCAGGGACGCAGTCAGTTTGGGCAGCATCTCTGGTTGTTTTTCGAAAATCGGGAGTCTGGCTCGCCGTACGCCAGAAACTGAATTGGTTAACTGTACTTTGGTTTTTACATCGGCTGCCGGAAGCGAGAGGGTGGGCTTTTCGATTACCTTTGCGTGGCTCGACATATCAGGGGGTGCTTCCTGTGGAATAAACCATGAAATCTTTTCCAGCATTACTTCGTCAGGCGTTTTGTCATTCATAGCGTATTCATAAGTGTATTCTGAGACGGAATAGACGGCCCCCGCAACTTGGGCTGGGCCTGATCCGAGATACCCCAGGATACCAAGAGCGGCGTTGATGGCCAGACATCCCGGCAGGACCAGGACTGCAGCCGTGAGTATGCAGTTTCGAGACAATGATCGTTTCATGCCGGGAACGATGCATGGTCTGTTCCGATTTGGGCTTTTCTTGGAAAATGGACGGATTGCGCAGCCCGGTGCCGTATTTTATCTGGCAGGGAAATGGAAACGTCAAGAAACAGGCGTTCAGAAGGGCGGTTTGAGGAAACACGCTTTATCGGCAGAGTCGAGGGCCTTTCGGAATGGCTTCACTTGTCGCCGGATGTTTTTGTCCATCACTTGTCAGTGAAATGGCCGGGCAGGCATCATGTCCTGTCCGGCCAGAATTACATTTGACTTCCAATCTATTTCATGAACTTTTTGCCCATGTTAAAACCCTGTCCGACGTATTCGCCAATGGTGTGATAGGCGCGTGTTCCGGGAGTGAAAATGAGCGGAAGAATCTTTTCGATATCGGGATTCTTGTCGTCGATGAGCTTGTCATCGTCGCATTTCACGTCCTTGATTTCACCGACCAGCATGGTGTGTATTCCCAGTTCATAGGAATGGATGAGAGAGCATTCGATGATCAGGGGAAATTCGTCGATGTATGGGGCCTCCACAACGTCACTGCGCACAGGGGTCAGGCCGGTTGCTTTGAACTTGTCCTCTTTTGCACCTGAGACCATGCCCAGATAATCCGCTTCAGCAGCAAGGCCTTTGGGGCAGACACTTATGGTAAAGGCCTTGTTTTTCATGATGCCAGCATAGGTGTGCCGGGATGGGCGCAGGGAAACGGTCAGGCAGGGCGGTTGGGAGCTGCATATGCCGCCCCAGGCTGCGATCATGGCATTGGGCTTGCCGTTTACATCATATGCACTCACAGCCCAGACGGGAGCAGGTTGAGCCAGAGTCTTGGCTCCAAGGGATTTCTTCATGGTCGTCTCCTTTGAGGGATATTGTCAGCTTTGTGTCATTCCCCACCACCTAACTCAAACCCTGTGAAATGAAAACCGGCGAGCAGAACACTGATAAAAAATAATCACATGGTGTAGGGATTCGGTATAATCTGGGAGTGTGGAGAAATGTCCGGGGAGGTATATATGATGGTTGGACTTGATAGTATTAATAGTGACAATCGATGCGTCGAGGAAAAGTATCAGGAAATGTTTAACAATGCTCCTTTGGGGGTGTTTCGGTCGTCATTTGAAGGCCGTTTTCTGGATGTGAATCCCCGGATGGCCGAGTTGCTTGGTTATGAAAATCCGGCCCAGGTGTTGGCTGACTGTGAAGATTTGGGCAACGAAATCTATGAGGACCCCAGTTTGCGGGCTCAGGTGCTTGAAAAACTCAGGGAGCGGGGCAGCTATTCTTTTGAGGGGCGTTTCAGAGATTTTTATGGTGAGTTTCGTGATGTCGAAATCCATCTCAGGATTGTCAAGAACGAGGACGGTGAACCTTTATACATTGAGGGCTTGTCTGCGGATATTACATCCAGAAAACAGGCGGAGCGCGAGTTGATTCGCAAACAGAAAGAGCTTGAGGAATCCGATCGAAAGTACCGGACCCTGTTTGACTCTGCTGCAGATGCCATATTCGTTTTTGACGGGAAAGGTCAGATACGGGATGCGAACAAGGTCGCCTGCGAGAGGCTCGGGTATTCATACGAGGAATTGCTGGGAATGTCCTATGTCGAGATTAATCAGGCCGACTATGTCCCCAGGCTGAAGGAATGGCTGCCGCGCATACTGGAGTCTGAAGAGCCGTTTACGGCCAGGACCGAGCATGTGTGTCGGGATGGAAAGGTTATTCCAACCGAAATGAATACCAGGGCCATTACCCTTGCCGGTGGACCGAGCATTATTTGCATTGCCCGCGATATAACCAACAGGCTGGAGGCCGAAAATGCGTTGAGGCGGAGCCGTGAGATAATCGAACAGGAAGTTTTCGATAGAACAGCGCAGCTCAAGCAGACCAATGAGCGGCTCCATGAGGAGATAGCGCAAAGAATCGAGAACGAGGAACGAATCCGGGTGCTGGCCATGTATGATCCCCTGACAGGTTTGCCCAATAGGGCATTGATCATGGATCGTTTGGTTCATACCGCAGCATGGGTGGAGCGCACCGACGGCACCGCCGCACTTCTCTATCTCGATTTGAACGATTTCAAGAGTATCAATGACAAGTATGGGCATCAGGCTGGAGACCAGGCCCTTAGGCAGGTGGCCGAACGGCTCAAGCTCTGTCTTCGTGAGGTGGATACAGCTGGGCGAATCGGTGGGGATGAATTCGTGATTCTGCTTCAGAACTTGGCCCGCCGGAAGGACGTTGAACTGGTTGTGGAGCGTCTTCTTGGAACGATGAAAGAACCTGTATTGCTTGACGGACAGGCTTATCACGGCCTTGGAATCAGTGTGGGCATCTGCTTCTGTCCTCGTCATGGACTGGATGTGGATACGTTGATTCGGCGGGCGGATCAGGCCATGTATGACGCCAAGTCTTCGGGTGTCAGCACCTTCCGGTATTGCAAAGAAGACTCTACAGGCGAATGAGGTCTGGATCGTTTCTGGTTGCGGTTGTCTCCATCAGGGCCGCGCACCAGTTGCATTTCCTGCAATCCTTGGCGCACGTTGTCACGTGGTCGGCAAAGTCATTCGGCAAGCAATGGTTGGGGATGGTCACGCGGTCGGAAAGATCACCCATGGCATCCATGAGATCGAGCAGGTTGCCTGTGTATTCCCCCTTCAGATATGCCGCCAGAATGCGTTTCAGAAATGCGGCTCCCTTGGTGCGCCCACACAGTTTAATCCCATCCACATGTGGCTCATACCGTTCCATGTCCTCGGGCCGGATGAACGGCGAGGTGAGCATGGAGCCCGGGTTGTCAAGCAGGCGGCGGACGCATCCGAAATCCCGGTTCATGGCAAAGGTGTGCTCAGGGCACAACCCCTCGTTGACCATGGCCCTGTGCGCGTCATGAGCTGGTTTGTAAGGACATTGAAACAGGCATCCCTCGTTGGCGAGAAGGTGTAGTTTCATGTTTGGGCAGGCCTTGCGCAGTCGTGCAGATGTCTTTGCAAGCCTCTGGATGTCGCGGTTGAGGGAGCGATCCAGCACTAGTCTGGTTGGTGTCTTGAAGGCGGTTCCATCAATCATGTCCAGCATGGCGAATGCTTTGTCTGCCGAGTCGAGGTTCGCATTGACACTCGGCACGGCTTCCAGTCTTGCGGCAATGTCGGGATACGTGTCCGAGAATGCCTGGATAAAATACGGGTCCGCAAAGATAATGCCGTTGAGGTCAACGGAATCAAGCAATGTTTCCAGCCGATGTGCGGTTGTGGCGAGACCTGATGCGTTGAAATATTTATCCGGTGCATGGAGACGGGCGTTCATGAGTAGGAACCGGGCAACTCCATCGAGTTTCTTCAGGCCTGAGATGATCGTTTCCCTGTCGATTCGGTCCATGCACTGACGGGCGTCGGCCACGCTCGGGTCGTGCAGGCTGAAGTGGACCGAGGCGAGAGATTCGGTGTGATCGGCCAGAAAATAGGGGTAATTCCCGTCAGCAACGAAGGGGATATCCAGAGGGAACACTATCTGCCGCCTTTGGCCCATATGGCCACAGGAGCCACCCACTCAGGGCGGGGTTGATAGAAGAGCCCGTGGCCCTTGCCGGTCTTGATGCGGAGTTCCTTGAACGAGAAACCGTCGTCTGGGGCCTGCTCAAAAGCCTGGCGGCATGATCCGGCATCCATGTCGCTGCCAGCGTAGATGGAGAGGATTCTGCCCCTGAGTCGTGCGCCGCGTTTCTTCTTGAGGAATTGGTCGAATACATACCCGCATTTTCCCCTGCCGCAGCCGGCCATGATTACATACCCAACACCCGGATTGCCCAGGCTGGAGGCCACGAGCAGGGTGATGTAGCCACCCTTGGAGAACCCTGTCACGCATATGTTGCCAGCCGGAACTCCGGCGGCCATGAGCCTGCGTACCTGCATGACTATTTTTGAGGCGTATTTGTTCGGGTTGACCGGACCGCGCACCTCTTCGATGACGATCAGGCCTCTATCCTCGAAATGTTCGATAATGTGATCGTAAAGGTAGGAACCATATCGATCGCTCACGGCATTTTTGCCTTTCTTTTCCATTATGGCTCCGTGCAGATAGAAGAAATACTTGTCCTGCTGATTCACGTTTTTTATGGCTTTTTCAAAGGAGATGGCGTGGGCAGAAGGTGCTGCCAGGAGCAGTACGAGAAAGATGAAAAAGGTTAGGGCAAGACGGTTCATGGATGCTCCGTGGTCGATGGTGTCTCGAAATATGAGGGCAAGTAACGATTAACATATGGTGCGGGTTTCGGTATTTAAGGTCAATTTGTTTTTTTTGGGGTAGAGAAGGGAAGATTTGGCGATGAAGAATAAAGATTAAAGAGAAGATGCCTAAAGGCACCCCTCCCGGTGGGGTCCGTTTTTTTGTTGGCCCAAAAAAAGGGACGAAAAAAAGGGCCTTTTAGTAGCTTGGTCGCTGCCTTCCATGGCTGAGAATCTGATCAAAGCGGGTCGGCTCCATGCCATGAAAAGTCTAGGCTGCACTTTTTCGTACCATCGCCCTTTAACAATGCTCTTCTGATCTCGGTCATAAAGCCGCCTCTTCCGCGTTGTCAGCTTCTAGGCCTTTGGAGGCTTAACGCTGGGTGGGTACGAATTGGTGTTGGAATTTTGAAATCCAAAAAGCTTGAAAAAACAAGCGTTTCCAATGTCTTCATATCTATCCCAATCACACTCTATCCAGTCTTTCTCGCAACGACGACCAATGAGAGCAGGGGCTTAGAGCCGGTTGACACGTGAAGTGTAGCCCGAAAAGCGTCCGGGTCCCGGATATCTTGAAGGGCAGCGGAGCGTGTTAGCGGCTCTTAGCCATCGCGGATGGATCACAGCGCAAAGCCGCACTTTTTTGCTTCTTTTTTGGGGCGGCTCAGCCAAAAAAGACGCCCGCCGGGAGGGCTCTCTTTAAATATCTTACATTCTTCATCGCTGCCGCAGGCTGCATCCAATTCTCCCAATTCACCTCGAAAAAGACCCGATCTCAAAACCCTGTCAATAGGCAGAGTTGCCCTTTTTTCGGTCTTTTTTATCCCTCTGACGCCCGTTTTCATCCGAGCCATAAATCGGGGTTAGGCTCTTCACATCCGGCCCGGAGGTTTTGAAGGCGGCCCTCTCTTGTTCGGGATGAAATGGTTTCGTCCTGGAAATTCGTGGACACCCGCCCGCATGACACATCCCGGACACCCGGCTTTGCATCAACCTGACAACAAAAAGGAGAAGAACGGAAATGTCCACGACAATCAGTAATTCATTTGTAACCGAGTACACCGAGATGGTGCACCTCGCCTATCAGGCGCAAGGGTCCAAGATGCGCCAGACTGTGCGCCTTCAGGCCGGGGTTGTCGGCTCCAAGTGCGTTTTCCAGAAAGTTGGCAAGGGCACTGCTGGCAAGAAGACCAGCCATGGTAATGTGCCTCTGATGAACCTCAACCATTCCAACGTGTCCTGCACTCTGTCCGACTGGTACGCTGCCGAGTACATCGACAAGCTCGATGAGCTCAAGGAGAAGAACGACGAAAAGCAGGTGGCAGCCAGTGCCGGAGCCTGGGCCCTTGGGCGCAAGATCGACGAACTGATCATTACCAAGCTTGATGGTGCCTCCAACGTGGTTGCCGAGGGTGCCACAGGTCTGACCAAGGACAAGATCCTGCAGGCATTTGGTACTCTCAATTCCAACGATGTGCCTGATGACGGGCATCGTTTTGCTGTGGTCGGTCCGCACCAGTGGAACGAATTGCTCAATATTCAGGAATTCAAGTCCAGCGACTATTCGGGAGAACAGTACCCCTGGCTCAAAGGCACGGAATCTCGCACATGGTTGGGCATCACCTGGATGTTCCACACCGGTCTGCCTTTGGCCGATGGCACACGCAAGTGCTTTGTCTACCATCGCAATGCCGCAGGTCTTGCAGAGGGCCAGGAAATCAAGGCTTTTGTGGACTGGGTGCCGGAAAAGGCCGCACATCTCGTGGACCATATGCTGTCCGCCGGTGCGTGTCTCATTGACCCTGAAGGCGTGATCGAGATTCAGTGCGATGACGATGCCGTCATCGTCTAGCTAAAACCTTAACCCGGAAGGGGAGCCCCTTCCGTTTTGCATAGGAGATTGGAAATGGCAGATTATCTGAGCGAAGACATGCGGCTGATGGGCGGTGTTCCCGGCCAGCAGTTGTTTCTCTATCGAACCGACGACGAAATCGCCACCCTGCTCAATGCCGGGTACTTTGATGATGCGGCTGATGACTACAACCTGGACACTGGCGACATCATCGTGGCCTGTTCCGGTTCCACCCGAGCCAATGCCATCGACCTGTTGGTGGCAACCAACACGGCAGGCGTCGTGAGCGTGGTCAACGGCAGTTAGCCGTCAACTGAAAAACATACTCACCTTCCTGCAATGGACACAGGGGCCTTCCATTCAATCGCCTGTCGGTTGGACGGAAGGCCCGATTGCTGCGTTGCTGTGGAAAGTCAGATTCTTGCGTCCTGAATTCGAACCAGTCTCAACCGGTTGCCGATCGAATTGAAGGCGTAAGTAATGAAAAAATGCGTCGCATGTTTGCGGCGCATTTTGTTTTGCGGTCTGTCCACGGTGCTGGTCGAGGCGGTTTGGGACCATATGGCCAGAACCGTGGAGTATCGTCGTCGAATCAATCAGGAGTGGTTGTGATCGTGGGCAGCATCTTCGGAATGAGCGTGGTCGTCGCCCTCGCAATGTGCCTCATGGGTGTGAACATGATCGTGGTCATGCTCGCTGCCATGGTCATGTGAATGGTCATGAGAGTGCGCATGGTCATGCGAATGAACATGGGTATGTTCGTGCGCGTGAACCTCGCCGTCCTCATGCGTGTGTTCATGAATGTGTGAATGGTCATGGGAATGGTCATGTTCGTGGATCACGGCACCGCCATGAGAGTGCGCATGCTGGTGCTTTCTGGTTTCACTGTTCGTTCCGCAATTGCAGGTCTTGCACATTGTATTCTCCTTTTCCAAATAGATTATACAGATTATCCCTTATGACGAATCCATTATCATACTGACAAGTGGGTTCGTCAAGAGAGACAATAGGTGTTTTTTAATAAGGCGACTCGTGAACAGATGGCGTCCATCATCCCTTTAGAATCGTAAAGTCAGCCCGGACCCGACTTCCTTGATCGGGCATTTCCTTGCCAAGGCGATCTTTGCTGCCAGGTCTGTGCAGTGGCATGCGTACAGGTTTTTTAGGTTGAGAGCAGCCAGATAATCCGTTGTCGGGTCAAGCCGTTCCGGCTTGGCCTTCTGTAAATGGAAGCCGCCGAGGACTGTGTGAACCGTGTCCACGCCCGTGATGCGGCGGGCCTGCTCAACAGTGTTGCAGATGCCGGAATGGGCGCAACCCGATATGACAACAAGACCCTGGTCGGTCACATAAGCCATGGCTGTGTCATCGACGATGTTGTCATCCACCGGGCCGTCCGGGTCCATGCGTTCGCCCAGAGGAGCGGGTTGCTCGAAATCAAGTACGCGTTCTATTTCGCCCAGTGTTACAAGTTTTTCGGAAAGCCAGACAGGCTCGTTTGTCAGTGCCAATTCGAATTGGTGTGACAGTTTGTCCTCGGCTATGAGCATGCCGATTTCGGGCAAGGCCCCTTTGCGCTTGGTGACAAAAGCCAGAGGATGGGCCAGCAGTCTGGGGCGGGAGTGGGACAGTTTTTCCAAGCCCGCTTCAAAATAATGGCGGGCAAGGTCTGCCAGACCCCATGTGTGATCAAAATGGCCGTGAGAAAGAACGATCCAGTCCAGATGCAGAAGATCAAGCCCCTTGCGCCGGGCATTTATCAGGAATGCGTCCGAGTATCCCGCATCAAAGAGAATTCGTTTGTCCTCGTCTTTGATAAGTATGGACAAGGCTGGTTCAGCCAGAAAACAGCTGCCGATAAGGGAGTTGTTGTCAACGAGAAATGTTATTTGCATATGATTTCCTTGGGTTTTTTTTAGGACTGGAAGATATATTGAAATTCTTATAAAACATTCCAATGTCATTTCGCAACACCCTATTTTTGGCTAGTCTCATTCTTGCCCTGTTTGTTTTTTCCGATTTTTCCTATGCCCAGAATGCCCGTTTCCTGACTCTTCTTGATGGCGATTCCATGTTGGTGGAATATAACGGTTATTCTCAGGAAGTCCGACTCATAGGCATTGACGCCCCGGAATGGGGGCAGGAGTACGGAACTCAGGCCAAGGCCTATGCAATGAATTTCTGTTTTGGCAAGACGTTGCGTCTGGAGTTGGACAAGGAGAAGAAGGATCGCTACGGGCGACTTCTTGCCTATGCCTATTGCGGCGATCATATGCTTAACGAAGAAATGGTGCGTGCCGGAATGGCTCTTGCCATCAAGGTTAAGCCCAATACCAGATACTATTCTTTGCTGAAAAAAGCCGAAGAAAAGGCGCGCGTTGAGCGACGCGGTTTCTGGCTGCGGGGCGGATTGAAAATGCCCCCGGCACAGTGGCGCAAAAAACACCCCAAATAGCAGGCTGTTGAGAATGGCCCGATTGCGGCGTTGCTGCGGAAAAGTCAGATCCTTGCGTATTGGAATACGCTTCGGCCCTGTCTTTTCCTTGCGCCTTGCACTCGACTCATTTTCAAATGCCTGTTGGATGTGCGTGAAAGGTTTGATTGCTGCGCGAAGTGGATTCTGACGAACTTAGCCATGGTATTGCAGGTCAAAGGCGTGATAGATGGAATATTATGGATATGGCTGACTTGCTTTGTAAATATATTTGAGATGGATGAAACTTTTTCTAGCCAGATGTCATCTGTATACTATGAAAACAGCAAATAAGGAGCGGCAAGTAATGACAAGTCAAATTGAAGCCTTTTTGATTCATGTAAAGGAAAATAAGGAGTTGCAACAGTCTCTCGGCGAATTGTCTTTGGACGGAACTGCCGCAAAGAAGATCGTTGAAATTGCAACAGCAGCCGGATTTACCATTAAAGAAAATGAATTTGAAACAGAATGCCAAAGACTCAACGAAAAACTTTCCGAGAGCGATTTGGAAAACATCACTGGCGGAAGCAATGGAACTGTCCCGAATAACTGCATCAACGATCTTAATTATTTCAACAAGAAATAAATTTATACTAATAACAGTGTCACCTTCAGAATTTTGATGGATGAAGCCATTCCATTGCAAGTCGAAGGCATGATAAATGAAGCTCATGGACATGGTTGATTTGTTTTGTAAGTGTGTTTGAGATGGATGATTTTTTTTTAGCCTGATGTCATCTGTATACTATGGAAACAGCAAATAAGGAGCGGCAAGTAATGACAAGTCAAATTGAAGCTTTTTTGATTCATGTAAAAGGGAATAAGGAGTTGCAACAGTCTCTCGGCGAATTGTCTTTGGACGGAACCGCCGCAAAGAAGATCGTTGAAATTGCAACAGCAGCCGGATTTACCATTAAAGAAAATGAATTCGAAACAGAATGCCAAAGACTCAACGAAAAACTTTCCGAGAGCGA
>JAEINO010000068.1 GCA_016342345.1 Pseudodesulfovibrio sp. | reverse complement strand
CCACAGAAGGTGTCTACCTCGGACCATTTGCGACCGCAGATCTTTCCACGCTGCACAACTGCGTGGTAGGCGATTTTGCATATGTCCAGGCTCTAGAACTGTCCCGTGTCACCATCGAGCCTGGTCGTGTCTGGATCAAATACGACATGTTCGAGTTCAACTACGTCTATCCAGAAGGCATCGTCGAAAAATACGTTTCCCTCAGCGAACACGGCACCCTGTCCGGAAAATTCATCGAATATGTTGATGAACGCAAGGCAGACTTCGTGCCCAATTATTCCACAATCTGCTCCACCCCTATTGAAAATCTGGGAGAGGGGGCATATGTCAGTCCTTACGCCGTCCTCAAGGGCGACTGCACCATCGGCAAAAACGCCCTGGTGGTCCAACGTGCCCATGTTGAGAACTCATTTATCGGCGAAGGCTCAAACGCTCAGGAAAATTGCTACATTATGAATTCGATATATGAAGGTTTTGATGTCACAGCCCACGGTGGCAAAGTCATCAACAGCAGGCTTGGAACCAACGTATTCGTGGGCTTCAACTCATTCGTCCACGGCACAGAGGCCTACCCCATTATAGTGGGCAAGGACTCCATCGTCATGCCGCACACCATCATCGACGCCGAAGAACCAATTATCATCCCGGAAAACTCTGCTGTCTGGGGATATGTCACCAAGCAGGCTGATCTCGAAACCCAGTGCATGAGCCTGGACCTCTTGGCCCAAGCCACCGACGTAACCCTCGGCAACATGACCTTCAAGGGTGACGGGAAAGCGTTTGTTGAAACATTTAGACAGCGCATCGAACACATCGGCGCGGAAAACGGCGCCTATTCCAATGGCACTGAAGAGACTCGCGGCCACGCACAAAAGACTCAGGACGCTTGTTTCGGCATCCTCCAACCATTCCAATCCGGCCCGGAGAAGGGCATGTATCCGACTATACTTATTGGCAATTAGAATCACCACGACTATCGTCACAGACTCAAAATCGAGTTGAGGAGTAACTTACAATGACCCAAACACTTATGCAGGCCTTCGGCAAAAACTTTCTAGGAAATGCGCCCAATTGGTACAAGCTGGCCATTCTCGCCTTCCTTGTTATCAACCCAATTCTTGTTTTCACAGTCGGCCCCTTCATTGCCGGTTGGGTCTTGATCGGTGAATTCATCTTCACCCTTGCAATGGCTCTCAAATGTTACCCGCTTCCTTCTGGCGGCCTGCTCGCCATGGAAGCCGTAATTCTCGGTCTGACACATCCAGAAACAGTCTACCACGAAGCTTTGGCCAACTTCGAAGTAATCCTGCTCCTGATCTTCATGGTTGCAGGTATCTACTTCATGAAGGATTTTTTGCAGTTTACCTTCACCCGCATCCTTACCAAGGTCCGCTCGAAAATCATCATTTCACTTCTCTTCTGTTTTGCAGGAGCGTTCCTGTCCGCCTTTCTAGACGCCCTGACTGTCACCGCCGTCATCATCGCAGTGGCCTACGGATTCTATAATGTATATCATCGTTTCGCCTCCGGCAAAACCATGACCTGCGAACACGACCTGTGCATGGACAACGATTTCAAAGATCAGAAACGCGAAGAACTCATCCAGTTCCGCACCTTCCTGCGCAATCTCATGATGCATGGCGCAGTCGGAACCGCTCTTGGTGGTGTCTGTACCCTCGTTGGCGAGCCCCAGAATCTGCTGATCGGCGCTGAAATGGGTTGGCATTTCATGGAATTCTTCATCATGATTCTTCCAGTTTCCATGCCTGTCCTGGCAGTAGGCCTGCTGACTTGCGTAACTGTCGAGAAACTCAAGATATTCAGCTACGGTGCGGAAATGCCCGGCAACATCCGCTCCCATTTGCTCGAAACCGCAATCGCAATGGAAGAAAAACGCGGCATGACCGGCAAGGCCAAGCTGATCGTCCAGGCTCTGATTGGCGTATGGCTGATCATGGCACTGGCTTTCCATCTGGCTGCCGTTGGCGTCATCGGTTTATCCGTCATCGTTCTGCTGACCGCCTTTAACGGCTTCATCGACGAACACCAACTCGGCCCGGCATTCGAAGAGGCCCTGCCCTTCACCGCACTGCTGGTTGTCTTCTTCGCCATCGTTGGAGTCATCCACGACCAACACCTGTTCGCCCCGGTCATCAACTACGTGCTGGGCTTTGAAGGCCAGTCGCAGTTGGCCGCCTACTATCTCGCCAACGGCGTGCTTTCCATGATTTCGGACAACGTGTTTGTCGCCACCGTGTATATCTCAGAGACAAAGATGCACTTTGAGGCCATTTTAAACACGATCCCCGGAATCGGCATGACCGGCGTACAGCTCATGGACAAGCTGACCGATCCGAATCTGGTCCGTGCAGACGTGCTTGCCTCTCTGCCGCAGGCTGCTGCAACACAAGCTGGAGAACTGATACACCACTTCGACAAACTTGCCGTGTCCATAAATACCGGCACCAACATACCGTCGGTTGCCACTCCCAACGGTCAGGCGGCCTTCCTGTTCCTCCTGACTTCGGCCCTAGCTCCGATCATCCGGCTCTCATACGGTCGCATGGTCATTATGGCCCTGCCTTACACCATCACAATGTCCATAACCGGCCTCGCAGCCACCTACTACTTCCTGTAGTCACGGAACCATTGATACAAACAGGGCTCCGGCATTACTTGTCGGAGCCCTGTTTTTTGTGCAATCCTATTGACGATGCACAGTGGAATCACTCCTGTTACAACAAACTGCCAACTACCCTTTCAAACCAGTAATCTCACGCCGGGGAATAACAACGTGCATCGTAGTGCCCCTGCCGGGAGTGCTCTCAATGGCAATATCCCACTGATGCTCCATGGCAACCTTTTTGACAATGCACAGCCCCATGCCCGACCCCGTTGGCTTGAGTGAAAAAAACGGATCATAAACAAAAGGCAGGTCCTTTTCCCCAATGCCGCAACCAAAATCTGTCACAGTGATTGAACAAACCAGACGTCCTGTTAAAACCGCCACCTTGATCCGGGGCTGTCCATCGGAAAAATCAACCCCATTCTGCATGATGGCCTCCATGGCCAGAACGAACAATCGAGAATCGACGGACACGGTCTGATCAGGACAAAACACATCCCATTGCACGGTTCGCCCCGAAACCTTGATCTTCGCATCTATCAGATCCATTGCTTCTTCGATAAGATCTCGAATCCCGAAAGGCTTGAGATTTCCAATTTGAATGGAAGCATAGTTGGTCACATCCCTTACCATGGACTCAAGGCGCGAGGATTCATGAAGAATCGTCGCCAGATGTTCGGCAACATCAGGCGAATTTGATTCCTTTTTTCTGATCAAATTGGCAAACCCGGCAATGGTAACGGTCCGGTTACGAATCTGATGGGCAACAGCCATTGCTAAAAGATGCAGTCCCCGCCTGCCCTCATCAATACTTTTCAAATCCCGATATGAACGAATGGCCGTGGTGACAGACGTTACCAGACGGTCTGCGGTCAACTCCGCCTTTTGACGGTAATCATTGATATCCAGTTCGGTGACGACTTCCCGCTCGGGGGCTTCGCCCGGCTGCCCTGTTCTTAATATGATTCGAACAAAACGATTCATAACCTCAGTACGAATAAATTGCGCGACATCCAGACCGGCTCGATTCGTTTCCATGACAACATCAAGTAAAATAACTGCGGTATCAGGATTTTCAGCAATAAGTCTCTTGGCCTCCCTGCCGGAATAAGCACTGAAACAAGTCACTTTGCGTCCTTCAAATGCGAAATCATCCAACACCAGACGAGTCACGGTATGAACATCCTCCTGATCATCCACGATCAGAATTTTCCAGGTAATGGACCCCTCATGAACAGAGTCTTCTCCCTCATCCACAAAGACGATCTCATCGGTCATGACTTTCCCAACTGCTTGAAGGTTACAACTTCCCAAAAAAAACCCGCCGATCCATCCCTCTTGGAGCAGGTCGACAACCTATTCCCCAATACAGCCATATCATATCAGCACAATCAACATTGAAAATGATAATTGAAACACCGGAAACACTGTCTTCTTTGTGTGTCCATGCAAAACACCAACTTCAACTTCATTTATGCAACAAATTCAGTACATAGTCCTTGCCCTCAACCTTTTAAAAAAAACCAAGACCACATTGACTCCTGACTAAAAATAGAATATTAAATTGCTAATTGTGCAAAAATATTAACTTGTCGGGGAGAACTGGTATGAAAAAAACTGTGATCATTGCAATCAGCTTGCTTGCCATGAGCCTGATGTTCTCAGGTATGGCGTTTGCTGAAAATGGTGGGTTCTACGGCTCCATAAAAGCTGGTGGCTCATTTCTGGATGCCACAAAATCCGCGAGCTCAAACGGTACGGCTCCGACCGGTGCCAGCAGCAAGTTCAAAACCGACACAGGCATGGCAATCGGTGGTGCCATCGGTTACAACTGGATAGACAGTGATCTGCCGATCCGTACTGAACTTGAATACATGTACCACGGCGATTTCAAATACCAATACAGCGACAGCAACTCCTCGCTGACAGACAAGATTAATCTCCACACCATGATGCTGAATGGATACTGGGATTTCTATAACTCCACAAGCTTCACGCCTTACATCAACGGTGGTGTCGGCGTAGCCTGGATTCAGGAAGAGTTCAGCACGGGAACTGGTGCCAGTGCCGCCACTATCAGCTCTCCCAAGGACAAAACAACCAGCAACTTCGCCTTCAACCTCGGAGCCGGTGTCGGCTGGAACATGACGGAATCCGTCATTCTTGATCTCGCCTACCGCTACAATTACTACGGTAGCGGCAAGGAAGTCACCGCATCCGGTACAAACAAGTCCATCACCAGCCAGATTAAAGATATCGGCACCCATGATGTACTTCTCGGCCTTCGCTACCAGTTCTAATTCTCGACCACTCCGTGACAACAAGCAAGCCCCGCCGTATGGCGGGGCTTTTTGTGACCTATAAATGACATCTTTTTCTCGGACCAACAAAATTCCTATGCATCAACCTTGGGTGAATTGGTGAGATGATCCCTGCACAGCCATATTATTGACTGCCTTTTGACATCATAGCTGGGACTGACATCTTGTTCCAATCCGCACACTGCACATCTGTGACCATTCTCATGTTCAGGGAAATAATTCATGTTGTTAAGGATCTTGTTGAAACGATGGATGTTCGGGAACATCGGATGCTTCTCATGCCTTCTCCGATCCTTGCTATTAAGCTTTCCATTTTCGTTCACCTTGACCGTAATCATACGCGAACGATTGATAAAACCTTCCTTCTTGTTCATCACCACTTTGATAGGTTCTTCCCATCGGCAGATAATCCGCTTGCGGTTCTGATCATAACGCATTGACATAGGATCCTCCTTGGCATGGCTGTTGTCTCCTTCCCAGCCATCATTATTTTCGGATTCACAACGTCTGCATCCTCAACCCGGAATCAGGACTCACAACCTGATTCACTCTCGTTCGTCAACAGACCCAACAACCTTTGAGTCCCCTCACAAAAGTGATGCAAACCTTATGTTCGGGGGAGGTATGAAAATTCAGGGCGCAATTGCTGCACGGATCACAAAAAACCATGCCACTGTGATCAGTACCAATTCATTCTTTCAATGACCAAAGACTCAAGGTGCCAACCACATTTTCAACCTTTCCAAACGTAAACCTTCAAACAAACATGATTGTTGCGTTTAAAATATAAAATTCCCACTTAAACATTTATAAGCACAAACCTCTTATTTGTCACCATGAAAAACAATATATCCAAACAAAAACACACAATACACAAGGAGGATTATATCCAATTCAAGGAGAACTGAGGGAAAGGCAAGCGAAAAACAGTATAAAAAACGCATTGTCAACAAAGACCATGCGAGTCATGCTAAACTAATATTCATATGAACGATCCGCATGCACTTCAGTAAGACAAAGTAGCCAGTTATCTAGTCAAAATTAATTTTGTCTCACGAGCAATAGCCAACTCCTCGTTGGTAGGAACAACCCACACGGCAACGGAACTTCCATCCAAACTGATCCGTAACGATCCATGAACATGGCTGGTGTTAGCTGTCTCGTCGATCTGAACACCAAAACATTCAAGCCCCTTGAGGGATTCACGTCGAACCGTGGCGTCATTTTCCCCGATGCCAGCCGTAAACACAATGGCGTCCACACGTGATAATACAGCCATATAGGAACCAATATACTTGCGATTGCGATACGCTTGGACATCAAGAGCAAGCTTGGCCTTGTCATCTCCTCTTGCAATGGCCGCATGCACATCACGCATGTCATTCATGCCACAAAGACCCTTGAGGCCAGACTCCTTGTTGAGCATGACGTCGATGGCATCAATATCCATACCCTTGTTGTGGGCCAGAAAGGCATGGATAGCCGGATCAATATCACCAGATCGTGTGCCCATGACCAACCCTTCCAAGGGCGTCAGGCCGAATGATGTGTCCACGCTTTTGCCATTTTTCACAGCGGTCATGGAACAACCGTTGCCCAAGTGCACGGTAATGAGGTTGCACTGATCAAGCGGTTTGCCGAGAAGTCTGGCACACTCGCCCGCCACGAACTTGTGAGATGTGCCATGGAACCCGTATCGCCGCAGTCGATCCTTTTCGTACAACTCATACGGCAGTGCATACATATAGGCGTGGGGCGGAATGGTTTGATGAAAGGCTGTATCAAAAACAACCACCTGCGATATGCCGGGAAACAACTCCATGGCAACACGGATGCCATCCAAATGCCCAGGATTGTGCAACGGCGCAAGTGGCACAGTGGCCTCAATGGCCAATATTACCTCATCGGTTACAATGGTAGGTTCATGAAAATTTTCACCACCATGAACGACACGATGACCAACGGCACAGATTTCTCCCCTTCCTTTGATAACGCCCTTGTCCCGGTCCGTAATCAAATCGACGGCAAGCTCCATCCCTGTCCGGTGATCAGGAATGGTTTGTTCAATCCTGGTGACAGCCTGCCTGTCGGTACCGGGAAACACCTTGTTGGTAACATCGCCTGACTCCTCACCGATGCGCTCCACAAGCCCTGAAACCAGAACAATCTCGTTCTCCATGTCCAGAAGCTGATATTTAATGGAAGAACTTCCGGAATTGATAACCAGTACTTTCATCTAAGTCCCTTTTTCAGCTTGTGCCTGGATAGCGGTGATGACTACGGTATTAACAATATCAGGCACAGTGCAACCACGCGACAAATCGTTGACCGGCTTGTTAAGTCCCTGTAGGATCGGACCTATGGCAATCGCGTTTGCCGCACGCTGCACGGCTTTATAAGTATTGTTGCCAGTATTGAGATCAGGAAAAATAAACACAGTCGCCTGCCCGGCCACATCAGAACCAGGCATTTTCACCTCGGCCACCTCCGGATCCACGGCAGCATCGTATTGAAGCGGCCCTTCAATGGGAAAGTCCAGACCACGCTCCTTGATCAATCGCTTGGCAATAGCCGCAGCCTCTGTGACCTTATCAACATCTTCACCCTTGCCGGAATTTCCCGTGGAATAGCTAAGCAAAGCCACCCGCGGAACAATACCAAAAACGCGAGCTGTTTCCGCAGAAGCAATGGCTATTTCTGCCAACTGTTGCGCATCCGGGTTAGTGTTCACGGCACAGTCACCGTACACCAGCACACGATTCTTCAAACACATGAGAAAAACAGACGACACAATGGAGCAGCCGCTCTTGGTCTTCACGAACTCGAATGCCGGACGAATGGTTTGGGCCGTGGTGGTCACCGAGCCTGAAACCATGCCATCGGCAAGCCCCTTGTGAACCATCATGGTTGCAAAATAAGTCGGATCAGACATTCGATCCCATGCCATTTCAGCAAACACACCCTTGTGTTTGCGCAACTCAAGATATTCCTCGGCAAAATAATCGAGATATGTGGATTCCGCAGGATTAATGATCTGAGCCCTCTCGATATTCACACCAAAAGCGGACGCCTTGGCACGAATATCATCCTCGCGTCCGAGAAGCGTGACATCGACCACTCCACGACGAAGAAGGATATCAGTCGCGCGCAGAATCCGTTCGCCGCTTCCTTCAGGCAGGACAATATGCTGCTTGTTGCGCGAGGCCTTGTCCACCAGGGAGTACTCGAACATCATGGGAGTAACACGAATGGAACGCTGCTCCACGACACGATCACGAAGTTCCTGCACATTGACATGCTTGGAAAAACCACCAAGAGCAGTGGCAATACGCTGATGGTCATGAGATTCAATACGTCCATATAACCGGCTCAATTGCTGCACGGTCTGGTAAGTGTGTCCTTTGGCGGACAGCACCGGAACCGGAACACCGGTCCAACCCTCTATAAGCTTGTGAACATTGACAGACACAGGTAACCCGCCAGTGAGCACTATGCCTGAAATATCAGGATACGAATTTGACAACCGGGAGGCAAGACTCGAAAGGATAATGTCCGAACGATCACCAGGAGTAATAATCAGACTGCCAGGCTTGATATATTCAAGAAAATTTCCAATCTGCATGGCCGCGACGACATAGTTGTCAACCAACCCCTGCAGCCCGCTGTGACCGTAAAGGATATCGGCATCCAACCAGCGTTTGACATCTGCGATAGAAGGCTTGCCCAGTGCCTCATCTTCCGGGATAACATAGACGGGCATGGGATTTTTGCATCGAACTTTACATTCAATATGACTCGCCATTTCTTCGGTGACACCCTCTGGAGCACGGTTGACTATACAGGCAACCAGATCCACCCCCTTCTCTTCCAACGTATCGACGGTGGTTTGAGAAAGACTGATAACCTCGTCGGGCGTTTTGTCGCGACCGGAAGAAATAATAAGAACGGGTGCTCCCAGGTTGGCAGCAATATCTGCGTTGATGTCGAACTCGAAAGCCGGATCCTTGCCATTAAAATCGGTCCCCTCGCAAAGTACAAAATCATACTTTTCTTCAAGGCTCTTGTATTTCTTGAGAATGTTCTCAAGAAGCAATGCATGCTGACCGGAATTGATCAATTCTCGGGCCTGCTTGAGGGTATAAGCATACGTATCGCAATACGGAACAGATAACTTGAAGTGTTCCAGCATCAATTCGATATCGTGGTCCTTGTTGCTCTCTCCCGGGTCATTGATAATTGGTCGAAAAATGGCTACTTTGCGCAATTCGCGCAAGACCATCTGCAACACACCGAGAACAACGGCAGATTTGCCGCTTCGTTCCTCGGTAGCACTCACATAGAGATTCCTGGACATTATTTCATCCCTCTTTCACTTTTTTGTCTCATCAAAAAAATCATACTCATTCCGCGTTTAAATATCGCGATCAAGGCGAACTCTCAATACCCGAAAGTCTCAGACTTTTAAAGCACACAAAAGGCCTAATCGCCCGTAAATAATCAAATTAGCCTACAAAACATCACATCATCTTCAACAAGCAAGCACCCGAAAAGATAAAATTGGCATCGACTGACACTCAGTTTCATACTCATTCCACAACTTATCCATAAAAAAAGGCTCCCTTGAATGTTCAAGGGAGCCTTTTGCATACGCAAATATCGTAATTACTTGACTGCGTCCTTCAGAACCTTGCCAGGCTTAAACTGAGCAACCTTGCATGCAGGGATCTTGATTTCATCGCCAGTACGGGGATTGCGACCAGTACGAGCTTTACGTTCACTGACGCTAAAAGTACCGAAACCGGTCAGTGTCAATTTATTGCCTGCAGCTAATTCATCTTGAATAATGTCAAGAATGGCGTTCATGGAACCTTCGGCCTGTGCCTTGGAAGAACCATTTCTTTCTGCAATTTTTGCAACGAGTTCAGCTTTGGTCATGGGTGTCTCCTGTAATAATTATTCTTACACATTGCGTATATAACGCCATTCAGTTTGATAGTTCATACACTCTCCGCAGGAAATTGAAAAGTCAAAAAGAAACATTTCTGCCTGAGTTCATGTTTGAGCCAATTCCGAACATTTTCTTCAACCCAATTTATCTTGTCATACATTTCTTTCACTTGGACAATTATCCATGTATGAAATCTTGAGACAGGTTATAAACTACGTGATCAACTTGTCTTTTCTGTTCAAAAGTGAACCCTACTAGGGTATTATCAATCAACAACAATATTGGAGGTGCGGGATGAAACACATTCTTACAATCGCAATCCTTACCTGTTTTCTCCTGACAGGATTCGGTTGCGCAAACAAAGCTCAACAGGGTGCCACAGTCGGAGGCCTGGCCGGTGCCACCATCGGCGCACTGACCTTCAAGGACAAACTCCTTGGAGCAGCAGTCGGCGCAGGTGTCGGCATCATGATGGGCTACATCGTTGGCAACGAATGGGATAAGCACGACGAAAAGCAGGTACAACAAACTCTGGAAAACGGCAAGTCCGGCGTAGCAGCATCATGGACCAATCCGGATACAAAAGAGAGTTATTCCGCCACACCAGCCCCCCCTTACATGGCTGAAAACCATGTCTACCGAGATGTGGTTATCAAGGATGAGAAGGACGGGCATACGGTTATGGCCAAAGCCTGGCGCGATGACGAAGGTGTCTGGCACCTCAAACAATAACGAATTATCACCAGAACCCCCAACCACAAAAAACCAACAAGTCTAAGACCTTACGAAGCTCAAAAAGAAAACCCTCGCGCATTACCTGCGCGGGGGTTTATTTCCACAAAACCTTTGAGCCGGCTCCACAACTTGAGAACAGTCCGTCAGCTAATGATATAGCTTGTTGGAAAATCATCCTTCAGACTTTCAAGTACCTTTTCAGCCTTATCACGACTTGAAAAGCTCCCGGCCTGAACAACATGCAATACCCGGCCATCGCGGGTGATGGTGGCGATGTTAGCCTCATCAAATCCCTGTGCGACAAGTCTTTGATGCGCCCTTTCCGCATTGCCAAATTCGGCAAAAGCACCAACCCGGACATGATAGAACTGAAGGGCTTTGGGAACAGTTCGGGAAAGCGGCACTGAACCGATGGCCGTGATTCGGACCCGGGAAACACCAGCCTCCACCGTACCAAGCTTTTCCGCCGCGCCATATGACAAATCCAGAATCCGACCATGCACGAACGGCCCACGATCGTTGACCACAAGAATGACACTGCGACTGTTATCAAGATTGGTCACGCGAACACGGGTTCCCAAAGGTAATGTCTTATGCGCTGCGGACACTCCATACATATTGTATATCTGCCCGTTCGCAGTTTTTTTACCGTGAAAATCGCTCCCATACCAGGAAGCCTTGCCTACCTCTTCATAACCATTGGCAGTCTTGAGCGGGTAGTATGTCTTGCCCATGACAGTATATGGCTTGGTTTTAGGATCATATTGTCTGGAAGAAGAGGTGGCTTTCTTTGTCGGAGGGGTGGAGTACACATGTTTGGGAAACGGGTTGAGCGAGGCACAACCAGCCATGACCAAAACAGCCAACCCCGCAAATAAAATCAGAATGTGGCGCATCCCTTCCTCCGGTGAAAATAAATCCTGAAAAAAACATCATGACATAGTCTAGAAAACTTAGTTGAAGTTACAACAAAAGGCAACATCAAAGGGGCTACCCGCCAGGCCAGTGGGATAAGGAACGATCTATTAAAACAACATGTAAATCATTCAAGCTAATTCAAATAATTAATTTACCAATGGATCAATAAACAATTTTAAGGTATACTCCCTATGCAATTTGCAAGAGAACAACAACATACTGTACACATGAGACAATTTCGTTACAATCTCATATTCCTTGCGATCACACTCGTTACCGCGTGTGCGACTCTCACTGTGATGCCTTCAACCACAACGGCATCGAACAAGGCCATTATCCTTTTCATTCCAGATACAGACTGGCCTCCCTATCTGATCAGCGACTCGAACCATCCCGACAAAGGTGTGTTTGTAGAAGTACTCATGGCTGTTGCAACCCCCTTGGGATACACCGTCCAAACCAGACGCTTGCCCAACAAGCGCGGCTGGCTGCTATTGGAAGAGGGAGTTGTGGATGCTCACCCCAAGGCAAAGGAATGGATCAAGAACCCAGAACGCTACAATTGGACTGATCCATTCATGACAAATGAAGATGTCCTGCTCTACACAGCATCCAAGGATTCCAAGTTCACAAACCCGGAAAGCTTATTCGGTAAAACAGTAGCAACCATTAACGGATTCATCTACCCGGCTCTGGAAAAACACTTCGCATCAGGGGAAATCAAACGCGTCGATGTCGCTTCACCCTATGCAATGCTCGGACTACTGGATCTTAATCGTGTAGACGCCGCCTTGGTAAACAGGTCCGAAACACAATGGCTTTTCCGCAATCGTCCAGACCTCAAGCCCGAAAAATTCCACATGGACGACACGCCATTCGATTCTGCCGAATATCGATATGCTTTTACCAAATCAAAAGACTGGCAACCATTCATTACGGAATTCAACGAAGCCCTCAATACCATGAAGCAAAACGGCCAACTCAAGGCCATTCTGGATCAATACAGATAGACTGGTCCACATGGAAAACTGAATGATCCGGGGATTGGAACAACCGAACATCGGCCAGCATTCAGTCCATCATGAACGCTTGACATACCTCGGCTTGACCATGTTTTCAGGTTTGAGGATATCTTCAAGTTCCTCTTTGCTCAGGTATCCCTTCTCAAGAACTATATCATAAACCGAACCGCCGCTCTTCATTGCTTCCTTGGCAATTTCAGAGGACTTCTCATACCCGATATACGGATTGAGAGCCGTGACAAGACCAATGGAATTTTCAACCAATTCCCGACATCGTTCCCGGTTGGCCGTAATACCACTCACGCATTTATCTGCCAAAGTGCGACAGGCTCGTTGCAGCATGTTCACGGACTGAAAAAGCGAATACGCGATGACTGGTTCCATGACATTAAGCTCCAACTGCCCGGCTTCACTGGCCATGGACACCGTGACATCATTACCAACAACGGCAAAGGCCACCTGATTAACAACTTCTGGAATAACCGGATTGACCTTGCCCGGCATTATTGATGATCCCGGCTGCATGGGAGGCAGATTAATCTCATTGAGACCGCAACGCGGGCCGCTGGAAAGAAGACGCAGGTCATTACATATTTTGGATAATTTGACCGCGACCCTCTTGAGCACTCCGGAAAGCTGGACATAAACACCGGTATCCTGTGTCGCTTCCACCAGGTCAGGAGCCGATACAAGTTGCAGCGTGGTAATCTCAACGAGTTTCTCTGTTACCGTGCGTGTATAATCAGGATGGGCGTTGAGTCCTGTTCCAATAGCAGTGGCCCCCATATTGATCTCATGCACGAGACTCTGGGCTTCATTGAGCCGCTGAATGTCTTCCCCAATCATGACCGACCACGCAACAAACTCCTGCTCCATGGTCATGGGAACCGCATCCTGAAGCTGTGTGCGCCCCATCTTCAGAACATCCGAAAATTCCCTGCCTTTTTTGGAAAAAGCCTTCCGCAAATACTCCATGTCTTCCATCAGCTCCCTGATTTCCAGAATCAATGCTATATTAAGAGCCGAAGGGTACACATCATTGGTGGACTGAGACATATTCACGTCATTGAGCGGATGCAATTGATCGTAGTCACCCCGCTCAAATCCAAGGAATTCCAGAGCACGGTTACATATAACCTCGTTGGCATTCATATTGGCAGAAGTTCCGGCACCTCCCTGCACCACATCCACAACAAACTGATCAAGCAATTTGCCTGACAATATTTCCTCACTGGCCCGGACTATGGCCTGACATTTGTCTTCAGCAAGAAGACCAAGAGAGGCATTGGCCTCGGCCCCGGCTATCTTGACATAAGCCAAGGCGTTGACAAGCTTGGGGTAGTGAGACATCGGGATGCCGGTGATATGGAAGTTGTCCATGGCCCGCTGGGTTTGCACGCCGTAATACGCATCCGAAGGGACCTGAATTTCACCAAGACTATCATGCTCAATCCTATATTCTTCATTCATGGGTCACTCCGATATTAAAAGTGTCTGGCAGTCCAGTATTCCACATTGGGGCTGATATGCAGCAGCCCCAACTCCTGACCGATTTCAACAAGAAGAACAGCGGAAAAAGCTGCAACCAGAAGATATCCGGAAATCCGTTTCAACGATCCGGATTCGCTATATTTAACAAGCAGAACTCCCGGCATAATTCCAAACAGAATATTGATGCCAATACCTCCTGCAACGTTCAAGGCAATAAGAAAAAGGTCAGGATACAACCAGCCGACCAGAAGTGGCGGAATGAATGACAGTATCCAAACCATCGCCTTGGAGGAAGTCTTGAATAAAAGGCCACTCAGGTCGCCCATGAACCCCTGCAAGGCTATACCGTTGGCCATGAATGACGTTGTCATGGCAACCACTGAAAAGACCAGGGCAATATCGGTAAAAGACGTACTGCCTATGACTTTGGCCAAAGGCACGGTTGCAGGAAGGTTATTGGTAAAGGCGACAATTATGTTATCCGAACCTCCGGTCATGGGCAACGCCGTGATAACAACCACCATCCAGATAACGTTCATGACCAACCCGATGGATGTTCCTGTCCAGATGGCCGTGGTAATGGCCTTCCGATCCTGACCCAACGTGCGACACAGGGTGGGAACGATGTTATGAAAATGAAAGGCGGTCAAAAGCACAGGAAGGCCTGATGGCAGAAAACTCCAGTCATGCATGAGATCACCCTTGCCGCTCATATGGGGCATGGTCAAGACAACCAGAGCCGCAAATGCCCCCCACATGACCAGCATCAGAAGCGCATTCCCTCTGCGCATGACCGCTGCCCCAAAACTGGTAAACAAGGCCGCCAGAATAAAGTAGCAAAACATGACAGCCCACTGCGGGATGGCGAGATCGAAGAGATTGATAACAATGGATGTCACACCGTCAAGATAGGCAGTCAGAAGGCCATAGAGAATTATCAAGTTGGCCCCAATGCTCACCCACTGCCCTGCGCGACCGAATTCGACACCAAAAAAGGTGGGCAGATCAGCCCCGTCTCCTTCGACCAATGTTTTTTGACGGGAATAAACAAGAGCTGTACATGTCATCAAGATCCACATGACAACAGTACCAACAATTGCCGGGATCAGGCCGGACGGGCCAAGGTTGATGGGCAAAGCCAAAATACCTGCGCCAACCATATTGCCGGTGACGACAAGTGCTGTTGTTACAATTTTACCAGTTCCAGGACCTTTCTGAGCCATTTTTTATTCTCCAAGCAGAATTGAATAGTATATATTTGTGCGTAACCTATCTGAAGTCCTTCCAAATTCAAACGAGATTTTGATGTATTTACAAAACCCTGAAACGTATTAAATACCAATATTCCTGTCTGTAAAAACATACTGACATGAATAAAAAAAAAAGATCAGGGTCAACACACACTTCCTGTCTGAAACAGTTTGAATCTGGTTAAATTGGAACCAGTATCAATAACTTTTCAAAGTCTTAGCTTGCCAGCAGACCAGGATTCGGTTAACCGCTTCCCTGCGCGCATGCGCCCATTACATATTATCGGAGACACAATGAGTACCAAAATCACTAACGAGAAGCTTCGCAATATCGCCATCATCGCCCACGTCGACCATGGCAAGACCACCCTCGTGGACGCCATGTTCAAACAGTCCGGTCTCTTTCGCGAGGGCCAGACCGTGGATGACCGCATCATGGACTCCATGGATCTTGAGCGCGAACGCGGCATAACCATTTCCGCAAA
>JAEINO010000067.1 GCA_016342345.1 Pseudodesulfovibrio sp. | reverse complement strand
CGCGATGTGCTGGGCGAGAAATTTGCCCGCAAGATCAAGAGCGAACTCGATATGGAAGTGGGCGATGTCCGCATAGTTAATGTCTTCTCCTTGGAGGGTCTTTCCGAGGAGCAGGTGGACCTTGCCCTTGAGCGTGCTGCCTTGCATGACCCCGTGTTGCATGAGGTCTCCCTGGAACCTTTGGCGCGTGATTTCGACTGGATTCTGGAAGTCGGCTTCCGTCCGGGTGTCACGGATAACGAGGGGCGGACTGCCAAGGAGACTCTGGGCGTGGTGCTCGGTCTGTCCGGGGATGAACTCGAATCCGTGAAGGTCTATACTTCCAAACAGTATCTCGTGAATGCGGACATGGACGAATCCGGCATTCAGCATGTTGCCAAAGACTTGCTCGCCAATGAACTTATTCAACGATATGAATACAAGTCTGCTGCCACATGGGCCACGGACCCCGGTTTCGAACCCAAGGCCGCACGGGTCACGGGCCGGTCCAGTGACGAGGTGGCGACCATTCCGTTGTCCACAATGAGTGATGACGAGATAATGGATTTTTCCCGTGCCAACACCCTGGCTTTGTCTTTGCGTGAACTGCACGACATTCGTGGTTACTATGCGAATCCGGCGGTCAGGAGCGAGCGCGAGAAGATGGGCATGCCTGCCGATCCGACCGATGCCGAAATTGAAGTTCTGGCCCAGACATGGTCAGAGCATTGCAAGCACAAGATATTCAGTTCCAAAATTTCATACGAGAACAGGGAAACCGGCAAGACCACGGAATTGTCCAGCCTGTACAAAACGTTTATTCAGGGCTCTACCAAGCAGTTGCGCGAGCGCAATGCCGAGTCCGGTCCGTTTGGAGATTACTGTCTGTCCGTGTTCAAGGACAACGCTGGCGTCATTTCCTTTTCCGATACCTTGAACGTCTGCGTCAAGATGGAAACGCATAATTCTCCGTCCGCCCTTGATCCTTACGGCGGAGCATTGACCGGAATCGTGGGAGTCAACCGTGATCCCATGGGAACCGGACTGGGTGCGAACCTGCTCTGCAACACTGATGTTTTCTGCTTTGCCTCTCCGTTCCATGAAGGCGAATTGCCGCCGCGTTTGCTGCATCCCCGTCGAGTCTTCGAGGGTGTGCGTGAGGGCGTGGAACATGGTGGCAACAAGTCGGGTATTCCAACGGTCAACGGTTCCATCGTGTTCAACGAGCGGTATCTTGGCAAACCGCTGGTCTATTGCGGCACCATCGGCACCATGCCGGTTGAGGTGGCTGGTCGGCTTTCCCATGAGAAACAGGCTCTGCCCGGTGATTTCATTGTCATGTCCGGCGGCAGGATCGGTGCAGATGGCATTCACGGCGCGACTTTCTCATCCGAGGAATTGCACGAAGGAAGCCCTGCCACCGCTGTCCAGATCGGTGATCCCATCACCCAGCGCAAGATGTACGATTTTCTCATGCGAGCTCGTGATCTTGGCTTTTACAACGCCATTACCGACAACGGCGCGGGCGGTTTGTCTTCGTCAGTGGGAGAAATGGCCGAGGATACTGGCGGATTCGACATGGATCTTGCCAAGGCTCCACTCAAGTATGACGGGCTCAAACCGTGGGAAATCCTCATCTCCGAGGCTCAGGAGCGCATGACCATGGCAGTCCCGGCAGAAAAGCTGGAACAGTTCATGGCCTTGTCTGCCGAGATGGATGTCGAGTCCACCGTGCTTGGAACCTATACAACTTCCGGCAAGTACCTGGTTCGCTACGGCGACAAGATGGTTACGTGTCTGGATATGGAATTTCTGCACAATGGTGTGCCGCAGATGGAACTTGAAGCCGTATGGGATCGGCCGCAGATCAGGGAAGACATCATTCCTGTTCCGGCGGATCAGGATGGCCTTCTCAAGGACATGCTTGGTCGTCTGAACATTTGCTCCAAGGAGTATGTGGTACGTCAGTATGATCATGAGGTTCAAGGCCGCAGTGCCATCAAGCCCATGGTCGGCATCAAGGCTGACGGTCCGTCCGATGCGGGTGTTGTCCGCCCCGAATTGGGGTCTGACAAGGGCTTGGTCATATCTCATGGCATATGCCCCGAGTATTCCGACATTGATACCTATTGGATGATGGCCAATGCCATTGACGAGGCCATCCGCAATGCCGTGGCCGTGGGTGGCGATGTGCGATACATGGCCGGTTGCGACAATTTCTGCTGGTGCGACCCGGTTCAGTCTGAATCCACGCCCGATGGTCGGTACAAACTGGCTCAACTGGTGCGTGCCAACCTTGCCCTGGCGCATTATTGTCTGGGTTTCGGAGTTCCCTGCGTGTCTGGCAAGGATTCCATGAAGAACGACTACAAGGGGGGCGGTCAGAAGATCTCAATTCCCCCGACCGTGCTCTTTTCAATCATCGGCGTCATCCCGGACGTGAACAAGTGCATCACCTCAGATTTCAAGAAGGCAGGCGATCTTGTTTATGTTCTCGGCCTGACAAAACCGGAGTTTGGCGGTTCTGAAATATCCGAACAGCTCGGATTCTCAAGCCCTCATGTGCCTCAGGTTGACCTGTTGAGTGCCAAGGCCCGTTATGAGTCCATGTTCATTGCCATTCAGAAGGGACTGGTCAATGCCTGCCACGATTGTTCTGATGGTGGTCTTGGCGTGACCCTGGCCGAGATGTGCATTGGCGGACGCCTGGGAGCGGATATTGATTTGTCCAGAGTGCCAACCGTTGGCGAATTGAATCTTACCGGCCTGCTGTATTCCGAATCAGCCAGTCGATTGGTGGTTTCGGTTCCTGAGGTCAACAAGGGAGCTTTTGAGATTGAATTTGCCGGGCAGATTTTTGGATGCCTCGGGAAAGTCGTGGATTCTCCTAAACTTATTGTCAGTCATGACGATAAGACGTCCCTGGATGTGGATGTTCAGGAGTTGGCGGAGGCCTTCAAGGCAACGCTTGACTGGTAGGGCGGTTGGTTCTGAATGTGAAAATAGATCAACTGCTTTACCTGATTGGAAAAACCATCTATAAGCGGTAAAGCTGTAATAGACGAGTGGAATTTTTTCACCCGTCTGAGTGGTCATTGACACGTTCACGGGGGTTGGTAGATGCTATTCAAAACTTTCTGGTCCAAAGGCTGCCTTGTCTTTTTTGCGGTGGCCTTTTTTGTCGCCGTAGGCATGGCCAATACGGCCCGCACAAACTCTGGGCAGTTCGTCGGAACTGAGGCGTGCGCCGAATGTCATGATGTAGAGTACGAAAATTACAAGAAGTTTTCCAAAAAAGCTCATTCCGGTAACTCTGTCAAGGTCATGGCTGATGACTTGACCCAGCAAGAGTTGGAAGAGTGTTTCGATTGTCACATGACCGGATTCGGCAAGCCCGGCGGTTTCGTCAGTTTCGAGGAGACTCCGGATATGGCCGACGCAGGCTGTGAAGTCTGCCACGGTCCAGGGTACGATCATGTCGAGTCCGAGGGTGATACCGATTTGATCAAGGGAGACCTTGATATTGCCGGTTGCGAGACCTGTCACAACCCGGAAAGGGTTGCCGCGTTCGATTTCAAGCCGCTGCTTTACGGCGGGGCGCACTAAAAGGAGACTTGTATGAAGTTTATTAGACAGTCTCTTGGCGTCAAAGTCATATTGCTTTCTTCGCTCCTGACCATTCTCGCGTTCACGGGGCTTTTCATTTACAACTCATATTCCACGTACAATCACACCTTGCATGAAGTCGAGATGGCTGCCGAACAAGTTGGCAACATGCTTTATATGGCCATCGAGGAACCAATGTCGGTTGGTGACAATGAGGGGACGGAAGGCAAGTTCGCCCAGATGGCTGAGCGGTACGAAACCATTACCGCTTACCTGACCGACTACAAGGGTGAAATCACCTATGCCACGGACCCGGAGACTATCCGTAAGGACGTTTTTGAAGTTCGTCCGGCAGAAGCTGATTTCATCAGGGAAAGTCTGGCTGTTTCCAGGGCCAAGGGTAACCTGATGGATCGCGGCGGGGATCGCCTGTTTGTGGAAACCAAGACTATCAACAACTCTCCGGCGTGTTATCACTGCCATGGCAACAGCAAGGCAATTCTGGGCACGATGGTCATTGAAGTTGACGTCAACCGTCAATTCGATGCCTTGAATGCCAGCCAGATTAAGTCTGCGGGCATTTCCCTGATAGGTGTTGTGGCCCTGTTGACCGCGCTGATTCTTTTCATGCGCATCTCCGTGGTCAATCGGATCACCAGTATTGCCTCGACCACCGAGGAAGTGAGCAAGGGCAATCTGGATGCCAAGTTCATGGTCAAGGGCTCCGACGAGATCGGCTCCCTGTCCCGGTATCTTGGAGAGATGGTCGACCAGATCAAGGACCAGCTTCAGTACAACAGAAGCGTTCTTGAAGGTATTGTCGTACCGTTATTCGTCACGGATTCCGAGGAACGTCTTCATTTTGTCAACAGACCGTTGCGGGATATCTTGGGGCTGACCAAGGACGAAGTCCAGGACCGTACCGTTTCCTCCATCTTCGATTGTGATCCTGATGACGACACCTGTGATGCCGTACGCGTCATCTCCAGTGGTGTGTCGATTTCCGGCAACTTTAGCTATACACGCGCCGATGGGGTTGTTTTCCCGCTGCATTTCGAGGCATCGCCTTTGAATGATGCAGAGGGTAAGGCCGTGGGTGCCATTTGTGTGCTCATAGATCTCACTCGTGAGGAGCAGGACAAGAAGGACATAGAGGTTCAAAGGCAGAATCTGCTGGTGGTGGCCAACGATGTTACCGATGTAGCCAACAAGCTCAACGAGGCTTCCGACATCCTGTCCGAGCAGATGAATAAGCTGGCTCGTGGCGTGGACACCACGGCAGACCAGACCAGTCAGGTTGCCACAGCCATGGAAGAGATGAACTCTACTGTGCTCGAGGTTGCCAGGAATGCTTCTGAAACTGCGGATGCTTCCAGCAAGGCCAATCAGGTCGCAGCCTCTGGTGGCACCATAGTCGGCAAGACCGTGGATGAAATCAATTCCGTAGCAGAGATTACCGAGAATCTGGCTGGTGCGCTTGGCGCCTTGTCCAGTCGAGCCGAAAATATAGGTCAGGTCATGGCTGTCATTAATGATATCGCCGACCAGACCAACCTTCTGGCATTGAATGCAGCCATTGAGGCTGCTCGTGCCGGTGAAGCGGGTCGCGGATTTGCGGTCGTTGCAGATGAAGTTCGCAAGCTGGCCGAGAAGACCATGACCGCAACCAAGGAAGTCGAGGGAGCAATCTCACTCATCCAGCAGTCCACGTCTGATGTCGTTCGTGAAATGGACACTGTCAAGAAACGCGTTATCAATACATCTGGCATGGCCGAAGAGGCCGGAGATGTGTTGGATCAGATAGTGGATCATTCCAATTCCATCGCAGACATGGTGCGGGGTATAGCTACGGCAGCGGAACAACAGTCAGCCACTTCAGACGAGATTAATACCGGCGTTACTCATATCAATGATCTCTCGCAGGAAGTCCTGTCCGGAATCCGAGAATCCAATCAGGGAATCAAGGATATCTCGCAGATGGCGCAACACCTGTCGGAGCTGGTCTCCAAGTTCCGTAACTAGAAAAAGACAATTCTTGTTCAAGCGGCCCGACTTTCAGTTGGGCCGCTTTTTTTGATTTTGATCTATTTATTCTGTGCTTGAGCAGGGCAATAGTACGTTTGTCTGTTGTGTGGATCTGGTGATGTACGAGCAATACAATATGGACCGGGCACTTTGCTGCGAATAATTTGCGGCGATCTGAAAACTGGGTTAGAGCTTTCACTGGTAATTGGACAATTGAAAAGAAATTGACTTTCTTTGCTTCAGAGAATAGTAATCATTATTAAGAATATTTTTTGGAGGTAAGCCCATGGCTTCCGATATGAGTTTTCGTCTTTCTAAGCAGCGCAAGGTGATCCTTGAAGAGTTACAAAAAGTGACGAGTCATCCTACGGCTGACGAAGTTTTTGTTATGGTTCGTAAAATCATTCCGCGCATCAGTCTTGGCACGGTATATCGTAATCTCGAGTTTCTTTGCACCAAGGGATTGGTCCTGAAGTTGGGTGCTCCCGGTGAACAAAAACGTTTTGACGGGACTCCTGAGCCGCATCCGCACATTCGATGTGCCGTATGTACAAGGGTGGTCGATGTCGAATGCGAGATCGAAATTCCAGTGATCCCTGATTCGTGCACCAGTGGCTACAAGATTCTGAATACCAACGTGGAGTTCGTGGGCATATGCCCGCAATGCCAGCAGTCTCAGCAGTAACTTCTTCCCCCTCCATATGTTTCCATTCATGGTGAGAATCAGGCAGTTCAGTTGAATTGCCTGATCTGTTTTTGCGTGCATTATGTTCAATATTAATTTGTTCATTATGGCGTAAGACTGTGTTGACATGGTAACTTTTATTATGTAGTAATGATTCCTAGCTTACTTTTATTTTGCCTTCATGGCGGAATGGATAGTGACCGTAACCTTAGCCAAGGATAGACGTAATATAATAATTCACCACAATTCTGCATTCAGTGTAATTGCAATGAAGATGTGTTAAGCCTACATTATTCATTCGAACATGGGATAAAACTCAATCTACGAACATATAAGGGAGAATAATCATGTCGATCAAGGGAACTGAAACCGAAAAGAATCTTTTAAAGGCTTTTGCCGGAGAATCTCAGGCTCGTAACAGATACACCTATTTTGCCAGTAAGGCGAAAGCGGAAGGGTATGTTCAGATTTCAAATATTTTTGCTGAAACCGCCAATCATGAAAAGGAACATGCCAAACGGCTGTTCAAGTTCCTTGAGGGTGGAGAGGTTGAAGTGACGGCTTCTTTCCCGGCAGGTATTATCGGCACGACTCTTGAAAACCTGAAAGAAGGTGCGGCTGGTGAAAATTACGAGTATACTGAAATGTATCCGTCATTTGCCAAGATCGCTCGAGAAGAAGGTTTTTCCGAAATAGCCGCAGTTTTCGAGAATATTGCCGTGGCTGAAGCCTACCATGAGGAGCGGTACAAGACCTTTATCGAAAATATTGAGAAGGATCAGGTGTTTGTCAAGGATTCCGCCATTGCTTGGCGTTGTCAGAATTGTGGATACAATCACACCGGAACCACGGCACCGGTCAAGTGCCCGGCCTGTGATCATCCTCAGGCTCATTTTGAGAAAAAAGATACCAACTGGTAAAAAAGGAGTTTTCACATGGCAACCAATCTGGGTGAAGTTTACAAATGCGAGGCATGCGGCAACGTGGTTATCGTGATTCATGCCGCTGGCGGCGCTCTCGCCTGTTGCGGGAGCGACATGGTGCTCATGAAAGAGAACACGGTTGATGCTGCAGTTGAAAAACATATTCCTGTATACGATAAATCTGGCGATACTTTGACCGTCAAGGTCGGAGAAGTGGCCCACCCCATGGAAGAAAAACATTACATCGAGTGGATCGAAGTTCTGGTGGGGGACACGTGCCTGACCAAGATGCTTGATCCGGGTGATGCTCCTGAGGCAAAGTTCTGCACTGCCGGTTTGACTGGCGATGTTTCTGTTCGGGCCTATTGCAATTTGCATGGCCTCTGGGCAGCCAAATAGGAATTCAGATATGGTGCGACCAGAAGATATGTGGCAATGTCAGACCGTGAATTGTGGGTATATTTACAATCCCGACAAGGGCGACCGAAAAGGGAAGATACCCAAGGGGACACTGTTTCAGGACATTCCCGACGATTGGCGGTGTCCCATTTGCGGGGGCACAAAGAAGTGTTTCAGGCCGCTCATGGGCGAAGGGTCTACCAAGGCGGATTGCGAATTGCCTGTGGAAACCGATCCCGAAAAGTTGACAGTCGCGGTCTCTGCTGCAAAAATGACTGATCAAAAGGAGAGTGACTCCATGAAGAAATATGTGTGTGAAATATGCGGCTACGTGTATGACCCTGCTGAAGGTGATTCTGATGGCGATATTCCCGCAGGAACAAGCTTTGATGATCTGCCGGACTATTGGACCTGCCCAGTCTGTGGCGCATCCAAGGACAATTTTGTTCTTGAAGATTAGCAAGTAAACCAGAACTGTCAGGGAAGGAGCGCGTGCATTGTGTTCGCGCTTCTTTTGCCTTTGCGCGCCCTGATCGTTCAACGTGGAGATAGAGAATGAGACCTGTTGAAATAAGTGATGGTATTTTCTGGATTGGTGCGGTTGATTGGAATCGCCGTAACTTCCATGGCTATTCCAAATCCTCGCTGGGGACGACCTACAACAACTTTCTGATCATGGATGAGAAAGTGACCCTGGTGGACACCGTGGCCGAGGAATTCTGGGGCACACTCAAGTGCAATCTGGCCCAAGTGTTGGGTGATGAACAGAAAATCGACTATTTTGTTGTCAACCATCTGGAACCTGATCATGCCGGATGTCTGGCCCTTGCCATCGAAAAATATCGGCCCGAGAAGATTTTTACCTCTCCCATGGGTGAGAAAGCCATGAAGGCTCATTTCCACTATACCGACTGGCCCGTGGAAGTGGTGCCGACCGGAACCGAAATCTCCCTTGGCAAGCGCAGTCTCCAGTTTATCGAGACTCGCATGTTGCATTGGCCCGATTCCATGCTGACGTATTGCCCTGAAAATAAGATAGCCTTTACCAATGATGCCTTTGGTCAGAACTGGGCAACCAGTGAACGGTGGGCTGACGAGGTTGACCGTCATACCCTTGAGGCTCTGATGCAGGATTATTACGCCAACATCGTGTTGCCGTATTCCCCTGTGGTTCTGAAGACCCTGAAGGCCCTGGGAGAGATGAACCTCGATATTCAGACCATCTGCCCTGACCATGGTCTGCTGTTTCGTGGTGACGACATTCAGTGGGTGCTCGACAAATACGTGGCACTTGCCGAACAGAAGCCAAAGAACAAGGCGGTCATTGTCTATGATACCATGTGGCATTCCACGGAAAAGATGGCTCAGGCCGTTGCCACAGGTCTTGCAGATGAGGGTGTGAGTGTTCGTTTGATGTCCATGAAGAGCAATCATCATTCCGAGGTCATGGCCGAAGTCTATGATGCGGCTGCCGTGATCGTTGGTTCCCCGACTCACAACAACGGCATCCTGCCACTTATGGCCGACATGATGACCTACATGAAGGGACTTCGTCCGCAGAACAAGATAGGTGCGGCCATTGGTTCATTCGGATGGTCCGGTGAATGCGTGAAGGTCCTGACCAAGTGGCTTGAAGACATGGGCATGGACGTCCTGGCCCCGGTCAAGGTCAAGCACATCCCGGATCACGATGCCTTGAATCAGTGCTACGAGCAGGGCAAGGCCATTGCTGCGGCAATCAAGGAAAAGCTCGGTTGACAATAACAGTTTGAAAAGAAAGCCCGAACCTTTTCAGGTTCGGGCTTTCCTGCGTTAGAAAGGCTTGCGAGCCACGGCGAGCAAGCGGCTGCTCAGATTGACGATCTCCCGTCGCTCGGCATGTTCTTGTGCTATCGTGACCATTGCCTGATATGTTTTATCGTTGCTCAGTGCCGTGTTCAGATCCTTATCAGGCGGGAAGGTGAACATTGGTGTTATGCCCGCCAGGGTGCGCAGTTCCATGCCTTGATCTGCAAAGGCAGAGGTCAGTTCGGTTGGGCCGAGAAGATGCATCGCAAGTCCGTCATGGTTTACGTATTCACCGGTTTCAAGAATCTGTACGACTTGGTCGGTCGGATTTGTGCGGAAGAGTTCAAAGGCTTTGCGGTATCTGTTCCCGGCATCGCAAAGTACATATCCTCCCGGTCGGACTACGCGGCAATATTCGCTTATGGCCTGGTGGGGATTGCTGCACATGGTGATAGGTTCCCCGGTTGAGATGACCATGTCAAAGCTTTCGTTTGGCAACGAATGCAGACCGCAGACATCGAGTTCCTCGAAACTCAGATTTTCTGCGAAGCCATGCTGTTCGGCGTATTCCCGAGCTTTTTGAAGCATGACAGGAGAAATGTCCGAAAGTACGAGGTCGAATCCCATGGGGGCCAGCCTCTCGGCCCATCGTCCCGTTCCGCATCCTGCTTCAAGAATTCTGCCTCCTGTTATTTCCGGCAGAAGAGGTTCAATGTATCCCCACCAACTTGCTTCGTACAGTCTGGAGCAGGAATCTTTTCTTTTGCATTCCTTTCTGGCTGCATGCAATTCAGCTTTTTGGTCCCATGTTTCGCGCAATGCAGAGTTGTCCATGTGTCCTCCATCTTCATTCAGGGATGTTTTTATGTGTTCCGTAGTGTTTTTTTGTAAAGCTTCTAAACAATAAAAGTCAAGCCAGAGATTATAATGACATTTGATATCTGTATTATGTGGGTACAGGGCTGGAATTGTAAGATCGTTTTCTTGACAACAATGTTCAGTTCCTATACTTTTTAATCATGAATGGTAGAGAAGAAAGCATACGGCACATGACGGGCAGGATGAAGCGCATTATCAACAAGCATATGCGTATTGAAAAATTACCAGTGCCTGTGGGGGAAACCCTTCGGTTGAGTCCAAGCGAAATCCACTCCATACAGGCCGTTGGGCACAATGAGGGGGCTAACATCAATACCTTGGGTGGCCTTATGGGGATAACCAAGAGTGCGGTTTCCCAGATGGTTGGAAAACTGGAAAAGAAAGGGTTCATGAAGAAGCAGTCTGCGGCTGATAACAACAAGGACGCCTTGATTTATCTTACCCCATCTGGCTGGAATGCCTACGAAATTCATGAAAAATTTCATGAACGCCACCTGAATGACCTGCTTGAGCGGTTGGGTGATTTCTCAGACACCCAGATAGCGACAACGTCAATGATACTCTCGGTTCTTGAAGGTGTCATGGACGAACGCATGAGCGAACTTTTCAATATCTGAGATTCAGTATTCTCGGATTTCGTAACGGTTTGTCCTGAGCCGTGACAGACGCCCTCTCTGGGGTCCGGTTTATTTCACTTTTTTTACTACTTTCGCAAACATAAAAAAACCAGCCCGGAGTATACTTGGCTGGTTTTATCCTTTTGGAAAATCAATGTTCCTTATCAGGTTCTTTTGGCATTTCTGGTCAGGAATCGGTCCAACTGGTTGGTGAATTCCTGCTTGTCCTTGGGGCCTAGGGGGGCCGGGCCGCCGGAAACCATGCCGCCGCTTCGCAGTTCTTCCATGAGGTTTCGCATGCGCAGGAGCCCTTTGATGTTGTCCTCGGTATACAGTTCGCCTCTTGGATTGAGTCCGGTGGCCTTTTTGTCCACAATTTGGTTGGCCAGAGGAATGTCTGCCGTGATGACCAGGTCGCCGGGTTCCACGAGTCGTGCGATTTCGTTGTCTGCCTCGTCAAATCCTGCCGATACCCGGATCGTATCAAACAGGGGCGAGGCCGGGACGGAAAGGGATGAGTTGGCAACGAGGGTCAGTTTGACTTTGCATCGCTGGGCTGCCTTGAACAGGACATCCTTGATGATATTGGGACACGCATCCGCGTCCACCCATATATGCATGACGGTTCTCGCTAGTGTTGGGGGGCTGGTTTGTGTGTCAGAATTTCCTTTACCCTTCCGACCTGACCGTCCTCAAGGCGGACCTTGATCCCATGAGGATGGTTGGGCGATTTGGTCAGGAGTTGCTTGATCACGCCTTTGGTGAGGGTGCCGGATCGCTGGTCCTTTTTCAGGACTATGAAAACCTGCATGCCGGGTTTCAAATTCTTACGGGTTTTGCCGTCCACGAGAAAACTCCTGTTTCTGCGAGCGTTGGACGCACGTAAAGACCGGACTTCCTGTCCGTAGTCCGTGCGATGCAACGAATGGGTTACTGCCAGGCCCCTTTCTTGAAGCTGAAAATATGGCGGTTCGGGATGATGGCCACAGGGATGAATTCACTGGCGCGACAGGCTTCTGGAGACACGGCCACAGCTTCAAAAATCCTTTCCTTGTAGCGGAGAACTCCAACGTATGGAATGGCTTTGGATTTGGATCGGCGGACCTTGCACACCAGGGATGCGCTGTCGATGGAATGGTAGCGGGCGCGATATAGACCGTCGGATTGTTTGACGATTTGCATGCGGCTTTTGGAAAGATGGTGGTTCCTGTTCAGCGATTGGATGGTACCTTTTGCGAAATTGGAAAAATTGGCATGTTTGCTTGCCAGGTCTTCGTCGAGATACAAGGGGAGATTCTGTCCTGTTATGGGGGCATTTGCGTTGCCCGGAGCCATGATGGCGACATCAACCGGGGCCAATGCTGCCTCTGTTTGGTCGGCTTGGGCGGCTGGCGCACAAAGAATAATGCCCAAAAATAGAGCATATATAGCTGAAATGACGTATTTAATCATAGTTTTGATTCCTTTGACCAGAGCTGTCGGTTGGGCGGCAGTGCCGCCCAACCGTTAGGACTATAGCTCTACTTGGTCTGGATTTCAACCCTACGATTCAGCTTGCGGCCTTCTTTGGTGGTGTTGTCGTACTTGGGAGCGATTTCGCCGTAGCCTTTGGCTTCAAGGCGAGATGCGGAAACGCCATTGGCGGTAAGCCAGTTTGTGACCGAAGCGGCGCGGCGTTCGGACAGACCTTGGTTGTATGCCTCGGCACCTGTGGAGTCGGTGTGCCCGGCGATTTCATAGGAAGCGGAGGATTCTTCTTCCAGTATCATCTTGGCCTGTTCGAGTACCGGGATCATTTCATCTGTGATTTCATATTTGTCGAACCCGAAGTGCAGGCTGAATGTAATGGTTTCCTTGGCCATGGGAACGACTACGGGAGCCGGAGCGTCAGCGGCTTTTGTATAAAAGACATCTCCAACAAATTTGTCCATGGCTCCGGGAGTCATCAGTGTCTTGCCATCAGTGGCAACTGAGCAGGAGGACAGAGCGCGAATTTCGTCGATGATCATTTGGCCGCGCGGGCTGTCTGCATAGCTGACTACGTGAATGCAAAGGGTGTTGCCATACTTGGAGTACAGGGCTTTGGCCTGTGCAATGGGGTCTGCGCCTGCGTTGGAGTCGCCGTCCGTGAACAGGATCAGCGCGGTTTTTCCGGGCAGTCCTGCAATGACCGGATCAAGGTCCATCAGGCCATTGCCCAAAGGGGTTGTGCGATTGAAAATTTCATAGTCGGTGGGAACTTTTTGGGCTGCAGCGTCAATAACAGCTTCGCTGTAAGGCATGGGCTGGGATTCGGCTGAGAAGGGAGCAAAAAGAAACATTGAGGAATTGTAATCAAGGGATGGAATGACATCAGTCATTGAATCAATGATATCACGTGCCAGATCAATTTTCTTTTTCCCCGTGTCGGGTTGTGTCATGGCCATGGAGCCGGACTGGTCGAGAAAGAGGATGAAGTTGTCAATTTTTTTGACCATTTTTGCGCTGGCTGTGGTCGTGAACGCAAAGGACAGGGCCATGACAGCTACTAAGGTTAACAGAATCATTTTTTTTGATTGTCTCATGATTACACTCCTTTAAAATATTGTTGGCAAGGCTTTATGGAGAAGCAAGCACCCCTCGGTTTAAGAACATACGCAAGAGCAGGGAGTGGCGCAAGAGGCTTGATGAATTGTTGACGAAAAAATAATGTAAAATCAGCGGAAAATGCAGACATGGGCAGGTTGCGTCTCGGTCAAGAACACAGTATAAAGAGTCGTTTAGCAGATTATGGCAGCATGGCAACGGTAGGGTTTTCAAGCCCCTGTTTGCTGGAAGCTCCTTTAGTCATTGGTTTTTTTTGCGTTTTCTTGTGCTGTTTCATCCAAGACAGTCCTTTTGGTGGCCGTTTTGTTGGTCAATTGCATGGGGCAATTCGCAGAATCGTCTTTTTCAACGTCCTGTCAGACTCGCACTGGTGTGCGCTTTTTCAAGGCACCAAGGAGAAAACATGTATATTGTCACGGGTGGCGCGGGTTTCATAGGCAGTGCCATGGTCTGGAAGCTCAATCAGATGGGCATTGATGATATTCTGGTCGTGGATAATCTTTCGACAAGTGAAAAGTGGAGTAATCTTGTAAGCCTGCGCTATGAAGATTATCTGCATCGCGATCAGTTTCTCAAGCTGATTCTTGAGGGTGACGATCCTTTTGAGACCGAAGCCGTTATTCATATGGGCGCGTGTTCTTCCACCACGGAACTCGATGCTGATTTTCTCATGGAAAACAACTACCGGTATACACAATATGTCAGCAGCTTTTGTCTGGCTCACGATGCACGTTTCATCAATGCTTCCAGCGCGGCCACGTATGGTGACGGGGAACATGGATTTGATGATTCCCATGAAGGTATCGACAAGCTCAGGCCATTGAACATGTACGGCTACTCCAAGCAACTGTTTGATCTCTGGGCCAAGCAGGGTGATATTCTGGATCGCATTGTCAGCCTCAAGTTCTTCAATGTGTTCGGGCCGAATGAATACCACAAGGATGACATGAAAAGCGTTATTTGCAAGGCCCACAAGCAGATTCTGGAAACCGGCAAGCTCAAGCTTTTCAAGTCCTATCGGAATGAGTATCCACACGGCGGCCAGAAACGTGACTTTGTGTATATCAAGGATTGCGTGGACATCATGGCCTGGTTTCTGGAAAATCCGGACGCTAACGGTATTTTCAACATAGGTACGGGAACTGCAAGGACATGGAATGATTTGGCAAATGCCGTCTTTGCAGCCATGGGTAAGGACCCCGAAATTGAATATATCCCGATGCCTGAGTCGATTCGTGATAAATATCAGTATTTTACCCAAGCTGATATGGGTAAGCTCGCTGCTGTCGGGTGTGATGTCAAAATGACGTCTCTGGAAGATGGTGCAGCCGACTACGTGCAAAATTATCTGGATAAGGACAACCCGCATCTGAAATCCCGATAGCCGGTCGGTGTCCGAGGCTTGATTGCGACTGTTTTTACAGAAGGGGCAAGCCTTCTTGTGTCCATGTCTTTTTGAATTCCATGTGGCTGTTTTTGTAACGAACGGATAGGATAAGAGGCTTTTTTGAAACGCAAGTTGACGCGCATAGTATGGGGAGGAGGGCTTTTAGCGGCTCTCATCCTGTGCCTGCCTTGGACGCTGATTGGCAAGACGCCGGAGCTGAACAAGGTCAGGCGGTATGTGCCGGATGAGCCGATCCAGGCTCCCGAGCAGGATCAATGGACTTTTTCCGCAGATCGTGTGGTGGGCGACTATACGAGCGAATACGTCGAGGCTTTTGGCAATTGCACTCTGGTCATGGGCGATGATCAGCTTCGGGCCGACTTTGCGCGTTATTATCAAACCACAGGCTGGGTCTTTCTCAAGGGCAACATTCGCGCCCATTGGGGTGGTGATTTTCTTCAGGCTGACGAGGGTGAATTCGACCTCAACAACATGACGGGCTGGCTCAAGAACGGCAAATTGTTCATGGCCAAGCCGCATGTTTACGTAGAGGCTGAGCGCGTGGGCAAGGCCAAGGGTGATACGTATACCTTTAAAAATGCCAAGGTCACTTCCTGTTCCGGCGAAAAACCGGCCTGGTCCGTGACCTCGGAAGAGGGCGATGTCACCCTGGATGGCCGGGTCCGTCTCTACCGGTCGGCGTTTCGCATCAAGGACATACCTGTTTTTTATTGGCCGTACATGTCTTTGCCTGGCAAGAAGAGCCGACAGAGCGGCTTTCTCATGCCATATATGTCCTCATCCAAGAAACTCGGAATGCAGATCAACATGCCGTATTATTGGGTGATCAACGAAGAGGCCGATGCAACTTTTTATCAGAATTACATGAGCAAACGCGGTTATATGCAGGGTTTAGAACTCAGGCATGCCAATGATTCCGCTACCAAGGGATTGTGGAAGGTCGATGTGCTTAACGACAAGCGTCGTGCCGTTACTGAATCCGAGGAATGGGCCGACTATCAAGATGATGGGCTGACCCGGTCAAATCGGAATCGCTGGTGGGCTCGCAGCAAGTATGACGGCTGGCTCGGCAGTCCGAAATGGCAAGTCAAGCTCGATATTGACCTTGTGTCGGACCAGAATTATCTCCGTGATTTTCAGGATGGTCCTACCGGATTTGACGAGTCCCGTGAGAGTTTTCTTGATGGTTTTGGTCGCGACATTGCCAACAAGGATGATAACAACAGGATCAGCACGGCCTATATCAACCGCAGTTGGGACCGTTTCGGGGTTGTCGGCAAGGTAGAGTACGACCAGAATCTGGCGTTCATGAATGGCAACGGTCGGTCAAGCGAGAACGATACGGTGCAGACCCTGCCCGAACTCGATGCATTTGCCTTTCAACAGAGCATTATGGGGACACCCCTGGAAGTTTCTGCTGACGCCAAGTACGATTATTTTTACAGGAACTACGGGCATACCGGCCATCGCT
>JAEINO010000006.1 GCA_016342345.1 Pseudodesulfovibrio sp. | reverse complement strand
CTCGTTAGTTCCGGCTTCAAGGAGAATGCCGTTCGTCTCGGTGGTCATGGATGCACCGCGTCCTTTTCAAAGTACCAAATTATAGAAGTTACTTACAGCCTCTTGTAAACGCTATTGGCAAATTACGTCAACATCAGTGTCACCATGGGTATTGTCGACTGGTTTGAGTTGGGCAATGACAGTTGCAGCTTTTTCCAGTTCTTCCCAATTCCGGCATTCAAGAAGGGAACTGCGCAGTGCGCGTATGCCCTTGAGGCCTTTGGCATAGCGGGGGATGATGGAACGGATTTTCTTGAAAGATCGTTCATCCCCCTCATATTCTTTGGTGAGTCTGATATGCTTGAGAACGATTTCCGAAAGGAAGCTGCCATCGCGAACCGGTATTTTCGTTCCGTTTTTCAGGGCGATGTATCGGGCAAAGATTGAAGGGTCGTACAGAGCTCCACGAGCAAACATGATGGCATCGATGCCGGTTTCCTCGATGCAGCGTACCCCGGATTCGGCAGTGAAGAGATCACCTGAACCGATGACGGGGATGGACACGGCTTGTTTGAGCAGGGCGAGTTTTGTCCAGTCTGCCGCTCCTGCGAACATCTGTTTTCCATATCGGGGGTGCATGGTGACCCAGTCCACACCGACATCTTCCAGCCGTTTGGCCAGATCTATATAAACGTTTTCTCCCTTGTTGAAGCCCAGGCGGAATTTGATGCCAACACGACCTCCATCGGGATGTTCTGCGGCCTTGCTGACCATGATGGAAGCGAGATTGACCAGCTTGCCCAGATCTTCCATGAGCTTGACGCCGCTGCCTGATTTGAGGACCTTGCGTACGGGACAGCCCGCATTGAGATCAAAGTTGCGCATCCCCATGCCTAGCAGCTTTTCCATGACCGGCTCGAAGAACTGTGCTTCGGAGCCGAACAATTGGAGGACCATGGGAGTGTCTTCGGGACAGGTGGCGAGGATTCGTCTGGTTGCCATGTTCTTGAAGGCCAGCCCCTTGACGCTGACCATTTCGGAGCAACCCACGGCGCAACCGTATTGCTTGACGAGTAAACGAAAGGGCAGATCGGAATATCCGGCCAATGGAGCCAGCCAGGGTGAATCTGGATTTATGCTGAATGTGTTCATCGTGAGAAGCTCTTAATGACTGTTTGTCATGAAGTCAAAATGTGGTTCTATAATAGATTTATCCGGCCAAAGCGTACTTTTATTCATGAATGCCCATGATCCTTAGCTTGAGAAGCTCTCATGAATGCCCTATAAAAGTTAAATCAATAACTCTAAGAAGGAGTGGCACACATGTTTTCAACTTTTCACACATTCTTTGTGATAGTATTGTTTGTCCTTCTGCAGACAAGTCCAGCCCTTTCTTGTACCCGGTTGATCTACACCGCAGGCGATGGGCAAGTGTTCACCGGTCGTTCCATGGACTGGGTTGAAGATTTGAAGAGTGACATATGGGCATTCCCGCGTGACATGAAACGCGATGGAGGGGTTGGCAAAGACTCAATCGGGTGGACATCAAAATACGGGAGCATCATCCTGTCCGGGTACAACGTTGCTTCTACCGATGGCATAAACGAAGAAGGACTGGTCGCCAATCTGCTCTATTTAGCGGAGTCTGACTACGGCAAGCCGAACACCAAGCCGGGTTTGTCCGTAGGCGCATGGTTGCAATACGCACTGGATAATTTCTCAAATGTGGATGAAGCTGTGGCTGCCATGCGTACAGAACCATTCCATATTGTAGCTGCGGACCTGCCCAATGGCTCGGCCCCTTCGTTGCATCTGGCCTTATCCGATTCCACTGGAGACTCGGCGATATTCGAATATATCGAAGGAAAGCTGACCATCCACCACGGCAAGAAATTTGCTGTGATGACCAACGAACCGACTTACGACGAGCAACTTGCTATCAACGAATACTGGAAAGAAATCGGTGGGATGACCATGCTCCCAGGCACAGACCGCGCAAGTGACCGATTCGTGCGTGTCAGTTTCTACGTTGATGCTCTGCCCAAGTTCAAAGACAACCGCAAAGCCATTGCTGCCGCATTTAGCGTCATTCGCAACGCCTCAGTTCCTCTCGGCATAACCACACCGAGCCAGCCCAATATTTCCACCACCATCTGGCGCACTGTGTCGGATCAAAAGAATCGCATTTACTATTATGAATCAGCAATTTCTCCAAATGTTTTTTGGATCGATCTCGACAGAGTCGATTTCAGCAAAGGCCAGAAAGCCCGCAAGATCAGCCTCAGGAATCACCCTGTTTTGGCCGGAGAGCAGTCCAGTGCATTCGTTGCGGCCGAACCATTCAAATGGCTTGCGCCGTAAGAGACGAGACAACACGTATACGCGATAAGAGTGCTTGTTTATGCAGCTCCCCTTTTGGGGTTCATCTGGCTCAAACGCTTTGATCTTTGCAGAAAAGTACGCTTGAGCCGGATGAACCCCATTATATATGATAAGGTTCACTCGCACGATTTAATTGTCACGGTTAAAAGCTCTGAAGTATGGTGCTTGCCATGTTAATATGCGAATTGTGGGGTGTATTCGTGATGAATTGTGATATTTTGAAAAAAAATCAGGAAACAGGGTTGACAAAACAACGATTTAAAACTTAAACCGGCCCGTCTTCGAGCGGATACGGCGCATCAAGAGATTGAAAAAAACCGTAAAAGCTCTTGCTTTTTGACATACTGGCGTATATAGACTTCGTTCCCAACGAGCTGGCGTAGCTCAATTGGTAGAGCAGCTGATTTGTAATCAGCAGGTTGCGGGTTCAAGTCCCATCGCCAGCTCCATAAGACACATGGTGGGGTTCCCGAGTGGCCAAAGGGAACAGACTGTAAATCTGTCGGCGTACGCCTTCGGAGGTTCAAATCCTCCCCCCACCACCATTTTTCAAGTCACGCTGTAGGAGGCATGTTTATATTGCTGATGGACTACAGAGAGTGAGCGGGAATAGCTCAATTGGTAGAGCATCAGCCTTCCAAGCTGAGGGTTGCGGGTTCGAGTCCCGTTTCCCGCTCCATAATCTGCCATCTCTCTATCCAACCTCCTAATACAGTATATGTTGAAGCCTCGTGGTTCAGCAGGCAGATCGTCTTCTGCTGGTGATTTAGTTCAGGTTCAAGTCCGGTTTTTTTTAGTTGATTGAATTGTTAAGAAGTCTTTAGTAAATAGAACGTACACAACTTTACGATTAGGGGGATTACAATGGGTAAAGCTAAATTTGAACGTAGCAAGCCTCATGTCAACATTGGCACCATCGGTCACATTGACCATGGTAAAACCACTTTGACAGCCGCCATTACCAAACTGGCATTCCTTGGCGGCCACGGCGATTACGTCGCATTCGACCAGATTGACAAGGCTCCTGAAGAAAAAGAGCGCGGCATCACCATTGCTACCGCTCATGTCGAATACGAGACCGCCAATCGCCACTATGCACACGTGGATTGCCCTGGTCACGCCGACTACATTAAGAACATGATTACTGGTGCCGCTCAGATGGATGGTGCTATCCTGGTCTGCGCAGCCACTGACGGTCCCATGCCTCAGACTCGTGAGCACATCCTGCTCGCTCGTCAGGTTGGTGTTCCCGCCATGGTCGTTTTCATGAACAAGTGCGACATGGTTGATGACGAAGAGCTTCTCGAGCTGGTCGAGCTGGAAATTCGCGAACTGCTGAGCAAGTACGAATTCCCCGGCGACGACATTCCGGTCATTCAGGGTTCCGCTCTGAAGGCACTTGAGTGCGAAAGCGTCAGCGACGAAGCTGCCAAACCAATTTTCGAGCTTCTTGAGGCTTGTGACACCTACATTCCCGAGCCCAAGCGTGACATTGACATGCCTTTCCTCATGCCTGTTGAGGATGTCTTCTCCATCTCCGGCCGCGGTACCGTTATTACGGGTCGTGTCGAGCGTGGTGTCGTTACTGTTGGTGAGGAAATTGAGATCGTCGGCATCAAGGACACCATCAAAACCACTTGTACTGGCGTTGAAATGTTCCGCAAGATTCTCGACCAGGGCCAGGCCGGTGACAACGTCGGTCTCCTGATTCGTGGTATCAAGCGTGAGGAAGTCGAGCGCGGTCAGGTTGCTGCCAAGCCCGGTTCCATCAAGCCCCACACCAAGTTCAAGGCTGAGGTCTATGTCCTCTCCAAAGACGAAGGTGGACGTCATACTCCGTTCTTCTCCGGCTACCGTCCCCAGTTCTACTTCCGTACGACCGACATCACCGGTGTCGTCACTCTGGAAGCAGGCATTGAGATGGTCATGCCCGGCGATAACGCCACTTTCAATGTCGAGATGATTCACCCCATCGCCATGGAAGTCGGCCTGCGTTTCGCTATTCGCGAAGGTGGCCGTACTGTTGGTGCCGGTGTTGTCACCGAGATCGTGGAGTAACACATGCGAGTTAATATTCAGCTGCAGTGCACCGAGTGCAAGCGTAAAAACTACGCGACGCAGAAGAACAAGAAGAATACTACCGGACGTCTGGAAGTGAAGAAGTATTGTCCCTGGGACAAGAAACACACACTTCACAAAGAGTCCAAGTAGATTCGATAGAGCAGGGGTATAGTTCCAACGGCTAGAACGCCGGTCTCCAAAACCGGATGCTGGGGGTTCGAATCCCTCTACCCCTGCCAATTAAGTCTTTGAAAGCGGGCAGAACCGGGCCTTACCCATAATGGGAAAGGCCTGTGCCCCGCTCAATAATTTGGGAAAAAGAAGTTATGGCCAAGAAAAAAGGCAAAGGCACTGCTGATAAGCAGGCCGCAAATGCTCCGGCGAATGGTCTGATAGGAAAGGCAAAGGAACTCATTGAGTTCTTTGAAGAGTCCAAAGTCGAGATCAAGAAGGTGGTCTGGCCGACCCGCAAGGAGACCATTACCACTTGCGTTGCTGTGCTGGTCGTCTCATTGGTCATCGCCCTCTACCTGGGTATAGTTGACTTTACGCTCTCCAAGATCGTTGAGACCATACTTTCCTAGGACCAAAGTTACTTGCAAAGGCTGGATCATAATATGGATGCCACAATGGAACAAGCTTCACCTCGCGCTCGATGGTACATCGTTCATACCTATTCAGGGTTTGAACAGCGTGTCGAACTGACAGTTAGAGAGATGATGCGGACCGAACAGGACAATGGCCTTATTGAAGAGGTCGTCATGCCCACCGAAAAGATCGTCGAGATGGTCAAGGGTGAACGCAAGACTTCCACTCGTAAGTTCTATCCCGGTTACATCATGATCAAGATGATCTTGACCGATGATACTTGGCATTTGATTCAGTCCATCCCGCGTGTCACCGGATTTGTGGGCGGCAAAAACCGGCCTACTCCCATGCGTGACAGCGAGGCGGAAAACATCCTCAACATGATGGAAAGCCGCCAGGAAAAACCTCGTCCCAAATTCAATTTTGAACGAGGAGATGAGGTACGGGTCATTGATGGTCCGTTCAGCGGCTTCAATGGTGTTGTTGAAGACGTCAACTACGACAAGGGAAAGCTCAAAGTTTCCGTCTCGATATTCGGGCGCCAGACTCCTGTTGAGCTCGATTTTGTCCAGGTGGATAAGGGATAGCCCCGATATACTCGCTAACAGCGAAATTTCTCATCGAGGAATACAATGGCAAAGAAAGAATTAGGAAAGATCAAACTGCAGATTCCCGCAGGTAGCGCCAACCCATCCCCGCCGGTCGGACCGGCTTTGGGTCAGCATGGCGTTAACATCATGGAGTTCTGTAAGGCGTTTAACGCCAAGACGCAGGACCAGAAGGGATTGATTATCCCGGTTGTCATTACGGTCTATAAAGACCGGTCCTTCGACTTCATCACCAAGACCCCTCCGGCAGCAGTGTTGCTTCTTAAGGCAGCCAAGCTGGAAAAAGGTTCCAGTGAACCAAATATGGTAAAAGTCGGTATAGTCACCAAGGCCCAGGTCAAGGAGATTGCCGAGCTCAAGATGCCGGACTTGAACGCCAATGATATTGAGAGTGCCATGCTTCAGATTGCGGGAACTGCCCGCAGCATGGGTCTTGAAGTCAAAGGCTAGAGAGGAAATAAAAAATGTCCAAGCATGGAAAAAGATACCGCAACGCCGTTGGAGATAGAGACAACGCTCTGCGTGTCACAGTCGAAGATGGTGTGAAGGTCGCTGTAGAAGGCGCATTCGCAAAATTCGACGAGACCGTTGATGTCGCTATCAATCTCGGCGTTGATCCCAAGTACTCAGATCAGATGATCCGTGGTGCTGTCAACATGCCGAACGGTCTTGGCAAGAAAGTTCGTGTAGCCGTCTTCTGTAAAACGGAGAAGGAAGCCGAGGCCAAGGAAGCCGGTGCCGATTATTTCGGTTCCGACGAGCTGGTCGAGAAGATTCAGGGCGGTTGGCTCGAATTCGACAAGGCTGTTGCCACTCCGGACATGATGGCTGTGGTCGGCAAGATTGGCCGAGTGCTCGGACCCCGTGGTCTGATGCCCAACGCCAAGACCGGCACTGTCACCATGGATGTGTCCAAAGCCGTGACCGAACTTAAGGCCGGTAAGGTCGAGTTCAAGGTCGACAAGGCTGGCGTATTGCACGCACCCATAGGAAAGGTTTCCTTTGGTTCTGACAAGCTTCTTGAGAATCTCAAGGCACTTCTGGACGCGATCATGCGCATGAAGCCCTCTTCCGCGAAGGGGACTTACATGAAAGCCATGGCCGTGGCGACCACGATGGGCCCCGGTATCAAGATTGACCCCTTGACCGTCAAGAGATTCTTGGACGCTTAAATTAATTGAACGGAATGCCGGACGGCCCCTTTCCTGGGCCGTCCTGTAGATAATCGCACGGGAAGTTGAGTCAGAGACGGCAGGTGGGACTGTGATCCCTTAATTCCCTGCTCAGACAACGCTTTGACCTGCTTTCCGGGCCGAACGACGAGGAGTGGTGGATGAACAGGCAAGAGAAAGCCCAGATCATTGAGCAGCTTAACGAAAAAGCCGCTCGGGCGAACATTGCCGTCGTCACCGATTTTAAGGGACTGAGCGTTGAGGGTATTACTCAACTTCGCGCAAAGTGCTTTGAGATTGGAGTTGACTACCAAGTCGTCAAGAATACCCTGGCCCGGTTGGCTCTCAAGGATACCGATCACGGTGAATTGAGCGAACACCTAAAAGAGAACTGCGCTATTGCGTTCGGGTACGACGATCCTGTCGCACTTGCAAAAGCGTTGGCTGATTTCAGTAAGGGGAACAAAAAGTTCGCCATGCGTTTCGGCTCACTCGAAGGGAAGTTTCTTGACAACGACGGCGTGAAGGAACTCGCAACAATGCCCAGCAAGCCTGAGCTTTTGAGTTCCGTACTCGGCACAATGCAGGCCGTACCGCGCAATTTCGTGTGTTTGTTCGCAAACATCGAACGCAAATTCCTGTATGCCTTGACTGCGATCAAGGATCAGAAGGAAGCTGCGTAAACCAGGTTCAAAGCGAATCGATTTTTAAGGAGATTTTATCATGGCTGATATCACCAAAGAACAAGTTGTCGAATTCATCGGCAGCATGACTGTGCTGGAACTTTCCGCTTTCATTAAAGAGCTCGAAGAGGTCTTCGGCGTCGAGGCTGCTGCCCCGGCTGCTGCAATGATGATGGCTCCTGCTGCTGGCGGCGACGCTGCTGGTGAAGAAGAGCAGACTGAGTTCGACGTTGTCCTGAAGGCTGTTGGCGGCAACAAGATTGCTGTCATCAAGGCAGTTCGTGCAATCACCGGTTTGGGTCTGAAAGAGGCCAAGGCTGTTGTTGACGAAGCTCCCAAAGCCATCAAGGAAGGCGTTGCCAAAGAAGAGGCCGACGAAGCCGCAAAGCAGCTTGAAGAAGCTGGCGCAGAAGTTGAAGTCAAGTAACTTCAGCGAATTAAGCTATACATGGCAAAGAGCGCTCACCCTGTAAAAAGGGTGTTGCGCTCTTTGCTCTGTCTCTATATATAGTGAATGATTAGATTCCTAATTCGGGTTTAAGCTTGGTAAGGCGTAAATTTCGTCTTTTCCTTGTTTCAAGATGTGCCAGGGTTTTGGTTCCGGCCATTGGGTAACACCCGATCCTCGTATTTTCCGTCTGTTAAACGGAAAGTGCGCCCGACAGAGGGTAAGGGCCTTTATTAAGGCCTCGCGCCCTAACCATCAACGCTCATGCATGAGGGTACAATGGGTCAACTTAGAAAAAAATTCGGCAAAATCGTCAACACGCTCCCGATCCCGCATCTGCTGGAGCTTCAGGTGGATTCTTACAAGCGCTTTCTTCAGGAAGGCACTCCACCTGCCAGCCGCGGCGACTTCGGACTCGAAGCCGTTTTTCGGTCCGTGTTTCCCATTGAAGATTTCAACAAGACCGCTAGCCTTGATTTCGTCAGTTATTCAATCGGCGAACCAAAATACGACGTCGATGAGTGCATCGCCAAGGGCCTGACCCTTGAGGCACCCATCCGTATAACCGTCCGTCTCGTAGTTTTTGACGTTGACGAAGAGACAGACAACCGCACGATTCGCGATATCAAGGAACAGGACATTTACTTCGGGAATCTTCCGCTGATGACCGAGAAAGGTACGTATGTCATTAACGGAACCGAGCGCGTAATTGTCAACCAGTTACAGCGTTCACCCGGTATCATTTTCGAACATGATTCCGGCAAGTCCCATTCCAGCCGCAAGGTGCTTTATTCCAGCCGTGTCATTCCCATGCGCGGTTCCTGGTTGGATTTCGATTTTGACCACAAGGACATTTTGTATGTCCGCATTGACCGTCGCAGGAAGATGCCAGCCACCATTTTGCTCAAGGCAATGGGGTTGTCCCGTGCTGATATCCTTGAATACTTCTATGATACAGAGACTTATACTCTGCTCAAGTCCAAGGTGCAGCGCAAGATAGTAGATGAGCAATACCGCAAGGAAATTGCCTATTCGAATATCAAGATTGACGACACAATCGTGGTCAAGCGAGATGTCAGCATCACCAAGGGAGCCTGGAAGAAGCTTATCAAAGCCGGAGTCAAGGCCTTTGAGGTTGATCCTGCCTCTTTGGTTGGTTTGTACCTGGCTGTGGATATCATCGACAAGAACGGTGAAGTCATAGCCGAGGCTACTGATGAGCTGACCGAGGATATGATCGAGCAGATACGTTTGTCCGGCATTAAGGAATTGAACGTGCTGCATACCCGCGGCATGGACGTTTCCTCCTCCCTGCGCAACACGTTGCTTCTCGACAAGACAACTGACCTCGAGACTGCACAGATTGAGATCTACCGTCGTTTGCGTCCCAGCTCTCCGCCTACTCCCGAGATTGCGTCCAACTTCTTTGAAAATTTGTTCCGCAGTTCGGATTATTATGACTTGTCCAGTGTTGGCCGGTACAAGCTGAATGCCCGCCTCAATCAGGAAGTGGATCTCAACAACCGTACCCTGACCAACGAGGATATCCTGTTGGCCGTCAAGGAATTGATGCGCCTCAAGGATACTCATGGACCTGCCGATGATATTGATCATCTGGGTAATCGTCGTGTTCGTCCGGTGGGCGAACTGGTCGAGAACCAGTATCGTATCGGACTGGTTCGCATGGAGCGCGCCATCAAGGAGCGCATGAGCCTTCAGGAAGTGGCTACGCTGATGCCTCATGATCTGATCAACCCCAAACCGGTTGCCGCTGTTCTGAAGGAGTTTTTCGGAACTTCCCAGCTCAGCCAGTTCATGGACCAGACCAACCCGCTTTCGGAAGTCACTCATAAACGTCGTCTCTCCGCTTTGGGACCCGGCGGTCTTACCCGCGAACGTGCAGGTTTCGAGGTGCGCGATGTGCACACCTCGCATTATGGCCGTATCTGTCCCATTGAGACACCTGAAGGACCGAACATTGGTCTGATCGTTTCTCTGACCACCTATGCGAAAGTCAATGACTACGGTTTTATTGAGACTCCGTATCGTATGGTCAAGGATAAGCAGACCACGGATGAAATCTATTATATGGATGCTTCCAAGGAAGCAAAACATGTAGTGGCCCAGGCCAATGCTCCTCTGGATGAGAATGGCGTCTTCGTCAATCAGCGTGTTAACGCTCGCCTCAGTGGTGACGTTCAGCTGACATTGGCCGAGGAAGTCACTGCCATGGACATCAGTCCGAGTCAGATCGTTTCGATCTCGGCTGCACTGATTCCCTTCCTGGAGCACGATGATGCCAACCGTGCGCTCATGGGTTCTAACATGATGCGCCAGGCTGTCCCTCTTCTCGAGGCCGAGCAACCGTTGGTCGGTACCGACATGGAAGGTCCTGTTGCCCGTGATTCAGGAGCTTGTGTGTTGGCCGAGGAATCCGGTGTTGTCCACTACGTGGATGCCGAACGCGTTATCATCAACTATGATGGTGAGGTTTCCCCCGATACTGGTAATGCCCGGCATTACGAGTTGCAGAAATGGCACAAGTCCAATCAGAACTCCTGCTTCGGTCAGAGGCCCAGAGTTCAGGTCGGACAACGGGTCAAGAAAGGTGCTGTCCTCGCAGACGGTCCTGGCATTGATCGTGGAGAGCTTGCACTTGGCAAGAATCTGCTTGTGGCATTTATGCCTTGGTGCGGTTACAACTACGAGGACTCCATCCTCATTTCCGAACGCATGGTCAAGGAAGACGTGTTCACTTCGATTCACATCGAGGAGTTTGAACTGGTCGCTCGTGACACCAAGCTCGGACCCGAGGAAGTAACTCGAGATATATCCAATGTCTCTGAAGAGATGCTCAGGAATCTGGACGAATGCGGTATCATTTGTATTGGTTCCCGCATTCAGCCTGATGACATCATGGTTGGCAAGATTACGCCCAAGGGCGAAACTCAGTTGACCCCTGAAGAAAAACTACTCCGCGCCATTTTCGGTGACAAGGCGCGTGATGTTAAAAATACATCCCTGAAGGTTCCACCGGGAATCTCGGGTACCATTGTTGATGTCAAGGTCTTCAACCGTCGGTCCTCTGACAAGGATGAGCGTACCAAGGCCATCGAGGAAGCAGAAATTGCAGCCTTTGACGTCAAGGAAATGAAGCATATAGCATCTCTGACCACTTCCTGTCGCGAAAAGATATGGGAAGTCGTCAAGGGAGCCGAGCTCAAGAAGGAGCTGGTCGGATCCAAGAAGGCCGTAGTCGGCACTGTTGGTCAGGTCCTTGACCGTGAAATCCTGGATGGTGTTCCGGTCAAGAGACTGGTCGGTATCTTCGATCGTGAACCCAACGATCAGGTTCGCCTGCTTGTGGCTGACTATGAGCAGCATCTTCAGTTCATCAAGAACATGTATGATGTGAAGCGTGATAAAGTTACCGAAGGCGATGACCTGCCTCCGGGTGTCATCAAGATGGTCAAGGTCTATGTCGCCGTGAAGCGTAAGCTGAGCGTGGGTGACAAGATGGCTGGCCGTCATGGTAACAAGGGTGTCGTGTCTTGTATTCTTCCTGAAGAGGACATGCCGTTCTTTGATGACGGAACACCGATGGACATCGTACTGAACCCGCTGGGCGTTCCTTCTCGTATGAATATCGGGCAGATCATGGAAACTCACCTGGGCATGGCCGGACGCAAGCTCGGTCAGAAGGTCAACCAGATGCTCGAAGAGAGTGGCAACAGTCTTGCAGCTATTCGCAAGGATCTCAAGGCACTCTTTGAGACTGCCGAGATGGATGAGCTTATCGATTCTCTCAACGACGAAGAATTTGTCGATGCGATCAAGGCCGTCAAAAACGGCATTGTTTCCAAGACACCTGTCTTTGACGGTGCGAGCGAAGAAGGAATGTGGGGATGGCTCGAAAAAGCCGGACTCGAATCCGATGGCAAATTCATCCTGTATGATGGCCGTACCGGTGAGCCTTTCCATAACCGTGTCACCGTGGGCATCATGTACATCCTCAAGTTGCATCATCTGGTCGACGAGAAGATTCATGCCCGTTCAACCGGTCCATACTCTCTTGTCACGCAGCAGCCTCTGGGTGGTAAAGCTCAGTTTGGTGGCCAGCGTCTTGGTGAAATGGAAGTCTGGGCTCTTGAAGCTTATGGTGCCGCCTATCTTCTGCAGGAGTTCCTCACTGTCAAATCTGACGATGTGCAGGGCCGCGTGAAGATGTATGAGAAGATTGTCAAGGGTGACAACTTCCTGGAAGCCAGTTTGCCTGAATCCTTTAATGTTCTGGTCAAGGAGCTCATGTCTTTGGGTCTTGATGTGACCTTGCATTATGAGGACAAGAAGCAGACCTCAGGTCCGCTGCGGCCCGCTATCAGCTAGGACCAACTGCTACAAGGTAATTAGCCTGGCCGACCATACGGTCGGCCAGGCATCAAATAACATTTTACGATAGGGGATATCCATGACGTTGGACGATCTGTTCACCTTACGTGGAGCGCCGAATGCTGCCGCCCAAGGCCGTAACCTGCAGGCTATCCAGATATCCATTGCCTCACCTGAGACCATCAGAGATTGGTCTTTCGGCGAGGTTAAAAAACCGGAAACCATCAACTACCGTACCTTTAAACCGGAACGGGATGGACTGTTCTGTGCCAAGATATTTGGCCCGGTCAAGGACTACGAATGCAACTGCGGTAAGTACAAGCGCATGAAGCATCGTGGCATCGTCTGCGAAAAATGCGGCGTTGAAGTCATTGCCTCCAAGGTGCGTCGCGAGCGCATGGGCCATATCGAACTGGCCGCGCCCGTTGCTCACATATGGTTTTTGAAGACTCTGCCTTCCAAGATCGGTACTTTGCTGGACATCACCATGGCCGACCTGGAAAAGGTTTTGTACTTTGATTCTTTCATTGTACTCGACCCGGGCGAGACTCCGCTCAAGAAATATCAGGTTGTGTCCGAGGACCAGTACTTTCAGGTCATCGATCACTTTGGCGAAGATGCGCTTGAAGTGGGCATGGGGGCTGAAACCGTTCGCACCATGTTGCAGGCACTTGATTTGCCGACTTTGCGCGTTGATCTTCGCGAGGAGTCCTTCACCACCAAGTCGCAGACCAAGAAAAAGAAAATTACCAAACGTTTGAAGATCGTCGAGGCCTTCCTCGCATCCGGCAACAAGCCGGAGTGGATGATTCTGGAAGTGGTTCCGATTATTCCACCTGAACTTCGTCCGTTGGTTCCATTGGACGGTGGTCGTTTCGCCACTTCGGATCTGAATGATCTTTATCGTCGTGTCATTAACCGCAACAACCGTCTCAAGAGGCTGTTGGAGCTTGGTGCGCCCGAGATCATCATTCGAAACGAAAAACGCATGTTGCAGGAAGCGGTTGATGCATTGTTCGACAATGGTCGTCGTGGCCGTGCCATTACTGGCACCAATGGCCGTCCGCTCAAATCCCTGTCCGACATGATCAAGGGCAAGCAGGGCCGTTTTCGTCAAAACCTGCTTGGCAAACGTGTTGACTACTCTGGCCGTTCGGTCATTGTTGTTGGTCCGAAGCTGAAGCTGCATCAGTGCGGCCTGCCCAAGAAGATGGCTCTGGAGCTCTTCAAGCCGTTCATTTATTCCGAGCTTGAAAAACGCGAAATTGCCACTACCATTAAATCCGCCAAAAAAATGGTCGAGCGCGAAGATCTGGTCGTCTGGGATATCCTGGAAGACGTGGTCCGCGAGTACCCGATCATGCTGAACCGTGCGCCGACCTTGCATCGACTGGGCATCCAGGCTTTTGAGCCGCTGCTTGTCGAGGGCAAGGCCATCCAGCTGCATCCGCTCGTCTGTTCCGCCTACAATGCGGATTTCGATGGTGACCAGATGGCTGTTCACGTACCGCTTTCCATTGAGGCGCAGATCGAATGCCGTGTCCTGATGATGAGCACAAATAACATTCTGAGCCCGTCCAACGGCACGCCGATCATCAACCCGTCACAGGATATCGTTCTTGGTCTGTATTATTTGACCACGCCGCGTTCCTTTGACAAGGGTGAAGGCATGATCTTCTCGGATTCAGCCGAGGTCATTGCCGCGCATAACTTTGGTGCTGTTGGCATTCATGCCCGCATCAAGGTGCGTATTGACGGAAAACTGGTGGAAACAACCACTGGACGAATAATCGTCAGTGAACTGCTTTCAGTAAAGATTCCCTTTGAGTTGGTTAACTGCGTATTGAACAAGAAGAACATCGCAGCCTTGGTTACCGGGGCTTACGGTTTGGCTGGGGCCAAGGCCACGGTTATTCTGTGTGACCGTATCAAGGACTTGGGTTACGAATACGCAACCCGTGCCGGTGTGACCATCGGCGTCAAGGATCTCAAGATTCCTGAAGCCAAGGTCAAGCTTCTCGCTTACGCTGACAATGAAGTTGAGGAGATCGAGAATCAGTTCCAGGATGGTATCATTACCAAGACTGAGAAATATAACAAGATCGTTGACGTCTGGACCAAGACTACCAACGACATATCAAACGAGATGATGCGTGAGTTGTCCACTGACATCCTGACCGATCCCAAAACCGGCAAGGTCGAAGTCAACTCCAGCTTCAACCCGATCTACATGATGGCCACTTCCGGTGCTCGAGGCAACCAGGATCAGATGCGCCAGCTTGCTGGTATGCGTGGCCTGATGGCCAAGCCGTCTGGTGAGATCATCGAGACTCCCATTACGGCATCCTTCCGCGAAGGTCTTTCCGTTTTGCAGTACTTCATCTCCACACATGGTGCTCGTAAGGGATTGGCTGATACAGCACTCAAGACCGCCAACTCCGGTTACCTGACCCGTCGTCTTGTTGACGTCGTTCAGGATGTGACTGTGTCCGAGATTGATTGTGGTACTGTTGACGGCCTTGAAATCACTCATTTTGTCAAGAGTGGTGAAATCAAGCAGCGTCTGGCTGAACGAGTTCTTGGTCGTGTGACCATGTTTGACACGTTTGATGAAGACAGCGGAGAACTTATCGTTCCTGCCAACACCATCGTCGATGAAGAATACGCCGCCAAGCTGGATGCTTCAGGAATCAATTCCATCTCCATGCGTTCCGGTTTGACTTGCAAGTCCAAGCAGGGTGTGTGCGCCATGTGTTATGGCCGCGACCTTGCCAGAGGCCATCTTGTCAACGTTGGAGAGACTGTCGGTATCATTGCTGCCCAGTCCATTGGTGAGCCTGGAACCCAGCTGACCATGCGTACCTTCCATATCGGTGGCGCGGCATCCAAGGAAATTGAATCCTCCTCCATCGAATCACAGCATCCGGGTCGCGTTGTCTGTTCCCGCATGCGTACTGTTGTCAACAACGCCGGACACAAGATGGTGCTCGGCAAGAGTTGTCAGGTAGGCATTGTGGATGAGCAGGGCCGTGAGCGCGAAAAATATGTGCTTCCTTCGGGTGCGCGTTTGCTTGTGGATGAAGGCCAGGACGTCAAGAAGGGGGCCCCGCTGGCTGAGTGGGATCCATATATGGAGCCATTCATTGTTGATGCCACAGGTATCATCAAATTCACTGATATCATTGAAGGCAAGACCGTGCAGGAGGATCGTAGCTCCAGAGCTTCGGTCACCATCATGGAATACCGTACAACAAACTTCCGTCCGTCTGTCACCATCCTTGGTGAAAACGGAGTTCCCATGAAACGAGCCGGTACCGTCATTGATGCCGTGTTCGCCATGCCTGTTGGTGCCATCCTCATGGTCAAGGACGGGGATACGGTTCAATCAGGTGATGTCATCGCCCGTAAGCCCCGTGAATCCTCCAAGACCAAGGATATCGTTGGTGGTCTGCCACGTGTTGCCGAACTCTTCGAAGTTCGCAAGCCCAAGGATATGGGCGTCGTGTCCGCTATCGATGGTATTGTCACCTTTGGTGCCGAGAGCAAGGGCAAGCGAAAGGTTGTTGTTACTCCCGAAACCGGAGATCCCAAGGATCACCTCATTCCAAAGGGTAAGCATATCACGGTTCAGGAATCCGACTTCGTTGAGGCGGGAGACCTCCTCACTGAAGGCAGCCCTGAATTGCATGATATCTTGCGTATCAAGGGTGAAAAGTACCTGGCCAACTACCTTGTCGAGGAAATTCAGGATGTTTATCGCTTCCAGGGCGTTAACATCAACGATAAGCATATTGAGATTATTGTTCGCCAGATGCTCAAGAAAGTCTCTATTCTTGATCCAGGCTCAACCAGTTTCCTTATCGGGGAACAGGTGGACAAGCTCAAGTTCATGAAAGAGAATTCCAAGGTCATTGCCGAAGAAGGCACTCCTGCGATAGCCGAGACACTTGTTCTGGGTATTACTCAGGCATCTTTGTCCACGGATTCCTTCATCTCTGCGGCAAGTTTCCAGGAGACCACCAAGGTCCTTACGGAAGCGTCTCTCAAAGGAAAAATCGATTACCTGCGCGGTCTCAAGGAGAACGTTATTGTTGGTCGTCTTGTTCCTGCAGGAACCGGCTTCCGCAAGTACACCGAATCAGGAATTACTGTGCCCGACCAGACAGAACGGCCCGATAAATTCCTTGAGGACCTTGAAGAAAGTCCGCTTCTGATTGATAATTAGAATACAAAATTATAACAGTACTCATTTAGTATGTAACAGCCCGAAAAAAATGGAGAGGCTCAGCCTCTCCATTTTTAATTTGTATATGCGGTCAAAAGTATACCCGGAGCTTAGGCGAAATCCCTTGACAACGCCGAGAGTTTTGGATTACTTGCGGTCCTCTTTGCGTAAATAGCAAAGGGTAATGTATTAACTATTGATTGGAGGATTAATGCCCACCATTAACCAGCTTATCCGTAAAGGCCGCAAAGCGTTGCCTAAGCGGAAAAAGACACCTGCACTGCTGGCATGCCCCCAGCGTCGCGGTGTTTGCACCAGGGTGTATACCACAACCCCAAAGAAGCCGAACTCCGCGCTTCGCAAGGTTGCTCGTGTACGCCTTACCAACGGCATGGAAGTCACTGCGTATATCGGCGGTGAAGGCCATAACCTGCAGGAGCACTCCGTGGTTCTGATCCGTGGCGGTCGTGTCAAGGATTTACCAGGTGTCCGTTACCACATCGTTCGCGGTACTCTCGATACTTCCGGTGTCGATGATCGTCGTCGCGGTCGTTCCAAATATGGCACCAAGAGACCTAAATAGGTTATAGCTATTTCGTAATGCCCGGGGTTGGATGACAAAGTAAGGCGGAGGCTGCCAGAAATAATGTCCCCCCGGCCGAAATCAAGGAGAAAAAAATGCCTCGTAAAGGTCCTGTCACTAAGAGACAGATTCTGCCGGACCCTGTGTACGGCAGCAAACTCATGACTCGCTTCATCAACCGTCTTATGCTTGACGGTAAGAAGAGTACTGCTGAAAATATTTTTTATCAGGCAATCGAAAACCTGGCCACCAAGACCAACGAAGATCCTTTGCGGGCCTTTGAAAAGTGCTTGGACAACATCCGTCCGTCTCTGGAAGTAAAATCCAGACGCGTCGGTGGTGCCACCTACCAGGTCCCGCTGGAAGTACGTCCTGATCGCCAGACAGCTCTGGCTATCCGCTGGATGATTTCCTTTGCACGTGGACGTGGAGAGAAAGGCATGGTTGCCCGTCTGTCCGGCGAGTTCCTGGACGCCTTCAATAATCGTGGGGGCGCAGTAAAAAAACGGGAAGATACCCATAAGATGGCAGAAGCGAACAAAGCTTTTGCTCACTACCGCTGGTAGTCCCGGAGAAACGAAGTGCCAAGACAGGTTTCCAGAGATAAACAGCGCAACATCGGTATTATGGCCCACATTGATGCGGGAAAAACCACAACTACCGAGCGCATTCTGTTTTACACCGGTGTGTCCCACAAGATCGGTGAGGTCCATGATGGCGAAGCTACCATGGACTGGATGGTCCAGGAGCAGGAACGCGGCATTACCATTACTTCTGCCGCAACCACATGCAACTGGCGCGATCACCGCATTAACATTATTGACACCCCCGGTCATGTTGACTTCACTATGGAAGTCGAGCGCGCTTTGCGTGTTCTCGACGGTGCCATAGCAGTCTTTGATTCCGTAGCTGGTGTTGAACCTCAGTCCGAGACTGTGTGGCGTCAGGCGGATCGTTACCGCGTGCCTCGCATGGCTTTTGTCAACAAGATGGACCGCGTTGGCGCGGATTTCTTCCGTTGTGTTGAAATGATGAAGACCCGTCTGGGTGCCAAAGCCGTGCCCATTCAGTTGCCTATCGGTGCTGAAGATGAGTTTGTCGGCATCGTTGATCTGATTGAGGGAAAAGCCTACATATATGAAGATGGTGAGTCCGGGGCCAGCTTCGTCACCACCGAAGTTCCCGCAGATCTTCAGGATCAATATGAAGAGATGCGTTCTGATATGATCGAAGCCATTGCCGAGGAAGACGAAACTCTTCTCGACAGGTACATGGCCGACGAGGAACTCACTCCGGAAGAACTGCGCGAAGGCGTACGCAAGGCTACCAACAGCATGGCTATTTGCCCGGTGTTGTGTGGTACCGCATTCCGCAACAAAGGTATCCAGCCCCTTCTGGATGCTGTTGTGGATTACATGCCTTCTCCGCTCGATATCGAGATCATGACCGGATTGGATCCAGACACTGGCGAAGAGATCGAGTGCCCATGCGACGACGACAAGCCGCTCGCAGCCCTTGCTTTCAAGCTGATGACTGATCCGTTTGTAGGCCATTTGACATTCCTTCGCCTCTACTCCGGCAAGATCGAGAGTGGTGCCACCGTCATGAACGGTGCAACAGGCAAGAAGGAGCGCATTGGTCGTCTGTTGAAAATGCACGCCAACAAGCGTGAAGAAATAAAAGAGGCATACGCTGGCGACATCGTTGCAGCCGTCGGTCTCAAGTATGTATCCACAGGTGATACCATGTCCGACCTCAAGAACGCGGTCGTTCTTGAGTCCCTTGATATTCCTGATTCAGTCATCGAAGTGGCTATTGAGCCCAAGACCAAGGCAGATCGTGACACTTTGTCTGCTGCACTGGTCAAGCTTGCCAAGGAGGATCCGTCCTTCCGCGTCAAGACTGATGACGAAACCGGACAGACCCTGATCGCCGGAATGGGTGAGTTGCATCTCGAAATCATTGTTGATCGTCTTCTCAGAGAGTTCAACGTGAATGCAAATGTGGGTGCTCCCCGCGTTGCATACCGCGAGACCATTTCCACGACGAAAAAGGTTGATGTCAAACATGCCAAGCAGTCTGGCGGTCGCGGCCAGTATGGACATGTCATTATTGAAATCGAGCCCAACCCTGAGAAGGGCTACGAGTTCGAGGATGTGATCAAGGGTGGAGTTATTCCAAAGGAATACATTCCAGCCATTGACAAGGGCATAAGAGATGCCATGAAAAATGGTATCGTCGCCGGGTTCCCGGTTGTTGATGTGAAGGTTAAGCTGGTGTACGGCTCCTATCATGAAGTTGACTCCAGTGAACAAGCCTTCTACATTGCCGGTTCTCTGGCGATCAAGGAAGCCTGCAGGGGAGCCAAGCCGGTCCTGCTTGAGCCGATTATGTCGGTTGAAGTGGTTACACCCGAGGATTACCTTGGTGATGTCATGGGTGATTTGAACGGACGACGTGGACGCGTGGGCGAAATGGAAGCCCGCACCGGCGTTCAGGTTGTACGTTGTTTCGTTCCGCTGTCCGAGATGTTTGGTTACGCCACGGATCTTCGTTCGAAGACTCAGGGGCGTGCGACATTCTCCATGCAGTTTGATCACTATGAGAAATTGCCAAATAGTTTGGCTGAAGAATTGATGACTGGTAAAGATTAACGACGAGCCGGGATTTTACCTTCGACTTGACAGAAGGGGTCATAACGGATTAATCATCCCGACCGCTTCGAAAATCGACTTCATATGAAGCCGGGCGTTTCGAATATAAATCCTTTGAGGAGAAAGCACATGGCTGCTTCGATGGCGAGCGATCGCATCAGAATTAAATTGAGATCATACGATTACCGTATTCTGGATAAAGCAGTGACAGAGATTGTCGATACTGCCCGGAATACCGGTGCGGCTATTGCCGGTCCCATACCGCTGCCCACCGATATCCATCGTACTACCGTCCAGAAATCTGTCCACGTTGACAAAAAGTCCCGTGAACAGTTTGAAATACGCATTCACAAGCGTCTCCTGGATATCCTTGAACCAACACAGCAGACGGTTGATGCACTCGGCAAGCTTTCCTTGCCCGCTGGCGTTGACGTCGAGATCAAGCTCTAGGAGTTGTCATAATGCCTAAGAAGCTTGGAATAATTGGGAAGAAGTTGGGCATGACCCGCATCTTCAAGGACGATGGTACAATCTGCCCTGTGACCGTTATCGAGGCTGGTCCTTGCCCGGTCATGCAGATTAAGACCAAGGATAAGGAAGGGTACAACGCAGTGCAGCTTGGCTATGGTACTATAGCTGAACGCAAGGTGAACAAGCCCTTGAAAGGCCACATGGCCAAGGCCGGTAAAGACCTGTACCGCCACCTCAGGGAATTCCCTTTGGAAGGTGTTGAAGAGTACGAGCTCGGTCAGGAAATCACTGTCGACATTTTTACCGCAGGTGAAAAGGTCAAGGTTACCGGTACCAGTAAAGGTAAAGGTTTCCAGGGTGTCATGAAGCGTCACAACTTCTCCGGCTCCGGTGCTTCCCATGGTGCTGAGAAGGTTCATCGTGTTCCCGGTTCAATCGGTAACGCCACCTTCCCAGGACGCGTTTGGAAGGGCAAGAAAATGCCCGGACATATGGGTAATGCACGTGTGACCTTGAGCAACGTGGTAATCGTCGATGTCAGGCCTGAGGACAATGTCCTTTTGGTTCAGGGTCAAGTGCCCGGTCCCAATAACGGTCTCGTGATGATCCGCAAGAACGGCTAGCCGAGCTAGAGGTATACATCATGGCAAAATTACAAGTTGTAGATCAGAATAATAAGAAAGTGGGCGATATCGAACTGGCTCCCGAGGTTTTCGAGGTTGAAGTTCAGCCTGAAATCCTCAATCTGGTAGTTCGTGCGCAGCGTGCTGCTCATCGTAGCGGCACCCACGCCACCAAGAATCGTGCGCTGAAGACTGGCGGCGGTCGCAAACCATGGCGTCAGAAGGGCACAGGCCGTGCTCGCGCCGGTTCCGTACGTTCGCCTTTGTGGCGCGGCGGTGCGACGACCTTTGGTCCCCAGCCTCGCGATTACTCCTTTAAAGTTAACAAGAAGGTCCGCAAGCTGGCCTTGCAAATGGCTTTGTCCGCACGTGTCGCTGAAGACAAGATGACCGTGGTTAGTTCCATTGATCTCGCAGAGATCAAGACAAAAGCCTTTGTTGATATTGTCGAGAAGCTTGGCCTCAGAAAGACCCTGATCGTAGCGAAGAATGCAGACCAGAATCTGACACTTTCCGCCCGGAATATTCCCGGAATCAAGGTTATTGATGCCAACAAACTGAATGTTTACGACGTGCTGCTGTACCCCCAGCTGGTTATGCTTGAGGCTGCCGCACAAGATGTTCAAGAGAGGTTGAAATAGTCATGGATTATTCCAAGATTTTGCTCAAGCCCGTTGTTTCCGAAAAGGCCAACGAAGCCAAAGAGCAGTCAAATCGCGTCTCTTTTTACGTCCACCCTGACTCCAACAAGATTGCTGTTAAGCAGGCTGTTGAAGCTGCTTTCGGCGTCAAGGTTGAGTCTGTGAACATTATCAGAAAACCAGCCATGCCCCGCAAGAAGTTTGGTCGTATTACCGGTCGTATTTCCGGTTATAAGAAGGCCTATGTGAAACTTGCCGCAGGCGATAAGATCGAAATATTCGAGGGAGTGTAACTCATGGCAACCCGTAAGCTGAAGCCTACTTCTCCGGGACGCCGGTTCCAGACCATCTCCGATTTCGCGGAGATCACAAGGACCACTCCCGAGAAGTCATTGACCAAAGGACTGAGCAAAAAGTCTGGTCGCAATAACAATGGACGTATTACCATGCGCCGTCGCGGTGGTGGTAACAAGTCTTTGTATCGTATCATCGATTTCAAGCGGAACAAGCTTGGCGTTCCTGCCAAGGTCGCTGAGATCGAGTATGATCCCAACCGCAGTGCTCGCATTGCTCTTCTGCATTATGCAGATGGCGAGAAGCGCTACATAATTGCTCCTGTCGGTCTGAATCAGGGCGACACGATCACCGCAGGTGAGGGCTCTGATATCAAGCCAGGCAATGCCATGGCCTTGACCAAGATCCCGACTGGTACCATCGTTCACAACATTGAACTGCATCCCGGTAAGGGTGGTCAGTTCTGTCGTGCAGCCGGTACCTATGCACAGCTTATCGCAAAAGAGGGCAAATACGCTCTGCTGCGTATGCCTTCTGGTGAGGTCCGCAAGGTCCTGTCCACCTGTTGTGCCACCGTTGGTCAGGTTGGTAATATTCATCACGAGACCATCAAAATCGGTAAGGCCGGTCGCAGTCGTTGGCTCGGTCGTCGTCCGAAAGTTCGTGGTGTGGCAATGAACCCCGTTGACCATCCGCTCGGTGGTGGTGAGGGTCGTAGCTCCGGTGGTCGTCATCCGGTATCCCCTTGGGGTACCCCGGCCAAGGGTTACAAGACCCGGAACAAGAAGAAAGCTTCCTCGAGGCTTATCGTCAAACGCCGCGGACAGAAGTAGGAGTTTAAGTAATGTCAAGATCTCTGAAAAAGGGACCGTTTCTTGACGGTCACCTGATCAAGAAAATACAAGTGGCTGCTGAAAATCAGGATCGCCGCGTGATCAAGACTTGGTCGCGTCGCTCCACAATCATCCCTGAGATGGTCGGAATGACTTTCGCTGTCCATAATGGCCGTAAATTCATCCCAGTGTTTGTGACCGAGAATATGGTCGGCCACAAGCTTGGTGAGTTTTCTCCCACTCGTACCTATTTCGGCCATGTTGCCGACAGAAAGAAGTAGGGGGACATCATGGAAGCTAAAGCAGTCGCAAAATATATTCGTGTGTCTCCGCGTAAAACACGCATAGTGGCTGAGAATATTAAAGGAAAGGGCGTCGAAGATGCTCTCAATATTCTTCGGTTCACACCGAAGAAATCTGCCAAGATTCTCAGTAAGGTGCTGTACTCCGCTATTTCGAATGCGGAGCAAATTGCCGGAGTGGACGTTGATTCCCTGATCGTTGATTCGATCATGGTCAACGAGGGTCCGACCCAGAAACGGATTCAGCCGCGTGCCATGGGCCGCGCCTACCGTATCAGGAAGCGTACCAGCCACATTACCATCGTAGTGAAGGAAATGTAATCATGGGTCAAAAAGTACATCCTTACGGATTTCGTCTTGGGTATAACAAGAACTGGATATCCCGTTGGTACAGCAAGAAGGACTATCCTGCATTTGTCCTTCAGGACGATCAGGTCCGAAAACACGTTAAAAAGAAATTGTTTCAAGCTGGCGTTGCCCGCATCGAAATCGAGCGGGCCGGCGGCAAGATACGTTTGATCATCCACACTGCGCGTCCTGGTATCATTATCGGTCGCAAAGGTGTTGAGATAGAAAAGTTGCGCGGGGAACTTCGCAACAAGTTTCAAACTGAATTCACCATTGAGGTCAACGAGATCCGTCGACCAGAGGTTGAAGCTCAGCTCGTAGCTGAGAGTATTGCCCAGCAACTCGAACGCAGAATTGCCTTCCGCCGTGCCATGAAGCGCACGGTGGGCCTTGCCAGGAAATTCGGCGCCGAGGGTATCAAAGTTGCGTGTGCCGGTCGCCTTGCAGGTGCCGAAATCGCACGCGGCGAATGGTATCGTGATGGGCGTGTGCCGCTGCACACCCTCCGTGCCGACATCGACTATGGTTTCGCCACTGCTGCTACCACTTACGGCGTTATCGGTGTCAAGGTCTGGATTTTCAAAGGTGAGATTCTGGACAAAGAGGTAGAACAGTAATGCTTGCTCCAAAAAGAGTTAAATTCAGAAAACGGCAAAAAGGCCGTAACAGAGGCAAGGCCCAACGGGGTAACAGTGTGTCCTTCGGCGATATCGGACTGAAGGCATTGGAGCACGGAAAGATTACAAGTCAGCAGATTGAGTCCGCTCGTGTCGCTATCATGCGTCACATCAAGCGCGGCGGTAAGGTCTGGATTCGCATCTTCCCTGATTTCCCCGTCACCTCCAAGCCCGCGGAAGTCCGCATGGGTAAGGGTAAAGGCGCACCTGACGGTTGGGTTGCGCCGGTGAAACCGGGTCGTATCATGTACGAAGTAAAAGGTGTCGACATCGCACTTGCCAAGGAAGCACTCAAGCGCGCATCCTACAAGTTGCCGATCAAGACTGCCATCATTGTGAAGGAGGGCCTCTAAGATGCTTACTTCCAAGGAACTTCGTGAACTGGATGACGCAAAGCTCGCTGAAAAGTTGACCGAGACTCGTAAGGATCTGTTCACCATGCGCTTTAAGCATGTGACAGCCCAACTCGAGAACACGCAGACTTTGAGCCGCGCAAAAAAGACCATCGCCCGTATCCTGACTATTCAGCAGGAACGACAGGGAGCGTAAACAATGGCTGAGTTCAAATACACAGGTAACAGGCGCGTGCTCACCGGAAAGGTGATCTCCGACAAGGCCGACAAGACTATCGTCGTCCGTGTCGAGACATTGGTGAAGCACCCCCTGCTTAAGAAGTACATCCGCCGCCGCAAGAAATTCATGGCCCATGATCCGGCTAATGATTGCGGTATTGGCGACAAGGTGCAGATTGTTGAATCGAGGCCACTGAGCCGCCGTAAGCGGTGGCATTTAGTGCAGATCCTCGAAAAGGCCGTCTAGGGTTAGGAGTAATACCATGATACAGGTTGAATCCAGACTCGACGTGGCTGACAATTCAGGGGCCAAACAGGTCCTTTGCATCAAGGTGCTTGGAGGTTCCAAGCGTCGTTACGCCAGCGTCGGTGATATTATTGTAGTGTCCGTCAAAGAAGCCATGCCCCATTCCAAAGTGAAGAAGGGCTCGGTTATGAAGGCGGTTGTCGTTCGCACCAAGAAGGAATTGGGCCGTGCCGATGGTTCCTTCATAAAGTTCGACAACAATTCCGCCGTGCTGCTCAACGCTAACATGGAGCCTGTGGGAACCCGTATTTTCGGTCCCGTAGCTCGTGAATTGCGTGCAGCCGGTTTCATGAAGATCGTTTCCCTCGCCCCCGAGGTCCTGTAAGAGGATATGATGATGAAGACTAAGATCCGTAAAGACGACAAAGTCATGGTCATCGCCGGGAAGGACAAGGGAAAGATCGGCAAGGTGTTGAAGATTCTCAAGAAACAGGACAAAGTCCTGGTTGAGAAGGTGAACATGGTTCATCGTCACACCAAAGCCAATCCCTATGCCCAACAACCCGGCGGGATTATTGAAAAGGAAGCCCCGATCCATGTATCCAATGTGGCTGTTGTGTGCGAAGCCTGCACCAAGCCCACGCGGATCGGGTACAAAAAGACCGAAGACGGCAAGAAGCTTCGTTTTTGCAAGAAATGCAACGAAGTCTTCAAGTAGGTAAAACATGACTCGTCTCGAGAAAGAATATAACGAAAAGGTCGTCCCCGAACTCCAGAAGGAGTACGGCTATAGCAGTTCCATGGAGATCCCGAAACTTGAGAAGATCTCCTTGAACATCGGCCTCGGTGAAGCTAGCCAGAACAGCAAGCTCATCGAACCCGCTGTTGCGGAACTGACTGCCATTGCAGGCCAGAAGGCTGTTGTAACCCTGGCAAAGAAGTCCATCGCTCAGTTTAAACTGCGCGAAGGCATGCCGGTTGGTTGCCGTGTCACTCTTCGTGGTGATGCAATGTGGGACTTTTATGACAAGCTCGTGAGCTTCGCTCTGCCCCGTGTCCGCGACTTTCGCGGTATCCCTGACCGTGGTTTTGACGGTCGTGGCAATTTCACGATGGGTATCAAGGAACACACTATCTTCCCTGAGCTTGACATCGACAAGGTAGATTTAGTGAAGGGCATGAACGTGACCGTGTGCACTTCTGCCAAGACAGACAAGGAAAGCAAGACTCTGCTTGATCTCCTTGGCATGCCCTTTAAAAAGTAGGAGGACGGAAAGTGGCCAAAACAAGTTTACGCGTTAAGGCACGCCGCAAACCTAAGTTCAAGGTTCGCGCTTATAATCGTTGCCCGATTTGTGGCCGTCCTCGGGCTTTTCTGAGGCGCTACGGCATTTGTCGTATTTGCTTCCGTAACAAGGCTCTCGCCGGCGAGTTGCCCGGCGTCCGTAAGGCGAGCTGGTAAGTAAGGAGAATTGAAATGGCTGTTGTTGATCCTGTAGCCGACATGTTGACTCGCATTCGGAATGCGTACGGCGCACATCATAATGATGTCGCTGTCCCGCTTTCCAAAATGAAGACTTCTATTGCGGGTGTTCTGAAAGAAGAAGGTTATATAACCGACTACGCTGTCGAGACCAGGGACATCAGTATTGCCCTCAAATATGTAGATGGCAAACCGCTTATTACTGGTCTTAAGAAGATCAGTAAGCCGGGTCGTCGCGTATATGTTGGCGCTTCTGATATTCCCCGTGTTCAGAATGGTATCGGTATATGTATCGTGTCCACCTCTCAGGGGTTGCTTGAAGGCGCCAAGGCCAAAGAGGCCAACGTCGGTGGCGAACTGTTGTGTGAAATCTGGTAGTGAGGTTCCAAATATGTCTCGTATAGGAAAGAATCCCATCGAAATACCTTCGGGTGTTGAGGTGTCTGTCGGAGCCTCCGAGATCCAGATCAAGGGCCCCAAGGGGAACTTGAATACTCCGGTTCACCCGACCGTTGAATATAAGATCGAGGAAGGCAAGGTTTACGTCACCCGCATTGATGATACTCGCGAAGCGCGTGGTCAGCATGGTCTCAGAAGGACCCTGCTTGCCAACTGCGTCGAAGGCGTGACCAAGGGCTATGAGAAGGTCCTGGAAGTCATCGGTGTTGGATACAAGGTGTCCGTGCAAGGCAAGAAAGTCGTACTGACTGTCGGATATTCTCATCCGGTTGAGTTCGATCTTCCTGCCGCTGTCGAAGCTAAAGCCGAAGGCAACAAGTTGACCCTCGGAAGCATCGATAAACAACTTGTAGGTGAAGTTGCGGCTCAAATCCGTCGCGTACGTCCGCCCGAACCCTACAAGGGTAAAGGCATCAAGTACATTGACGAATTCATCCGCCGCAAAGCTGGCAAGTCCGGCGCTAAGTAAGGGTATAAGTCATGAGTAAAAGCAAAAATGCACAGAGGCTTCTTCGGAAGCCCCGCATCAGAAAAAAAATATCCGGCACTGAAGTTCGCCCTCGTCTGGTCGTCTTTCGTTCCAACCAGCATCTTTATGCACAGTTGGTCGATGATGTTAATGGTGTGACTCTCGCTTCCTCCAGCACTTTGTTGCTGAACAAGGACGGCGAGACTCTGAAAGCCAACAGAGAATCTGCTACCAAGGTCGGCAAGGACATTGCTGTTAAGGCCTTGGATAAAAAGATTGAGGCTGTTGTCTTTGACCGGAGTGGTTACATCTATCACGGCAAGGTCAAAGCTCTTGCTGACGGGGCCCGGGAAGCCGGGTTGAAATTCTAGGTAGCTAGGGAAGTACAATGGAACAAAATGACAGTGGACTGATCGAAAAAATCGTCTACCTCAATCGCGTCGCCAAGGTTGTTAAGGGTGGCCGCCGTTTCAGCTTCAGCTGCCTGGTGGTCGTCGGTGACGGTGAAGGTGGAGTCGGCTATGGACTGGGTAAGGCTAATGAAGTACCCGAATCTATTCGCAAGGCCTCTGAACGGGCTAAGAAGAACATGATCAATGTTCCTCTGCTGGATGGAACCCTTCCGTATGAAGTTATGGGACACTATGGTGCAGGTCGCGTTATGCTCAAGCCTGCGAGCCGTGGTACTGGCATTATTGCTGGTGGTCCTGTTCGTGCGATCATGGAGGCCGTTGGCGTCCATGACATCCTGACCAAAGCCCTTGGTACGAACAACCCGCATAACGTGTTGCGTGCCACCATGGCTGGTCTTGAGTCCCTGCGTAGTGCCGAGGAAATTTCCGCCCTGCGCGGAGTCCCGGTCTCTACGCCGAGAAAGTAAAGGAGATCGCCATGTTGCAAGTAAAAATGATCAAGAGCAAGATTGCGTGCAAGCCCCCCCAGGTCAAGACCCTGGAAGCCTTGGGTTTGCGCAAGATCAATAAAGTTAAAATCCATGAGGACAATCCTGTCATCAGGGGTATGATTTACAAGGTGAGACATCTGGTGGAGGTAACTGAGTCATGAGACTTCATGAACTGTATGCGTTCCCGGAAGAATATAAGCAGCGTCGTCGCATAGGTCGTGGCTCCGGCTCCGGCTGGGGCAAGACTGCTGCACGTGGTCATAACGGTCAGAAATCACGTTCCGGTGGCGGTGTCCGCCCCGGTTTTGAGGGCGGACAGATGCCTTTGGCTCGCCGTCTGCCCAAACGTGGTTTCAAAAATCGTTTCCGCGATGAGTATGAAACCGTGAACGTTGGCCGCTTGCTGGCCATGTTTGAAGGTAAGGACAAGATTACCCTGATCGACATGTATGATCGCGGCGTTGTCAAAAAAGGCTCCGCTGTCAAAGTGCTTGGTACGGGTGATGTTGCTAAGGCTGTGACCATTGAGGCTCATCGCTTCAGTGTTTCCGCTGCCGATAAGATTGCAAAGGCTGGCGGCACTGCCACGGCCCTTGAAGCCTAATTCCGAGTATCTGAAGGGGTATTGTGGCGATGTCAGGAGTTGAGAATCTTGCCCGATTGCCAGAGCTGAGAAAAAAACTGCTCTGGACATTCGCTTTACTTGCTGTCTACCGGATGGGCATTCATATCCCGGTTCCCGGCGTCGATAGTAGTGCTTTGGCGGAATTTTTCGCTAACGCACAGAACACCCTCTTCGGGATATTCGATATGTTCTCGGGCGGTGGACTTAGCAATATGTCCATCTTTGCCCTGGGCATTATGCCCTATATCTCGGCTTCCATTATCCTTCAGCTCCTGACTGTTGTCAGTCCGGAGCTGAAGCGTCTTCAGAAAGAGGAAGGCGAAGCCGGGCGTAAGAAAATAACCCAGTATACCAGATACGGAACTGTACTCATCACCGTAGTTCAGGGCTTCGCTATTGCGACGGGCCTGGAAAGCATGAGTAGCCCCACTGGAGCGCCCATGGTGCTCTTTTCCGGCATCGGGTTTAAGTTGATGACCATATTGACGTTGACCGCCGGAACCGTATTCCTGATGTGGTTGGGCGAACAAATGACTGAAAAGGGGATCGGTAATGGTATCTCCCTGATTATTTACGCCGGTATCATCGCTGGGCTTCCGTCCGCGTTGGTCAATACCGTGCAGTTAATGACCGTTGGAGAAATCACCCTGTTTATTCTGCTCTTTCTCCTTATTGTAATGGCTGCCACATTGGCATTCATTGTCTTTATGGAAAGAGGACAGCGCAGGATTCCGATCCATTACGCCAAGCGTCAGATGGGACGCAAAATGTTCGGTGGGCAGACCACGCATCTGCCCCTCAAGATTAACACCGCTGGTGTTATTCCACCGATCTTTGCTTCTTCCATCCTTATGTTTCCTGCTACTATCGCACAGTTCTCGAACAATGAGATGTTGCAGGATTTCTCGTCTTACTTGAGCCCTGATTCCATTATTTACAACTTGTTGTTCATTGGAATCATTATATTCTTCTGTTATTTCTATACGGCGATCATGTTTGATCCCAAGGGAATAGCAGAGAATATCCAGAAACAGGGTGGTTTCATTCCGGGCATCCGTCCGGGTGTACGTACCCGCGAACACATCGACAAGGTGTTGGCCCGCATTACATTGTGGGGAGCCCTATATGTGGCTGCTGTTTGCGTACTTCCCATGTTTCTGATCAGTAAGTTCAGTGTACCGTTCTACTTTGGCGGCACTTCACTTCTGATCGTGGTCGGCGTGGCTATGGATTTCATGGGACAGATCGAATCTTATCTGATTTCGCGTCAGTACGAAGGTTTGATGGGCAAGTCTGGCAAGTTGAAAGGTAGGAACTAGTTTTGAAGAAATTCAGAGGCGTATTCCTCAAAAACGATAAAGAGATTGGCCTCATGCGTGAGGCCAATCGCATTGTCTCACTGATTCTCGATGAGTTGGGAGAGAACGTCAAACCTGGTGTTTCGACAATGCATTTTGAAGAGATTTGTCGCGCTCGGTGCGATGAGCACAATGTGCGTCCGGCGTTTCTCGGGTATCAGGGTTATCCCTTTGCCCTATGCAGTTCTGTGAATGAAGAAATTGTGCACGGGTTTCCTTCAGAGGATCGTATCCTTGAAGAGGGCGATATCGTCAGCTTTGATATGGGAGTCGTGTATCATGGTTTCTTCGGAGATTCAGCCCGTACCTTTGGGGTCGGTCAGGTCTCTGATGAAGCCCAGAAACTCATGGATGTAACACGTGAGTCTCTTAATATCGGTATCGAGCAAGCTGTTCCCGGAAACAATCTGTATGACATTTCCGCGGCAATCCAGTCATACGTTGAAGGGTTCGGTTTCGGTATAGTTCGTCGTTTTGTTGGACACGGGATCGGAAGTCATCTTCATGAGAAGCCTGAGATCCCCAACTTTGTACCCAAGGGCATGGCCGGCATTCCTCTTAAAGCCGGCATGGTGCTTGCCATTGAGCCGATGGTTACTACGGGAGTTTATGAAGTGGAAGTTCTTGAGGACAAATGGACTGCGGTAACCAAGGACAGGAAACTGTCCGCTCACTTTGAGCATACCATAGCCATTACCTCCGACGGGCCAAAGATATTGAGTAAATCCAACTAGCCTTTGGGCTGGAAAATTAGGGCTTGCTCTTTATCTATAATCGCTGTATAAAACACAGCTTCGTTTTCAAGGCCAGTCCCATTGTTAGGGGCTAAGGCAATATGTTTATTTAGACAGTTTGGAGTCGGTCATGAAAGTCAGACCTTCTGTTAAGAAAATGTGTTCAAAGTGCAAAATCATCAGGCGCAACGGCGTGCTTCGGGTTATCTGTGACAACCCACGGCACAAGCAGCGTCAAGGATAAAAGGAAATAACTATGGCACGTATTGCTGGTGTTGATCTGCCAAAAAATAAGCGCATGGATATTGCGCTGACGTACATCTACGGCATCGGCCGGACCGTGGCACTGCAGATTCTTGATACCGTCGAGATTGATTGGCAAAAAAAGACAGATGCTCTTTCTGCCGAAGAAGTTAATCAGATTCGTATCGAAATCGAAAACAACCACAAGGTTGAGGGTGACCTCCGTCGTGAGATTACTGGCAACATTAAACGTTTGATGGACATTGGCTGCTATCGCGGCTTGCGTCATCGTCGTGGTCTTCCCGTTCGCGGGCAGAAGTCCAAGACAAATGCGCGTACCCGTAAGGGACCGCGTCGTTCAGTCATGGGCCGTAAGAAGAAATAAGTTCGCATCGCGACTATCGCGTGTTATGTCAATTCGACATGCAGGCGTTGTATAAGACATTTATTCAACGGAGAATAAGGCAATGGCTAAACCCCGTCGATCTGGGAAGAAAAAAGAGAAAAAGAACATACCTGTTGGCATCGTTCATGTAAAAGCTACGTTCAATAATACGATCGTGACTTTTACCGATGTCAAAGGCAATGTCATTAGCTGGGCTTCCGCAGGTGCTCATTTTAAGGGCTCTCGTAAGTCTACTCCTTTTGCGGCGCAGATGGCCGCTGAATCCGCTGCAAAGCGGGCTCAGGATTCCGGCATGCGCACTGTTGGTATTTATGTCAAGGGCCCAGGCTCCGGACGTGAAGCTGCCATGCGCGCCATCAACAATGCAGGTTTTAGGGTGACCTTTATTCGGGATATCACACCGATTCCCCATAATGGCTGCCGCCCGCCTAAACGCCGCAGGGTTTAATGAAGGAGATTTATTGTGGCAAGATATACTGATGCAAAATGCAAGTTGTGTCGTCGCGAAGGAACCAAGTTGTTCCTGAAAGGTGATCGTTGCTATACTGATAAGTGCGCTTATGAAAAGCGTCCATATCCTCCGGGTCATTCCGGTCGTATGCGTCATAAAATGAGCGACTACGCCATTCAGCTTCGCGAGAAGCAGAAAGTTCGCCGTATGTACGGTGTTCTTGAAGGCCAATTCCGTTTGTACTATCACCGTGCCGATGGCATGAAAGGTGTCACTGGTCATAACCTGTTGATGCTTCTCGAACGCCGTTTGGACAACGTTATATACCGTCTGGGTTACGCTAACTCCCGCGACCAGGCCCGTCAGCTTGTTCTTCATGGTATTTTCAAGCTGAATGGTCGTCGTGTGAATATTCCGTCCATGCAGGTCAAGCCTGAGGATGTTATTGAAGTACGCGAAGAATCTCGTAAGATCCCCGTGATCAACGAGGCCCAGGAAGTCATAGCTCGCCGCGGATGTCCTGAGTGGCTTGAATCCGATGGTGCAAACTTCAAGGGCACGGTAAAGGCCATGCCGAGCCGGGACGATATCCAGTTCCCGATCAACGAGCAGCTCATTGTTGAATTGTACTCCAAGTAAATAGGGGACTTCATGCTTATTGAGAACGGCGACAAACTCATCAACACCCGCAACTGGAGTGAACTGGTTAAACCCGAGAAGCTCGTGCGTGACGGAAAGTCAACCGCGATGTACGGGAAGTTCGTCTGCGAACCACTGGAGCGCGGTTTTGCCACTACAATTGGCAATGCCATGCGCCGGGTTCTTCTTTCCTCTATGCAGGGATGCGCCATTGTTGCCGCGACCGTAGAGGGAGTGCAGCATGAGTTTACAACATTGCCTGGTGTTCTTGAGGACATGACCGAGGTCGTGCTGAACCTGAAACAGGTACGCGTTACAATGACCACGGATGAGCCTCAACGGTTGGTCCTACAGGCCAACAAAAAAGGCCAGATCACAGCTGGCATGATCCAGGAAAACCAGAATGTCACTGTTCTGAACAAGGATCAGCTTATTGCCACCCTGACTGAGAATCGCTCCTTGAAGATGGAGCTGGAAGTTCGCATGGGCAAGGGATATATCCCGGCCGACATGCACGAGGGTTTGACCGATGAAATCGGTTCCATAATTCTTGATGCCAGCTATTCTCCTGTCAAAAAGGTCGCATACTCCGTCGAACAGGCACGTGTCGGTCAAATGACGAACTATGATAAGCTCATTCTCGAAGTGTGGACAGATGGTTCTGTCTCTCCAGAGGATGCCTGTGCATACAGTGCCAAAATCCTGAAGGACCAGTTGTCTGTGTTCATCAACTTCGACGAGCTCTCTTCCGAGACTTACGAAGAAGAAGACGATGCAATTGATCTGAATCCGAACCTCTTCAAGAGCATTGATGAGCTCGAACTTTCAGTTCGTGCAACCAATTGCCTGAAGGCCGCCAACATTCAGCTTGTTGGTGAACTGGTTCAGCGTACCGAGCAGTCCATGTTGAAGACCAAGAATTTTGGTCGCAAGTCACTCGATGAAATCCGTCGAGTTCTGGACGCAATGACTCTCAAGTTTGGTATGCATGTTGAGGATTTTGACAAGAAATACCAGGAATGGTTGAAGAGGAAAGAGAAAAATGAGGCATAGAAAGTCCGGTCGCAAACTGAATCGGTCCAATTCTCACCGTGCCGCCATGTTCAAGAACATGGCCCGCGCGCTTCTGACCTACGAACAGATCCGCACGACCGAAGCTAAGGCAAAGGAGCTTCGTCGCGTTGTTGACAAGCTCATCACCTTGGCTTTGCGCAACGATCTGCATACCCGCCGCCAGGCTTACAAAGTCCTTGGCAATCACCAACTGGTGCAGCGGCTTTTTGATGAAATTGGACCTCGCTTTGAGGGCGGTACTGGTGGTTACACCCGCATTCTCAGACTGTCCCAGCCCCGCACTGGCGACTGCGCACCCATGGTCATCATTGAGTTGACCAAGAAAGCAGTCGACGTTGCTCCGGTTGAAAAAGCCGAGAAAAAAACTGAAGCCAAGGTCGAGGAGAAGAAAGAGAAAGCTCCTGCCAAGCCCAAGGCTGCCCCCAAGAAAAAAGCCGAAGTAGTTGAAGAGAAGCCCGTCAAAAAGGCTGCTCCCAAGAAGAAGGCTCAAGAGTCCGAGAATGCGGTTGCCGATGCAGCCGAATCCAAAGACGAAAAGTAGACTTGAAAGAGCAGGCTTCCAGCCTGCTCTTTTTTTGAGTTCTTCTATAGATTTTTTAAATAGTTGCAATAGGAAAGTATATGGATATCAGAAAGCTTGAAGCATTTTGCAAGGTGTACGAGTTGCAAAATTTTTCCAAGGCTGGAGATGCAATGTTTTTGTCCCAGCCTACTATAAGTTCTCATGTTGCCAATCTTGAGGCAGAGCTTGGTGTCAAACTCTTTGATCGCTTTGGCCGTAAGGTTTCTCCGACCCAAGCTGGTGATGTCTTATATGGTAATGCAGTTTCAATTTTTCAGAGCTTGGAACAGGCAAAAGCGGCCATTGAAATTCTTCGGGATAAGGTAGTGGGTGAATTGAAGATTGGATGCAGCACTATCCCTTCGCATAATATCATGCCAGCATTGCTTGCAAATTTTACGAAAAGATATCCAGATGTAAGTTTTGTGGTCCATACAAGTGATTCTTCCGAGGTTATCAAGCGAGTTGCTGTCGGAGATTGGCCGGTTGGTATTGTCGGCCAGAAACCGAATGTCGAGGGTTTGAAATCACAATTATTGCTTGAAGATGAAACTGTTGTTGTCGCTGCTTCGGATTCACCCTGGTTGCCTGCTATCGGTCAAATTGTAGGCATGGATCAACTCATCAAGTTGCCTTGGGTCATGCGTGAAAAAGGGTCGGCAACCCGCAGAGTCCTAGAAGATACGCTTATTGATGCCGGTCTTTCCCTACGTCATCTTAATGTGCGTTGTTGGGTTGATGGCACCTGCGAAACCCTTGCCCATACATTGAGCGGCGTTGGCATCAGCATGACGTCTCTTTTGGCATGTCGGGAATACATTCAGAGCGGACAACTGACAAGACTTGTCGTGCCGGAACTTGAAGGGCGTAGAAAATTTTACCTTATTTATCACGGCGGAAGACATATTTTCCCAGCACTCAAAGCCTTTATTGATTTTATTTCCTAGGCGTATTGGTAGATTTGTAGAAGAGAAGAAGGCCCGAACAATCTAGTTCGGGCCTTTATTTATGTGGCAAGAGACTTCTATGGAATGAATTGTAATTCAGGTGCTCTGTCAATAATACCGCATTTTTTCAGGTATTGATAAAAAAGTGTGAGTCCTTTGAGTTGTTCACTGCCCAGATCGTACACCAAACCATCAAAGTACGAACACATTTCTTTACTGTTTAAACAACTGTCTTCAGCTGCTAGCGTACACATATCCGATATGTTTTCGACTCCCCATGCCTTGGATTCGAGAAGCATCTTGACTGCATTTTTGATTTTATGCTGGTTCGTTTCCAAACTTTCACGCTGTACTATCCAGACACCGAATATAAACGGTAGTCCTGTAAGCTCCCTCCATGATTCACCTAAATCAATTCGATAAGGATAATCAGGGTGGTGTCGCAGGTTTAATGCCTCGTCGCCAATTGCCAGGATTGCATCTGGTCTGTCTCCTTTTTCAAGGATGAAAGTGGCATCTCCTGAAGTGAATTCTGTCTTTATTTCCCATAATTCCGATTGTAAAATGCGCAAAAGAGCGGCGGAAGTATGCGTCTGTGAACTGACAAGAATGGTTTTTTCAGAGAGTTGTTTGACAGGAGTTCTGCTCAAAAGCAAGACGCTTTGCACTGGTCCACGACTGCCGATGGCTATGTCCGGGACGAGGTAATACTTCTCAGGATGGCGAGCATACTCGATACTTGAAGCGGCTGAAATGTCAAGTTCTTCGGCATCCATGAGTCGGTTCAGCTTGGAGGGTGGACCGGAAATAATGGAGAAATCATTTTTGATAATGCCAACTTCCAATGGGTGATAGATGGGCAACACGTTGAGATACCCAATTTTTCCCAGGCGGACAGACATTAGAAATTCTCCAGCAGTGTGTAATCCATGGTCCGCTGCATTGGTTTGAAACCGGCGTCCGTCACCAGTCTTTGGATTTCTTCTACCGAAATTCTGAATGTCACACCTGCGGCTTTGACCACGTTTTCTTCGATCATGGTTGAACCAAAGTCGTTTCCTCCGAAATAGAGAGCAAGCTGTGCGATTTTCGGTCCCATGGTTACCCAGGAAACCTGGATGTTTTCCACATTGTCAAGAACAAGGCGGGAAACTGCGAGCATGCGCAGATATTCGGTGCTGGTCAGTTTGCGGCAATCCGGGAGTTGCGTGTGGTCGGGCTGGAATGTCCAAGGAATAAAGGCTGTGAAGCCGTTGGTCCGATCCTGGGATTCGCGAATAGCAAACAGGTGTTCGATTCGATGTCTGGCTGTATCCAGATGACCGAACATCATTGTTGCCGTGGTGCGCAGTCCCTGTTTGTGTGCTTCTTCCATGACGGCGAGCCATTGTCCGGCAGGGCATTTGTTGGGTGCGACGACTGAGCGGACTTCATCCACCAGAATTTCCGCACCACCTCCTGGAATTGAGTCGAGCCCGGCCTTACGTAATCTTTCAATGACTTCAGATACCGGTATGCCTTCTTTTTCACTCCAGAAAACGATTTCCGGTGGAGAGAATGCGTGGATATGGATGGGATGGTATGCCTTGATGTATCGGAGCATGTCTTCATACCATGTCAGAGGAAGATCTGGATGATGTCCGCCCTGCATGAGAATCTGGGTGCCGCCGAGGTTTAGTGTCGCCTGAATTTTTTCGCCGATTTCTTCATGGGTCAACACATAACCGCCGTCCTGATCAGGTGTGCGATAGAACGCGCAGAATTTGCAGCAACAGACGCAGATATTTGAATAGTTTATGTTGCGGTCAACGACATAGGTAACCAGCGGATCGGGGTGTTTGGTGAGTCTGATCTGATGGGCAAGGTGTCCGAGTTCATGAAAATCTGCGTCATTGTAAAGCCGCAAGGCCTCGCTGCGATTGATCCGTTTGCCGTCCAATATTTTTTGAAAAATAGTATCAATTGTCATCACACAATACTCACTTTTTATTCGTGCTGATCCTGGTAATTCGCTGAGGCAATTAGATTTCGTTGAAAAAGCCATCTCGTTCGACCGGGGTGCATCCGCAACCCGTGATCATTTCTTCAAGTTCGGTGCGGGAAAGGCCCTGTTCGCTGGTGGCACCAGCTTCGTGACCAATTTTTTCCTCGACCACGGTTCCGTCGAAGTCGTCGGCTCCGAATTTAAGGGCGGCTTGTGCCTGTTTGACGCCGAGCATTACCCAGTAGGCCTTGATGTGCGATATGTTGTCGAGCATGAGACGGCTTATGGCAATGGTGCGTAGCTCTTCCAGGCCTGTGAGGGGTTTTTCTATCGAGAGCTGGCTGTTTTCGGTCAGAAATGGAAGAGGGATGAAGCAGGTGTAGCCGCCTCCCCGATCTTGGCTTTCACGCAATCGGACAAGGTGATCAATGCGGTCTTCATGGGATTCGATGTGCCCGAAAAGCATGGTGCAATTAGTCTTCATGCCAAGCTGGTGTGCCTCTTCATGGATGGCCAGCCATTCTTTGGCAGTGGATTTGCGCGGACAAATTTGTTCACGAATATACGGATTGAAGATTTCTGCTCCGCCACCGGCCAGCATGTCGAGTCCGGCCTTGTTCAGGCGCAACAGGACATTGATGGTCGTTGTTTCTTCTATTTTTGCGAAATGGGCGATTTCAACGGCGGTGAAGCATTTGAGCACGACATTGGGAATCCTGACCTTGATCGCGTTCAGAAGTTCCTCGAAATACTTTAGTCCCAGTTTTGGGTGGCAGCCGCCGACAATGTGAATCTCTCGTGGGGTCAGGGATGAGTCTATTTTCGCGAGCGCCTCGTCGATACTCAGGACGAATCCTCCAGCCTGTCCTTCTTCTCGTTGATAGGCGCAGAACACGCAGCCGTTGACACATATGTTGGTATAGTTGATATGCTGGTTGATGACGTAGAAGGCCTTGTCGCCGTGCATTCGGGTTCGGACCTGATGAGCCAGCGAGCCGATGGCAAGCGGTTCCGGGCAATCGAAAAGACGTATGCCATCTTCGCGCGACAGTCGTTCACCGGCCAGAACCTTTGCGTGGATGTCACCGATGCCAATGTTCTCGTAATAATCGTTTTTCAGCAGCTTCATGTTTCTCTCCTATGGTCAGGATGTGGTGCCCAATCCATGGCGGAGAAAGTCCGTCACGGCCCGGGCCTTGTTTTCTAGGACTTCATGGTCAGCCTCGTACAGGCCGATTCCGCCATCCAGATGGGCAACGGCGTATGACTGGAGAAATCTGTCCATGACGGAATCAAGATGAAAGACGGCCATTTCTGGGTCAAGATCGTTTCGGAGTTGGCCTGACTCGATGCCTTGATCCACCAGCGGGCGAAGAAATTTTGTGGATGCCTGCCTCACTTCGGACAGGAATGTATTACGTAGGGGGAAATCTTCCTGAAACAGCATTTTGAGGTATATTCGGTAGATGTGCGGATGTGCTGTGATGAAGGTACATCCGGCAAGCAGACTTTTTTCGATGCGCTCGAAGAAATCCTTGCCCGAGGTTGTGTTACGGATATCCTTGAGTGGTTTCTTGAATTGATTTACGGCGTGTCCGAAAATGTATTCGAAGATTCCCTGCTTGTTGCCGAAGTATTTGAACAAAGAGCCTTTGGCAATGCCCAGTCGTTCGACAATGCGATTGACACTGGCCTGATGATAACCGTGTTCGGCAAATTCCAGGGTGGCTTCGGCCAGTACCCGTTCGCGTTTTTTGTCCGGTAGGTTCTCGAAAGTTTTCTGTGGTAGGTCCATAGGTTCCTGTTCTTGCTTTTGGTTCTTGCTTCCGATAGAAGTGACCAGGTGGTCACCTTATCTATAGTTGGTGGTTGAGCCTGTCAAGAGAGTTTTAAAGTTTAAGTATTAAAAGGTGTTGTGATGAGTGCGAAGTTGAGTCTCGGGTATTCTTCCTGCCCGAACGATACGTTTATTTTTCATGGGCTTGCGTCCGGTGCGGTTCTGTGGCCCGGTGGATTGGATATTACCCATGCTGATGTCGAGGAACTTAACGGTTTGGCCGCATCCGGCCTGCTTGATGTGGTCAAGGTTTCGGCCGCAGCGGCTGTCGGGATACTGGACGACTATGTGCTGCTTCGGGCCGGTGGTGCCATGGGGTACGGTGTGGGGCCTATTCTGGTCGCCAGAAGAGCTGGTGGGCTTGCCTCCCTGAATGGGAAAACCATTGCCATCCCAGGTCGCAAGACCACGGCTAACATGCTGCTCGGGTTGTGCTGTAGAGAGGCCGGGGTTTCTGTGACGCTCAAGGAAATGGTTTTTGATGAAGTCATGCCCGCAGTTATTTCAGGAGAAGTCGATGCCGGTGTGGTTATCCACGAAGGCCGTTTTACTTTTGAAGGTTTTGGACTGACTCGTTTGCTTGATCTTGGTGCGTGGTGGGAAGGTAAAACCGGATTGCCCATTCCCCTTGGTGCCATTGCCATCCGTCGTTCCCTTGGTCTGGATATTGCCCGCGCCATGAATGTTGCCATTCGTCGCAGCGTGTTGAATGCGCGTAAGAATCCGGAAGGTGCATGGGTCTATATCAAGGAACATGCCCAGGAAATGGATGACGCGGTCATTCGTGAGCATATCGAGACCTTTGTCACCGACTACAGCCTTGACATTGGTGAAGCTGGCGAAAAAGCTGTAACCAGACTTTTCAGTGAAACGGGCTGTAGTTCAGCCAATCCGTTTATTTCAGTATAAAAGTATTTCGTTTCAAAAAAAAGGAAATCGGGTTGATCACATTATGTGGTGATGAACCCGATTTTTGTATTTGAGAGAGCTGGTACAGAGGCAGAAATGATCAATCCTGTATTGCCGTTTTCTTATCCTGGCTCAGGTAGACCCCGGCAACGACAAGAATTGATGCAGCGTATTGAATCCAGTTGAGCCGTTCATGGAGTAGCAGCCAGCCAAAAAAAAGAGTGAGGATCGGGATGAGGTTGATGAATGCCGAGGCTTGACTGGCTGGAATCTTGGACATGCCGTAATTATAGAGACCGTAGGCCATGATCGTCACAAAGATGCCGAGGTAGACTATTGTCATGATGCCTGTGAGGTCAAAATTTGTCGGAAGTGTTGTTGTCGGCAGGAAGAGCAGCGGGAAATAGAAGAATGTACCTATAAAGGCCTGGATCATGGTCAGAAACCACGGATTGTAGCGTGGGGTGAGCTTTTTGAGAGTGATCATGTATCCGGTGGCGCAGACCATGGCCATGAATTCGAGAAAATTGCCCAGTGCCGGGTTCGGCGCGGTTTCCGTGGATGTGGCGGCTGCGGAAAGAACGATGGCGCCGACAAGGGCCAGTCCAAATCCTGACAGGGTTTTCCGGGAAATGCGTTCTCCCAGGGTGAAACGGGCGGCCACGGCCACGAGGAGCGGCAGTAGCGCACAAATCATTCCTGCCTGTGATGCGTCGGTGTAGGTCAGGGACAGAGCTTCGAATACGAAATAGAAGCCGGGTTCGCACACGCCCATGAACAGGAGCAGTTTCCAGTCTCCAGCTTGATAGTCGATGCGTTTCAGGCTCTTGAAGACGAGCAGAAAGCACAGGCTGGCAATGAACATGCGTCCGAAGATGACGACCAGAGGGTCGAATCGCTGAAAGGCAAATTTCAGTGCTATGAACGAACTAGCCCAGAGGATGACCGCTACTAGGAGTGCCAGAAATGCTTTGCCGTTCTTTTGTGTGCCTACCACGTTTTTCTCCTGAATCTATTTGAACAGGCTCGGTCTACCACTGTTAGCCGGTGATTGGAATGGGAGCAGCTATCATTTTATATAATGGTGTCCATCTGTTGCGCCGAACGATATAAAAAAAAACGGCTCCGATTTGCCGGAGCCGTTTTTGCGGTATTTTCTGGATGTATCGGTTAGTGGGGACAGACGGCAAGGACGTTCATGGGTTTGTATTTGTTGTCTGGATCTTCTGCATACCGGCAGCCTAGATGGGAATCTTCACGTTTGTGCGCGATGTCCTCTTCCGATCCAATATAGAAGGTGCAACTATTGTTGTTGCAAACCAGAATGACATTCCATCCGGATTCCGGGGGCGCGAGCCATGGTTCCAATTGTTTGCCACAATGCGGGCAATTCCTGTCATCAAGTTCAGTAATGATTCCGGCATATTCGTGTATGACCATGATATCTCCTTTGCGGTGCCCAAGGCCCGTTTTAGTTCATTGAAATTAAAGATAATTCCATTATCTGCAACGTCAAGAGGCCAGGGACACTATTCTTCAGGAATAAGCGGGAGTCCGCGCAGGAGCTTGAACAGGGCTCGCGCGTTTTTCGGTGGTTTGTCTTTGGCTTTATCGCGGCGGGCACCAAGGGTTAACTGCCGAAGTCGTTGGCTTTCTTCCGGGTGGGATTCGTAGAGTTCCTGCAACAAATCGTCATCACCGTTGATCAGGCGTTCGCGCATGATTTCCAGTTGATGGAATTCGGCATTTTTAACCGTGTGGCCATTTTCGGCAGCTTCGACGATTTCGCGGATAGGGTCCGTGTCAAAGGTGCGCATGAGTTTTCCAACGTATTGCAAATGCCTGCGTGTGGCTTCGTGTTTGCTTATTGTTTTGATTCGCAGGAGAGCCTCTTCGACTTCGGGCGGGAGGTTTGATTCCTTGACCACGGTATCGCCCAGAGCGGCGAGTGCCAGTCCGAGTTTCTGGAGTTCAATCATTTCCCGTTTGAGTTGGGAACGGCTTGGCCTCTCATCGATTTCATCGATTTCATCGAATTCTTCGGGACGGTAATTGCGTTGTTTTTTGCCCATTATCTCTTTAGCGGCGCAGTGGCCAAGTCTTTTTCAAGGTTAGCGAATATGGTTTGCACTCCACTGGTCATGGCCTGGACCAACTGTTGTGGGGCGGCCTGCTTGAGAGGAATGCGTTGTGTGTAGGTGTTGGAAAATATGATGCTGTTCTCGGCTGTGGATTCGTCCACGACAAAGAATTGCATTTCAACAACAGCTACCGGAACATCATTCGAATAGTCTCCATACAATGCATTGACCACACCTTCAAGTGTCAAATCAGGGATCACCATGCTGCCGGGTTCGATTATGTACCTGAACAGACTTGAATCTCGTAACCATGTTCGCAGTTCGGTGGTAAGCATGTTGCCGGGTGTGACAAAGAACATGTTGTAGAAATCGGAGTCGATGCGACCGCCTGTTTCCCGATATATCAGCTCTCTGGTGTTGTAGAGGTCGGAGACCGAGAGCCTGCGGACCTTGAGGACAAGGTCGCCAGTCGTGGTGTCTGGTTCGCCGGGGCGGTCCGTGGAGATCTGGTAATAGTGTTTGTCCAATGGTTTGCCGCCCAGTTTGACGCAGGCACTTGCGACCAGGACAATGCTCAGGATGCAGAAGAGAATGGTGTGTTTTTTCATGATTGATAACCCTGCTTATTGGGTATTGGGGGATGGTTTGCTGGGTGGGTTGCCGAAGAAGACGCCGGATGGGTATCGTTTGGCGTCTCCACTGAGTTCCTTGATGTTCTGCATGACTTCGCGGGTATCTTCTAGAATGGTATGGATGTTCGCTTCTTCGCTGGCAGTGATCGAGTTGAGGCGATTGACGAGTGCATGCACCTTGGCGACTGCTGCGGTCATGTCCGAGGATGCCTTGGAAATATTTTCCAGGGTTGGGGCTATATCGGACATGGCCTTGTCCATGCGCGGGTCGGCAAGAGTCTTGGCAAGGATGTCAGATGCCTGCTTGAAGCTTGCCATGGCATTTTTCGCCTCCCGGGCAGCAGCAATGATGTTGTCTTCTGAATTGTTGATGATTCTGTTGATTCCGGTAATGGTCTGGGCAGTCTGGGGGATAAGTTGTTCCGTGGCCGGATCAGCCAGTATCTGATTGGTGCGGTGCAGGACAAGCCGGGCTTCTTCGAGAACGCCCAATATCCTGTTGCCAGCTTCCTGACCGCCTTTGGTTTTCATGAAACCATCAATGGAACTGACGATGGATCTGATATCTTTAATGATGCCTGCGATGTCTTCCTGCTTCAGGCCGTTCAGGGTGTTGCTGATGGTGGTTATGGCTGTCTCCACACGACTCATGGTGCTGGGAACCGAAGGGATATAGACGTTTTCAGGCGTCCAGTTGATTTTGAGATTAGGGCTGGATTCAAGATCAGTATAGACGAAATTGAGAAAAAGTTGCCCAGTGAGTCCGAGTGAAGTGGGGCGGACCCTGAGACCTCGTGCAATTTCTCTGGTGATGCCGGCATTAAAGGAATCCAGGGTCATGTTCTTGAACAATTCCGGGTTGATTTCACATTCCACATACACATAACGGCTGTCGCTTTTGTTGGCTTCATCATATTTGTTCGATATAAAATCGATGGCTGAGACTCGTCCGATATTGACACCCCTCAGCTTGACCGGTGAGCCTATGGCAAGTCCGTTGATGGACTCGTCAAAGTACGTTTCCACCTGGTAAGTGGTTTCAAAATATCTGCCTGCGCCGAGTATGATGATCACTGCCATGAGCATGCAGGTTCCCAGGATGATGAATAATCCCAGCTTGAAATAGTCGTGTTTACGTATCATCGAGTATCCTTATTCCGCTGTGGAGACATTTTTATCATGTCCTGTTTTACCCAGTGATGGCTGGCGGTGGAAGAAGCGTTTTACGAAGAGGTTCTCAGAGGTGTCCCGAAGCTGTTTCGGGTCGCCCTCGGCCACGATCGATTTGACGTCCTTGTCGAGCATGATAACCCGATCAGCCGTTTTGTAAATGCTTTCCAGCTCATGGCTGACTATGACAAATGTGATGCCCAGTGTACGTGACAGGTTGAGTATCAGTTCGTCAAGTTCCGCGCTTGATATCGGGTCCAGTCCTGCTCCTGGTTCGTCAAGGAAAAGGATGCCGGGGTCAAGTGCCATGGCTCGGGCTATGGCTGCCCGTTTTTTCATGCCCCCGCTGATGGCTGACGGGAGTTTGTAAGCCGCATTTTCCAAGTTGACCATGGCAAGTTTGCATTGGGCAACCATGGATATGGCTTCGCGGGGTAGGTTTGTGAATTCTTCCAGCGGCAACATTACATTTTGCAGGAGTGACATGGAACCGAACAATGCACCCATTTGATACATGACGCCGAATTTGCAGATGATCTTGTCTCTTTGTTCGCCCTGTGCGCCGGTGAGTTCGTCTGTACCGAAGAATATCTTTCCATTCATGGGTTGGTATAGGCCAATCATGTTCTTGAGCAGTGTGCTCTTACCGCAACCGGAGCCTCCGAGAATGACGAAGACTTCACCCTTGAATATGTCAAAGCTGACGTTGTCAACAATGACAGTGTCATCGTAGCCGCATGTCAGGTTTTGTATGCTTATGATTGGGTCGTTGGTGTTCATGCCATATTTTACCTATATATTGAGATAGTAGAAAGCGATGGCAAAAATGCCGTCAGCAAAGGCGATCAGGATGATGCCGGACACAACTGCACTGGTAGTGGACAAGCCAACTGCGCTCGCGCCGCTCCGGGTTTGTATGCCGCGTAGGCATCCGATTCCAGCCACCAGTATGCTGAAGACCAGAGCCTTGAACATTCCGCCCATAAAGTCGCCGTAGCCGAGATAGGAGAAGACTCGTGAGGTGAATGTGACCAGAGGGAACCCCAGAGAGAGCATGACAACTGCGCCGCCTACTAGACTTGCCAGGTTGAAGAACAGGGTCATGATCGGGACCATGGCGAGGGCTGACAGAAGTTTGGGCACCACCAGGAAGCGCATGGGCGAAAGTCCCATGGTGGTCAGTGCGTCCAGTTCTTCGTTGATTTTCATGGTGCCGATCTCGGCGGCAAAAGCCGAACCGGAGCGGGCTGCAAGGAGAATGGCTGTCACCAATGGTCCCATTTCCCTGAACATTACCAGTCCGAGCATGTTGGGGACGAATATTTCTCCGCCAAAGCGTTGCAGACTGATGGCGGATTGGAATGACATGATCAATCCCATCAGAAAGCCGAGGAGTGTGATAATGAACAGTGAATCCACCCCGACATGGATGCAGGAGAGAAAGACATCCTTCCAGCGGACCTGGCCTGGATGGCGTATGGATTGAATGATCATGACAGACGATTCACCCACAAAGGCGATTAAATCATGGAGTCCTTTCATGAGTTCTTCGGTGGTTTCGCCTACAGCCTCTGCCAGACCTCGATGTTCCTTGTTTATGGATATCAATTGTGTCAGGTCGCAATCCCAGGTCAGGGTAATGAGCTTTTTGTGTTCATCCTTCAGGTTGTTCAATTCGAGCTTGCCACCGGACAAACCGGCTTCTTCCCTGAGCTTGAGAAGCAAGGCCACGCCCGAACCATCAATATAGGTAATGTCCGAACAATCCACTTCGACATGAGTATATTTGCCTGTCCGTACCGGGTTTATGGTGTCATCCCAGATAGAGGCGGTGCCGGGGGCATTCAGACTACCAATGATATTGAGACGCAGCCTGTTGCCGTTAGGAGAAACTCTGATGCTCGCTACGGGATGTTCGGTAGAGAGTGTGCGTTGTGCCAAAATAATATCCACTTGGTTTTCTGACTTTGTTTTGATGGTTGAAATCAACCGAATTCTAATAATATCTGAGGATTTGAAAAATGAAAAGGCGTAGTGTTGATTTTTATCGACCCAGAAATTGAGGGGTGGTTGACAAAACGTTGAAAGAATATTATTCCCTAATTCCATGAATATCAGAAAAATTGACGAACTAGATCGTAAAATTCTGAAGATACTTCAGAATGATGGCAAGGTCTCCAATGCGGAAATTGCTCGAAAAGTGGGCAAGGCTCCTTCAGCTGTGCTTGAGCGGGTCCGTAAACTTAAGAAAAGTGGTATTATAAAGGGTTTCGAGTGCATCGTTGATCACAAGGCCCTTGGTCGCAGCCTGACCGCTTTTACATCCATTCGTGTGGAAGAGGGTGTCGGTGCAACCGAGGTGGGCCGGATGCTTTCCGAGTTCCCCGAGGTCCTGGAGGTCCATTACACTGCCGGCCGCGACTCCTATTTGGTCAAGGTGCGTGTGGAAGACACGGAATCCCTTCAGGCTACCTTGTCCAAATTTGGTACCATTGCCTCGGTGCGCGACACGAACTCCACGATTGTGCTGACCACAGTCAAGGAATCTCGCGTTATTCCGCTTTCACATCCAGACGATTAACCTTACGTCGAGGAGCTCCAGATGACCACTGAAATATCCGCCCTGGATTCGAGAGTCATTTCTCGAGGCAGGGAGTTCTTTGCATCCATTTCCGGTGAATCCCCTTCGGTTTTCAACAAGGGGTGGTGGACTGGAAAAGTCATGGATTGGGCCATGAAAAATGAGGACTTCAAGGTCCAGATGTTTCGTTTTGTTGATGTGCTGCCATACCTCAACACCTCGGATTCATTGTCCCGTCATATCGAAGAATATTTTGCTACTGAAGATGCCAACATTCCCGATGTTCTCAAATGGGGGGCCACCAAAACCAAGATTGGAGGCGGTCTGGTCGCCAAGGTCCTGAACAGGACTATTCGTTCCAATATCGAATCCATGGCTCGTCAGTTTATCATCGGTCAGGTGAGCAAGGAAGCGGTCAAGGGGATCAAGAAACTCCGTAAGGACGGGTTCGCCTTTGTTCTCGACTTGCTCGGTGAGGCCACGGTCAGTGAAGAGGAATCAGCTGCCTATCGCGATGGGTATCTTGAAGTGTTGGAAGCTATCCATAAGGAACTGGGCAAGTGGGATCCGCTTGAAGGCGGTTCCGGCGAGCTTGACTGGGGTCATGCTCCCAAGGTCAACGTGGCCGTGAAGCCGTCAGCGTTTTATTCCCAGTCCAAATCCGTGGATGTTGATGGTACTGCCGACGGCATGCTGTCCCGCATCGAACCGATCTACAAGAAGGTCATAGAGATGGGCGGGTTCATGTGCATTGACATGGAGTCGCTCAAGTACAAGGATGCCACCATCGAGCTGTTCAAGCGGCTTCGTACCAAGTATCCGTATTATCCGCACCTTGGCATAGTCTTTCAGGCCTACCTGAAGTGCGTGGACGATGATGTCAGCAATTTACTGGCATGGTCGCGCGAGGTTGGTCTTCCCGTGTCCATCCGTCTGGTCAAGGGTGCATATTGGGATTATGAGACTGTCATGGCCAAGCAGAATGGTTGGCCTGTTCCGGTCTGGACCCACAAGCCAGAGTCTGACATGGCCTTTGAACGGGTTGCCAGGATGATTCTGGAAAACAGCGATATCTGTCACTTTGCCTGTGCCTCTCACAATATTCGGACCATTTCTGCGGTCATGGAAATGGCGAGCTCATTGAATGTTCCTGAGGAAAGATATGAATTTCAGGTCCTCTATGGCATGGCCGAGCCTGTCCGCAAGGGGCTCAAGAATGTCGCCAAGCGTGTGCGTCTCTATTGTCCTTACGGTGATTTGTTGCCCGGCATGGCCTATCTTGTACGTCGCCTGCTTGAGAATACGGCCAACGAGTCCTTTCTCAAGCAGACCTTTGCGGATGAAGCAGACATGGACAGCCTTTTGGAGAACCCGGAAGTGATCTTGCGTCGTCAGCTTGAAAGCAAATGCGTACCGCCCGAACCATCCGAAGGGCTGGCCCGTTTCCAGAATTATCCGGCGGTCGATTTTACCATCGAAGCCGAGCGAAATGCCTTTCCGGCATCCATTTCCAAGGTCCGTGCGTCCATGGGCAGAACGATTCCGCTGTTCATCAACGGGCAGGATGTGGAGACTGGCGATACTTTGGATTCCTATAATCCGGCTGATCCGGGAGAGATCATCGGCACAGTCTGTCAGGCGGGTGTGGCCGAAGTGGATACGGCCATCAAAGCCGCCGGTATCGCGTACCTTGCGTGGCGTGATGTTGCGCCCGAGGAGCGTGCTTCCATTTTGCTCAAGGCTGCTCAGTATTTGAAAGACAACATTCACGATTTGTCCGCGCTTCAGGTGCTGGAGGTGGGCAAGCAATGGGATCAGGCTCATGCAGATGTGGCTGAGGCCATTGATTTTATGGAATATTACGCACGGGAAATGATTCGTATGGGTAAGCCCCGGCGCATGGGACATGCCCCTGGCGAAATGAGTAAGCTTTTCTATCAGGGCAAGGGTGTGGCTGCGGTCATCGCCCCCTGGAATTTCCCCCTTGCCATTTCCGTTGGCATGGTCTCTGCGGCCATCGCATCTGGTTGCTCGGTCGTGTATAAACCGGCAGGCCTGTCATCCTGTGTTGGTAATGGGCTGGTGGATATGTGGAAGGCCGCTGGTCTGCCGGATGGTGTTTTCAACTACACCCCCGGACGTGGTTCGGTCATGGGCGATCATCTTGTGGATCATCCTGATGTATCAGTGATTGCCTTTACCGGTTCTATGGAGGTTGGGCTGCGTATTCAGGAACGGGCCGCCAAGGTGCAACCCGGACAGCAGCATTGCAAGCGGGTCATTGCCGAGATGGGCGGCAAGAATGGTACTATTATTGACGACGATGCCGATCTTGATGAGGCCGTGCTCGGCGTGCTCTATTCGGCTTTTGCTTTCCAGGGCCAGAAGTGTTCAGCCTGTTCCCGCGTTATTGTCCTTGATTCCATTTATGACCGATTCATTCAGCGCCTCACCGAAGCTGCCATGTCCATCAAGCTCGGGCCGTCCGAAAATCCGGCTAACTACATGGGGCCTGTGGTGGATAAGGGTGCTCAGGAAAATGTGTTGCGCTACGTCAGGATAGCCGAGGAAGAAGGTAATATTCTGGTCAAGCGCGAGGTGTCCGACGATCTCAAGGCCACGGGCGGTTGTTACGTTCCGTTGACCATTGTGGATGGCATCACCAAGGACCATCGCATTGCCCAGGAAGAAGTCTTTGGCCCGGTTTTGGCCATCTTGCGGGCCAGCGACATGGACGAGGCTCTTGATATTGCCAATTCAACTCGCTTTGCCTTGACCGGTGCGATTTATTCACGCAGCCCGGCCCATCTGGAGCGGGCCTGCAAGGAATTCCGCGTTGGTAATCTGTATCTGAACAAGCCCAGTGTCGGGGCCTTGGTCGAGAGGCATGCCTTTGGCGGTTTCAAGATGTCCGGCGTTGGTTCCAAGGCGGGCGGGCCAGATTATCTGCTTCAGTTCATGGACCCGCGGCTTGTCTGTGAAAACACCATGCGTCGCGGCTTTGCTCCTATCGAGGAAGATGATGATTGGCTTAGTTGAATGAAAAGAATATAAAGTAGAAAAGGCCCGGTAGAGTGATTCTACCGGGCCTTTTTAGTCTTTGAGAAATGATTCAGAGAGCAAGGGTCATCGCATGCCATTCGGCCCCGCCATGCGTGGAATTGGAAACGCCGTCATCCTCAAATCCGTAACGGGAGTAATATGTGATGAGTTTGTCCTTGCACAAAAGCATGATCTTGTCTTTTCCCATTTCACGGGCATGTTCAATGAAATTAGTGAGGAGTTTTCCGGCAATACCCTGTTTCTGGAATTCGGGGAGTACGGACAAGGAAAAGATGACGATATTCTTGCCTTCCGGGTCGTGTCCGATGAGTTGCTTGAATTCTTCGTCCGTGATGTCATCTTTGTGAAGGGCTCCGCTGTTGACCTGCCCAACTATTATTCCGTCATACTCTGCGACAAGAAAGCCTTCGGGATAGCAATTGATTCGTTTTTCGAGGGAGGAAGTCCAAGCTGCTTCCGAAGGAGAAAAACATCGGCACTCAATGGTGTGGCAGGCGACCAGATCGTCAGGTTCGACGGTACGGATGGAGAGTTTGGTCATGATTTTCAGTCCAGTTCAATGCCCTTAAGGGCGGTTTCGAGTTCTTCCCAGGTGCTGTATGCCGTTTTGAGTTCGTTTTCAGTTTTTTCGAGTTGCAGTTGATCGTCGGCCATGTCTTTGCCGCTTTTCTTGAAATAGTCAGCATCGGCCATGCGGGTCTGGAGAGTTTCGAGATCCGCTTCCAGCATCTCGATGATGGCGGGCATGGCCTCGAATTCAACCTGTTTCTTTTCCAGCTCGAATTTTTCCTTGTAGCTCAGTTTTTTTTTCGTTGAACCAGTTGGAATTTCCTCGGCTGATTTGGAACCGCATGCCTTGGCAGATGTGTTGTGTTTGCCGGGGTGTTGTCTGAGCCAGTCGTCGTATCCACCGACATATTCGGCCACAGTGCCGTTGCCCTCGAAAGCGATGGTTGATGTGACCACATTGTTGAGGAAGGCTCGATCATGGCTTACCAGCAGCAGGGTGCCGGGGTATTCCATGAGAATTTCCTCAAGAAGGTCAAGCGTTTCGACATCCAGATCATTGGTAGGTTCATCCATGACCAGAACATTGGATGGCTTGGTGAACAGACGAGCCAGCAGGAGGCGGTTGCGCTCTCCGCCGGAAAGGACTGATGCCGGGACTTTGGCGCGATCCGGGGTGAACAGGAAGTCCTTGAGGTAGCCAATGACGTGCTTGCGCGCGCCGCCAAAATCGATGAAATCGTTACCTTCGGCCACGTTGTCGCGGACCGATTTGTTTTCGTCGAGTTGTTCGCGCATCTGGTCGAAATAGCTGATCTGGAGATTGACGCCGTGTCGGACAGATCCGTCCTGTGGCTGGATTTCGCCGAGAAGGAGCTTGAGCAGCGTGGTTTTTCCCACGCCGTTTGGACCGATGAGTCCCACCTTGTCGCCACGCATTATGCTCGTGGAAAAGTTATTGACGATGGTCGTGTTGTCATAGTTGAAACTAAGGGAGTCGGCTTCCACCACCAGTTTTCCGGTGCGCTCGGCTTCCAGAATAACCATTTTTGCCGAACCGGTTCGTTCGCGGCGTGCCTTGCGCTCATCCCGCATTTTACGCAGGTCGCGGACGCGGCCCATGTTGCGAGTGCGCCGGGCCTTGATGCCCCGGCGAATCCATGTTTCTTCTTCGGCAAGTTTTCGGTCGAAATTATGATTCTGCTTGGACTCGGCTTCCAGATCTGCATCCTTGCGTTCGAGATAGGTCTTGTAGTCGCACTCCCAGTTGAACAGCTTGCCCCGGTCCAGTTCTACTATGCGCGTGGCAAGTCGTTGGAGAAAGGCGCGGTCATGGGTGACGAACAGCAGGGCCGTGTTTTGACGGATCAGAAAATCTTCGAGCCAGGTAATGGATTCGATGTCCAGATGGTTGGTTGGTTCGTCCAGAATCAGCAGATCAGGTTTGCTGACCAGTGCGCGGGCGAGAAGGGCGCGTCGTTTGGTTCCGCCGGATAGGGAGGCAAATGATTCGTTCGCATCCAGTTTGAGGTGCGAGAGCACGGTTTCGATTGCCTGATGGTATGGCCAGCCTCCGGTATCCTCCAGGGCCTGTTGTGCGCGTTCAAGTTGGGCAACAATTTTGGTGTAATCGGTGCCGGAGAACTCTGCCAGTTCTCGGGAGGCTTGATGGTAATCGGACAGATGCTTGCCCGTGTCGCCGAGTCCCTGGGCTGCAATGTCGTAGATCAGGCCGTCTAGATTATGGGGTACTTCCTGGGGCAGCATGGCCACGCGGGAGCCTTTGGCATAGTCGATGGTGCCTTTGTCCGGCTTCGTGATCCCTTCGATGATGGAGAGCAGGGTGGACTTGCCTTCGCCGTTGCGGCCCAGAAGGCAGACGCGTTCGCCCGGTTCGACCTGCAAGGAAATACCATCCAGCAGCATTGTTCCGGTGAAGTTGATCTGTATGTCACGAAGAGAGACTATTGCCATTGGTATCCTTTCAGCTATTTTAAATCAAAAGGGGGCTGATCAAGCAGCCCCCGATAATGGTATGGAATATATTGTTATTTACAGATGTTCTGAAAAGTCTTGTGGCGTTCGTCATAGGGCGGGTACCCGAAGAATGCCGAGCCGGAAACGAGTACGTCAACACCGGCATCGACCAGTTCCCTGGCGTTTTCGGCTGTCACGCCACCGTCAATCTGAATCAGGGTATCGGCTTTGGCGTCAGTGATCATCTGCTTGAGTTCCTGTACCTTGTCCAGGCAGAACGGGATGAACTTCTGGCCTCCGAAACCCGGGTTAACGGACATGATCAGGACCATGTACAGTTGCGGGATCAGGTACTTGATCGTTTCCAGCGGGGTGTGCGGGTTCAAGGCTACGGCAGGCTTGGCTCCGGCGTCGACGATCTGGGCGCAAACGCGTTCCAGGTGATCGCAGGTTTCGGCATGAACGCAAATGAGATCGGCTCCTGCCTCAGCAAAGCTTTCGATGTATCGTCCCGGATCGTTGATCATCAGGTGGCAGTCGAAAAAAAGGTTCGACTTGGCTCGCATGGCCTTGATGATAGGGGGGCCGAAAGTGATGCTGGGGACGAACATGCCATCCATTACATCGAGGTGGACCCATTTCAGTCCTGCCTTTTCAAGGGCCTTGAGTTCAGATTCCATATTGGTGAAATCAGAGGAAAGCATGGATGGGGAAAGAATCATGACGCTTGCTCCGCTTGAGGAATTATTTGCTGGAAAAGATGTACCCGCAACGCCCATGCTTCGCAAGTTTTATCGGACCGGTCAAAAATGCCGCTACCCAAGTCGCTGGTCGGTGATCAGTTTTTCAGTCATGAGACCGAGCAGACTGCCCAGTATGATGGCTGAAAACAGGATCGGTAAGGCTGCCGAAGGTGCGGTCACAGTTATCAGGATGGCCATGGGGATGCTGGTGAGCAGGGCAATGATCAGTCCAGAGAGCCAGCCGCTCAGGGGCAGTCGTGCATAGGTGATGATGACGCTGAGGGCCAGCCAGTGCAGGAGTACCGAGACATGGGCCTGCCAGCTCAAATCCTGGAAGGCCATGGGGATGGCGTTCAGTATTCCAGTGGCAATGCCGAGCAACAGGGATTTAATTAATTTGTCCATGGTCTACTTATTGCCTGTCCTGCCGCTATTTGTCCATTTTGAAATCGACCTTGATCTTGTACAGCTTGCTGGCGGGCAGATTCAGTATCTTGATTCCCGTGGCCTTGGTGATGGATGCGAGGATGGTCTCCACGGCATCCATGTCCGGGGCGATGAGCGCGAACCAGACGTTGAATTCGTTTTCGCGCAAATAGTTGTGCGTCACGCCATCGTGTTTGTTCACTTCGGCCACGTACTGGTCCAACTTGTCTTCCGGCACGCTGGCCGCGCACAGGGTGGACTGCCAGCCCAGAGCCTGGGATGTGAAGTTGGCACCCATTCTGCGGATGAGCCCGGACTTTTTCAGGTCGCGGATGCGCTCAAGAACTTCCGATTCTGACAGGCCCACCTGTTTGCCCACTTCCTCGTAGGGACGTGATGCAATCGGGAAGTGGGACTGGATGATGTCGAGTATCTGCTTGTCGTGATTATCCATGTCAGTTGCGTGGCTTTTTCTTGGGTTCATAGGAACACAAAGGCTCTTCCTTCAGATAATGACCATTCATGGTATGGGCTCGGGCGCGGCATCCGCCGCAGACCTTTTCGTATTCGCAATACCCGCATTTCCCATCATAGACTTCGGGGTTGCGCAGGTTGAGAAATTGTTGGGATTTTTTCCAGATTTCCGGGAACGGGGTTTCGCGGACGTTGCCGCAATCCAGTTCAAGGTATCCACAGGGCTGCACCTGGCCGCGATGGGATATGAAGCAGAAGCCCACGCCTCCGAGGCAGCCTCGGCTCACGGCGTCGAGTCCGAATGTTTCGAAATTGACCGGGATACCGTCTTCCTTGGCGCGCTGGCGCAGGATGCGGTGGTAATGCGGGGCGCAGGTGGCTTTGAGCTGCATGTCCGTGGTCTTGCGGAAATCGTAGAACCAGTTGAGTACGTTTTCGTACTCGTTGGCGGTGATGACCTCGGTGCCGAGTTCCACTGCGCGTCCGGTGGGAACCAGCAGGAAGATGTGCCAGGCTGCTGCGCCAATGCCTTCGCAAAGATTGAATATGTCCTTGAACAGCCCGAGGTTGTTTTTGGTCACAGTGGTGTTGATCTGGAATTCGATGCCTGCATCCTTGAGGTACTGGATGCCACGCATGGATGCGTCAAAGGCTCCGACTTCGCCACGGAATTCATCGTGCTGGGCAGCTTCGGGGGCGTCTATGGATATGGAGCATCGTTCGACGCCTGCTTCCTTCATCTGCTGTGCGGTTTCGGGTGTGATCAGTGTGCCATTGGGGGCCATGACACATCGCATTCCCTTGTCCTTGGCATAGGCGATCAGTTCGTAGACATCGTGCCGCATCATGGGCTCGCCGCCGGTAAAGATGATGATCGGGCTGCCCACATCCGGGAAGGTGTCGATGAGTGCCTTGGCTTCGTCGGTGGAAAGTTCATTGGAATATGGCTCGGGGTGCGCCTCGGCCCGGCAATGCTTGCATGCAAGGTTGCAGGATCGGGTCACTTCCCAGGCAATAAGGCGGCAGACCGGGCTACCGTCTTCCAGGGTCATTTTGGGTGCGCTCTCTGCGCCGGGATGGGACTTGCCGTGTGGATGGCTTCCGGGATGGCCTTTGGGGTGAGTGCTCATGTTATTTCAATGCCTTGAGTACGTCTTCGGTGAAGTAAGTGAGGATGAGGTCTGCTCCGGCGCGTTTGAAGGCGACCAGAGATTCCATGATTACGCCCATTTCGTCTATCCAGCCATTCAGGGCTGCGGCCTTGATCATCGAGTATTCTCCGCTGACTTGATATGCGGCGACCGGAGTATCGAAGTTGTCGCGTACCTGTCGGATGATGTCGAGATAGGGCATGCCGGGTTTGACCATCAGGATGTCCGCACCTTCTTCCATGTCGGCGACTGCTTCGCGCATGGCTTCGCGACTGTTGGCCGGGTCCATTTGGTAGGTCTTGCGATCCCCGAATTGGGGGGCTGATTCCGCGGCTTCGCGGAACGGGCCGTAAAAGGCCGAGGAGTATTTCACGGCATAGGACATGATCGGTGTATTTTCGAATCCGGCTTCATTCAGGGCTTGCCGGATTGCAGCCACGCGTCCGTCCATCATGTCCGATGGAGCCACTATATCCGCACCAGCCTTGGCCTGGGCCACGGCAGCTCTTGCCAGTAAATTCAAGGTAGGGTCGTTGAGTACATCGCCTTGCTTCACGATACCGCAATGTCCGTGGGAGGTGTATTCGCATAGGCAGGTGTCGGCAATGACGATCAGTTCGGGCCAGCTGTTCTTGAGCAGGCGGATGGCCTGTTGGACAATGCCCTTGTCATCATAGGCTTGTGTGCCGGTTTCGTCTTTTTTAGCGGGAATGCCAAAGAGGATGCAGGATTTGAGGCCGTTTTTGACAGCCGCATCAACCTGTTTTTCGAGTTGTTTGAGGGAAAGTTGGTATTGGCCGGGCATGGAGCTGATTTCTTTCTTGAAGGAATCGTTGTCCGTTTCGACCACGAAATAGGGCATGATCAGATCCTGGGGTCTGACCTCGTTCTCACGTACCAGTTCTCGCATGGTCAGGCTGGATCTCAACCTGCGTCCGCGATAAAAATCAGAAGGAATCATAACCGCTCCAGTAAAAGAAATTTCATTCAATTTTCTTATAGCCGTTTTTGCGATTACTGCAAATCAGAGTGCTGGGCTGGTTGTCGCGCACACTCCTGCGCCGCCAAACGGTTTTATCTTGTTCCGCAGTTCTTTATGGCGGCGTAGAACCAAAATGTTTTGAAAGGACGGTTGAGGGAAAAACTTTCAAAGTTTTCCCTCAACCGTCCGAGGCATTTTGTTTTTACAGCGGTTCGCCGGCGATTTCCTCATCGGTGAGGTAACATGCCGGGTCCTGCGCCCAGAAGTCATCATAGTAGGCTTCGGCGCGGGCGCGGAAGTTGCCGCCACAGACGTTCAGGAAACGACATTTGGCACAGCGTCCCTTGACGTAAGGACGTTTGTCCTTGAGCTTGTGCAACAGTTCGATCTTGTCGTCCATCCAGATTTCGGAGAACGGGCGTTCCAGCACGTTGCCGAAAGTGTGGTGGCGCATGAACTGGTCTGCGTGAACCTTGCCATCCCAAGAGATGCAGCCGATGCCGCGACCAGTGGAATTGCCTTCGTTCATCTTGAGCAGTTCGAGAACTTCTGCAGCGCGTGCCGGGTCTTCCTTGAGCAGACGATAATAGACGTGTGGGCCATCTGCATGGTTGTCCACGGTCAGGACTTCCTTGGGCAGACCTTTGTCGAACAGGGCGCGGGTGCGATCCATGATCACGTCCACTGCCTTGCGGGTTTCCTGATGATCCAGGTCTTCCTTGATCATTTCAGAACCTCGACCTGAGTATACCAGATGGTAGAAACAGATGCGTGGTACTTCCAGATCTTCGATAAGATCGAAGAGGTGGGGTATTTCCGTCACGTTTCTTTTGCTTATGGTGAAGCGCAAGCCGACCTTGAGACCTTCGGCCTGACAGTTCTCCACACCTTGGAGGGCTTTCTTGTAAGAGCCCTTTACGCCACGAAAGTTGTCATGAATTTCTTCGGAACCATCAAGGGAGATGCCCACGTAGGACAAGCCGACTTCCTTGAGTTCTTTGGCTTTGCTTTTGGTGATGAGCGTGCCGTTGGTGGAGATGACCGCACGCATTCCCTTGGAGATAGAGTATTTGGCCAGATCGGTCAGATCTTCGCGGACCAGGGGTTCGCCACCGGAAAAAAGCATGACTGGCGCGCCAAACTGGGCGAGGTCGTCGATGATTTCCTTGGCTTTTTCATTTGAAATCGGATCTTTCTGGCTGCTTGGGTCAACAGCTTGTGCATAGCAATGGACACATTTTAGGTTGCATCGCTGGGTCATGTTCCAGACGACAACAGGCTTTTTGTCCTTTGCAAACTGGAGAAGATGGGAGGGCAACTGCCCGGATTCGCGATTATACCGCAGAGCGTCAGATGGCTCGACGGCTCCACAGTAGAGTTTGGAAATACCAATCATATAAATTTAACCTCTCTTATGAAGTGAGCACCTGAGGTACCACACAAAAACGGCGGTGTAAAAGGCCAAAAAAAGGGGCCGGAAAGGCCCCTTCCGTATTCCTTTTCGGAATGTAATAATTGTTCTCAGAAAGTCAAGCTACAAAGCAGGGCTAATCCACAAGCCGTATTTCCACCCTGCGATTTTTCTGTTGATCTTCCGGCGTCTTTCCTTCGTTGAGTGGTCTTGATTTGCCGTAGCCCACAGCCTCGATGAGGTCCGGGGCTATACCCCATTTGTTGACAAGGTAGACCTTGACCGCTTCAGCGCGTTTTTTGGAAAGGGCGAGATTGTAGGCATTGTCGCCCTTGGCATCGGTATGTCCGCCTATGATGATGTTCTTGCCCTTGAGGTCGCTTGAGTTGAGCGCTTCTCCCAGGGCATCGAGCAGATGGTATGATTTTTGGTTGATGGTGGCTTTGTCAAAGGCGAACTGAATGTCGAGGTTCACGCCCTTGACTTCTGAACTGGTACTGTTGCCATCGATTTTCTGTTTGTTGACTGTCTCGGCAGGCAATTCCTGTTCCATGGTCTTGTCTTCGTTAGCCATTGCGGTGGGTGCTTGTGTTGTCCCGACCAGATTGGCTTGTACGTCACGAGTGTTGTTTGCAAACTGGAAATCGGTGTCAGGATCGGGCAGCCATGCCTTCAATGGAAGGGCCATGTCTTTGGCCATGGAGCGGATGATCTTGTTGAAAGGTCCTTCACTCAGACGATATTCGTTACGAAAATAGATGTAGTCATCGGGCAGCTTGTCCTCGATGCGACCGGATTGCATCATGGTCCACAAGAGGTTGCCATTGCCTGTGGAATAGATGTTGATCTGTATGGTGATGGCTGTGTCGTCAACGGTGTGCCCTGCATAGAAATAGGGAACCACGCCCAGGATGAGCAGGTCGGCTCCGCGTCGTCTGGCCCGGTCAAGTGCCGAATTCAATCCGAGGTAACGTGTTCCGGGCTTGAATTCCAGTATCGGGAACAGCCGTTCTTCGGTCCATGCACCGTGAAAGATGGCCGCGAATGAGTCGGACAGGTACTCGGAGTCACTGTTGTGCTGTTGTATTACGAACGGATGAAAATATGCTGTCAGGGGACGATATTGTTTGCCCTTGGGATGCACGGAAACCTGAAGCGTCGATCGTCTGACAGGTGAATCATAGTAGATCGTGGTTTGATCTGTTATGGACGGGTCAACGTAGGCGCATGCGGTTAATGCAAACAAAAGACTGAAAATAAATACTTTTTTCATGATGCTCACCGGCTGATTGTTGCAACTTACTTGCGGATTTGCGCCAAGCTCATGACGCGTCCGATTCTCTTGCAGGGGATGAAGCAATATGTGTACCGCAATTGATGCCGATATTGTTTGTCGGCTATTGCAGTGTTTCAGTCGGGGAAGGAGCTGATTGGATGGATTCGAGCAGTTGATCGCGGGATTCCTTGAGTCCCTGGCGGAGCAGCAGTCGCTTGCCAGTGGAGAGTTGCTTGAATTCCGGGCGATCCGCCAGATCGCTCAAGCGGTCCATCTCAACGAGGATATTTTTGATTAGCTGGCGGATTCTCTGTTCTTTCGGGTTGAGTTGTGAAGCAAGGACGGCCAGGTTGCGAATGTCCTGGGCCGTCTGCTTGAAGTTGCGCGGGTTGATTTCCCGGGTGAGTTTGCGCTGGGCTTTCCAGTCCGCAATCTTGTTTTTGAACCAGCCAGTCATTGTGACAATCTCTTAGATGGTCGGAAGCTGATCCTGAAACAGGGTCAGAGCTGCGATCATTGCCAACAGGAGCGGAACCAATGCCACAGGGATCACCTTGGCGAATGAGGTCTTGTGAATATACTTGAGTCCCAGGATAGTCAGGAAAAGTCCCCATATGGCAGTGATGAACATCCAGGTTGTCTCGACTTCAAGTATGGGTTGGGGGAAGATGCCGAGAATCAATGGCGCGTTGGCGTATGCCAGTGCTCGGAATGTTCCTTCAAATCCCTGGTTGTCAGCGCGCATGAGCATGAGCAACAGATGGTATATTCCCGTGATCATGAATTGTCCGGCAGCGATGAATGCAGGCATGAACAGGAGCATGAGCAGGGCGGACATGGAACCGGCAGTTCCACCAATGGCTTTCGTGCTGCCTGTTTCGACATACGATGAAACCCCGGCCATTCCCCAGAAATATTGGGCGAATCCCTGGATCATGGAGAGGAGGATCGTGAAGGTCAGCGGTTTGGCCAGTCCTCCTCCGACGGGCATTACGGAAAAGAAGAGACGGGGCGAAGTCAGGACCAGCTTGATGGTCATGTACAGGCCGTTGAAGAATCCGTACCGGTCCAATTGCTCGAACGGTGGAGGCACAAGCATGGGGGATTCTTCCGTGTCTTCATCACCCATGTCTGTCTGCATGGGGTCTGGAAATTCGCCGTTGAATTCACCTGTCCATCCAGGAACCGGTTGCTGGTCACTGGCAGCAGGGGGTTGTTCGTCCTGTTTGTTTTCGGGTGGGGTCATGTCTCCGAGTTTGTCCCAGAGTTCATCCTTCGGATTTTCTCCCGGAGAGGTGATTTTCGGAAAAAGCGGTTCCGGCTCCTCAAGAGTGGGAGGAGTTGTTGGCTCAGGTGTGCCCGAGGGTGTGGTTTCTGTTGTTTCTTCCAAAGAGAAAGCCTCTTCACGAAGCTCGCGAAATTTGAACTTCATCTTGCATTTCGGACAGGTGGCAACCTGGGACTTTGCTGGGATTTTGGTTTCGTCCACTTCGCGGGTGAACTGGCATTCGGGACAGATTATTTGCATCGTCATTCCTTGAAAGACTTTTATATCAATGATGAACGGTCGTATCCATTTTGTACGTGAGAATCAAGTCACGTGCAAGACAGGTGACAGATATAGGTCTGATTGATGCTTCATGTGAAGCGTTGAAAGAACCGGGTTCTCGCGTTAGCCATGGTTTTGCAGGTTAGACATCAGTTTGGATGTGGACCTGCTGCGTGTATGATCAGGACGGATTTTCTTCCAGAAGCAATACCTCTAGTGAACCGGAGATGAGGGATGCCTCGGAGAACAGGGTACGTTCAAGGTTCGGATAATCGTCGTTGAGCATGTGGTGTACGCTATTCCCTCCGGCTTCGTCGAATCGTTTGAGCTTGGCCGTCAGTTCCGCAGGGGATTTTCTGAGGCGGCTGTAATGCAGGATGGGACTGTCCAGGGCCAGGGCGATGCGGCCATTGATGCCGGTCAATCGTTCATGGATAGGACGCTCGAATCGTACTCCATCCTTTTTTCTGAATAGACGAAGTTGCAGGTCTGGCCACATTCCATAGCCGACTTTGCAGTGGGCTTCGTCGGGATAGAAGGTCATGCGCGGGAAATAGCAGGCTTCAAGCCGCTTGATGGGCATTATGGCCGTGAACAGGTTCCATATGTCGTCGCTGAACAATTCGTCTCCGTCCAGATAGAGCACCCAGTCTCCAGAGCATTCGTCGAGCATTCTGTTGCGCTGAGTCGAGAAATCTTCGAGTGGCTGGGCAAATTGGCGAATGGGTACGGCGCAGGAGCAATTCGTGTCCGGTACAGTGTCCGCATCCCATATGACGACAATTTCCTTTATCCAGTCAGGAAATTGGGCAAAAAAGGTATCCAGGTCCGGTTCGTTAGGGTCCAGAATGACTCCTACACTGAGGTTCGGGGCTTGGACCGCCAAATGGCTCAGATAGGTACTGTTGATGGCCTGGTGTGGCTTTGCATTCATGAAGAGCCGTTGCAATGCCTGGTAGCGTTTGCGGTTGTCCTCGGGGATGTCGGGATTGAGTGCAAGGCTTGTGTTTTTGGGTGTGGCTCCGATTGTGGCAAGCAGGTAGAGTTGCGCCCATGGAGAACTGTCTGAAATTATGCTGGATCGGGTGTCATCCTCGCGCCATGCGGGATTGTGTTCAAGAAATGTACGTGCTGTTGTCAGGTTTGTTTCGCAGACGATCAGTTTGGCTTTTCCCGGCAGAGCCTTGTCCAGTGCCAGAGCCTGGGCCCCAGAACCGAGCCCGAAGAGCACGAGATATGTTGCATTGCTTTTGTCGAACATCTTGAGAGTCCGTTCCGTGAAGTGTGCGATATCCTCATCAGATGGTTGCGCACAGGTCGTTGCCTTCTCGCCATCAGTGATGTCGAAAGCGAGGACGGTGTTGGTATAGCGGGAAATCAGTCTGCTGCTCATATGATGATTCCTTTGAGGTCGAGAAGTTCATTGTAGATGGATTCGAGTTTCCGGGTGACAGTCTGGGCGCGGTAGAGTCTGGCACTTTTATCACGGCCAGCCTGCCCCATGCGTCGGGCTTCTTCGGGGTGGGAAAAAAGATATTTCATGGCACCAGCATACTCTTCAGTGGTGTTTGCAATCAATCCTGTGATCTGATGGTCGACCAGTTCCAGTTGGGCATTGTCTTTCAGGCCTTCGCATGGGTGGGTAACAACCGGTAGTCCGCAGGCCATGGCCTCGGCAATGACCAGTCCGAAGGATTCGCCGGTGTCGTTGGCATGGGCAAGAACAGAGACCTCATCAAGGAATGTGGCTATATCCTTGTCGGTCGCGACCGGATCGTGGAATACGACCGTTTGATTCAGGCCGTGGGCGTGTACGAAATCATGGGCCTCGGGGGTACCTCCGATGACATGGTATTTGAAGTCGGGAATATCGCGGGCAAGGATGGGCAGGATGTCCAGGGCAAGGCGGGACCATTTGCCAGGATCGGCGCGTGAGATGCGTCCTGCAACAGGCTTGGAAAAATCTCTGTCCGTACGTGTCATTGTTTTGAAAAAATCCGTGTCCACGGGATTGTACAGGACGGAGTAGCGGGGAGATTCCGGGCTGATCCCGGTGGTTCGGGCAAATCGGTCCATGCAAAAAGAAGAAACGAACAGCGTGCGATCAATGATTGCCGCAGATTGACTTGGATCGTGTCGTCCAAAGACGTTGGTTTCAACCACCACCGGGGTTCCGGATCGCTTCATTGGTTTGAGAAGTTCCGGTTCGGTCCAGCCGGCCCGGTGGATATGAACGATATGTGGTTGAAAACGAATGAGAACGTCAAGAAGTTCAGAGCCGATGAAGGTGTCGATTCCCATGGAGCGGATCTGAGGACCGCGTTCGCCATCTTTCGGACTGTAAACAGCCGGAAGAAATCGGGTTTTATCCAGATTGGTGACAAAAAGTTGCAGTACTTTTTCAGTGCCACCAAGTCCAAGGGAGTTGGCAACATGAAGAATGCGGACAGGGGAATCAGACATGGGCGAAAGGTGACATAAGCAGAGTGTGTTGTAAATATGTCCAGTGATCTGTCGGCAAAAGGAAATTGGCCCTGGATGAGTCAAGTTTGTCTGAGTAGATCATTTTTGGCCGTTTGGAAGTGCCGGACGTCAGACACAAGAAGAACCTGATGGCGATGTGCCATCAAGATTTGAGCCTTTTGTAACAACAGAACAGGTGGTGTCCTTCTGACGGTCCGTTAGCGGTTGGCGTTGGTATACGCATTGGCTGCGCGGAATCTGGCGGCATTGGCTGCCGTGCGTGGTTTTACCGGTGGAACTGGTTGTAGCGGTGCTGTTGTTTTATTCTCTTTCCCGATCGTTGGTTCTGCAACTTGATTTTGGGATTTTGTCTGCTGAGTCGGCGTCTGGCTACTCGGCTGCTGTGGTGCAGCCGGCTTGGGTGTTGGCACCTGTAATACCGGTTGCGGTGGTATCGGGGCTTGAACTCCGGCAGGAGCGGTCTTGCCCTCATATATAGGAACAATCTGGGCATATGCGGAGCGCAAGCCGTCCAGAATGTTGATGACTTCATCGATCATCTTGTTGTCCAGGCGGATGTTGGCTTTTACCAACTGGGTGGTGCAGAACAGGTACAACTGACTGAGTTTGGGGGTGATATCCCCGCCCTTTTCCTTGTTCAGGCATTCGGCTAATTCATGAATGATTGCCATGGCCTTTGATATGTATATGCCCTTTTTTGCGTAATCCTTGTTGTCGATTTCGATTTTGGCACGTTTGAGAAATTTGATCGCTGCTTCGTAGAGCATGATCAGCAGTTCACCCTGGGTAGTGGTTTCGACCTGAGTCGTGAGGTAGGCCCTGGCGGGGTTGGCCATGTATATATCCTCCTAATCTGTTACGTTGAGAGTTGTGCAATCGACGATTCGAGTTGTCCCTGCTGGAGTTGATATTGACCGAGCAGGGCATCGAGGCGTGCAAATTTGAGGCGCATGGTCTTTTCCATCTTCGTGATTCTCGTGTTTTCGTATTCGATTTTCTTGTCGATGGAGTCCATGATATCGCTGTAGTTGTCTCGCAAGACGGCCATGGGGCCGCCTTCGTACGTGTATTTGTTGTATGGCTTGGTCAGGTCCGTGAGTTCCTCGATCATTTCTCCGGCTTTGCCAGTCTTGATCGAAACCTTGCCTGAATATGTGCCGGCAGAGGTATTATCCAGACGGATGCCGAGACCCAGGGCGTCTCCTGATATTCCGGTGATTCCCCATCCCGAAACCTTGGCTGGTTCCCCATTGATTGTGGCGCTGGTGATGCTGGTTCCGTCGCTGACGATTTCAACATCATACAGTCCGGCCTTGGTGGTCCCTTCAATGAGTGAGGTGTAGGTGAAATCAGAAGACTGGCTTTCGCCGATATTTTTGGCGGCAAAGAGTTCAGCTACGCCCATGGGGTCGTCTTTCAACGCCTTGTCGAGGGCCTCGTAATCGATTTTTAGAAGGCCGTAGGAGATGGACCCTTCTTCGGCGTCAGTCATGATGCCCAATTGCGACAGGGAGGAATACTTGTCCCCGGTCAAGGTGTCTTCGTCGTAGTACGCGAAACCGAGACCCATGTCGGCTGTGAGGTTTCGGATCTTTTGTGACACGATATCCACACCATAGTTGCCGGTTAGGATTGAGCCCTTTCCATCTTCGTCAACGCTGGTGATTGCCTTGATCTGTTTGCGGATAACATTGATTGCATCGACAAATGTCTGAACATTGGATTTGACCTTGGAGAGGTCAGTGACAATGTTGAGATTTATGGTTGTTCCAGAGTCCGCATCATGCAGGTTGAGTGTAATGCCTTCGATGACATCATCTATGGTGTTGCTTGATCGTTCGATCCAGCCTCCACCGGCAGATGGAAAACCATTGACCTTGATTTGGGAATTCTCGGCATTCTGGGTTTCGTTGAAATCAGAGCCGTTGAAAATGATGTCGCCCGCGTTGGAAATGACCAACTGGTGGTTGTCTCCCAGATCACGCCCGGTCAACTGAAGATGGTAGACCGATCCATCGAAAATGGTTGATGCGCGGATGTTGTTTCGTGAGTCCGGATGGTTGTTGATGATGTTGACAAAACCTTCCAGAGTCGTGCCAGCTGAAATATTGCTCAGGGTGAAACTTTCGCCGCCATAGGAATAGGTGAAGGATGTCGTGCTACTGGTGATCGACGAACTCAGGGAGCTGGCTCCTGATGCCGTGATGTGGACGTCATTGGACGCAAGTTGACCAATCTCGATGGTATGGCTTGCTTCCTGGGCAGTGCTGCCTGCAACTGCGGTGAGCATGGAGGTGTTGGTGCTGGTGACAGCCTTGCTCATGAACTCATTCATGGTGTCAAAGCCTTCCAGAGCTGTCTTCAGGGAGAGCATCTGGGTGTTGAGTAACTTGAATTGGGTGTCCTTGGTTTCCCAGGAGGCTTTCCAATTCTGCAGGCGTATGACGCGATTCTTTTCAACTTTGACCAACCCGTCAATGAGAGCATTGAAGTCGGTTCCGTTTCCAAGACCCGCAAAATTGATTGCGCCGGATGTTAATGTACTTTCTGCCATGGCTTTTCCCTATGCGGAACATTTTTCCCGTTTTTATTGGGTCGCCACCATACTTGCAATCCTGGTGCCATTTCAAGTTGCCTCAGACGCCTTGAAATCAAAGGGCCGGACTCCCCTGGGGAAGCCCGGCCAAATACTCGCACTTATGCGATTCTGATCAGGACTAACCGATCAGGGACAGAGCCATTCTCGGCAGAGAGTTGGCCTGTGACAGCATGGAGACTGCTGCCTGTGTCTTGATCTGGTTCTTCACGAACTCGGTCATCTCGGTTGCGACATCAACGTCGGAGATGCGAGATTCAGCAGCCTGGACGTTTTCGGCCTGGATTTCCAGAACGGTAACGGTGTTTTCCAGTCTGTTTTGCAAGGCTCCGAGGTTGGCGCGGATCTTATCCTTGGAGATAATGGCGTTCTGGAGGACATCCAGAGAAGCCTGAGCCAAAGCCTGGGTGGAGATGGATGCTCCGCTGCCTGATCCGGCACCGAGGCCAACGCCGAGTGCGGATGCAGTCGCGGTGTTGATCTGGATGTAGTAGTAATCTTCTGAGCAGTCGTTGCCGGTACCAAAATGGACCTTCAACTGACCAGCGGAGGTCAGGCCGGAACCGTCATGCGTGCCGGAGAGATTTCCGTTGAGCAAGTGGATGCCGTTGAAGTCAGTGGAGTTGGCGATACGAGTAATTTCCGAAGCCATGGCCTGATACTCGGAGTCGATGATCAAACGCTGGTCAGAGCTGTAGGTACCCGTGGAAGCCTGCATTGCCAGTTCCTTCATACGGATCAGCTTTTCATCGATAACGCCGAGGGCACCATCAGCTGTCTGGATGAGAGAAATAGCATCGTTGGCGTTACGAATACCCTGCTGCAGGGAACTGACGTCTGCACGCATCAACTCTCGAACGGCCAGACCAGCGGCATCGTCCGAAGCTTGACCGATTCGCAGGCCAGAGGAGAGACGGCGGGTTGATGTTGAAAGGGCCCCGAAGGAGCTGCTCAAGTTGCGAGCAGAGTTCATGGCCAGCATGTTGTGGTTAATAATCAGAGACATAATTTCCTCCTTGAAACTGTTTCGGCTTCCTTGCCTAGGTTGTCTTCCCGACTGTGTTGTTTGCCGGGTAAAACATTTGCTTGTTGATCTACTCATCGACAGGTGGTGAGAAAACTTTAGGTTTCTTTATTGTTTTTTTTGTTCAAGATACGAGGAGGATGGAGCAGGAATAGCTGCATGTAATTCAAGGATATCGTTCGCTTCCACAAGGGTTGGGATGCGTCGAAAAAAGGAAGGAAGTATATAAGGGAAGATTAAGAAAAGGTAAATTGTATCAAGGTGTTAGTGATATCTTTATGTGAATGATTTTCGCATGATGCCGATCATCTTTTTTAGGCGAATTTCATAGGTGTGTTCTGCCGTGATGCGTTTCCTGGCGGCGGTAATAATTGCATCCCTGCTATTTTTATCGGTCAGATATTTTTTGATCAGGTCGGGGATTTCGTCAGTTTCATGATACACGACAGCTTCGGTTTCGAGGTCGAAGAGGTTTTCTATCTGTTGGCGATGATCGGTGAGGACGAATCCACCGCAGGCCGGGACATCAAAGACCCGTTGATTGACCGCGCCGATCATCTGCCGACTGGTGCAGTTGAAGTTGATTCGGGACATCGGATAGAATCGGGGCAGGTCTTCGTAATAATCAAGAGGCGAAAGATGCCGCCAGTTGCCAGTTTCTCCGAGTTGATCTTTCCAGCCTGTGTCGCCGACGATGAGTGGTGAGAATTCGAGAATCTTTTGCACGCAGTTGAGTCTGTATTGTCGAGTGGCTTCCCAGGTGAGCAGGGATTCCAGTGCCAGCCTGTTTTCCTGAGTGGGGAGTGCATTGATCACGGTAAGCCATTCGGGCTGAGAGGCTTCAAGGAATCGGATGATGCGGGTTTCGCCGGACTCGCCGAATTCCCTGGCCACAGCCGTGTATTCATTGCGCAGGACGGCTGGAAGATTTGCATCGTTCAGGCATCTGGAGACAGGCCCGATCATTGAATTTCCAACGAAAGAAACATTGCTTGCCCATTCAGGTGGAGCATTGCCATGGAGGCCGGGTTTGAACCGGTTTGGATCTGTGGCGAGGGGCAGATAATGGACATGCTCAAAACCTTTGTCCCTCATCTCATCCATATTCCCTGCATCAAATGTGAAGATGACCGTGTTGGTTGTGCCGGGGTGGGCGTAGTCATGGAGAATGAGGTGAGGATTGTCCACGAACCATGAGGCCAGAGGCAGATTGAGGTCGTAGAGAAGTTCCGCAAGTTTCCCGTCCCGGTCCATACCGAAATGATTGACGGTCAGGACGAAGTCCGGCTTGAAGTCGATGACAGATTTCAGGATGCTTTCAATGAAATCCTGATTTCCGGTTTTGCGGTCGCCTAGAATGATGCTTTGATGCTCCAGGCCAAGTCGTTTGAGGGAAGAGAGAATTTCGCCGCAGAGGAAATAGCCTGAGTCGAGAAAAAGTATACGTGGTTTCGTTTGTTGAAATTTCGGATATCGGGCCTGACTCCAGAAATCGGCTTGGGCGTTTGTTTTGAGAGTTTCGGTTAGTGGCCCATAATACTCGCGGTCCAGGCGTTGATAGAGTGGGATTGTGACGGGAGAGAACGGAGCGTTGCCATTGTCTTTTTGCCATTGGGTCAAGCGGTTCAATGCCTCTTGGGGAGAAAAGTCGTCAATCCAGAGGACGTTCGCATTGTTTGCATACTTTTTTGCAACTCCGGTTACACGATTGATTTCCGGTTCCCGGTCCACCACGGCTACGGGAAAGCCTTTGTCCAGAAGCGACTTCAGGCAATGACCCAGACCTGCCCCTATGATCACGGGCAGGGTGCCGGGTTCGACCTTGTTCGCCATATCCGTTTCCCGTTCCAGGCTGTTGCGGCCCCAGAGATGCCACGTCTTTCCGTTGATCAGTATGCGTATGTCGGCAAGACCGTCAGGGGTGTTGACGGCTTCGGTAGTGTAAGTGGTGCGAGTCATAGGTTCATCATGTACTGCATTTGGGGTGAGGCAGGCAAGGTGGCATATATTATAGTAATGGGCAGGGCCGCACATCCATGAGGAAGTGCGGCCCTGGTTCTTTTCTGTCGAGAGGGTTTATTCCTTGGAACCGCCGAAGAGTCCCTTGATGGCACTGCCAACGGATTCAGATCCGCCGTCAACTCCTTCCAGAGCTTTGCCGATTCCCTGCATGAGTTGTTTGCCGACCTGGGTGACTGTGCCTGCGACATCGCCGGTCATTTCACCGAGGATGATGGCAAAGGCTTCAGCCGGGGAAGTTTCCTTTTCCTTGCCGATGTCCTTGATATGGATGTTGGGGAGGTCTATGCCCATGGATTTGTCGCCAAAGGCGTTCAGCAGTGATCCGCCAAGATTGATCTTGCCGTTTTTCACGATGAAGTTGTTGATTTGGATTGTTTTTTCGGAACCTGTCTCAGTGGAAGCTGTCTTTTGTTGTTTTTCCTGTTTTTTTTCTCCGGCCACTGTTCTTTTGATATTGTTGACAATGGTTTGGAAGTTGTCGGTCTTTCCTTTTTTTTCGTAGCTGATCACCGGGCCGTCAACGTATATTTCCTCGATGATTATCTTGTCCGAGGTTAGGGAGTCCTTGACAACTTTGACTCGTATTGTGTCGCATTCCATGGCACTGGGCATGCTGAATCCCTTGGGGTTGCCAAGATAGAATTTGGTAAGGGTGCCGGAGCCTGAAAGGATGGAAATATCAGCCGAACCGAGGCGAACCTCGGTTTGGGTGATTTGCGGGGCGTATTTTTCGGTGGCCGTCTTGACAAGGTCTCCGAGATTGAAAATTGCGAGGACGATGAGTGCAATGATTCCAAGAATAACTGCCCCAACACCGATAAAGATGTATTTTTTCATAAAAAACTCCTTTTATCTGTAAATTATTAGCAAAGTTTTAGCGGTTTAGCCAAGCAGAACAATGGATTTATGGACGGAATTTGTTCGTTAGCCTTGGAAATGGAGGGTTTGCGTAGTGGCTCATGTGTTGCGTCGGCACCCCGGAAAGTCCTGAATCCATGGACGGCCCTATTTCTGGGAGATCGATGGACGATTGATCAAAAATGGCTGTTTCAAGAGAGCGGCACAAATTGCTGGCCTGGAGTGCGGCAGAATCGATGAGTGTTGTGAGAGTTGTTGTCCTGTGTTCTCCGGTGACAGGGTGCCTGAATTGGATATCGCCTGTAAGGGCCTCTGCTTGAAGCATGAGTTGTGGGGCATAGAAAAGTGTGGCGATTTCCGCTGCCCATGATGGAAGATAGGGCCGCAGGGCAAATGCATTGCGCGCTAGGGATTTGATCGGGAAAAGCGATTGGAGTGTAGCAAAAGTTCTCCATGCCGAGTCAGCCTCTTTTAGGGCTTTTTTCCCCTTGATTCCAGCGAGTCCGGCAATTTTTTTTAAGGGGAATCCCGTTGCGAATTCTTTGTTTGCATGCCTGAGTATCAAGCGCAGTGAATATTCGGGGTGACCGAGCATTTCCGGGCAGGCCACCATGTCCATGAGCGATTCCAGAGCGCGATGTCGTTGCCGGGCACGCGATTTTTCGCTCTGGTCCGCAGCGTAATAGTCGCCACTGAAATGCCAGACCATGGGGTGCATGACTGCATCGCCGAAAACATGTGAGATCATGCCCACAAGAAGGGCTGTTGGAAGTTCCTTTTCTTGTGCTGCCGCCGCATGTTCGGCCTGGAGTCGAAGCAGGGTGAACGTGTCCTGTCCGTTCGCTCCGTGCAGTTCATGGGCTAATCGTTCCAAAGGGCGGGCCGATGGCGTCACTCCATAGAAAAGGGCATCGTGGAATACCGACCCGAGCAAAAGGGCCTGAGTGTTCAGGCATGGCGCGAATCTGGTGTCCTGGAGCAGTTCGGCTGTGCGTTCAGCTATTTTGAAATGGATCAATTCTTTGGGCATTGTGCTCCATTTTATCGTTTGCGTTTCTGATAGCATACTTGATAATATGCGATTCGAAAAGTGAACTCTGTCTTATCAAGGAATACAAATGACGAAACATTTCATAAAAGAGCAGTATGATGTGGAAGAACCCGACGCCAGGCGTAGTTACAGCACTGGAACAAGGCGCGAAGATTATGCCGATTCCTGGAAGAATACCGGCAATATTATTTTTGTAGGGTTGGCGGGTTCCGGCAGGATGGCCCTGTCCGGCCTGTTGTCAGAACGAACTGGTCTGAATGTACAAGTCCCGGTCAATCCCGAGGATGCAGTCGAGGCCCTTGGTGCCAATGGGCAGATTGTCGTTCTTGATGATGGGTTGGTCGAGAATGAAGGGGTTCGCGTGGGCATTCATGCTGCGGGCAAGGTCTTTTATCTCATGGCTGAATCACGAACCCTGTCTTCCCGGCTTGCCGAGCGGCAAGGGATTGCCGACGCTGAACAGTTGTGGCTGGATATGTCCGCTCGACTGGCCGTTATGGAGCCGGTTTTTTACAGCGTGCTTCATTTCATCCTGCAAGCAGGGCAGTCGCCTGAAAGTCTGCTTGATGACGCCCTTGAAAAGATTGCCTTTTAGTTAAGGAAGTACTGATTAATTCAATTTTCAGGAAGTGCTGTAGAATTATTCGCTGGCAAGGCGCAAGAAAACATCAAGGCCGCCGCGTACTTCCTGTACGCTAGGATTTGATGTTTTTAAAGCAACGAAGCCAGCGGATAATTATGCAGTGCTTCCTTAATTGTCTGTGCGTCGTTTGATTTCAAGGTCCAGAGAGTGGAGTGTGATGCGAATGTCCTGCATGAGATAGAGCAGGGAGACCATGAGATTGATCAGTGATGCCCCGAACAGTATTTCCACCACAAAGTCCAGCCGAATCTTGAAGACCAGACTCGAAAACAGCAGCAGGGTAACTCCACTGACGCAGACGATGGCGAGGATCGACAGGAATATGGCCGTTCGCAGGAGTGCGCAACGCTTTCGCAAGTGGCGTATCTGGTGAGTGAGCGAGGCTCGGTCCTTGTCCTGTGCGGATTGCAGCTCCACGAGAAGGCGGCGAATGATCTCCGTGGGCCGGGAAATACGATTGGTCATGGACAAAAGTAGAAGTCCTATGCCCGATATGAGCACGAACGGGGCAATGGACGCCTGGAGTATAGTGACGATATTTGTAGTATCCATGCCGCAAATTTAGGCCTTTTGGGTGGCTGGCGTCAAGTGCCTGGAAGCTGGCTGGTGACATGTTTCATGCTTTGGGGTAAACAGTGGAACCCAAGTTGTTGGGAAAAGTCGAGACTGTGCGATGTTACAAGAAGATTAAATTCTTGTGCGCAGAAAGTGCGTGTCGAATCAGCTGTTTCAAAAGTTAATCAGATGGATTTTGGCCCCATTTTGGGGGGAGCTGTTTTCAATTCATTATATATACATGGAGCTTTGCAGATGCCGGAAAAGAAACTCAGGGTAGAATTCATGACCATGACTCCCGATGCCCTGTCTCTTATCTATGCCGCCTTTCGTCAGTGCTATCATGCCGGATTCGTGGCTGATATGTGGCCGAGACTTCTGTCAGGCGAAATTGACCCTCAGATCCAGGCCGATTTCGTGAGCAAGACCATGGAATCCGGTCATGACAGTCCCATTGAACACGTTTCCATGACCTTTGCCGTTGAGGGGATATCCCGGGCTTGTTCTCATCAGATAGTCCGACACCGCATTGCTTCCTATTCCCAGCAGAGCCAGCGTTATGTGGCAGAAAATGATATGGAATATATTCTTCCTCCGGCCATCGCCAAAATTCCCGAGGCCCGAGAGCGGTTCGAGCAGTTTATGGGGGAGGTGCAAAGTGCCTACAGTGACCTTCGCGAAATACTTGTGTCGCATGGTCGCAAATCCAAGGCCAATGAAGATGCGCGTTTCGTGCTGCCTCAGGCTGCCGAAACCAAGATTGTCATGACAATGAATTGTCGCAGTCTGCACCATTTCTTTCATTTGCGTTGTTGTAATCGTGCCCAATGGGAGGTTCGGGCCATGGCAGATCAGATGCTGACCCTGTGCAAGGAGAAACTCCCTGCCATATTTGCTCAGGGTGGAGCGCGGTGTGAACAGCTTGGATACTGTCCTGAATCGCCGAAATTCGCCTGCGGAAAGTATCCGACGAGAAAAAAAGACGCATAATTTTTTCCAAAGGTCGGGAAATAATCCCATGCCTTAGATGCCCAATACCTCTTGACCTTTTAGTGTCAAGAGGTATTTTTGCTGTATTTTCAGCATGTTTGATGTGTTCAAAAAAATCTTTCAGAGATAAACCTTGGTGCGTGGGGCTTTTTACCCGTCAAGCGTAAAGAGTTATTAGTGTGAATTTATATTAGGAATGGTTCCGTTTAGTACATTCTCTTTTATATTAGGCCTTTGCATCATTTTTGAACTCTTTGGGAGCAAAAACATGAAATCGTAGACAATAGAAAATATTTTCAATCAAAAAGAAAAATAGTGTAATTTTAAGTAATTTGTCTCTAATAGCGTTTATGGCTGTTTAAAAGTTATTAACAGAATGTTAATAACTAGCTTTTCTAGAAAAAATCAAGACCTCGGGAACCCTTGTTGTGCGGTGGTTTTTAATGTGGAAACCCGAAAAACATCGTGGCATATGAGTTTAGTTATAATTTCAGTTATTTTAAGCACTTATATTTAGGCAAGCTGTAGATAACCTGAGCCGATCTTTATTGTCACATTTGGAATTCAAGTATTGTCTCTCGTCCGGCAATCAATTAATTCCCACTTCATGATGAAAACTGTCTGGAAGCAAATCCTTCATTCTCTTGAAAAGAGCCTTAACCCGGGTCTCTTTACCGTTTGGATCAAGCCTTTGCGTGGTACTGTCGAGGGGAACCGGCTCATATTGACTGCGCCCAATGAGTTTGTCGCCAATTGGGTTCGCGACCGTCTGCTTCAGGTTATAAGAGAGGCTGCCGCTGAAGTTATGGGTGGTGATCCGAAGATTACCATCGTTGCCAGCACAGAGAAGGTCGTAAAACCTACTGTCACGCCGAACAGAAAGCAGTTCGTTGATCGGGAAGTCAGATCCAGCCATTTGGGACTTCCTATAGTTCAGGCTCCAAGGCCCATCCCTGTTCAGAATTGGCGGTTTTCGTTTGATGATTTCGTTGTTGGTTCTTCCAATGAACTGGCTTGCGCCGCCAGCAAGAGCATTAGTGACAGTGCATTCAATTCAGATCACCTTTTCCTGAGTTCCGGGCCTGGTCTGGGCAAGACGCATCTTCTTCATTCTGTGGGCAAGCAGCTTTGCAATTCCTCTTGCCGCAAGAATCTGAGGGTCGCCTGTCTTTCGTCCGAGGATTTTGCAACGCGTATGGTGCTTGCCATCAAGGCTCGTCAGGTTGATCAATTCAAAATCCAGTTCAGAGAAGGGATTGATGTTTTGCTGCTTGAAGATGTTCATTTTTTCCAGGGTAAGGAAAAGATGCAGGAAGAACTGCTGTGCACCCTTGGAGCACTGCGGGAACGTGGTTGCAAGGTGGTCCTGACCAGTTCCTTTATGCCCAAGGAGTTCTCTGGTGTGGATGATCGGCTTGTCTCCCGGTTCTGCTCCGGCTTTCTGGCCCATATAGGCAGGCCAGACATGGAAACTCGTCGTCGCATCGTTCTGGAAAAGGCCCGCAAACTTCAAGTGGATGTTCCTGTCGAGGTTTCCGAGCTGTTGGCTGAACGGATTACCACTGATATCCGTCAACTCGAAAGTTGCCTGAACAATCTGGTGCTCAAGGCGCGTCTGCTCAATCGGGCCGTGACCATGAATCTGGCTTGGGAAGTGCTCGATAACTATGCAGTTCATAATTCGGCACCGGATTTCGGGCATATCATTGAATTTATTTGCAAGAGTTACAGCCTGTCCGAGGAAGAACTTAAATCAAAAAGTCGCAAACATCAGGTTGTCTTGGCTCGAAACACTGCTTTTTACCTGGCCCGTAAGCATACAGAACTTTCTCTCAAGGCCATTGGCGAAAAATTGGGGCGCAGACATTCCACTGTGTTCAAGGGCATTACCAAGGTTGAACGTGAAATTTCCATGCAGACCCCACTTGGTCGACAAATCGAACATACCGCACATAGACTTACTCCTTAAAAAGCCCCTACATGTTCTCCCGGAATCGGTAGTCGAAGCAGTCAATATTGACTGTACCGGTTTCGGGAGAATTTTTTCAGGCTGCTGAAAAGTGGCTGATCGCTGCGTTGCTGCGAAACGGACAAACCCTCGCGTATTGGAATACGCTTCGGCCTTGTCCGACTCTTGTTTTGTCTATTTATTTAGAGACACTAGGTCACCTCGCGGGAGGCTGATACGGGTCCAGGGATGTGTCCCTGGCAGGTGCAGGACAGCGTCCTGCCCCTCGGAGAGCCGCCGGAGGCCCTTCCTTCGAAGTGCTAAACCATCAGGATTCTGGTGTGCCGAATCCGCCGCCGCCCGGGGTTTCGATGCGAATATGGTCGCCTTTTTTCAGGGTGCGGTGGAATTTTCCAGGAAGTGTTTCGGGCTGGTCATTGCGAGTGAGTATGTTGAGGCCCGGTTTGCCCGGCTGCCCGCCTGCCACGCCGAATGCTCCACGAGTTCGGCGTTCGGACAGGACAGTGATTTCACAATCTGACAGAAGTTCAATCTCCCGCACCATGCCATCGCCACCCTGATGCTTGCCCATGCCCCCTGTGTCGCGCCGAATAGCATATTCTCCAACGCGGAATGGGTAGGCGTATTCAAGAGCCTCTATGGGGGTGTTCAGGGTGTTTGTCATGTGGGAGTGGGTTGCGGATTCCCCGGGGCTTTTGGGGCTGGCTCCCATGCCGCCTGCCAGCGTTTCGTAGTAGGCGAATGGTGCGCCTTCCATGCCGTGGGCATCGCCGATGGTGACGTTGTTCATGGTGCCTTGGCTGGCTGCCGGAATGCGGTCGGGCATGGCCTGTGCGAGGGCACCCAGAATGACATCCACGATGCGTTGAGATGTTTCAACATTGCCTCCTGCCACGGCCGCCGGGAATGAGGCATCCACTATGCTACCCCTGCGTGTGATCACTTCAATGGGGCGCATGCAGCCGGCATTGGTGGGGATGTCGCGGGCAACCAGGGCGCGAAAGACATAGAGCACGGCGGACAGGGTGATGGATCGGACCGCGTTGACGCTTCCACGAACCTGATCATCGCATCGGGAAAAGTCCAGTCTGGCCGTGTCTCCGGATATTTTCAGGGTAAGATTGATGCGGATATCCTCTGTGCCAAGCCCGTCATCATCGAGAAAATCTTCAAATTCGTATTCACCGTCAGGGATGTCGATGATGGCTTGCCGGGTGATGCGTTCCGAATAATCCATAAGTTTCCGGGCATAGGTGGTGCAGGTCTCAAGCCCGTGTTTTTCGATGCACTCACGCATGCGCCTGACGCCGATGGTGTTGGACATGAACTGGGCTGAGAAGTCTCCCTCGCGTTCGGCCGGGGTTCGCACGTTGTTGAGAATGAGCCGCATGAGCTCGGTATTCAAGGTGCCGCGTTGGAGGATCTTGACCGGAGGAATGATCAATCCTTCCTGAAAGAGTGATGATGACAGCGGCATGGAGCCTGATGCCATGCCACCCACATCGGCGTGATGGGCGCGGTTGGCAACGAAGAATGCCGGGGTGTTGTTATTATTGGCAAAGACCGGGGCCACCAAGGTGATGTCAGGAAGGTGCGTGCCACCTTTGAAAGGGTCGTTGAGCATGACCATGTCACCCTTGTCGAATCCGCCATTTTTTTTCATGGCTGCCATGGCCGATTTTACGGACAGTGGCATGGACCCGAGATGAACCGGAATATGTGCGGCTTGGGCGATCATGTCACCTTTCGCATCGAACACGGCGCAGGACAGATCCCGCCGTTCCTTGATGTTGGGTGAAAAGGCGGTATGGGTCAGGGTCACGCCCATTTCCTCGGCAATTGATGAAAAGCGGTTCTTGAAGACTTCGAGGAGGATGGGGTTGACCGACATTGCCTAACCTTTTTGCAGTTCTTCCAATCTTTTTTTGGCTTTTTCAGGGTCCAGTCCGCGTTTTAATGCGAATTGCGACAGATTGTCCTCGGCATCGGTGGGACGCACGTAGACAGGCTCAATGGAGGCCTCGGAATATTCGGCTTTTGCTGCGGCTGCAAGCAGGACGTCCGGGGAGGGATTATCCCATTGGGGTCCGAGCAGGGTGTATCCATTTTGCTCGGCGACGAGATCTGCAAAGAAATCAGGGTTTTTACGGATTCCGCTCCCCATGAGGTGAGCCGTTGAGTCGAATTGGGCCATGCGTTTGGCGGCTTCCTCCAGGGACAGGGAGTCCAGCGGGCATATCTCCTGGAGATCGGGTGCGGAAAAGCTTTGCAAGTAGACGAGTCCACGCCGGGCGTAGGTCAGGACGTGGAGCGTGCCGTGGATGAGTGGACCCGGACCGCTCGCCAGCAGGGGAAGGTAGTCGATGCCAGCCAGGGGCAACCCTTTGCCAGCGGCTATGCCTTCAGCGGCGGCAAGGACCAGACGCAGTCCCGTAAAGCTTCCTGGACCTCGCACACAGGCCACTTTTTCAATGGCTTCGGGGCCGATGCCGAATCCGTCCAGAGTTTCCTTGATTCCTGGGGTCAGGAATCGGATGGATTGCCGGGGAACGTCCCATTCGCGGGATGCAAGCAGGGCATAACCATCCTGGACCGGCTGGCCCAGGACGACTTGCAATCTGCCTTCGGTCCCGCCCATGGCGAGGATTAGACTGTCGGAATTATGAGAGTAGTCTGCGGACATCATTGAATATTGCCAAACTCATGAGCGCAAGCAGGATGAGGACTCCAACGCGGGTTGCAGCCGCTTTCCACTTGTCACTGATGGGACGGCGAAAGATCATTTCAAGGACAAAATAAACGATGTGCCCACCGTCCAGAACCGGGATGGGCAAAAGGTTGATGATCGCCAGGTTGACGCTGATGAGTGCAACAATTCCGAGCAGGTCGAACAGGCCGGATTGGGCACTCTGGTGTACCATTTGAGCGAGCATGATCGGTCCCCCGATCTGTTCCATGGGAATGAGTCGCTCAATGATGCTGACAAATCCCTTGACCACTATCTTGGACATTGTCCATGTCTGATACAGGGCGATCTTGATTCCCAGTCCATCGACCGGTTTGAAGATGATTTTTCCGCCCTGGTTGATGCCCACCATGGGGACGGTCACGGATTCTCCGAACAGGTTCTTGAAGGTGTTGACGAGTGGCGTGACCTTCAGGGTGAGCTTCTCGCTATTTCGGTCAATTGCAACGGCAAGAGTTTTTCCTTCGCTGTCACGGATGGTTTCTACCATTTCCGACCATGATGTGATGGGGGCGCCGTCGATGGATTGGATGAGATCGTTTTTCTGGAATCCTGCGGAATGGGCAGGACTGTCCGGGAGAACTCCGCCCACTGTGGGCAGGACGATGCCCTGACCCTGAGACAGGGCGAGAACCCAGTAAATCAGGAAGGCCAGAAGGAAATTGAAGATCGGGCCTGCAGCAACGACGCACAACCGTTGCCAGGCTGGACGCTTGGAGAACAATTGGTTGTCCGGGAAGTCTTCTTCCTCATCGCCCTGTTCGCCAGCCAGTTGGACATATCCGCCTAGTGGAATGGCAGAGAGTTTGTAGTTGGTGCGGTTTCTCGTGAATCCACCCAGTTTTGGGCCGAAGCCGAGGGAAAAGGCTTTGACGCCCATGCCAAACAGGCGGGCAACGGCAAAGTGACCGAGTTCATGGAAGAAAATCAGGCCCCCTAGGACCAGGATAATGGCTATGGCGCTTGTCAGCATGCGTTCCTCATGTGGCCGCGTTGGTTGATTTTATGCAGGCGGCTTTGTTCAGTATAAACATTTATCGGCAATAGGCTAGAGGCCGATTTCGATTTCCTTGCGGACGGAGTTATCCAGATCAAGTATTGCCTCGGATGTGGATACGTTGGTGGTTGCATGGCGGTCAAGGGCGGATTCAATCATGGTCGGTATATCCAAAAAGTTGATTTTCTCGTTGAGGAAGGCGGCCACGGCGACTTCATTGGCTGCGTTCAGCACTGTGAGGTGGCTTGGTCCTGCGTCGAATGCCTCTTGTGCAAGGCGCAGGCATGGAAATGCTTCGAGATCAGGCTCTTCGAAAGTCAGGTTGCCGACTTGGGCCAGATTGAGTTGAGGGACGTCAACTGCAACCCGGTTGGGAAAGCAGAGGCAATGGGCGATGGGCACTTGCATGTCGGGCGTGCCCATGTGTGCCAGTTGTGATCCGTCTACGTATTCCACCAGAGAATGGACGATGGATTGGGGGTGAACGACCACATCAACCATTGAAGCGGGCACGCCATAGAGGTGGCATGCCTCGATGAGTTCCAGTCCTTTGTTCATGAGGGTCGCTGAATCTATGGAAATTTTTGCGCCCATGTCCCAGTTGGGATGGTTCAGGGCCTGCTCTCTGGTCACGGTCTCAAGGAATGTTCTGCTTTTGCCACGGAATGGTCCGCCGGATGCAGTCAGGATCAATCGTTTCAGTTCGTCGTCCGAACCGTGTCCCATGAGTCCCTGGAAAAGGGCGTTGTGCTCCGAGTCCACTGGCAGGATGATCGCTCCTGATTCGTGGCATGCCTGACGGATTAAGTGGCCGCCGAGCACGAGTGATTCCTTGTTTGCCAGCCCGATTATCTTGCCCGCTCTTGCTGCGGCCAGTGTTGGCTCGAAACCGGCTGCACCGACAATGCTGGACAGAACCAAGTCTACTTCATCCAGGGTGGCCAGAGTTATGTATGCATCAGGTCCGACCAGTATTTCAGGCTTGTAGCCGCAAGGCAGATGAGTGATGAAATTCTTTTTGGTCTGTTCATCGAGGACCGCAACATATGGCGGTTGGAATATGCCGCAAAGTTGGGCCAGTCGTGCAGCATTGTGGCCTCCGGACAGGGCCGTGACCGTGAAAAGTTCGGGGTGTTTTCGTATGACTTTGAGAGCGCTTGCACCGATCGACCCTGTGGCTCCAAGAATGGATATGGAGCGTGGGAACGAGGGGAGAGTGACCGATTCTGGCCAGGGGGAAATATATGTTTTCAAGGGTGCTCTGGGGTGCGGTTGGTTAGAAAAATGGTTTGAATGTTTGGATCAAGCCATAAACAGGTACTGCGAAAAGCATGCTGTCCACTCGGTCGAGCAAGCCTCCGTGACCGGGCAGGATAGTGCCGGAGTCCTTGACGCCCTGCGAGCGTTTGAGGGCAGACTCGAAGAAATCACCGAATTGGGCGGCAATGTTGAGTGCTGCGCCGAGCAGAATCCATTGCCACCATGCGGCCTGTCCGAACAGCGTACCAAAGAGAGTGACGCCGACAATGCACGCGCTCATGCCTCCCAGACAGCCAATCCATGATTTTTTTGGGCTGATCTTGGGCCATATCTTTTTCTTTCCCCACAAGGTGCCTGAATAAAAGGCGGCAGTATCGGATATGGCGGCTGCACCAATGACGAGAAATATCTCGAATCGATTGAAACCCAGAAAAAAATGAAAATTCAGTGGGATGTAGATGAGTCCGGCCAGAAATATGGCTGCCTGTTTGTAGGATGCCGAGAGGTCTTTACTGTAGCTGCCTAGAAACAGTAATGCCGATGTCCAGAAGGCACTTATGAGTATGATACCCGGACAGCGGGGATCTTCGATTGTGAATGCACCGAGGAGCAAAAAAGTGAATATTCCTCCGAGAGCTTTGTAGGATGTCATGCCGCCGACCGGGCGGAACATGTCGTAAAATTCCCACAGGGCCAGGACGCTGAACAGGGCGAGAACCGCAAACAGTACCCAGCCCTGAAAGAGGATTGCCAGCGCAGGAATAGCGGCAAGGCCGATACTTGTGGCAATTCGTTTTTTATGTAGGGAAATATCCATATATGATTTTTAGCGTTTGTTTAGAATGCCCATCATGTCCAAGTCTGTTGTGTGTACGTTATTTGAGGCCGGGGGGCAACATACGAGAATATATTATAAATGATCTCATGGGAGTTGTTCTTGGGTCTTTCCAAAACGTCGTTGCCTGTTTCCGAGTTCAGCGATGGCTTTTTCCAGTTCGGCCGGGGAGAAGTCCGGCCAGTATATATCCGTGAAGTAGAATTCGGAGTAGGCACACTGAAAAAGGAGGTAGTTTGACAGGCGGAGTTCTCCGCTTGTGCGGATGATCAGGTCCGGGTCGGGCTGGCCTGCGGTCCACAGTTCTTTTTGGAAAGCTTCTTCGGTAATGTCGTCCGGTTCAATGCCTTTGACTACCATGGCCTTGGCAGCCCGGAGAATCTCGTCTCGGCCGGAATAGTTGAGAGCCAGGTTCAGCGTCATGCCCGAGCCTTTTTTTGTCTGCCGCATGAGGTGTTTGAGCACTTGGCGGACAGCCATGGGCATGGCATTGATATCGCCCAGAACCTTGAGTCGGATTCCCTGTTCCTTGAGACTTTTTTCTTCTCTTTTGAGATAGGTGGACAGCAGATCGAAGAGGGTTTTTATCTCTTCTTTCGGGCGTGACCAGTTTTCTTTGGAAAAGGTGTAGAGAGTGAGATATTTGACGCCCAGTTCACGACAGCGAGCGACAACTGCGCGGACTGCCTCAGTCCCGGCCTTGTGACCATCGGTCCGGGGAAGTCCACGCTGTTTTGCCCATCTGCCATTGCCATCCATGATGATGGCTATGTGAGCAGGAATATGTGTTGTGTCCAAGGATAATCCTGCTAGATCTCGAGGATCTCTTTTTCTTTTGCTGCCAACACTTCGTCACATTTTTTGACGAAGTCATCAGTCATCTTTTGGACGTCATTTTCGCTTTTTTTCCTCTCATCTTCGCTGATGTCCTTGTCTTTTTCAAGTTTCTTGAGAGCATCGTTCATGTCGCGTCGGACGTTGCGGAGGGCGATTTTGCCGTCTTCCGTGTATTTTTTTGCGATTTTGACAAGTTCCTTGCGGCGTTCCTCGGTCAGTTGCGGAATCGTGATGCGAATGATTTTGCCATCGTTGGCCGGATTGAGGCCAAGGTCGGAGTTCTGGATGGCTTTTTCAACGGCACCGAATGCGCCTTTATCCCAAGGCTGAATGGTAACTGTCTTGGAGTCCGGAACGGAAATTGAGGAGAGCTGCCCTATGGGCGTGGGAGTGCCGTAGTAATCCACTACGATTCCGTCCACGAGTGCCGTGGTGGCACGACCTGTGCGCAGTTTTCCGAATTCCTTGTCAAGTGCGCTGATTGCGCCGAGCATGCGTTTTTTTCCATCATCAAGTACGGATTGCATATTAGTTTCCTCCTTGGACTGTTGTTCCTATGGGTTCACCGTTGGCGGCCTTGCGGATGTTGCCTTCCTTATACAGGTTGAAGACGATGATCGGCAAGTTGTTGTCTCGTGCCATGGAAATGGCGGTGGAGTCCATGACACCGAGTCGTTTTTCCAGAGTTTCGAGATACGAGACCGTGTCATATCTGACAGCGTCATCGTGTTTCATCGGGTCCTTGTCGTACACGCCGTCCACTTTTGTGGCTTTGAAAATGGCGTCACACTTGAGTTCCAGTGCGCGAAGGGCGGCTGCGCTGTCCGTGGTAAAATAGGGGTTGCCGGTTCCGGCGGCGCAGATGACCACACGTCCTTTTTCCAGATGCCTGACAGCACGTCTGCGAATATACGGTTCGGCCACCTCAGCCATGCTGAAAGCCGTCATCACACGGGTGTCACAGCCGTTTTTTTCCAGTGCGTCCTGTACGGCCAGGGCGTTCATTACAGTTGCCAGCATTCCCATGTAGTCGGCCTGAGCACGGTCCATGCCCTTGGCACTGGCAGCCATGCCGCGAAAGATGTTTCCGCCGCCAATGACGAGAGCAATCTGTAAACCAGTGGCTGCCACTTCGGCAATCTCTTTGGCAAACTGGCCTATGGCTGCCGGTTCAATGCCGAATTTTTGTTCTCCGGCGAGAGCTTCGCCACTGAGTTTGAGTAAAACCCGCGAGTACCGCACTGTGTCCATTTTGACCCCTGCATTTCAAATAAGGTTGTGAATTGATCTCGCCCAAAGGCGATAGCATGTTTTTCGATCAAAAAAAACGGGCCGTGAGGCCCGTTTCATTTTTTTAAATTATTCGGATTTTTCGCCGAGTGCCAATCGATGGAAGCTGGCGACTTTTGCGCCGCCCAGGATCTGCTTGATGGTCTGCTTGTCATCCTTGATGAAGGTCTGCTCGATGAGACAGACTTCTTTGTAGAGTTTGTTCAGGCGACCTGAAACAATTTTTTCTGCAATGTTTTCGGGCTTGCCTTCGTCCATTGCCTGCTTCAGATACAAGGCTTTTTCCTTGTCCAGGGTTTCCTGGGGAAGTTCGTCTGAAGTGATGCAGGTCGGATTCATGGCAGCGGCATGCATGGCAACATCCTTGGCCAGATTTGCATCGTCGCAATTGGTCAGTTCGACAATACAGGCGAGCTTGTCGTTGCTGTGCAGGTAGATGCCGAGGACGCCATCCGTTGACACTTTTGCAAAACGGCCAACACCCATGTTTTCGCCGAGCGTGGCGATAAGGTCGGTGACGTCTGCGACATCAGCCGGCAGATCGTCAGCGGAACCAGTGGTCACGTCCAGGCCTGCGACCTTTTCGGACAGGGCTGTTGCAAAAGCCTGAAAGGCTTCGTTCTTGGCAACGAAATCGGTCTCGCACATGAGTTCTGCAATGGCAGCGGTTTTGCCGTCTGCGGAGAGGAACGGAACTATCAGGCCTTCGGAGGTGGCGCGGCCAGCCTTTTTGGCGGCTTTGGACAGGCCCTTCTCGCGAAGATACATGACTGCTTTTTCTTCGTCTCCTCCGGATTCAACCAGAGCTTTTTTGCAATCCATCATGCCTGCGCCGGTTTTCTCGCGCAGTTCTTTAACTTGTGCAGCAGTGATAGCCATTATTTTTTCTCCTCGGTAGGAGTTGCAACAGGTGCGGCAACCGGTGCTGCGGTAGGAGCTGCAACAGGTGCGGGAGCCGGTGCTGCGGTAGGAGCTGCAACAGGTGCGGCAACAGGAGCTGCGGTAGGAGCTGCGGCCGGTGCTGCGGCCGGTGCTGCGGCAGGTGCTTCAACTTTTTTTTCTTTTTTGGGAGCGGCCTTGATCTTCTTCTCTACCTTGGGACCGTCTGCCTTGGGAGCTTCTTTCTTGGGGGCTGCTGCGGCTTTGGCTGCCTTGGCTGCCTTGGCTTCTTCAGCTTCCTTGGAAGCGAAGTCCTTGTGCATGGCAGCACCTTCGATGCAGGCATCGGCAATGTGAGTAGCGAACAGCTTGATGGCGCGTATGGCGTCATCGTTGCCGGGGATGATGTAGTCAACCATGTCGGGATCGCAGTTGGAGTCTACAACAGCGACGACCGGGATACCGAGCTTGCGGCATTCCTGAATGGCGATAGCTTCACGTTTGGGATCGACCACAAATGCGGCGCGAGGTGCTTCGGCCAGATCCTTGATGCCGCCGAGGGCCAGGTTCAGCTTTTTGACTTCGCGGTTCATTCCCACTGCTTCTTTTTTGGTGTAGCGGGAGATGGTGCCATCCTCGAACATCTGCTCAAGGGTCTTCAGGCGGTCGATGGATTTCTTGATGGTCTGAAAGTTTGTCAGGGTGCCGCCCATCCAGCGATGGGTGACGAAGTACATGCCAGCGCGTTCGGCTTCCAGTTTCATGGATTCCTGAGCCTGACGTTTGGTGCCGATGAACAGCACTTTGCCGCCTTTGGTCACGGTGTCGACAATAAAGTCATGGGCGGTGGCAAACATCTTGACGGTCTGCTGCAGGTCCATGATGTGGATGCCATTGCGGGCGCCGAAGATGTAGGAACGCATTTTCGGATTCCAACGACGGGTTTGGTGACCGAAGTGGACGCCGGTCTCCAGCATCTGCTTCATAGTAACATAAGCCATGATAATCTCCTGGGTTTTTCGTCCATCCTGCGGTCCAATAAGGAGCCCGTACCAATACGGGCCACCCGGAGTTATGGGCAGGATGTGTGAATTTGAAGTCGGGGGTATTTAGCCCATAATTATATGGTTGGCAAGTGCTAATTCCTTTAAATGGAGAGATTGGGTTGTTGTGGCAAAGGGCGGCACCTTGCGCATGTTGGTCTGTTTGGGCCTTTTCCTTTCCCTGGATGTCGTAGGCGTTTTACTCGCCAAAGGCCTGCGCCATGAGTCGCTTGCCCAGTCCACCGAAATCAGAGGGCGAATAGCCGAATACTTCCTGCCAGACTTCGGTTGATTCCATGCAGAAATAGAGTTGCTTGTCCATGCCATGGGAGCGCAGTCGGTCAACCATAAAGGAGAACTGTTCCACGCGAAGCGGTCGTAGCAGCCGGGCCTTGCCGTCCAGTCCTGGCACAAACTCGTTATATATGTAATTGGTGTCCGGGAAATTGTTGGCTATGATTGGTGTCAGTTGGGGCATGCAACGGAAGGAGCCGATGCTCATGTAGGCAATGTCCTCCGGCTTTACATATTCGAAGATCTGATCAATGATTTCGGCATATCCTGTGCGCCATCCCGGGTAGTGAATGACCGGGTCGAAGTGCAGACAGACGCGGAATCCAGCTTGGGCACAGGTGCGGGCGGCCTCAAGGCGTTCCGTGAGCGTGGAAACGTCGAATTCCTCTTGTTCGTTGATGATCGGAGCATTGAGAGACCAGGCCGGAAGCACACGGTCAGTGCGTTTGGTTGCCTGCATCCATGACAGATCCACGGCCTTGGATTTCAATTCCAGCACGACATTGTCGTAATCGTTGAGGAAGCTCACAAGATCGTGGCTGTAACCGGTCAGGTGTTCCAGGGCCAGGGAGTCGGTGAATTCTCCTGTACCAACGCGGTAGCGAGTGTTTGGGTCAGCTCCGAAGCCGTCACCGAGTTCCTTGAAGAGGTCATCCTGATTGGCCCAGATTTTGAGAATACGATCCTGAAAATATGCCTGGAGGATACAGTAGGAACAGGCCATGGGGCAGTTCTCGCCGATATGGATGATCCTGTAGCCACAGCAGTGGTAGGCTCGTGTGCCGGGGCAGAAACGAAGAAATTTTCCCTTATATTCCTTGAGATACAGGGCCTGAGCATCCCCCTCATCGAATTCCACACGGTCGGAATCAGGGGAAACAGTGGTCCAGGGGATGTTTTCAAGCGTGGTGCCGATCAATTGTTTGCGTACTCGGCGGGCAATGGGCGAATCCTGCATGGATTCATCCACGAACACATGGGCAATCTTTCGCAGATGGACAGGGAGTTCAACGTGTTTAGTCATTCTTGCCACCAAGTGTCCATATTTCCCGCCATGTCGGGACACCTGCCATGATTTCAAGGTCTTCCACGGCTTTTTTCAGTTGTGTTTCATTCTTGACCTGGATGATCAACTCGGCACCGCCTGTTTCGAAATTGTCGGGCTGTACCATTCGCCATCTGGTTCCGGCGGTTATGCCTGTAGCAGCGCGGTCGAATCGGTTCTGCAGGCTGGAAAGCTCGGGATAGCGGGCTGTCTTGGCTGCCGCGCAAAGACGGGCAATGGCATCCTTGGGCGATAGCCCTTGTTGCAGGATGTTCGTCATTCCGGATTGTTGCAGGATATCCGCAATGGGTTTCAAGGTCATTTTCGAGGTTTCGAAAAGCCATGTCAGGACATTAACGGCATTGGATCGGGACCAGGAAAATCCTGCAAAGAGTGGTTCCACAGCCAACCGATCCTGATCGCTCATGCGATTCAGTGGCGTACAGGCAGCCAGCGGGACATCTCCGGCAGCGAGGTGAGCCTGCCAGTTGTCCGGCATGTCGAGCCAGGAGAGGAGCAGCTTGGCATCCTTGCTTTTGGGTTTGATGCCCAGTCGTGGCAGGATGTCCGTTTTGAGTGTCTTATCATCAGATATGGGTTGAAAGTAGCGCAGGGCGGCTAGGCGCATTCCATCGTCCAGAGGGCGGTGTGCATTGTCTGCCAGATAGAGCAATCCCATGTCGCGATCATCGGCGTCGAGGACCATGCGGACGAGAACAAGTTGATTGGTCTGACGCAATGCGGATAGTCTTGAATAACCCGCAATGAGTTTGAAGCCGGTGTCACTCTTGCTCGCAAGTATAGGGGCGGCCTGACCGAATTCGTTGATGGATTCGGACAGCGACTCATTGGCATTGCTGCGCCAGAATAAATGGGAACCGGTATCATCTATGGAGTCCGCCGAAGCGGTAATAATTTCTTTTGAAAGTTGCAATACATGCTCCTGAAGGTTTATAGGAAAAGTGAGCTAACTATCTGTAAAATTGATGTAATAATGTGTTAAAATCTGAATTAAATTAAAATGACAAGCTATTACAATTTGTTACGCATAACGACTACTGGTTTTGACTACTTGACAAGTTCGCGTTGCACTTCCTATAGGACTAAAGCTGCGAAAAACCAAGTGCCAGTGATAACGTGGGGCGGAGGTACCCCGAAAAATAGGAAAAAACCAATAAATATAAGTGGAGTAGAGAATGCCTGACCTGAAAACACAGAGAACCTATGCACTCGTCGGTCATGGTGGTAGCGGTAAGACCACCGTTGCCGAAATGCTTCTTTTTAATGCTGGCGTTGTCAATCGCCTCGGCAAGGTCGAAGACGGAACTACCGTGCTTGACTATGAGCCAGAGGAGATCAAACGCCGCGGTTCCACACAGCCTGGCTTTGCCAACTACAAGTGGAAGAAGAATGATCATTTTCTCATCGATACTCCCGGTGATTCCAATTTTTCAGGTGACCTTTCCTACGGTTTGACCGCTGCTGATGGTGTGGTCCTCGTTATTGACGCGGTGGACGGAATCAAGCCGTTGACCCGCAAGATATGGACTCAGATTCAGAAGTTGGGCCTGCCATCCATGATCGTTATCAACAAGATGGATCGGGATCGCGCCGAGTTTGATACTGCATTCAATTCTGTTTCCGAATCCTTGGGCGCACGGCCCGCTTTGCTTTATTATCCTATTGGCTCCAGGGAGACCTTCAAGGGCGTTGTGGACATGATGTCCGGCAAGGCCTTGATGTTCGGAGATGATGGTGCGGTTTCTGAAGTGGATGTCCCTGAAGACATCGCTGACGAAGTGGAAATTTTGCGCGAAACCATGATCGAGAACATTGCGGAAAGCGATGAAGAACTCATGGAAAAATATCTTGAAGAGGGTGAATTGTCTCCCGAGGAAATTACCAAGGGACTCAAGGCGGGTGTCGCTTCCGGCGAGTTGGTCCCAGTTGTCGTCTCTTCAGCCCTGAATAATCAGGGCGGCCAGATGATCCTGGACACCGTGCAGAATTTGTTGCCCGGGCCACTGGATCACAAGGCCTGGGAGGGAGAGAATGGCGAACGTGTCAGTTCTCCAGACGAACCTTTGGCCTGTTTTGTCTTTAAGACCCAGGCAGACCCATTTGCCGGTCAACAGACCATTGTTCGCGTCCTGTCCGGTGAATTGAGTCCTGATTCGGCCTTGCTCAATGCCTGCAATGGCGAGAAGGAGCGCGTGGGCCAGCTTCAACTCATGAACGGCAAGGAGCAGACCCAGTCCAAGGTTGCCATGGGACCCGGTTCAATCGTGACTCTAGCCAAGTTGAAGAATACATCCACTGGCGATACATTGGTGTCTGAAAAGGATGATTTTGTTCTCAGAAAGCCTGAAATGGCTCCGCAACTGATTACCTTTGCCCTGGCTCCGGCCGAAAAGGGTGAAGAGGACAAGGTTTACGCCGCTGTCGCCAAGTTGCTGGATGAAGATATTACCCTGAATTTGACGCGTGACGGGGAGTCCGGTGATATCCTGCTGTCCGGCATGGGCCAGAACCATATAGAAATCTCCGTTGAAAAGGCCAAGCGTCGTTACAAGACCGAGATCGTTCTCAAGACGCCCAAGGTTCCGTATCGCGAAACGTTCAAGACTGGCGCAAATGATGTTCAGGGCCGCCACAAGAAACAGTCAGGCGGGCGAGGTCAGTTCGGTGATTGCTGGATTCATGTGGCTCCCAGAGTTCACGGTGAGGGCTATGAATTCATCAATAACATTGTTGGTGGCTCCATTCCGCGCCAGTTCATCCCGGCGGTGGACAAGGGCGTCAGGGAAGTTGCGGCCCGCGGAGTTCTTGCCGGATACCCGATCATAGATTTCGAGGTCACCTTGTACGATGGCAGTTACCATTCTGTTGATTCGTCGGAAATGGCATTCAAGGTTGCAGGTTCCGTGGCTTTCAAGAAAGCCTGTGAAAAGGCCAAGATGGCACTTCTTGAGCCGGTCATGCTGGTCACCGTGGGTGTGCCTGATTCCTTTATGGGTGATGTCATCGGCGATCTGTCTTCCCGTCGAGGCAAAGTTCTGGGGTCTGATTCCCAGGCCGGTCTCACCGAGGTCAAGGCCCATGTTCCCATGGCCGAAATGTTGAAATATGCCCCGGATCTTAATTCCATGACAGGCGGTCAGGGTACTTTCTTTATGGAGTTTGCCTCCTATGAGGAGTGTCCTCCTCAGGAAGCCGAAAAGGTCATTGCCGCCAACAGAAAAGTGGACGATAGCGAGTAGATTCTGCACAAATCAAGTAAAGAGGCGGCAGGATTTCCTGCCGCCTCAATTAGTTGACAAAAATATCAGGCAATCAACTGACAAAGTTTATTTGGCAGTCTGTTGAGAATGGTTTGAGTGCAAGGTGCAAAAAAAAGTTCAAGGCCGACGTGTACACCGTGTACGCTAGGGTTTGAATTTTTTGTAGCAACGCCGTAATCGGACTTTTGTCAATAGACTGGGGGGTAGGGTTCTTGCCGCCTTTTTGTTCTCCTGCTTCCGCTCTTGTTTCGTTTTCCGTTTTGGTTTACTCAATCGTGAGCCAAAAAATAAGGATAGCTGATGTTTCGACGCGTTTTTTTTACGATACTTCTTATTCCGGTAACCATTTATTATAGCATTAAAACAATGATGGTTGACCCGAAAAAATGCACGCCAGAGGAATTTGACAGGAGCGGGCTGCAATGGGGAAGTGCTGCCGTGTGGCTATCCGGGATCAAGATCGACGCTGATATGGGCGATGTCGATCCCGAGGGACATTATGTGTTCATAGGCAATCATCAGAGCAATTTTGATATTCCGGTTCTGTTTAAGTTGCTCAAGGGTAACCGGATTCGCTTTGTTGCCAAAAAGAGTCTGTTTGATATTCCCATCTATGGTAAGGCACTGGCCTATTCCGGGCATATTTCCATTGACCGTGGGAATCGTCGCGCTGCCATGGAGAGCCTCAATGATGCCGTGAAGTACACCAAGACAGGAATTTCCCCGTTGATATTTCCGGAAGGCACGCGCAATACCGAGCTTGATGATCTCATGGAATTCAAGATTGGAGGCATGATTCTGGCCCTCAAATGCGGGTTGCCCGTTGTTCCGTTCGTCATGACCAATACTGCGCGCGTTATGCCCAAGGGGGCCATGTGTATTGACAATCGTCATGTGGTTCGGTTCAAGGTCTTGCCGATTATTGATCCGTCCGAATATACCATCAAGGATCGCGAGAAATTCAAGAATGATCTGCGTGAAAGTATGAGTAAGGCCTACAAAGAATTACTGGCAAAGGATCAATAACATGGCATCAGGTGCACCGTATTTAAGTCTCTATCCCTTCGGAGGCCTTGGCGAGATAGGGATGAACTGTATGGCCTACAAGACCGAAAAGTCCATGGCCGTGGTGGATTGCGGCTTGATGTTCCCTGAAGATTATCATTTTGGTGTGGATGTGGTTATCCCCTGTTTCGATTTCATTATTCGGAACAAGGAGATGCTTCATGGTATAATCCTTACGCATGGTCATGAAGATCACATCGGCGCGTTGCCCTGGCTGCTTCAGCATGTGGATGTTCCGGTTTATGGCAGCGAATTCACCCTTGGATTGGTTGAGCACAAGTTGCGCGAGCACAACCTGGATCGTTGGGCCGATCTCCGTCCTGTTCGTTCTCATGATCGTGTCCTTATAGGTGATTTCAGGTTCAATTTTTTTCCGGTCTGTCATTCCATCATCGAAGGGTTCGGACTTGGCATCGAAACTCCGGTGGGGCGTGTGGTTCATACCGGCGACTTCAAGATCGACCGAAACCCGTTGGGCGGGCATGCTACTGATCTGGCCGCGTTTCGTAAATTTTCCGAGCCGGGTGTTCGCCTCATGCTGTCTGATTCGACCAATGTGGAGCGTGAGGGTTTTGCCCTGACAGAACGCGAGATCAAGGTCAGTCTGCGCGAGATCTTCAGTGCGGCCAAGGGGCGTATTCTGGTTTCACTTTTTTCCAGTCATATCCAGCGTATGCAGGAAGTGTTCGACTTGGCAGATGGCGAGGGGCGCAAAGTTGCCGTGTCCGGCAAGAGTCTGCAACGCAACATCGAACTGGCGCGGGAGCAGGGTCATCTCAAGGTTCCCAAGGGAACTTTCATTGATCTGGATCGGCTCGACGAGTATGGCGATTCCGAATTGGTTCTGCTGGTTACCGGCTCGCAAGGCGAACCTTTGGCCGCTCTTTCCCGTATGGCTGTAGGAGAACATCGGCAGCTTTCAGTCAAGCCGGATGATCTGGTCATTTTGTCGTCCCGTTTTATCCCCGGTAACGTCAAGGCCATTACGCGGGTCATCAATAATTTGTACCGATTGGGTGCCGAGGTCCTGTATGAAAAGATGCACGGCATTCACGCTTCCGGCCATGCCCATGCCGGGGAGTTGACATTGATGCTGGAAACCGTGCGTCCGAAATTTTTTATTCCCGCGCACGGAGAATACCGTCATCTGGTCAAGCACAGGCGTCTGGCCGTGGACTGCGGTGTTGATGATGAGCGTGCTTTGGTGGTGGAGAACGGCCAGCCCGTGACATTTTTTGAAGATGATACCATTCGCCTTGAACCCCCCGTGTCTGCCGAAAAAATCATGGTGGACGGCAAGGGTGTGGGGGATGTGGGACAAAGTGTCCTCAGGGAACGCCAGTTGCTTGCGGGAGAGGGCATGGTCATTGTTCTGCTGGTGATTGACGAAGCTACCGGCGAGATAACCATGGGGCCGGACATAATGTCAAAGGGCTTTGTTTTCGAGCAGCAGTACAGCCATTATCTGGATGATGCCAAGTGTATTGTCCTTGATGTTTTTGAAAATATCACACCGGGCGAGACCACCAAGCTCAAGGAGCGAATTCGTTCCGCTCTGAGACGTTTCTTCCGTAAAGTCCTTGGTCGTGATCCGGTGGTTGTTCCTTTGGTTGTTTCCATATAGGCATCTGGACTTAATCGGATCAATACGCTACCAATTTGACACCCTGAGAATAGTAAACGCACTTTGTGAGGATATGAGAATGAAAAAACTGATTGTGCTTGTTGCCGTTGTTGCCCTCGGACTCATGCTGGGCGGCTGTGGTGCCCAAAAGAATGAACTCGACAAGGGATATACTCTTGTTCAGGCAGGAGATTGTGCCGGAGCCGGTCCCTATCTTGAAGATACCATTGCCAATCCTGATGGCATCATGGACCTTGCCTATGCCTATTTTCTCAAGGGAAAGTGTGCGGAGAAGGCGGGAGATGCCGCCATGGCATATGAAAATTACTATGCCTCCAAGATTGTGGCTTGTTACGCAGTTTCCAATGATATCCATGTCAATTTGAATACCTATGGACGGAGTGAATTCTGCGAAAGAATTATTCCCCAGATGCTCAAAAAGATCGCACCCGATGTTGGCGAAGCCTCAAAGGTCGAGGCCATTACCGACAAGGTGGATGGCATTCTTACCGCCAGATACATGGAGCGATTCAAGTCCAACCTGCAATAGATTTTTTTTAGGCCGCTACGCTGGCTTGATTCTTATACGGCTTTATGGAAAGCAAACTCGTTTACGTGGGTTTGCTTTTCTTTTTGTCTGTCCTTTGGCTTAGTCACAACTTTTGGCAGGTGGCATCGATTTTCATGCTTTGGTAATCCATTTCCATCGGGAGTATCTTGAATTGCTGCGTGATTTATGGTTTATTCCGTATAAGGGAGTGTATGCCATGCCGCTGAAAGATCATACTGACAACGTTGAACGGCTGCAAAGAGGGCTGGGGCGGGCCTTTGCAGACGAACCCTGGATTCTCAACCTGCCGGGCAAATCCGTGGCCTGCAAGATCGACCATCTTTACTATCTGGCCGTCATGCCCGCTTTCATTGAGCAGCTTGGGCGTTTTGGAGGAATGTTCCCGGATCAGGTGCTTGAATCCTTGATAAAGTCCGGCAACCTGATTACCAAGGCTCCTGACCGTAACCCCCATTTGGCTTTGAGTGTCAGTTGGGGGGGGCGCGCCATCATGATCAATGCCGTATTTCTTGATGCTAATTTCATTGACCGTGCCGTCAAGACCTATGGCGGGCTGCCGAGCGTGCTCAATGTCTCGGAACTCAAGATCAACTCCGAAGACAAAAAAAAGGTGGAAGCCTTTTTTGATGGCAAGACCCCGCCACAAAACCTGGCCTACTTCTAGCAAAAGGATGAGAATGGCCTGATTGCGGCGTTGCTGCGAAAAGATCAAACCCTAGCGTACAGGGAGTACGCGTCGGTCTTGATCATTTCTTGCGCCTTGCCCTCAAACCATTCTCATCCTTTTGCTGGCGCGGTATTTTGTAGGGAGGGTCGGAAGTCTTGAGAATGGCTTGATTGGAGCGTTGGATGAGTTGTTGATGAATCGTTTTTATTGAATATGTTGGAAAGCATGGATCAATGCAAAAGGCCTCCCCTCGTAAGAGAAGAGGCCTTATTAGTGTTTGACGTGCTGCAATTAGCTGTTTTTTGTCGTGCTCTTGGGGCAGGAGTCGCTCATGTAGCAGATTTCGCATCCGCCGTTGTACGGGTAGGGAGTGAGTACCGCATATTTGCGGTTGACGGTTCCTTCCTGATTCCAGGTCAGTCCCAACTCTTCAAATGCACCGAGCACCCCTTCGCCCGGACGGGGCAGAGGCGCGCATTTGCCATTTTGCAGTTCGGGGACAAAGCCCTGTGCCGAACTCATGACTATGGTGATGGCCAGAGCATGGAAAAGCAGACCGTGAGTGGGAGAGTCCTGCCAGATGCCCTCGATGGTGTCTTCCACCTCTTGGTCAAGGTAGATGAAGACAAATTTTCCTTCCCCTTCGGGATTGCTGATTTCGTATGCCTTGAGGTTGTTCTTGACCCACTTGTCCCAGAACGGTTCGAATTCATCCATTAAATCCTGGTCTACTCTGGTTTCTCCAGCAATTTCCATGTAGTACATGAAGTCAAATTCCGGGGTCGGTTTCAGGTCGCTGATTACGTATTTTGCCATGTATTTTGCTCCTGCAAGGGTGTCGTTGTCATTGGGAGACCTTGAGTACCTTTTTTCCCGATTCCTCTCAAGCCTACAGCCAATGAAAAAGGCTGCTGCATCATGCTGTTGTTGATATTCTGTTTTTTTGTATCAGAGAAGTAGCTGCCGATATTGATCTTGTTTTGCGCCTCGGACATGAATATTTCACGATAACCCGTGATTTTCCAAGCAAGTGTTTTTGGTCTTTGCATTGCAATCAAAGGTCAATTTGGGTTATTGTATAAGTATGTGGAACTATATCTGGCATGTCCCTTGTCAATAGTGGCTTTCCCTGAACCTCGGAGATTTCATGCCTGAAAAGACGGGAGAGCCGCTCTTTCAGCGGCTCAAACGACCAAATATTCAGTATCTTTTTTTCGCTATTCTCATTGGTGTCCTGGCTGGATATGGTGCCGTACTTTTTAAATATGCCCTCAAATTAATGCAATGGGTGTTCTATCAGAATACCGGTGATATCTTGCTCTTTTCGGATACTATTCCGCTGTGGATGAAGATTGTCATGCCAGCCATCGGTGGCCTGGTGGTTGGTGTCGTTGTCAGCACTTTTGCCAGTGAGGCCAAGGGGCATGGTGTACCAGAGGTCATTCAGGCCATTGCGCTCAGGGGAGGTCGAATTCGCAAGCGTGTGGCGGCAGCCAAGATTTTTGCTTCTGCCGTAACCATCGGGTCAGGTGGATCGGTGGGGCGCGAAGGCCCCATGGTTCAAATAGGTTCGTCCATAGGTTCATCCATCGGTCAGCTTTTCAAGGTCCCTGGAGTTCACATGCGGACCATGGTTGGTTGCGGTGCGGCAGCGGGCATTGCCGCCACTTTCAATGCTCCTATTGCGGGTGTGCTTTTTGCGCTGGAGATCATTATCGGTGATTTCGGGTTAATGCAGTTTTCTCCCGTGGTCCTTTCCTCTGTCACGGCCACAGCCATTTCGCGATATTATTTCGGTGATTTTCCGCATTTTTCCATCCCTGAATATGCGGTTGTTTCTCATTGGGAATATTGCTTTTATCCGATTCTCGGTGTGGTTTCGGGCTTTGTTGCACTTTCTTTCACCAAGGTGCTCTATCTGTTTGAGGATGGATTTGACGGGATACCCATTCCCGAGTGGATCAAGCCTGCCATCGGCGGTGCGATACTCGGATGTGTGTTTGCAATCTTCCCTGAAGTTTTTGGTGTCGGTTATGGTGCCATGAATCTGGCCCTGACCAACAGCATGGAATTGTGGCCGTTGTTTATTCTCATATGGGTGAAAATTTTGGCTTCGTCCATTACGCTCGGCTCCGGCGGGTCCGGCGGGATCTTTGCCCCATCGCTGTTCATGGGGTGCATGACCGGCGGTGCATTTGGCTATGTGCTGCACAATTTCCTGCCTATTCATACGGCTTCGCCCGGTGCATATGCGTTGGTTGCCATGGGCGGCGTGGTGGCGGGTACGACCTATGCGCCCATTACCGCCATTTTGATAATTTTCGAGATGACCGGTGATTATTCCATCATTCTGCCGCTCATGCTCACATGTATCACGGCAACTGTCATGAACTCCACTATTCGCCGCGCATCCATTTATACCACCAAGCTGCTTCGGCGCGGCATTGATATCGAAGCTGGTCGGGACAGGCATTTGCTGGAACATATACTGGTCAAGGAGGTCATGACCAGCGATGTGGTTGCCATCCCGGAGTCGTTGCGTCTTGAGCAGATCATATGGACATTCAAGACGGAAAATGCACCGTATCTGCACGTGGTGGATGAAGGCAGGCTTACCGGGATCATTTCGTTCAGGGATATCCGAACTCTTCTCAATGAAGAGGGGTTGATCGATCTCATCATTGCCAATGATATTGCAACTCGCGATCTTGCCACCGTGACCACCGACGACACTCTTCAGGTGGCCCTGGACAAGATCACCGATCGCGGTGTTTCGCAACTGCCCGTTTTGTCATCTGGGAGTCAGCAAAGGCTGGTCGGAACGTTGACGGAATCAGCCATAAACGGGGCGTATAATTCAGCCATCGTCAAGGACGAGATATTGAAGGAAGATTGATTCAAGCACTTGTTTCAGCGCATTGTGGTGTGATTTGAAATGTGCTAAATGCGGGCCTTCGCACGTGAGATTGCGTGGCAACAAGAGAAGGACAGCAAGCAATGAACGATATCCGTATAACCGTGACACTGTCTCTGGATGAGAAAAATCCCGAGGATGCATACATTGATTTCAACCTGTCGGTTGACGGTCAGTACCTTCATGAAGTCGGTGTTTACATCGACCCGGTCGATCTTGTGTCATCCACCACTATGACCGGCGAGTTCTTCATATATACGTGCGATTGCGGCAACCCTGCCTGTCAGGGCATTGATGATGGTGTCATGGTTTCACACACACTTGATACCGTTAAATGGGAATTGAGAAATCCCATTTCCAAGATGCCGGACGAACCCATGCCTGATTGGGCGCACGATGCCGAATTCGTTTTTCCAAAATCCCTGTATGTCGAGCAAATCACCATGGCGCTTGATCACGCCAAGCGTCTTGCGCAGGGCTTCAGTGCCACCGGCAATCTGTGGGTTGGTCCCGGACTCTTTCTCGAAGGGTTGCTCGCGTTGGAGATGCCGCAACAGGATGGATTTTTCGTGTCTGATCCGGGCGAGTATGCAGTGCATTAATGTTTTTCTGCGGGCATGATCCGGTTGTGATGATGCTCGTGATTTGATTGGAAAAGAAAACCGGGAAGTCCAGCAATAGTGGGCTTCCCGGTTCTTTTTTGGGAATATTTTAGAAGTTATTTTGCGATCACTTTGATGATGATTTTGTGGAGTGTTTCGTCAGAGATCATGGGCAGGTGTGCGTCCTCTGGAAAGAAGACGGTAAACATACCTGGCTTGACAGCGGTCCAGACGTCAGAATCGTCTTCGTAGAAGACTATGTCGTTTTTCGGATCAGAGGCGTCCGTTGTCGGACCCAGATCCTTTCTCGCTTTCCACCCCATGGTATCGGTACCATCAATGATATAATGAATGTCGATGTACTTGTCGTGTGTCTCGATTTGTGCGTTTTCAGGCTTGCGGCCCGGCCCTTTAACAATGGTGGCGTAGACGTTTTCGCCGTCTATTTCGCTTCTGCCCTCGGGGAGGTCCGTGATGTCTGTGCGACACAGGAATTTGAACGCTGCATCAAAGTGCGGGTTCAGGTCTGTGTAAATGTGTGCGTTTTCCAGGATGTCCAGAATCATTCGGCTTTTACCTTTTCCGCTTTCAGGGCATTTAGCAGAGCTTCATCCAGGGATGGGTGCGGGAAGATCGTTTTATGAACATCTTCAATAGTCCATCCCTGTTGTACCATGATGGTGGCCGGGGTGGTCAATCGCGAGACATCGTGTCCCACGGCCGTGACTCCTGCGATCCTGCCATTTGACCAGATGACCTTGACGAATCCCTGGGTTGCGGCATGTGCCTGGGCCATGGGGTTGGCAGCCAGTTGGGAGCGGGAGACTTCACATTCTTCATCGGTCAGGAGTATCTCGTTTTCCAACCGGCCCACGCGCATGACTTCGGGCGCGCCATAGAGCACGCTTGGTACCGGGCCGGACTCGTAGGAGGTGTCGATCCTGCCAGCCACCCGCGAGGCAACATAATGCGCCTGATGCGAGGCAGCGTGTGCCAACTGAATGTGGCCGTTGGCATCGCCGATGGCATAGATGTTGGGAGCGGCTTCAAGGTTTTCGTTTACCTGAATCTGACCGAATTGCAGTTTTATGCCAGCCTCTTCAAGTCCGAGATCTGCGGATACCGGGCCTCGACCAACAGCAATCAGAGCCTTGTCGGCTTCGATTTTTTCGCCGGAGTCGAAGGTCAGCACGACCTTGTTGTCAACGGTCTTCACGCCGGAGACACGCTTTTCAAGCTGCACGTCCCATTTCCATCGTTTGAAAACGGAACGCAGTGTCTTGGAAACCTCGGGGTCTTCCAATGGTGCAACCCGATCCATGGCGTCGATGACCGTGATTTTCGTGCCTAGGCGGTGGGCCACCTGAGCCATTTCCAGGCCGATGAATCCCGCGCCGACCACGATCAGCGAGGCAGGCATGGTCTTCATGGTAAGGAACATGTCGGAATCGAGTACACAGTCTCCGTCCGGTTCCAGACCGGGGAAGAATATGGGCTTGGACCCGGTTGCAATGACCAGATTCTTGTATTCAAGCGTCTTCACATCGCCGGATGTCCGGACTTCAACTTGACCATCTCCTGCCAGTTTTCCGAATCCCTCGAAAAGGTCGATATCGAGTTTTTTCAACTGCATGGCCATGGCCTTGCGAGTCCCGGTCAGATGCTTTTGCGTGCGGGCCTGCAGGCTGGAAAAGTCCACCGTCACATCGCCGGAAGCGACTTTCATCTTGGCCTGATTGTGCAACTCCTCAATGGCGGATGTCGCACCGAGCCAGAGCTTGGTGGGAATGCATCCTCGGTTGAGGCATGTGCCGCCAAGAAATTGCTTTTCGATCAACGCGACCTTGAGGCCGAATCCGGCCGCTTCGACAGCAGCGTCGAATCCGCCGGGGCCTGCGCCGATCACAATGAGATCATAAGTCACTGGTCAACTCCATGGCACGTGCGGCTTTTGTTTCATCCAGGCGTGACACGGGCAGTGTGACCGGGGCCGCATGCAGGGCTTCGGGGTTCGTATTTGCCATTTCGGAGATCGCGATAAGGTCGTCGATGAACGTGTCCAGCGTTTCCTTGTTCTCGGTCTCGGTGGGTTCGATCATGATGGCTTCGGGCACGATGAGCGGGAAGTAGATCGTGGGTGCGTGGTAGCCCTTGTCGAGCAAAGCCTTGGCAATGTCGAGGGCATGGACGCCTTTTGGGATCTGGAGTGCCGCGCTGGCCACGAATTCGTGCATGCAGATGCGGTTATAGGGGATTTCAAAGTGGTTTTCGAGACGTTTGCGCATGTAGTTGGCGGACAGTACGGCATTTTCCGAGGCTCTGGTGAGGCCCTTGCCGCCCAGGCGCAACATGTAGGCGTAGGCCTTCAGGAATACACCGAAGTTTCCGTAAAATGGAGCCACGTACCCGATGGATTTGGGGTGGTCGTAGTCCAGATAGAATTGACCGTCTTCGAGTTTGGCGACCCGCGAAATGGGCAGGTAGGGGATGAGCTTTTCGCTGACTCCCACAGGCCCGGAACCGGGACCGCCGCCGCCGTGCGGGGTGGCAAGGGTCTTGTGCAGGTTCCAATGTACAATGTCAAAGCCCACATCACCCACGCGCATTTTGCCCATGATGGCGTTCAGGTTGGCACCATCATAATAGAGCAAGGCATCTACCTTGCGAAGCATTTTCACGATTTCGGGAAGGTTCTTTTCGAAAAGTCCCAAGGTGTTGGGGCAGGTCATCATCATGCCTGCGACATCATCGTCGAGCACTTCGGCCAGGGCCGCAGTGTCGATGATGCCGTCAACCGATTCGATGGATACTATCTCGTAGCCAGCAATGGTGGCAGAAGCCGGGTTGGTTCCATGGGCGGAATCGGGAATGATGATCTTGGTTTTCTTGTTGCCGTGATCCCTGTGATAGGCGGCCATGAGCATGACGCCGGTCAATTCTCCATGTGCTCCGGCCATGGGATGCATGGTGTATGCGTCCATGCCGGTGATCTCGGCCAGCATCCTTTCTGTCTCGTACATGACTTCAAGTGCGCCTTGACACAGGCCTCCCGCACCCTGAAGCTGCGGGAGTACCGGGTGCAGTTGCGTGAAGCCGGGCATTGCGGCTGCGATTTCGGTAAACTTGGGGTTGTACTTCATGGTACAGGACCCGAGCGGGTAGAAATTGCCGTCCACGCCGTAGTTGCGCTGGGAGAGTTTGGTGAAGTGGCGTACCACGTCCAGTTCGGATGCCGAGGGCAGTCCGCTGTCGCTGTCGCGCAGCAGTTCCGAGGGGATATATGCTTCTTCAGACATGCCTTCGCAGGGCCAGCAGCCCTCGCGTCCGGCTACGGATTTTTCGAATATTGTTTTCATTTCAAAGCCCCTTTGAGCATCTCGGCCAAAATGCCGATCTGTTCTTCGCTGGTCTTTTCCGTGCAGGCCACCAGCAACCCTTTTTCCAAGCCGTCATAATAGCGTCCAAGAGGGAAGCCGGGCACAAAGCCACGGTCCGTCAGCTTGGCAATGATTTCATAGGCATTCACCGGGAGTGTCACGGCAAATTCGTTGCCGAACGGTCCCTTGGTGAGCATGTCTACACCGTCAATGGCAGTGAGTCGCTCGGCACAGATATGGGCGCGTTCAATGGAGAGTCGTGCTGCGCGTTTCAAACCGAGTTCGCCAAGCGTACACATGTGAACCAGAGCACGCAGGGCGCACAGGGACTGGTTGGAACAGATGTTGGATGTGGCTCTCTGGCGGCGGATGTGCTGTTCGCGGGCTTGGAGTGTGAGTACGTATCCGGTGCGTCCCTGGCCGTCTTCGGTGCGTCCGACTATGCGTCCCGGCATCTGGCGGACCATTTTCTTGGTGCAGGTCATGATGCCGAGGTAGGGACCGCCAAATGAAAGGGGCAGTCCCAGGGACTGACCTTCGGCCACGGCAATGTCCGCGCCCATGGCACCCGGAGTTTTCAGCAGCGTCTGCAGTACCGGGTAGGACGAGATGATGGACACGGCCTTTTGGGCCTTGGCTGCCGCGAACAGTTCGGTGAAATCATTGATCGATCCGAAGAAGTTCGGGTTTTGTACCAGCAGGGCGGCGGTGTTGCCGTCAATGGCTGTCTTCAGTCCTTCTATGTCGGTCATGCCGTCCTTGTGTGGTATGGTGATGAGTTCGACATCGAGATTCGTGGTGTAGGAATTGAGCATGACCCTATATATGGGGTTCATTGCTTCGGATACGACGATTTTGCGGCGTTTCGTCTTGCGTACGGCCATCATAAGGGCTTCGTACAGGGCGGTGCCACCATCATAGACCGAAGCGTTGGCGCATTCCATGCCAAGCAGTCTGGTGACGCATGTCTGGTATTCGAAGAGGGCCTGGAGTGTGCCCTGGGACGCTTCCGGCTGATATGGAGTATAGGCGGTGTAGAATTCGCCGCGCATGGTCAGGGCGTCGACCGTGGCCGGAATGTAATGGTTATAGAAACCAGCACCAAGGAAGCTCGTGTGATTCGTGACGTTTTTGTTGGCCATGGCTTCAAGCTTGGTGAGCACTTCCATTTCACTGAGGCCGTCAGGTAGGTCGAAGCTCTTGGGGCGCATGTCTTCCGTGATCTCGGCAAAGAGATCATCTATGGAATCCACGCCGATTGTGGCGAGCATCTCCCGTGTCTCATCTTCGGTATGGGGGACGTAAGGCATAAAACACCTTCTGAAGAATTGAGGTTATGAAAAGAAAAAAGGCCGAGGTGTTCATCCCGGCCTTGATATTTCCGGCTAGTGGCTTTCCGAGTCGATGACGGCGGTGTATCCTTCGGCATTCAGCAGACCTTCGGGCGCGCCCTTGATCTTGAATTTGAGCATCCAACCTGAGCCGTATGGCTCTTCGTTGACATTTTCAGGGGCATCTTCCAGTTCCGTGTTGACTTCGACGACTTCGCCGGTCACCGGGGCATAGATTTCACTGGCTGCCTTGACTGATTCGACGGAGCCCATTTCGGAACCGGCTTCAAAGGTGTCGCCAACTTCGGGCAGTTCGATAAAAGTCAGGTCGCCCAACTGTTCCTGGGCAAACTGGGTGATGCCTACAGTGGCGATTTCGCCTTCGACCATGCACCACTCATGGGACTTTGCGTACAAAAGATCTTTGGGGATCATATCGGATATCTCCTTTGATTGGGGAAGTGTTTTCAAACTCAATGTTTGGAAGTCCTTAACATGGTCTAATAGTGTTGAAAATAGTAAAAAAAATGACGCTTTTCCCATTATTATTTGTTATGGGGCAATTGTTATACGAATCCGCCAAAAAGATGACGTATTTGGTGTCTGGTTTTTCCATTGATTCTGCTATTATCGCTGGTTGAGAATATTTATATTGATTGGTTTCGGTATACCTAGTCTGGATGTTTTCATCATATTGTATCACGAATGTTGTTGACGATAGCACGATGAGTCTGTAATTTTTTTGGCAGTATGAATGAAATCAGTGTTTCTCCCCTTACAGAGTCTCAATCAAAGGCTTCTGTTCCCGGTTCCCGTGTTCATGTGGACGTCGAGGGTCGGACTTGGCTTTTGGATCGCGCTGCCGACATGGAAGCCCTGTGGGACCAGATGGGCGAAGAGGATATGGGTGATGATGAACGGCTGCCATATTGGGCAGAAGTCTGGCCTGCCAGTGTCCTGTTGGGGCGGCATATTTCCCGCAATGCTGAGTTGTTGCAAGGTAGACCCTGTCTTGATCTGGGGTGCGGGCTGGGATTGACCGGCATGATCGCCAGTTCCATCGGAGCACAGGTGGTGGCTTTTGATTACGAGTGGCAGGCTGTCCGGTTCGCTCGCCATAATGCCCGATTGAATGATGTCCCCCAGCCTCTCTGGATGCACATGGATTGGCGGCAGCCAGCCGTGAAGGCCGGGGCCTTCGATTATATTTGGGGCGGCGACATCCTTTATGAAAAGAAATTTTTTGATCCCCTTATTCAATTGTTTCGCCATGCCCTTGCACCCGGCGGCAAGATATGGATCGGCGAACCGGTACGAACCGTGTCCAAGCCGGTCTGGGACGAACTTCGTGGTCAAGGTTTCCTGCCGGAAAAACTAACGGTCGAAAAGGTTGCCCTGTGCGGTCAGAACGCCACGGTGAATTTGTGGGAGATAACAATTCCTTGTACGTATTAAAGGGAGAATAAATGTCAAAAAATATTACTATTCGGAAAGGGTTGGAATATTCAAGAAATTAATTGCCGAAAATAAAAAATAGATGATTTTAAAACGCCGTATCCGGGCGTTTGAATATATGACAATTGGCCTGCGGCGTTTTCGCCAAAAAGCTTTGGAGATTATCAAGAACCGTTCTCGAAAGGTTCTTGAGCCGCCGGAGGCTTCATAAAGGAGATTCCTGATGGGTAAGACAATTCGATTCGGTGTTTCGCTCGATTCCGATCTGTTGGACAAATTTGACCAGCATTGCGAGGAGCGCAGTTACCAGACTCGTTCCGAGGCGATTCGCGATCTTATTCGCAACACGCTGGTCCAGCGGGAATGGGATTCTGCTGATGGCGATCTGGCCGGGACTCTGACTCTGGTTTACGATCATCACAAGTCCGGCCTGTCACAGCGTTTGACTGAAATTCAACATGAGCATCATGACGTTATTCAATCCTCGCTGCATGTTCATCTGGACCATTTCAATTGTCTGGAAGTGATCATTCTGAAGGGCGAGGCCGAAACCATCAAGGCGTTGGGGCAGAAACTCATTTCCACCAAGGGTGTGAAACACGGCAACCTGGCATTGACTACAACCGGCAAGGATTTGATTTAAATGGAAGATGTGCAAAAGCGTCAGGCTGATATTGCCATGCGGATTGATCGTGTGGGCGTCAAGGGACTTCGGTTGCCTCTTGTCGTTCGAGATCGGGAATCGGGCATCCAGCATACGGTGGCCGACATGTCATTGTCCGTTGATTTGCCCGCCGAGTTCAAGGGTACGCACATGAGCCGATTCCTTGAGGCCCTGGAGCATTGGTCAGGCGAGCTGGATTATACTTCATTCCGTACCTTGCTTGACGATATAGTGGTGCGGCTTCATGCCCGGAGTGCGCATGTGCGGTTTGTTTTCCCTTATTTTCTGAGACGCAGATCTCCCAAGAGCGGGGCCAGCGGCATGATGGACTATACGTGTCGCGTGGACGGGTATCTCAAGGACGGAAAGCTGACTTTCACGCTGGGCGCGGATGTGCCGGTGATGACAGTCTGCCCATGCTCCAAGGCGATTTCCAAGGAAGGTGCGCATTCCCAACGGGCGGAAGTGCGCATTCGAACTCGTTTTGAGGGTTTTGTCTGGCTGGAAGATTTGATTGAGATAGGTGAAAGCTCTGGCTCGTGTCAGGTTTATTCGCTTCTCAAGCGCGAGGATGAAAAGCACGTTACCGAGACTTCCTTTGCCAACCCGACCTTTGTGGAGGATGTGGTGCGAGCCGCGGCCAAGGGATTGGACGAGCATCCAAGGATTAATTGGTACAAGGTTGAGGTGGAAAGTTTTGAATCCATTCACAATCATTCGGCTTTTGCGGTGATAGAGAGTTTGGAGAGTTGATAACTAACTGTTTTGTCAAGGAGCAATCCATGAAACGTCTGATCCCGCTTGTTGTGAGTTTGTGTCTTTTCCTGGCCATGACCATTTTGGTTGTTGATGCCCAGGCTGGAGACCAGAAACCGTTTTTTGTGCATTTTGTTGTTCTGACCAATACCATGCCTGATGGCACTGATTCCAGACCGGCTATTCAGTTGTTCAAGGCAGAAGTTCTCACGCTGGCTGGTGGTTTTACGGAACTCGGTCCGACTCTTGGTGGCTCCCTGCATCCTGATGGTGTGCATGATCAGAGCAACGTGTCGTTTATCATCGGAGCCGACAAGGATATCAGCAAGGAATTGAAGGCGATGACACAGCGGCTTTTCAAGGACGATGGTGCTTTTATTCTCGTCTGGCCGGGCAAGGTGATGTTCTAGGGAAGCACTGCATAATTGCCCTCTGGCTTCGTTGCTGCAAAAAAATCAAACCCTAGCGTGCAGGAAGCACGCGTCAGCCTTGACTTTTTTGCGCGCCTTGCCAGCGAACAATTCTACAGCACTTCCTGAAGATTGAATTAATCAGCGTTTCCCTAGGGAAGCACTGCATAATTGTCCGCTGGTTTCGTTGCTTTAAAAACCTCAAATCCTAGCGTACAGGAAGTACGCGTCGGCCTTGATGTTTTCTTGCGCCTTGCCAGCGAACAATTCTACAGCACTTGCTGAAGATTGAATTAATCAGCGTTTCCCTAGGGCGTTTGCACGCATGTTTGAAAAGGCGTAATGTCTTTGCAGGCTGGTTCCTTTCGATGCTTTGGAAGGGGAAATCGTCATGTCCGATACCAATCTCTCGGCTTTGTCCTCGCTGGCGGTTGTCCAGCAGGTTTCGGCCAACAATATTGCCAATGTGAATACCGATGGCTTCAAGTCCAGTTCGGTTATGCTTGAGTCCGGCCCTGGGGATCAGGGCGTCCGTGTGGCCGCTATTCATGAGAATACTCGGTCCGGTCCCATGGTCAACGAGGTTGAAGGCTCGAATACCGACATTGCCACTGAAATGGTTGGGATGATTCGGACTGGGCATGCATTTTCGGCAAATATTGCTGCCATTCGCGTGTCCGAAGAGATGAATGGGCATCTGGTGAACATGATGGCATAAGTCGCTGCTTGACAGCCGTGCGATACGTCTTTTACGGTCAATGATGGCCCGTCTGCGAACGCTTTTTTCAATCAGCGTGGCACAGTGCGGGCCATATTTGCGCTTAACAGAGAGGATATCATGATACAGAATGCCGTGAAGACAGAGTTTGATGTTATTATCGTGGGTGGCGGTCCGGCCGGATTGTTTGCCGCGTATTATTTGTGTGAGAATAGTGATCTGGACGTGCTTGTCATTGAAAAGGGCAAACCGTCGCTCAAGCGGAATTGTCCGTTGTCAGGCGATCAGGAATGCATCAAGTGCCGTCCCTGCAATATCTTGTGTGGAGTGGGTGGAGCCGGGTTGTTTTCCGATGGCAA
>JAEINO010000066.1 GCA_016342345.1 Pseudodesulfovibrio sp. | reverse complement strand
GCTGACGTTTAAGTTCGTGTCCGAAACGGATGCGGGGTCGGATGTTGACCCCCTGCGTGCAGTCAATTAGAGTGTCCTTGCTTGAGTTCACTTTTAGTAACTGCTCACGAGGTCTAAATAATCACTTTTTAAGAGGTTGGTCAACTTAAAAAATGGTTGCATGTCTATTTTTAGTGTTTTTCGGGCTAAATAAATGCAACCGACTGTGATTATTGCAACTTTGTGCGCGTAAATGCTTTGCAGCGAGGTTGCAAATATGGTTGCTAGTTCAAATGAAGATGGTGCAACCTCATTTGAGGATGTTTTAAACCGCCTAAAAGAAGCAACTAACACTTTTAGTGACTCGGAATTTGCTCGAAAAGCTTTGAACAAAGGACAGTCCACTATCTCAAGTGCCAAAGAACGGGGAAAGCTTCCCCCTATTTGGGTCGAAACGGTCGCAAAAAACTATCATATCTCTTCGGATTGGTTGTTTTTTGGTGAAGGACTGATGAGGCGCGGTGATTCGACAGAGGTTACCCATCCCCGCGAGGCCCCCGGTGGGTGCGCTAAATGTGCGGGCCTAGAAATAGAGATGGGCAAAGAAAGAGATATGAACCGTGACCTGGTTGCCGAGAACCGGCAGCTATGGAAGGAAAACGGGGAACTGAAGGTGAAGATCGGTGAGCTAAACGTCCAGAACGTCAAGCTAGAAGGCGAGCTGGACACAGCCCAAACAATGGCCAAAGAATACTATGAAAGGCTCCAGGCCCGCGCCGCCCCGGAAGAGGATACGCCACATGAGGCCACCAGAGATTGCGCTTAACCAGGCGGGGAAAAGTGATTAACCTTTTCTAAAGACAATACGGGAAGTTACGCACCATGACACTGGTTTGCAACGATTAGCAATGAGTATGTGTTCATATATTCAGCAAAGCAAAGGCCAAGCAGCAAATGCCGCTTGGCCTTTTTCTCATTTTAGCTGTCAAGAAACCGCGAAACTCGGAAATCTTTCTCATCTTGCCAAACCGCCCAATCATAACCGCCCAAACTCGAATCAGCCCACGCCAGTCCTACAAAAGTCCCATGAAAGTCCTATATTCCCCCGGCAGTCTCTAGCTTCTCATGTTAAGTGTCCCCCCACAGCGGGCCGATGGTCCAGCACTTGCTGAGGGATTCTCGGAATCTTGTCCGGGCATATTGCCATGAGCTTTGTTTTGGTGTCTTTCCAAGTCTCTTCCATAAAGACGAACTGTGGCGGTATTGATCGAGTCGTGCTGTCGTAGATAGCGATTTGAAGTCCGCCAGCAGTGATCGGGAGCATTGCGCCAAACCATTTGGCGCAATGTGTATCAAGCTCAACTTCGGCTGCCGGAGTCAACTCTACTTCGCATCCAATGACTCGACGTTCAAAAGTTTCCAGATCATAGCCAAGCTCAACCAGTATTGCCTCCACTTTGTCACACGAGATGACATAATGAGCAGGTTCACCTGCAAAGGAATGGTTCAGTGAAATTGTCATCAGCACAAGAAGCAAGGTTAATTTCAGTAGATTGCTATTGTTAATATTTTATCCAGTATTGAACTTTGGTGTTTTCTGCACCTTTTTGAACTATATGAATGCTCCAGTGAACTGGTGTATCCGTCAATGTACTGAAGGTAAAACCAACTCCTTTCCCCTGTGTATAACTCTGTTTTGTGCCATCAAAAGTTGAATATGTGTTAACGCCAAACCCAAATCTTCTTGAGATATCTACTGGCTTTGCGCGGGTACTATGAATGCCCTCCCCCAAAAAAAACAAAAAATAAAACAAAAGGCCCGGATAAAACATCCGGGCCTTTTGAATTGAATCGTATGAAAATCTTGAACCGGTTATGTGTGGGAAACCACCTTGCCGATGAAATCCATGAGGCGGGGGTTTTCCGGGGTGGCGAAAAAGGTTTCCGGGTCGGCATCGACTTGGATTTTGCCTTGGTCGATGAAGATTACCCTGTCAGCCACTTCTCGGGCAAAGCCCATTTCATGGGTTACCACGATCATGGTCATGCCTTCGCGGGCCAGTTTTTTCATGACTTCAAGCACTTCACCGACAAGTTCCGGGTCAAGGGCCGAAGTTGGTTCGTCGAACAGGATTGCCTTGGGTTGAAGCGCAAGGGAGCGGGCAATTGCCACTCGTTGTTTTTGCCCGCCTGACAATTGTTCAGGAAAATTTCCGGCCTTGTCTGCCAATCCCACCTTGTTCAGCAGTTCCATGCCGAGTCGCATGGCATCCGGTCGTGACGTGCCGCGCACCTTGATCGGGCCAAGGATTACGTTGTCCAGTACGGTCATGTGCGGGAATAGGTTGAATTGCTGAAACACCATGGTGGCTTCTGTTCTGACCATATTGATGTCGGTTTCGGGGTCCATTATGTCGTAGCCATCCACGATAATGGTGCCGGAAGTTGGGACTTCCAGCTTGTTGATGCACCGCAACACCGTGGATTTGCCTGAACCTGATGGGCCAATGATGACCACGACCTGTCCGGCCTTGACGTGCAGATCGACACCTTTGAGGACCTTGAGGTCGCCAAAACTCTTGTAAAGATTCTTTATCTGTATCATGCGATTTCCTTACTTGCCCAGGATGTGCATTTTTTTCTCTAGCATCTTGAGTGCCTTGGCAATGCTCAGGGTCATGGCTAGATACACCAGGCCGCAGGTCAGGTAGACCTCGAAGGATCGGAAATTGACAGCAACGATTTCGTCACCGGTGCGCAGCAGTTCGCCGACGCCGATGATCATGAGCAGGGAGGTATCCTTGAGACTGATGATAAACTGATTACCCAAGGGCGGTATCATGCGTCGGAATGCCTGGGGCCAGACCACGTAGCGCATGGTCTGAAAATGGGTCAGGCCGATGGACCTGCCTGCTTCGCTCTGGCCCGGATTGATGGACTGGACTGCTCCGCGCACGATTTCGGCAATATACGCGCCGGAATTGACGGAGATGATGATGATGCCAGCAACCATGGCCGGGATACGGATGCCCAGTGCCATTGGTATTCCGAAGTACAGGAACATGGCCTGCACCAACATGGGAGTGCCACGTATTGATTCTATGTATATGCCGGCCAGTTTGCGAACGAAAAAATTGCGTGACAGCTTCATCATTCCGGCCACGGCACCGAGAATGAATCCGAAAAACAAGCCGCCCACGGTAAGGATCACGGTTATTTTTGCGCCCCCCATGAGCAGGGGAAGCGATTCAATCATCACGGACGGTTCAAACTCAAAAGCCATAATGTCACCCTGTGTAAAAAAAACGGGGGGCGGCGTAAGCCGCCCCCTGCGAGTAATCCAATAACTCTCAAAGACTAGCGGGCATCAACTCCGAACCATTTCTTGTACAGGGCGTTGTATGTGCCGTTGGCCTTGATGGCTTTCAATGCAGCGTTGACCTTGGAAACCAGTTCGGAATCCTTGGGGAAACCGATGCCGTAAGGTTGTCCAGCGTAGAGATCGCCAACGATCTTGACTTCACCCTTGCCGCGTTTGCTTACGAAGGATTCAATGACAGGCTTGTCGAACATGACTGCGTCCACGCCGCCAGTGAGCAGTTCCATGAACATGGCGTTGTCGTTGGGGAACAATTTGGTTTCGGCGGTATTGGCGTTTTCCTTCAGGAATTCCACGCTGGTGGTACCCTGCTTGGTGGCAACGATTTTGCCGTCCAGAGTATCGATGCCAGTGATGCTGGTATCGTCAGCACGAACGAGAAGCAGCAGGCCGGAATCGTAATAGCCGTCGGAGAAGTCGATGACTTCCCTGCGCTTGTCAGTGATGGACATACCGGCGATGCCAGCGTCAAGCTGAGCGGACTGCAGGCCAGGGACGATGCCTTTGAAGGCCATGGGCTGAAGGTCGTATTCCACGCCGATTTCCTTGGCAAGGGCGTCCCACAGTTCAACGTCGAATCCGGTATGCTGACCGGTTTTGGGGTCTTTGAATTCAAAGGGAGGGAAGTTTGTGTCGGTAGCCACGACAAGATTGCCGGCAAAGGCTGTTCCGACCATGGAAAGTGCGATGACCAGTGCGATGAAGATAGTGGTAATTCGTTTCATGAGTGTCTCCTCTATTGGTTGCGGTGCAACCGTATTTGATGAATCCGCTCTGTTCAATTCGTGAGCGGTAAAAACCGAGAAATGTGGTAAAAACTATTTCAAGTTTAACTGAATTCTTTTGCACTGAATATGAAGAAAAAGCAAGTAAACGCTGTTGAATCTAATTAAAATACCGTCTTGTCATTTAAAGAAAGTTGAATATTCAGACCACGCCTTTTGATGTGTAGAAATGTTTTTTTGTTTGAAAAATTATTTTTAACAGACAAAAGTTGCGGAAAAAGGTGTCAGGTGGATCAAGAAAAAAAGAAAAAAATATTGAAAATTTCTGAATTACAATTGTTGATCAGAAAAGAACTTCGTCAGGTTGTCATTCTGTCAAGAAGGTCGGCCATGAATGCGTTGCAGATCGGGATGAGTTCCTGGGCTCGATCCGTGATCTCCTGAAGAGATTGTACCGCTTTTCCATCGGCTGTTGGCGGGCCGAGAGTCTCGATGAATTCTTCAAGATTTTCCGATGTGACCTGCGGTAGTATCTGGAGACCAATCACACGTTCTTCGAGGATGTAGGCCTCATTCATGCAATGCTGGCTGGTCAGGACCTGGACGGCTCCAGGCGGGATGGTGAATGTGTCGCCATGCCAAAGCAGGACCGGGAATTCATCCGGGAATCCAGCGAGCATTGGAGAATTTTTTCCTTCATTGGTCTTGGATACAATGTGCCAGCCAATTTCCTTTATCTTGTTGGGCATGGCCCTGCCGCCGATGGAAGCGGCAAGGAGTTGTGCGCCAAAACAGATGCCCAGAGTTTTTTTGCCTGCGTCAACCGAACGTTTTATGAACGCCATTTCGCGTTGTACTTCTGGTTTATTGTCCACTTCATAGACGCTTGCCAATGCGCCAAGTATCACAAGCATGTCAAAGTCATTCTGTTCGGGAAAGGCTTCTTCCCTGTCCACACGGGTTATGGTGATGGGGTGATTGTGTTCGGCAGCCCATTTTCCAATGTAGGCCGGATGTTCGAAATCCACGTGTTGCAGGCAATGAATGCGCATGATTTACCTCATGATTTATCTGTCTGTTTCAGTCGTGTAAGAATCTTCATGGTTGCAAGGCCGATGACAAGCCAGATTACTATGGCTGTCAGTCCTGTTCCGCCGCCCAGCATGGGGTTGGCGTTCGGGAACATCCACATCCAGATGCCATAGCCCTGGGCATTGACCGCGCCGTGAATGAAGGCCGCCAGAATTGCGGAACGATAGTGGAGCGTCATTTCATTGAGGAACAGCCCGAATGCCGTGGAAAGTATGCACATCATCGCTATGCCGCTGATGGGGTAGCCCGGGTAATTGAAGCCCGCAAGGATGAGCGGAGCGTGCCAGAGTCCCCAGGTGATGCCGAGGATCAGGTATGCTTTTGTCTTGCCCAGTGGCATGAGCCTTGGCAGCAGGAAGCCTCGCCAGCCGATTTCCTCGCCTAGGCCGAAGATGAAATTGATGATAGGTCCCAGAAGTATGGAAAAGGGTAGCATGATTTCAAGAACGGATTTTTGCGTGATTTCAACCCCGCCCAGTTTGGCGAGTCCACTCAGGACCGGATCGAAGCTGGACAGTCCTAAGCCCCATGTCAGAATATAGATGGCAGCAAAGGCGAGCGGGGCGATGAGAATGGTTACGATATATGGTCCGATTGACCCCATCCGCAAGGAAAGGGCCGGGACGAGTTCCTTGAAGGGTGCTCTTTTAATGAACAGAGTGACAAAAATGCCAATAATGCCGGGAATCCACATGGTGGCAAGTAGCCAGAGCGTGGGTGATGATTGGACTGCGTCACCGTCAAAGCGGACGCCGTTTGCGATGAGCGTGAACTCAACCGTGTAGGTGAAGGCAAAGGTGAGGATGATGAACCAGAGGACGGGCTTGATGCGTATCTTCCGGTTTTTGTTGTTGTCCATGGAATGGGAATCTATCTCAGGCAGGTCCTGTTAGTCCAGACCCGGTTTGCATGTGATGGAGCCTATCCAGTGAATCCAATGAGATTATTAGTCGATCAACCGTGAGAGTCGCTCAAAGTAGAGTTTTCGGCACAGATTTTCGGTTTCAAGGAGTCGCTTGAATGGCTCGTTGAAGTCCGTGACTCCTGATGCGAACAAGCCGTGACCATGTACGATGGCTGTACCACAAGAGGCGACAGCGGGCGGCAGGGTGTTGCATAAACCGGTGGGGCCGGTGCCGACCTCGCCGGGCACGATGGGGACGCCTTCGATGGATCGGCATTCGGTGCAAGCGACATGGCATTTCCCTCGGTTTTTGCAGTCTGTCCTGTCGCAGTCCATGGACATGATCACTGTGAATTTCGGATGCCCATGCAGGATGCAGTCAACCGGCGTGCGACGATAGACATCTTCATGGGCCGTTAGTTCGGAGGAGGCGGTCAACCCTGCGGTGGAACTGCCGTCCATGGGGCAGGGATCTATGCAACCTTGCAGTTCTTCCAGTGAACTACCGGTTTGACTGATGTAGATTATTTTTCCCAACCGGTAGGAAATATTCCCGAAAAATGAATCGACCAGTCCGTATTCGACAACGGCTTTTCCTGCCTCGGCCATGGCGGAAAGTATGATTTCCTCGTCGTTATGCGGCCCGGTTGCAAGGGTTGGCAGGTCTGTGCGTGGTGCGGGCAGGTGGCTGACGGCCTTGTCGAATGCAGCTTGAAATTCAGTATCTATTGTGCCGGTTTTGGCTTCTTTCATATATTCGGAAAAGAAGAGCACAAAGCAGGCAAAGATCGTGGATGAGTAGAAGACGAATCCCTGTTCCGGTGTGACTGTGCCGTATGAAATAATGCCGTTGCCGGGAATGATCACGGCTTTGCGTTTTTTGAGATTGGCCACGATGGCTTGGGCGGAGAACTCCCGGCAGACAGGGATGTCGTGCAGGAAGGTTCGTGTTTCGGTATCTTCAGGGCGGATCGTGTCTGGATATCGTGAGGCAAGGAAATCGATGATGGTGGCGAACGGTTCGGCTGGTTTGGAAAAAATGAGTGAATTGATGGACAGTTCGTCGAAAAGTATGGCGAGTTCCTTGATGCGCTGGTCCTGTCGATTCCAGACAAGCTCGGCGTCGAGTCCGCCCACAATGGGATCGCCGGGCGCGGTGAGTCCCTGTTTTACCAGCTTGCGGGCGTATTTTTCACACAGGGTTTTCATAGGGTGAGTCCCAGCCTTTCGGTTGTCTCTGCCGTGGGCATACCATCCTTGTCCAGGCCGCGAATGATGTAGTAATTATTTTTGGCATTGAGAAAATCGTTTCTGTTCAGTGGTTTGATTTCGATCCCTCCGCCGGATGTTCCTTCTTCGGTAAAGAAACGCGGGGGCAGGTCGTCGTCGCCGGAGCAGAAGCCGTTTGCTGCGTTCATGATTCTTTCATTGTAATAGATGCGCTCGCCAACCGTGAGCAGGTCGTGAGCCGAGGAGGGGACGCCTGTCACCGCAGTATATGCCTTGGCATATTCTTCGAGGCTGGCGGCCAGAAAGGTGAATTTGCAGGCCGTGAGCGAGTCTACTACCGCGTTGGCGTCTTCTGCAATTTTCACTATGCGCGCCTTGCCACTGAAGCTGAATCGGTCTGTGGCAACCGGCTTGCGCAGAATCTCGTGGCTGATCGGGTATGCGCGCAGATGGCAGGCTCCGCGAGTGCTCATGGCATAGGCCAAAGACATGCCATATGCTCCGCGTGGGTCGTATGCCGACAATTCAAGCCCCTTGACCGACATGGACAGTTCGGGCTTTTGGCAGGACTCGGCAAAATCCAGTGAGCCCTTGCCCAGATAACCGCCATTGGCCATTTCGTACAGGGACTTGATCAAGGTGCGCGGTGTAAAGTTTTTCCCCGTTATTTCGCGGTAGCAGGCTAGTGTCGCGCCTGCGGAAATGGTGTCCAGCCCCAGTCTGTTGCACAGGTCATTGGCCTGAACCACAAGCTCCAGATCCGTGTTGCCGATGAGCGCGGTGAAGTGCGACATGGTTTCGAATTCCGGTATGTTCCGGCCATCCTTTGCAATTTTCTTGCAGAGAATGTGGCATCCCTTGCAACCGTGCCTGCGCGGTTCAAATGCCGTCTTGTAGGCTGCTGCATTGAGTTTTCCGGCAGCCTCGAAACGGGTTTTCTTGAAATTGTCGGTGGGCATCATGCGCCGGGAGTCCATGAGGTCGAAAATTGATCCTGTACCCCAGCAGGAAAATCCGTGCTGACCCATGAGTACGGGGGAGGCTGCGGTGAGTCGGAATATTTCCTCTCTTGCTTCCTTTAATGTTTCCTTGTCGTGGACGCGGACCTTTCCGGTTCCCTTGATGGAAATGTATTTGAGATTCTTGGTCGCGCAAATCAGGCCCAGGCCTCCGCGTCCGGCCGCGTGATGGCGATCAACCATGATGGCACTTATGCGTGCGCCATTCTCCGCAGCCGGGCCGATGCAGGCGATGCTCATTCCGTTCGGCCCGTCAGCTTCCAGCCTGTCGAAAACAACGTCGGTTGTCTCGCCCCACAAATCGGTTTCGATGATTTCGATAGTGTCGTCGGATATTTCAATGCCACAGGGCTTGTCGCTTGTCCCTGTGATGACCAGGCCATCCAGTCCGGCCCGTTTGAGTTGGGTTGCCAGTTTGCCTCCCACGGATGTGTCGCAGATGGTCCCGGTGAGAGGCGAGCGGGACATGATCGTGCTCCGTCCCGAGGTGGGGGCAATGGTCCCGTTGAGCGGGCCTGTGAATATCAGCAGTGGCAGATTTGGGTCGTTCCATTTCAGTGAGGCATGGGGGCGCAGATAATACCCGGCCATGCCCTTGCCTCCGATGTACTTTTCGTAAATGGCCCGGGCTGGATATTGGGTTGTCAATTCACCAGTGGTGAGGTCGATGTGCAGGACCTTTCCGGTCCATCCGCAAATGGGGTTGCTCATGTCCGGAAGATTCCATGAACAGCCTTAAAAGGCAACAGGATGCATATGTTCAAACCGGTTCCTGTGCAAAAAATCAAGAGTAATCTGGGATAAATTTTCCAGGGGATGTCATAATCGGGTTGTTCTGAACGGCCTATCGGTTGACCGCAGAAGGAAAATCAGTATTCTGTCGATCCGGAGGGTACAATGGGCAAGCAGAAGATAGATAAATCACGCCGTAATTTTCTGTTCGGCGCGGTTCGCCGTTTCAAGAACGAAAATCCCAATGAACTTGAGGCTTCGACCGTTGATGCCATTGATGTCATAAAGGCGGCCAATGCGCTGTATGTTGACGGCAATTGGGAAGAGGCTCGGAAGAAGTACAAGGAATGTCTGAAATCGGACAAGAGCGATGCCGATGTTCGCTATCGGCTTGGCGTTTGTTCGTACCGGCTTGGCAAATATCGTCAGGCCAAGCTGGAGTTTGAGCGGACTTTGCGTCTGGATCGGGGATATAAGGACAGCTTGTTGTATTTGGGGCTGACCATAGTCAGGTTGGGAAAACCGGACAAGGCTGTTGCTCTTTGGAAGCAGTATTTCAACCCTTTGGCCGTTGTTGTACAGCGAGAGTTGAATTTGCAGATCGGCTTGCTGGAATCCGGCGAGGTTGATCCTCCGGAAACAATAGCCGAGGCCGTTGAGGCCGCGATACTAGAGGCCGGAGATGGGGTCGGGTAGATTCTTTGAGTGAAAAGTTAAAATGAAAAGCCCGCCTCTCCATATGGAGGGGTGGGCTTTTTTGTGTGTGATCAGGATGAAATCAGGCGTTTCCTGAGACTTTTTCGTCGTTAGCGTTCTTGGCGATTTTGGCCATTTGAGCGCGGATGTAGTTGGCGGCGAGGTCGCCCAGATCGTTGTTTTCAGTGGTCATGAAGCCATGTTCCTTGAGGTCGGTCTCGATCTGTTTTTCCATGCGGGCGGATTCCAGGAACATTATGTAGGCCAGCACCAGAGCGGCGTTGTTGTCCGGGCCTCCATCGCAAAGAAGTTCGATGTTCTGGGAATCAACTGTTTCCATGAGTCGGTCGATGAACATGGTGATCCATTTCTCGTACAGGTCATGCATGATGGGCGGGATGAGTTCGGCTATCTGACTGGACGTGTTGCCTGCAGTGCCTGTGACGGACATGAATTCAGTCAGGGCTTCCTGACGTTTTCCGGCGTCCTGTTCTTCTACCTTGGTGATTATAACCGCAAATATGTGTTCTCGAATCTGTTTCTTGTTCATGGACATGAAATCTTAACTCCGAATAATTTATGGAACCTTAGTGTCGTGTCGCAAATCATTCTAGCCCAATGTTTGTTTCCGGGCAAGAGGCGTTCCAAAGGCTGCCAATAGATTTTTTGCGGGCCATGGGTGGTCCTTTGTCGTTTCCTTTCTGTTTGAAAGGAGGTATTTGCCATCTTCGACAGAGTGGAATGTCAGAAATCGGAGGACTTGCGTGATCGAATCTCTCTTTATCAAACTCGTACCATTCATTAAAGTGCTCGTTGCGTTTGCCATAATGTTGGCAGGTATGCGTTTCAAGGCGGGGCTTGGATTTTCCATTCTGGGTGGAGGCTTTGTCATGGGCCTCATGTTCGGACTCGGGCCGCTGGAATGGGCAAGAACCGGAGTCTTGGCTTTGACTCAGGAGAAATTCCTTTTTCTGTCCGCCATAGTTGGCCTGATTTTGATCCTTTCCGATGCCATGGAGCGATCCGGTCAGTCCAAGCGACTCATGGAATCCCTGTCCGGTTTTTTGACCAGCCCTCGTCTGCGACTTGTTTTTTTCCCGGCCCTTATTGGCTTGTTGCCCATGCCGGGTGGTGCTGTTTTTTCCGCCCCCATGGTCAAGACAGTCTCCGAAGGCATGCGTATAAAAAACAGTGATCGGGCCGTGGTCAACTATTGGTTCCGGCATGTGTGGGAGCTGTGTTGGCCTTTGTACCCCGGTATCATTCTGACCGTTGCCCTTGCTGATATCCAGATAATCGATCTTATTTCATATACATGGCCAGGCACGCCTCTCATGCTTTTGATCGGGTGGTTCTTTTTCCTGCGTCCGGGTGTTCTCGGCTCCAGTGACCTTGTCGTGGAATCGCTGCCGATGCAAAGGAGCAAGAGTGCTGCTTTCAAGGAAGGGCTGCCTCTGTTTGTTGCCATTGTTGGCGCCATTGGTCTGGAGGGGATCATATCCGCTTTCATGCCTTCTATCCCGTTCGAGTTGGGTGTGGTGACGGCTCTTGCCTTGGGTGTGGTTTGTGTCATGGTTCAGAATACTCAGTTGGGTTTGCGTTTTCTCAAGGATGTGCTGACCAAGAAGAGCCTGTGGTCCATGGTCTTTGTTATTGTGGCCATATTTGTGTTCAAGGATGTCATGCAGGCGGCTGGCGTGGTCGAGGAGATGGCTCGTGTTGCCGGTGGCGGGGCGGCCCTGTTCGCGTCTGCCCTGTTTCTGCCTTTTCTTGTGGGCATGGTTGCAGGCATTAATGTGGCTTTCGTGGGTGCAACTTTCCCGCTTCTGCTCGGAGTACTTGCATCGCTTGGCATGCAGGATCAGACTATTCCTTATCTTGTGCTGGCGACATTCTCCGGTTTTACCGGGGTCATGATATCGCCCATTCATATTTGTTTCATTTTGACCTGTAACTATTTCAATTGCGATCTTGGCCGAACTTGGCGCAAGCTCGTTATGCCGTGTGTGGTGTTCATGCTTTTCGGAATTGGTTTGTTCTGGTTCCTGAAATAGAAGAAGGCCGGTTGCAGCGTTTCGGTGCCATTGTTCAGTACAGTAAAGCGACTCTTGTGAAGGGAGTTGTTTTTTTGTAAACATGTCCATTCTTGAGGGGCGGTATCCATATTATTACAGCAGAGGGGTGCATATGACTCAATACAGCGATATTTTCACCGATGACAAATTGCAGGATATCTTTCCCGATAATCGAACGAATGATTTTTTTGAGGCATTGTTCGGAGAGGCGGAAGAAGGCAGCTATGACATCGCTCTGGGCTACTCCGGGGAATACGACAATGCACTCAATTTTGAAATGCGATTGATACAGCGTCCCGGTAAATGCCTGGCTTGCAATTTGACATACGGATTGCCTCGGGTCTTTTCCCGGCATCCGATCATCAACGTGCAGGGCATAGCCGATGCCGTGGGCGAGGCTGTCGGGAGTAAGGTTGTCTCATGGAAATTGGGTGCGACCAGAGAGCACGGCGACAAACTTCATGTGATTCCATTGATGATTGAATTGGGCTGATTTTTTTTTGAAATTTTGATTTCTTTGGGGCGTTTTAGGACGTCCCTTTTTTTATATCTTATCAACGAGCAGAGGTTCACCTTTTTCAGGAGCCAAACGCAATGATAGTGCGTCCTTGGAACAGGCTTCGACGCAGACGCCACAGCCCATGCAGCGCTTGGTGCGGATAAAGGCGTGTCCATTGCGGAAACCGATGGCCTTGAACTGGCACTTCTCGGCACACACGCCGCAGACCTTGCACTTGTCTTCATCAACCACGGCCAGATACCCGGACGAACAGAGCATGTTTACGCCGCTCCGTTGGGCTTTCATGGCCCCGCAGCAGCAGGAACAGCAGTTGCAGATGGAGTAGAACCGGCCAAGCATGACGTCCTTGAAAAAGGCGTGGGCTACATGTCCTCGGGCATTTTCGGCCTTGAGAATGCGTACGGCTTCGTCTGCATCTATCGCGCGGGTTTTGTCAGGGTGGTGCTCCAGCATGAAGGAGCTGAATGGTTCTCCCACAAGAATGCAGACATCCAGCGGCAGGCAGGGGTTTTTCATTCCCGAGCGGCAAGGGCAATCAAGCAATACGATTTTCTCGGGATTGTTGAGAACGATCTCGCGGGCGCGGGTGTAGGGGAGAACCTGTTCCGAGACTTCGGTGTTTACGGTCCGGTCGAGTCTGATCAGCTTGGCAGCCTCGGCAACAGGCATGGCCTTGCCGTGGTAGGTGTCGGACCATGTTGGCCGTTTCTGGTTCGGATCGCCGGTCCTGGTGTTGTCTGTTTGCATGAATGGGGAGTGGCGGTCGATGAGCCAGACAAATGGAGCGAGTGCATATCTCCACCATGGCTTTTTGTCTCCGATTATGCCGATGTAGTAGTAGGCCCAGCGGCCATATACATAGCCATGCACCCATTGGCCGAGGGAGAGGCCCTGTTTGCGGGCTGATGTGTAATAGTCGATGGTGGATTGCTTGATGAAGGGTATTTTCATGAATGAATTCTCTTGTTGAGTGCGTACTGAATATCCTGAAACTTTACTTGCCTGCCATACAAAGTCAATTCATTGGGAGCGACTTCTTTGGTGGATTCTGATAGGGAAGAGTTCGGAGGAAACCATGATTGATCAGGATAGGGATTTCGTAGCTAAACGCGCTGAATTGGCTGTGGATCGTACCGACCAAGCGGTGATACGCACAGAACTGGCCCGTGAGCGCAATGAGCTTGCAAGGAATCGGACGCGGCTTGCCAACAAGCGTACTTTCTTGGCTTGGTGCCGGACGGCCTTGTCTTTCATGACCTTTGGCTTCCTGCTCGAAAAAGTCGACGTCTTTCTGGTGTCGGAACACATGACGGTTTCCAAGTCCTTGCTGAGTGAGCTTGGGACGCTTGGAAAGTTCGCTTTTATCGGTGGTCCCATCCTGATGATGTTTGCGGGGTGGCGGTATTACCGGCTGGAAAGGGATATCGGTTTTGAAGGAGGCGGTCTGGATGTCTATCCTGAGTTGGCTTTGTTTGGCATTATTTCAGGTGCAGCAATGATTTACGCGTTTATCTGAGTGTTTTGAATATATGCTTCGCATCATCCTCATAGGCGTTCTCGCCAGTCTGTTTTTTAGTTCCACTTTTGTGCTTAACCGGGCCATGAGCCTTGAGGGTGGGCATTGGGTCTGGTCGGCAAGTCTCCGTTATTTCTGGATGCTTGCCATTCTTGGTTGCTGGCTTGTTGTTACCGGGCGAGGACGGCTGGGATTGGATACCCTGAGATTGTTTCGCAAGCATTATCTTTTCTGGATTCTTGCAGGCAGCGTGGGGTTTGGCGTATTTTATGCCCTTATTACATTCAGTTCCGTGTATGCGCCGGGTTGGGTCGTGGCAGCAACGTGGCAGACAACCATTCTGGCAACGCCGCTTGTTTTGTTGGCATTTGGTCGCAAGGTGGGGCTTCGGGCCTTGGCTCTGACATTGCTGATTTTCGCAGGAGTCGTGCTTGTTAACATGGAGCAGGCCTCCGGGGCGAAGTTGTCAGTCGTGCTTATGGGAGCCTTGCCCGTGCTCGTAGCGGCATTTGCCTATCCCTTTGGCAACCAGTTGGTTTGGGAAGCTCGGCAGGGAGAGAACCGGTTTATACCGAGCATCGATCACCCGGCCATGGACGATTCGGTCTGTCGCGTTCTCTTGCTGACACTTGGTTCCTTGCCGTTGTGGGTGCTTCTCATCCTGATTATTTCACCACCTCTGCCTTCCACTGGGCAGGTTGTGCAAACCGGCATAGTCGCCCTTTGTTCCGGTGTTATCGCCACGAGTCTTTTCCTGTATGCCCGGCACATGGCCAAGTCTTCAGCGGAACTTGCTGCCGTGGACAGCACGCAGTCCATGGAAGTTGTCTTTTCCCTGGCCGGAGAGGCCCTCCTGCTGGGGCATGTAATGCCCGGATTTTTCGGGTGGGGTGGGATTGTTCTGTCCATGTTGGGCCTCATACTTTACATAGCGATGCAAAATCGTCCTTGAGCAAACCAATTTTATTGGGTGCCGATAATGAAAAAGGGGAAGATCGAATTTCGATCTTCCCCTTGATTTGTGATTTGAAATGGAACTATTTTTCCACTTTCTTCTTTTTGCCTTCTTCGCGATGGCGGACCAGCGCGGTAAGTACCAGCTTTCTCAATCTGATGGATATTGGCGTGACTTCGACAAGCTCATCGTCCTTGATGAAGTTCAGGGCGTATTCCAGTGTCATGGGTTTGACCGGAGTGAGAGTGACCGCCTCGTCCTTGCCGGACGCACGCATGTTGGTCAGCTTCTTCTCCTTGCAGGCGTTGACGTTGATGTCATTCTCTCTGTTATGCTCGCCGATGATCATTCCTTCGTAGACAGGTTCGCCGGGTACGATGAATATGCGGCCACGGGGCTCCAGATTGAACAGGCCGTAGGCAACGCCCTTTCCTGGGCGGTCGGCCACCAGGGAGCCAGTGTAGCGGGAGGCGAATTCGCCTCTGTGCTCGCCGTAGCCTTCCAGATAGGAGTTCATCATGCCGGTACCCTTGGTGTCGGTCAGGAACTCGTCGCGATAGCCGATAAGGGATCGGGATGGCACGGAAAACTCAAGGCGTACGCGGCCAGTTCCATGGTTGACCATGTTGGTCATGCGGCCTTTGCGGGCGGAAATCTTCTCGGTGACTATTCCCATGAAGTCTTCGTCGCAGTCCACGTACAGGTGCTCGATTGGCTCCAGTTGTTTGCCTTTTTCATCATGCTTGATGATGACCTCTGGACGGCCAACGGACAGCTCGAATCCTTCGCGGCGCATCTGCTCCACAAGAATGGCCATCTGGAATTCGCCGCGCCCCTTGACCAGATAGGCGTCGCGGCTCTCGGTATCTTGCACCTGGATGGCGACATTCAGGAGAGTTTCTCTGTGCAGTCTTTCACGGATCTTGTTGGTTTGGACGTGCTTGCCTTCGGTTCCGGCCAGCGGCGAGGTATTGATACCAAAACGCATGGACACGGTTGGTTCGTCCACGGTGATGCGAGGCAGGGCCTTTGGGGATTCCTTGGTGCAGACCGTGTCACCGATATGAACGTCATCGATGCCTGCGATGACGATGATGTCACCGGGAGCGCATGTTTCGGTGGGCACAACTTTGAGACCATCGTAGGTCTGGAGTTTGGTGACCTTGAGGGGAATTATTTTGCCTTGATCTGCTATGCAGATGAGCTGATCGTTGGATTGGGCTGCTCCATGGTGCACTTTGCCGATGGCAAGACGGCCCAGGTAGTCGGAGTAGGACAGGTCGGAGACGAGCATCTGGAATGGTTCGTCCACATTGTAAGTCGGTCCAGGTACCCTGTCGATAACCATGTCGAGAAGGATATGCAGGTTCTCGCCGCGCTCTTCTGCTGTTTCCATGGCTATGCCATCGCGACCAATGGCGTAGAGGAGCGGGAAATCAAGCTGATCCTCGTTGGCATCCAGATCGATGAAGAGGTCGTAAATTTCGTCCAGCACTTCGTCCGGTCGGGCGTCCTGGCGGTCAACCTTGTTGATGACGACCATGAGAGACAATCCCTGTTCAAGGGCTTTCTTCAGCACGAAGCGAGTCTGTGGCAGTGGGCCCTCGGATGCGTCAACTAGAAGAATTGCACCGTCCGCCATGGATAGGGACCGCTCAACTTCACCACCGAAGTCGGCATGGCCGGGGGTGTCGATGATATTGATCTTCACGTCCCGCCAATTGACAGAGCAGTTTTTTGCGGAAATGGTTATGCCGCGTTCGCGCTCAAGATCCATGGAGTCCATGATGCGGTCATCCACGGTCTGGCCCTC
>JAEINO010000065.1 GCA_016342345.1 Pseudodesulfovibrio sp. | reverse complement strand
AATCCACAAAGCCAGTTTAAACAGCTGAAACAGTGGGTTAAAAAACATATGGGCTAGTTATCTGGTACAGCCCCTAATATAAAATTGCATTGGAGGCGCTTAGAAGTCAATGATAGTCAGAGGATTATCATGGCTTCCGCTGATCGTGGCGGATCAGTTCTTTTGAGAGAAACAGGTTGCCATGCAATCAAGGAACCTGCCTATCATTTGTGGCGCAGGCAGTGTGGGAGCCTTGATGGCCCGAATGGAGCGTTCGGCCAGCAGGCTGAAGATGTGGGGCAAAACGCGGGAGTGCTGCAATCCTTCGCCGGAGAAGGAGGCCAGGGTTCCGCCAATATCCACGGGGTGGGTAACAACCTCGTGCGCGGCTTCGGACGAGTAGATGTTCGCACAATGTTGCGGTGCGGACGTTACCATGTATTGGCGGCAACTGAGAGGTCTGTGCGGATGAATGGAGCAGGAATTATCTTCTAGAAAGGGGCAGGGGATTTTCAGATTCCAGTATGCAGTTTTCAGTTCCAATAGCCTGCTTTGATTGTTAACATCGTTTGCATAGGTGGAATTCAAGGGGCCGAGAAGCCCGGATTTTTCCAGCTTTGAGATACCGCTGGTGAAGCGGGCTATGATACGGCTTCGTTTTACAGTGTCCATGGAGCGAACAACCTGGGCCAAGTGGGCCGCTTCCCATTGGCTGATCGGAACGAGCTGGTGGCAGCAGACGCCGCAACCAGGACCGCAGGTGATTGGTTTTCCTCTGGTTGCAAGAGATGTTGCCGACCGGGTGTGAATTGCTTCGGCAATCGTGAATATGGCTGGGAGAATCTCGTGGACGGTTGTGCTGCCATCAGGAAGGGACAGGTCAAGCCGCAAAGGCGCGTTGTTGGCAAAGCCAAGGACAAATGAGCTCGTTAGATTCGGTGTCATCGTGTTACTGGGTCCGTCTGCCTGCTCGGTTTTTGGTTTGCATATGCTCAACTGGTTTAAAAGACTGATTGTTCAATTAATGGGCAGTTATTGCCCGTATTCGGTCATATTGCATCTAGCGTGCCGATTCGTTTGAAACTTTTTTGAAGTTGCCTATTGATTTTGTTTGTAAAGCGGGATAGGACTTTGTTAATTAATTTTTCCGGGGGGTTATAGCACGAACTCGGGAAAAAGATGTCGAACATGGCACGATATTGTTATTCGTGTCATTGAAGATGGTTTAGGTCCGAGTTCGGGCGTGTGCCCGACGGTTATGTAATGAGGATAACGGTGTTCTCAGGTCGTAACAGACTCATTTTATTACGGAGGTGTTCTATGAAATTTTCCGTAGGTCATGGCAGGGAAGGAGCCGTGGAACGGCTGGAAAAACGCGGCGTAACTCGTCGTGATTTCATGAAGTTTTGCGGAACCGTGGCCGCAGTGATGGGCATGGGTCCGGCTTTCGCTCCGAAAGTCGCCGAAGCTCTCACTAGCGACACACGGCCTGACGTAGTTTGGTTGCACAACGCAGAATGTACCGGATGTTCCGAGTCCATTCTGAGAACTGTTGAACCTTACGTCGATGCTCTTATCCTTGACTATATCTCACTCAACTACCATGAGACTCTCATGGCTGCAGCTGGTCATGCTGCTGAAAAGGCTTTGTGGGATACCGTCGCTGCTGGCAACTATGTTGCCGTTATCGAAGGTGGAATTCCCACTGCTCCTGCTGGTACTGCCAATGAGCCTGGCGCACATGGTAAGGTTGGCGGACACACCATGTTGTCCACCACTACCAAGGTTGTTTCCGGTGCTGCTGCTACTATCACCTACGGCACATGTGCCTCGTACGGTGGTGTACAGAAAGCTGCTCCGAACCCGACCGCTGTCAAGGGCGTTGGAGAACTGTTCCCGGGCAAGGCCATTATCAATGTGCCTGGTTGTCCCCCGAACCCGTTCTCTCTGGTTGGCACCATCGTGCACTTCCTGACCAAGGGTATTCCCGAGCTCGACGCTGTCGGCCGCCCGATTCCCTTCTATGGTGAGACCGTGCATGACAACTGCCCCAGGCAGGAGTTCTTTGACAATGACCAGTTTGCTCCTTCTTTCGGTTCCGAGGAAGCTCGCAAGGGCTGGTGTTTGCGTAAACTCGGTTGTCGTGGTCCAGAGACCTACAACAACTGCTCAACTGTCAAGTTCAACCAGTACAGCTGGCCTGTCCAGGCTGGTCACCCCTGCATCGGCTGTTCACAGCCCGATTTCTGGGATGGCGCTGACTGGGATGGCGAAACCTACATGTATGCTGATCTCACCAACCTGTAGGACTGATCGTTAAGACAGTTTCGCTCGTTTATAGCAGACAGAATCAGAATTCTTAAGGAGGATACAATATGTCTGGTTGCACACCCAAAGCCGCTCCAATGGCTAAAGGTAAACACGATGTCGTAGTTGATCCGGTCACTAGGATCGAAGGTCATCTTCGTATAGAAGCCGTTGTCGAAGACGGCAAGATCGTCGATGTTCGTAGTAGCTCCCAGCTGTTCCGCGGACTGGAGATCATCCTGAAAGGCCGTGATCCCCGCGATGCCCAGCACTTTACACAGCGCTCCTGCGGTGTCTGCACTTACGTGCACGCACTTTGCTCCACTCGCGCCGTTGAAAACGCTGTTGGCGTTGATAAAGAACTGCCTCACAATGCTACCATCATCCGTAACTTGGTGATGGCCGCTCAGTTCATGCATGATCATATCGTGCATTTCTATCATCTGCATGCTCTTGATTTCGTCGATGTTACAGGTTGCCTGAGCGCCGACGTTTCCAAGACTGCTGAACTGGCTGTTGGCGTTGCGCAGACCGTTCGCAAGGATCCCAAGCTCGTTTCCAGCAAGGAAGAGCTCCAGAAGACCAAAGACACTGTTAAGGGTATCGTCGACTCCGGTCGTCTCGGTATCTTCACCAATGCCTATTTCCTCGGTGGACATCCTGCTTACATCCTGCCGCCTGAAGTCAACCTGCTGGCTACCGACCATTACCTCAAGGCTTTGCACCTCCAGGTAAAGGCCGCTCGTGCCATGGCTATCTTCGGTGCCAAGAACCCTCATACCCAGTTCACCGTCATGGGCGGCGTAACCTGTTATGAAGGCCTCACTGACAAATACATCAACGACTATCTGGACCTGTATGCTGACATCAAGGACTTCGTCCTCGATTGTTACATCCCGGACCTTCTGGCCGTTGCCGGTTTCTATAAGGATTGGGCTGCCATCGGTGGTACCACCAACTTCATGAGCTTCGGCGAATTCCCCACCCCCGGTGGAGAAGCTGATCTGAACTCTCGCTACATCAAGCCTGGTGTCATGATGAATCGTGACCTTGGCAATGTCGAGACCTACGATCCCGCAATGATCGAAGAGCATGTCAAGCATTCCTGGTACAAGGAAGACACTCCGAAGCACCCCTACAATGGTGTGACGGATCCCATGTACACCAGCCTTGACGACAAGAACAAATACTCCTGGTCGAAAGCTCCCCGCTACAATGGCAAAGCTGTTGAAGTTGGTCCGCTTGCAACCTGTCTGGTCAACTACGGCCTGGGTCATCCCGAGTTCAAAACCTATGTGGACTTCGTACTGAACCACCTTGGTGTTGGCCCCGAGGCCCTGTTCTCTACCTTGGGCCGTACTGCTGGTCGTGGTATTGAATGCCTGATCACCACTCTCAAGACTGATGAGTGGGTCAATGATCTGAAAGAGAATATTGCCAAGGGTGATCTCGATATCTGTAAAGATTGGGATATGTCGGCTGAAGCCCAGGGTGTTGGCTATGTCAATGCTCCTCGCGGCGGCCTGAGCCATTGGATCAATATCAAGGATAGCAAGATCGATAACTTCCAGCTCGTGGTTCCTTCCACCTGGAACATCGGTCCCCGTTGCGACAACGACCTCCCCGGTCCGCTGGAAGAGGCTCTGCTCGACAACACTCCCATCGCCGATCCCGAGCGTCCGGTCGAAATCCTTCGTACCGTTCACTCCTATGATCCTTGTATCGCCTGCGGCGTGCATGTCATCGACAACAAGACTGGTAATGTGAAGAAGTTCAAGATTCTGTAATCATTACAGATTAGAACGCTAGAATGGCGGGAACCCGGCTAGCTGGGTTCCCGTCTCTTTTTTGGCAGGAAAGTGGAAAATTATTGGCATTTTACGTTGATTAATTCAGTTCCGTCTTTTAAGGAATAATCATGTCTGACACTGAAAAACGCATACTCATTCTGGGCGTCGGGAATATACTTTTCACCGATGAAGGTTTTGGCGTCCGAATCGTAGAGGAACTGGATCAGAAGTACGAATTCTCTTCGAATGTGACGCTTGTTGATGGCGGCACCCTGGGTTTGAAGCTCATGGGACCGATCATGGATTCCGACTATCTGATTCTTGTTGATATAGTCCTTAACGAAGGTCAGCCCGGGGATATCTTCCGGTTGCTGGGCCAGGATCTGAACAAGGCGTGTTCCTTTGTGAACTCACTGCATCAGACGGACTTGCTTGATACCCTTGCTCATTGTAAGCTGATCGGAGACGTGCCGGATGATGTTGTTCTGTATGGCATCGAGCCGGTCGATTACAAGGAAATGTCTGCCTCATTGACTCCGGAACTTGAAGCCAAGCTTCCTGAAGTAATGGAAGTGGTGCTCAAGGAAGTTGAAGCCGCTGGTGGGACTTATGCCTTCCGGACAGAGAAGAACCCTGCAATGGAGAAAATCTATGTGCCTCGCGATTCCAGCAAAAATTCTTGAAATTACTGATGGCGTTGCCATCTGTAAGGTCGGGGAAGGCGATACCACGGTCCAGGCATCCATCATGCTTCTGGACGAGGAAATCACTATTGGCGATTACATCATTATTCACGCTGGTTTTGCATTGAGAAAGCTTGATGACAAGGAAGCTGAGGAAACACTCAAGATCCTGCGAGATCTGGTTGATCTCATGGGTGGTGAGAACTACCAGCACGACATGTTGTAGGCTTGCTGACTCTTGATACCAGTCTTCTGATTCAGTAATAAGACAGAAAGGCCCTGAGCATACGTTCAGGGCCTTTCTGTTTCTAGGGAAGCACTGCATAATTGTTCGCTGGCTTCGTTGCTTTAAAAAACCTTAAATTCTAGCGTACAGGAAGTACGCGTCGGCCTTGATGTTTTCTTGCGCCTTGCCAGCGAATAATTTTACAGCACTTCCTGAAAATTGAATTAATCAGTATTTCCCTAGTGTTTGTGTTGTTATTTGTATTTACCGCGGTATCTGATGTCGTGTTTGAAATCTTCAATAAACTGTTTCATCAGGATTTCGTCGGCTTCGGATACGCCACCGCGGAAGTGTTTCTGGTCGTCATACGTCTTCATATAGTAGAATTTGGTCCAGGCTGTGTTCGTTGATACCCGTCCGAAACAGGCTGTCAGCATGGGCTTGTTCAGGACAAAGCCTTTTTTTGTGATGTATTGTGTCCAGAAATTTTTTCCTTTGGGTTCGGTGATATAGAAAACGTACTGGTAATTGTCGCCTCCTATGTCCATGTTGCCTTTGGAAAAACTTGGCAAGCCCCTGAACAGGTGCGGTGACGTGAGATAGGCGACTTCTTCCGAGACTGTGGAATGCTCGATGATGAACATCTTGTCCATGCCGGGGCCATCGCCAGGAGTAAGCCACATGTAGGCGTGCGCCTTGAGTCGTCCGTTGAGATAGTCGATGTCTCCGAGGTAGCGAAGCGTACGGTCAATCTTGAGTTGGATATTGGGTCTGGTTTCCGAGAAGTACAGGTCTCCCCTGACACCACGGTCATAGCTCAGGAAGCCGTACATGGTAAAAATGGATACCAAAATACACAGAATGATAGGTTTTTTCATCCAGAATCTCCTTGATCTTTCAATCACCCCACCAAGGCCCGGATGTCAATGGCGCGGGATAACTCTTCATGAAAGAGACTGCTTGATATCGAGTGGCAAGCGTTGTCCTGCCCCGGTCTTTATTGAAGTAATGCTGGTGTCGCTTTTTTTCCGGGGAGGAACGATGCGCGCAGGAAGCTGGGTTTTAGAAAGTTGAACGGATTTTGTATCACGGAATCAGGCAGGATATGATACCAGCGATACCCGAGTCCCGTGAAATAGGCATTTGCATTGGCCCTGTGTCCGGTTTCGGTGGCGGCGAGCAGGGCGGCATCACGTTGACATCGTGAGCGGGCCAGGGGGTCGAGGATACGCTCGTTGTAACCATATCTGATGAACATGGCCTTGATGCGCTTGTATTCTCTGTGCCTGGAGCATCCATCGGCCATTGCAAACAGGGCGACCACAATCCATCCTCCGCTCCAGCAGCCGAATATGGTGGCTTCGGCCATGCTTCCGACATTCAGTCGGGAAAGACCGGACGCGGCGAGTCCCAGGGCGAGCGCGAGAGAACTCAGGCCAGTCATGTACGGCCATGGTGCAGCCTTGATGTAGCGTGCAATATTGTTGAGTCGGGTTGTGTTCATGCGTTTTCGATTCCGGTTATGAAATCTCTAACGCAGGTTTATGGGTGGGTCAAATTCCACTACGCATGAGCAACAAAAAAAGCCCGACCAGTCGCACAAGAGCAACAGGTCGGGCATGAATGATCGTGGTGTCCTACAGGTTGCTTAGCAGAATTTCACCGAATTCCTGAGTGCCGACCTGAGTGGAGTCAGCCATCTGGGAAGCCAGGTCAATGGTGACTTTTTTCCCGGCCAGGGTTTTTTCTACGGCATTGTGGATGAGATGGGCGGCTTCAGTCCAGCCGATGTGCTCAAGCATCATGGTGCCGGAGAGGAGCAGTGATCCCGGGTTGGCCAGATCCTTGCCCGCAATGGTCGGTGCTGTCCCGTGGGTGGCCTCGAAAAAGGCGAGGTTGTCGCCCATATTGACGCCCGGAGAGAGGCCCAGTCCACCGACTTGTGCGGCCAATGCATCGGATATATAGTCGCCATTGAGGTTGGTTGTGGCGATTACCGAGTATTGTTCCGGGTACATGAGTACGTTTTGGAACATGGCGTCCGCGATGCGGTCATTGATGATCACACCTTCGCCTTTCTCTCCTTCGCGCACGACCTTGCCCTTGTATTCGTTTTCGGCAAGCTCGTAACCCCAGGCGCGGAATCCGCCTTCGGTGTGTTTCATGATGTTGCCCTTGTGAACCAGCGTGACAGAGGGCTTGTCGTTTTCGAGAGCGTACTCGATGGCCTTCTTGACCAGACGCTTGGAACCGGATGGGGTCATGGGCTTGATGCCGATACCGGCGGACAGGTCGATCTTGGCACCCAGTTCATCGGCTAGAAATTCGATCAACTTTCTGGCTTCCTTGGAGCCGGACTGGTATTCGATACCAGCGTAGACATCCTCGGTGTTTTCGCGGAATATGCACATGTCCACGCGTTCCGGGTGCTTTACAGGGGATTCGATTCCCTTGAAATATTTGATGGGACGGATGCAGGCGTATAGATCGAAAACTTGGCGCAGGGTGACGTTGAGACTGCGGAAACCTACACCGACCGGGGTCTGAAGTGGTCCCTTCATGGCCAGTTCGGCTTTGGAAAGAGCATCCATGGTTGCCTGTGGCAGATGTTCTCCGGTTTCGTTGAAGGCCTTTTCACCGGCCAGCAGTTCTTCCCAGTTCAGTTTGTGGGTGTCTCCGTAGGCTTTTGCGATTGCGGCGTCCAGAACAGGGCGTGCGGCTTTCCAGACTTCTGGGCCGATGCCGTCACCTTCGATGTAATATACGGTTTTTTCAGCCAATGCGTCCTCCTTATGTAGCGAAACAACGGGTGTTTTTGGTTGGATTTTGCTTGAAAGCGGTTGCGGACTATGACGTTTATTCGGTTGGATTGCAAGTGGTGGTCATTCCGAATCGAGTTCGGAAAAGAACAATAAACGATGAGAAAGAAGACATGCAGGCAGATTTGGAGATGGTCAAGGCGTTGTTGGATGGCAGCAGGAAAGTTGTTGTGCTTACTGGCGCAGGCACTTCAGCGGAAAGCGGAGTGCCCACGTTTCGTGGGCGTGATGGATTGTGGAAGACGCACCGGGCCGAGGATCTTGCCAGACCAGATTCTTTTGCCAATAATCCTGAACTGGTGTGGGAATTCTATAATTGGCGACGTGAGATGGTCGGAAAGTGCAAGCCGAACGCGGCTCATGAGGCGTTGGCCGAGATGGAACGGCAGATTCCGAATTTTCTTCTGATTACTCAAAATGTGGACGGCCTGCATTCCCTGGCAGGAAACCGTAAAGTGGTCGAGATGCATGGAAGTCTGTGGCGACTGAAGTGTACGGTTTGCGCTCATGTGCGCGAGGATCGTTCTCGGTTGCCGCCTGTGCCGGAATGCCCGGTCTGTGGTCATCTGTTGCGCCCCGGTGTTGTCTGGTTCGGCGAACCGCTTGTTCCCGGAGTCCTCAGGCTTGCCATTGAGCAAATCAATTCCGCCGATGTGTTCCTGTCCGTCGGAACATCCAATCTGGTGCAACCGGCGGCCTCTTTCTATCAGCTTGCCAAGGATCACGGGGCCGTGACCGTGGAGATCAATCTGGAGCCGACCGTCAATACCGGATTCATGGATTTCGCTCTGCACGGCAAGGCCGGAGAAATTTTGCCAGAGCTTGTTACCGGGTTCTGAAAGTGATGAATGTTGACTTTTTTGCCATATTCCGAGTATCGTTTTTAACTATGAAAACATCCATTTCTTACTATTATTTTTGTGGGCGCGGGTGGCGCAATGTCAAGCGGCCCGAGTCTTAAACGCGTACTGAAGCCAAGCTGCCGACTGTTCAAGTCTGCGGCCTGTTTCCGTACGCAGTTTTGAAGACCGATGAAAGCCGCTGGCAGATGAGCCAGTGGCTTTTCCATTAACTGATTATTGATTGAAGTCTGGCTGGAATGTAACGAGCGAGATTTTGATTTTGGTCTGAAACACTGTTTGGAGGAACCCCATGCCCAAGAGAATCTTCTTGCCCCAGGACCAGATGCCGACCCAGTGGTATAATCCCATGCCGGATTTGCCCACTCCCCTTGCACCGCCCCTCAATCCCGAAACCATGGAACCCATCACGCCGGATATGCTGGCTCCCATATTCCCTGATGCCCTGATCGCCCAGGAGATGAGCCAGGAGCGGTTTATCGATATTCCCGAACCCGTTTTGGATGTGTATAAGCTCTGGCGTCCTTCTCCTCTGGTGCGGGCCGACAAACTGGAAAAAGCCATCGGTGCAAAGTGCAAGATTTATTACAAGGACGAGTCCGGTTCCCCGGCTGGCTCCCATAAGCCGAACACTTCGGTTCCACAGGCTTATTACAACAAGATGGAAGGCGTTGAACGTCTTGCCACCGAGACCGGTGCCGGTCAATGGGGCACGGCCCTGTCCTTTGCCTGTTCCCAGTTCGACATGGAATGTGTCGTCTATATGGTCAAGGTCAGCTATGAAATGAAGCCCTATCGGAAGATGCTCATCAATAGTTATGGTGGTTCCATTTTTGCTTCTCCGTCCGAAGAGACCCGCACTGGGCGCGAGATGCTTGCAAAGGACCCGGGCTGCAAGGGCAGCCTTGGCTTGGCCATCTCCGAAGCGGTCGAGGATGCTGCTACTCATGACAATACCAAGTATGCCCTTGGCTCGGTTCTGAACCATGTACTCATTCATCAGAGTATTGTCGGTCTGGAAGTCCAGAAACAACTTGAAATAGCCGGTGAGACCGTCACGCATTTGGTGGGATGTGTTGGTGGTGGTTCAAATTTCGGAGGTTTGGTGCTCCCGTTCATGCCCCAGAAGCTTGACGGTGATCCTGTCAAATTCATTCCGGTTGAACCCAAGGCCTGCCCAACCCTGACTCGGGGCGAATATCGTTATGATTTCGGCGACATGGCACGACTGACCCCGCTCGTCAAGATGCACACTTTGGGGCATCATTTCATGCCCGCACCCATTCATGCAGGGGGGTTGCGCTATCATGGCGATGCTCCTATTCTTTGCAATATCGTTGAAGAAGGTCTGTGTGAGCCGGTCGCCTATTATCAGACCGAGTGTTTTGATGCGGCCAAGCTCTTTTTGCAAACCGAAGGTTTTTTACCTGCACCGGAGACTTCTCATGCAATCAAGGGGGCCATCGAGGTCGCCAAGACCGCAGGCCCGGACGATGTTGTCGTTTTCCTGTATTCCGGGCACGGTCTGCTTGATCTCGCCTCGTACGATGCCTTTAATCAGGGATTGCTTACCAACTTTGATCTGCCACAGAGTGATATCGATGAAGCCCTGAAACATTGTCCCGATATCAAGTAACGGATGTTCTAACCAGTATTGTTAGCTCGGCCCGATCGACTCGGGCCGAGCTTTTTTACCTTCCACCTTGCCAATTCACGAACGCTCCTGCTACTTTGCTGATCGTATTGAAAAAGGAGAATTGTCATGTTGAAGCGTTGGAAATGCGACTGTTTTGTGCTGTCCCTACTTGCCGTGAGCCTGTTTTTGTTTGCCGGATGCGGTACGCATGAAGTCGCTCCAATGAATACGGACAGTGTCAAAAAAGAACTGATTGGCAAGGTCTGGAACGTGAAATCCCTGTTCAGTCGGGATGTGAACAGCGACCAGAGCCTGACTCTTGAATTCATGGAAGACGGGACGGTCAAGGGGTTTGGCGGATGCAACAATTTCAGCGGTCCATATACTCTGGACGGCGAAAATCTGACCTTTGGTCCGATGGTGTCCACCAAGAAGTCATGTGGTCCTGCCACGGACGAACAGGAATATACTTTTTTGACTTTTCTTGCCGTTATTCAGAATGTGAAGATCTCCGAAAATGAGGTCCTGTTGATAAGCAGCCAGCAGCCCAAGCCTATGGTGTTGACGACTGGCGAGGGTGGATTTCTCTGGTAATCTGAGCAGGGAGGAGTGCTGTGCGGCGATGCCCTGGATGATCAGGGAATGCGTTTTTTCCAATCGTTGGCTGTACAATTGACAGTGACGATCGAAAACGGCCTTCTTTATCTGGTCCCGGATGAAGGCAACCCTTCCATATTTGCTGTTCAGGATTGATGCGTTTGTCGGGAATGGTTTTACGGGCGGCTAAATCCGCTTTTCCTTCAAGTTTATGATCCGTTCGTAGGATTGTTCAATCCGCTCCTTTCTGATGGTCCCGTTCTCCACCAGTTTCGTGATGATGGCATGTGTCGTTTTCACGATATTCGGATCGTATATCAGGTTGTTACCGAAGAGCAGTATGTCGGCTCCGGCTTCGATGGCCAGGCGTATGGCTGTGTCGCGGCCATAAAATTCGGTGATTGCCTTCATGTTCATGTCATCGGTGACAACAACGCCCTTGAATCCCAGTTTATTCCGCAGCAATCCTGTGATGACCTTATGCGAGAGAGTCGCAGGGTAGTCGGGGTCAAGATTCGCATTGAAGATGTGTGCGGTCATGACCATGTCGGTCAGGCCGTTATCGATGAGCATGCGATAGGGGATCAGTTCGGCTTGCGACCATGTCTGTGTGACATCCGTCAATCCCAGATGGCTGTCGGCTCCAGCACTTCCGTGACCAGGAAAATGCTTGAGGCAGCCGATGACTCCCAATTGCCTGAATTCTTCCAGAAACAGGGTGGCACATTGCCCGACCCGTTCGGGGTCTGAAGAGAAGCTGCGACCGATTTTCCCGATGGCTGGACTGTCCGGGTTCACGTTGACATCAACATCCGGGGCAAAGTCGAGGTTAAAGCCCGAGCTTTTCAGTGTCAGGCCGATGATGGAAGCCGCACTGCGTATCCTGCCATTGTTGCGTGACCCCAATTCCTGAGCTGATGGCGTGCCTACGAAACCGTGTTTTGGCTTGAGTCGCTGCACGCGTCCGCCTTCCTGATCCACGGCAACGAACAGGGGTGTTTCGGCATGTGCCTGCAGAGTCTTGGTCAGTTTGGCGACCTGCGTCGGATTCTTGATGTTGCGTTCCGCTTTCTTCAGGGCCACGTCATAGTCGAAAAGGACCACGCCGCCCAGGTGGAGGTTCTGTATGTCATGTATAATTGGGCTTGATTCATTAACCTCATATCCACGGAATCCGGCCATGAGCATTTGTCCGACCATGACATCGAGAGGTGGTGTGGATGATGCTGCAGCGGGCATGGAGAACAGGAAGAAAAAGAGAAAGGCAATGGGGATGAGGCGGTGCCTGTGCATGAAAGCTCCATTTCTGTGTGGTTTTGATGTGTGCTTCTTGTCTTTGTCTGAACGGATGAATATCTCGCATTGGCGGAAATTTATTTCGGCGAGAATAGACGCATAGTTTGAAAAAAAACAAGCGTTATGATGCGGAGCAGCTTTGCCATGGCCGCCTTTTCCTTTATACTGCACTCATGCGGATGAAAATGCCCTGTCCCGATTTTTTGCGGCGTGTCCTGATGCCTACATGGACCGACCTTTCTCCGTCCCTTTCTCTCAAGGAAGCCCGGTTGTGGTCGTTGGTATTGGCGTCACGGTTTGTGCCGTACAGGATGTGGCAAAAGCCCGAATCCGAAGGGGGAGGGTATTCCGTTCAGGTGCAGGACTGGTTTGCTGAGCGGGCTGCAGATGAAATCAGGTTGTTTCTGGCAGAGAATGTTCCTGACGGACGCGGGCTGGAATTGGTCGATTTGCGTCCTGCCAGCGGTTGGGTTCCGACTCTGTTCGTCATGTTTCTGTTTGTGCTTTTCTTTTGGGTTTATGGGCGGGCCTACCCGGGGTTTGGCCTGTACCCGAATCTCTGGCTCAAGCTTGGCAGTGCGGATGCCGGAGCCATTCTGTCCGGCCAGTGGTGGCGGCTTGCCACTGCACTTACCTTGCATGCAAACGGCTCGCACCTGGCAGGCAATGCACTCATTGGTGGAGTTTTTGTCTGGCTGGCCTGTCGCAGGCTTGGATCTGGTCTGGCCTGGTTCTTGACTATTCTTGCAGGCGTGCTTGGGAACCTCATGAATTCCATGGCTCTCGGTGTGCATCACAATGCCATCGGGTTTTCCACGGCGACTTTTGGCGCGGCGGGCATTCTGGCGGCCATAGCCCCGTTTGGCGTCGGTGGTGGCATTCACGGCCTGGGGCGCGGAAGTCTTGTTCGTAGGTTTTTGATTTTCATTAGGTCCGCCTTGATACCGGTTGCCGCAGGTCTGGGGCTTCTCGCCATGCTTGGGGCTGGTGAGGAAACCGATCTCGGCGCACATCTATTTGGTTTTCTGTCAGGCCTGGGACTTGGTTTTGTTTCCGGTTTCCTTGCCACCCGTTTTGGATTACCGGGCAAGGGCATGGATGCCGGGTTGTTCATGGCAGCCCTGGCGATTCCGGCGTTCGCCTGGATGTGGGCATGGTTGGCATGAAATCAGCTGTTGTGCTAGAGTGTCGGAATCAATCACGATGCATTATTCATATAATTATCAGGAGTCTCAATTGGTTGAGCCTGTTGTTGCTATTACGGGTCTGAATTTTTCGTTTGATGGGCTGCCCATACTCGAAAATGTCGATCTGCAAATCGAAGCCGGGGATTTTCTGGCTGTTCTCGGACCAAATGGCGGGGGCAAGTCCACTTTGCTCAAGCTCATGCTCGGTCTGCTCAAGGCCGACAGCGGCGTTATTCGTGTCCTGGGTCAGTCCCCGGGCGAGGCCGGCGGGCGTATAGGCTACTTGCCGCAGTATACCCATGTTTCTACCTCGTTCCCCATCACCGTGCTTGACGCTGTTCGCATGGGACTGGTTCAGCCCGGATTCAGGGGCATTGCAGGACTTATGCGTTCGGACGGGGAAATGGACAAGGCCCGCAAGGCACTGGCGCGGGTTGACATGCTTGGTCATGCGAATCGGGTGTTGGCAGGGCTTTCAGGTGGACAAAAACAGCGCGTGTTCATAGCCCGCGCTCTGGTCGATGAGCCGGAACTTTTGCTGCTTGATGAACCCACGGCGAGTGTGGACTCGACCGGTCGCACTTCGTTGTTCAAGCTGCTTGTCGAGCTGAATACCGACATGACCGTGATCATGGTCAGTCATGATGTTTCGGCTCTGGTCTCCGGGGTCAAGTCCGTGGCCTGTGTTAACCGCAATCTACATTTTCACCAGGCCCCTGAGCTTTCCGGTGACATGTTCAAGAGAGCTTACGGAGGCGAGGAGTGTTGTCCTGTGGAATTGGTTACCCACGGTCATGTGCCTCACCGGGTGCTCGGTTTGCATCCTGAAGACGGCGGGGAGGATTCCTGATGGATATTCTTGGGTTTGAATTCATGCGCAACGCGCTCATTGCAGGTCTTCTTGCCAGCCTGATATGTGGAATTATCGGATCACTGGTGGTCGTCAATCGTATTGTTTTCATTTCTGGCGGCATTGCCCATGCGTCTTATGGAGGGGTGGGGTTGGCTTTTTTTCTAGGCCTGCCCGTATTGCCTGTAACCACAGTTTTCACGATTTGTGCCGCCCTGATCATGGCCCGGGTCACGCTTCATTCCCGCGAACGGTCCGACACGGTGATTGGTGTTATCTGGGCTGCCGGCATGGCTTTGGGCATCATTTTGCTGGATTTCACTCCCGGCTACAACGTGGATCTGATGAGTTATCTTTTTGGTTCCATCCTGGCCGTGCCACAATCGGACCTCTGGATCATGGGCGCAATGGCCTGTCTTGTCCTTGTTCTGGTGATTCTTTTCTATCGAGGATTTCTGGTCATGAGCTTTGATGAAGAATTTGCCCGGAGCCGGGGTGTTCCGGTCGACTTTCTCTATTTTCTGCTTATTACCATGGTAGGGCTTTGCGTGGTTATGATCATTCGAGTGGTCGGATTGATTCTGGTCATTGCACTGCTGACGATTCCTCCGTATATGGCCGAGCGTCGAACTCGATCCCTGAGTCGGATGATGACCTTGTCAACACTGTTGAGCATACTCTTCACTGTGACCGGTCTGTGGTTGTCCTATGCCGTTGATATAACCTCTGGCGCGGCGATTATTGCCGTGGCATCGGTCTGCTTTTTCCTTTCTCTTCTGCTCCCGGATAAAAGAGTCGGATAAAAGTTGCTGACGAGCCTATTGGAGCAGGTTTCGCAGCCAGATCTGGAATCCGGGTTCGACTTCATTTGGTACACGAGCCAGACTTGGTTGGGTGCGAGGATAGAGCACTTTGATCCTGCTGCCGGGACGGTACTTTTGCCAGATGGTGCGGGGAAGTGGGGCCGTGGTTGTGCGGGCAAATCCGTCCATATCCACGTATTTGTATTCAATGACGAAACGAGAGCCGAGGTCCTGCGCCATTTCATCGGTGTAAACCGAGATCACCAGACCTGCTGTTTTTTCCTCTCCGAAAAGCCGAAATCTTTCTTCGCGCAGGATGTCATAGGGGATCAGATACAGTCCCCAGATGATGGCGGTGATGCTGATGATGCCCATTGCCCAACGCAGCAGTTTTTGCATGGGGGTTCGTTTTGGATGTGTGCCGGACATGAAAACCATGCCTGTTGATACACCCCTCGTGCCGCAGGTGCAAGAGTGTGAAAAAATAACAGAAACGTGCGTGATCCTGCTTGCCATTGTCCCATGCGCCGGGTTAAATTGCATTTGGCAGGTTTTCTTGAAGGTCTTTTCCTGATTGATACTGCTAACCAGCTTAATTCTTTGCGTATTCGAATTCATGGTGATCGTGAACACCTCCACACGCGACATGTGGTTCTATCTGAAAAGCCTTAACGGATTTTTACTGGTCTGTTGGTGATTGCAGGATGGGGTTCATTGCGGGGTTTAACCTTTGGATAATAAAGTGAGTCTTGTTATGAACAAAAATATTAACAAGATAGAAGAGAGCATCTTGCGCATGACTGCTGTGGTGCGTCAGGATCATGCCGCGCAGACGGCCCGGAGTTTCGGAGAGGAAACCAATCAGGACATCAAGCCTCTGGGCTGGTGGGTTCTGGTTTGTGGTGATCATCTTGATCAGGAGTCATTTAACCGGCGTGAGAAAACCAGGGAACGGCTACTTGAAGAGGTTCGCAAGTCCGGTGTCATATTGCCCGAGAATATTTGGGTGTGGGATGAAGCCGGGGCCGCTCAGCTTGTCCTCAGCACAGTGCCGACTCTCAAGCGCGCCGAACGGCTTGCCCGACATCTACGCGCCAAGGGCTTGACGATCAGGATCAGGCGAGAGGATATTTAGCTGGCTGATTTGGAGAATTGGCTATTGTGCTTCATCAGAATCGAATCCCTGCACGTCTAGTGCAGGTTTTTTTATTGTCGTTGGGGATTGTCAGATGAAACTGAACATCGGGGCAATTCCAAGTTTGGAGTAAGAACCGCAGGCTCGACCTGTTCTTGTTTTTTCCTTTTCAGTCATCCCACCCAATCCTTTGAAATGCACGAAGCCCCTGCTTTTCAGCAGAGGCTCCGCATTCCCATTATCCTCAAGCCCCACTCCTCAATGGGGCAGGAGAAAATCTCAAATCAATTGCACAGGGCGTCGCTGAACACCACGCGATCCGTGTATTCCGCCTGCTTGCCCTTGTTCCAGCGACTGACCGGTCGATAATACCCAACTATGCGGGTATACACCTCGGCTTCCTCGCCGCAGGTCGGACACTCAAAGTGCTCACCAAGGATATAGCCGTGTTCCTTGCAGATGGAGAACGTTGGCGTGATTGATATGTACGGAATTTTTGTCTTGGTAAACGCCTTGATGATGAAGTTTTTGAGGGCCTTTGGATCAACAACCGCTTCGCCAAGGAAGGTATGGAACACGGTGCCGCCGGTATACAGCGGCTGAAGCTGATTCTGATGTTCCAGGGC
>JAEINO010000064.1 GCA_016342345.1 Pseudodesulfovibrio sp. | reverse complement strand
ACTTCTTAACAGTTAACAACATTACTAACCGGGAAACCCATTTAAATCAAGTCAGTTGGTGATATTTTCTCGAATACCCCGCCCCACAACGATTTGCACGAAGTCTAGAAATCTTCTTGAAAATCGGCTGGTTGACCAATCCAGACCACTCATAAAAAAGATTTTACTCAAAAACATGAGTATTTACAGCTATTTTTATTCTGGAGAATATTCTGGAACCAATCGTTTCAATATGTTGCGAATGGTTTTACCGTCATGAGAACGGGCAGCCTGATTCAATCCTACAAGCTCCTTTTCCAAATCCTTGGCCGTGGCGTACTTCTCGCTTCCAAGAACCAGAATCTTATCATGTTCCGTACGGACAATACCTTCACCTTCGGAAATCAGCTCCTCATAGAGCTTTTCACCTTCACGCAAGCCGGTATAGCGAATCTCCACATCCACGTCAGGCTCCTTGCCCGACAATCGGATCAGGTCACGGGCCATGTCGGCTATCTTCACAGGAACACCCATGTCCAAGACAAATATCTCGCCACCGGTTCCCTTGTCACCCATGCTCCCGGCCTGAAGAATCAGTTGAGCGGCCTCGGAAATACTCATGAAATAGCGGGTAACAGCTGGATGGGTGACAGTCACCGGGCCGCCAGCTTCGATCTGCCTCCTGAAGAGCGGGACAACCGAACCGGAAGACCCGACCACATTACCAAAACGCACAGCCATGAAGCGGGTGGACCGTCCCTGCATGGATTGCATCAGAAGCTCGGTCACGCGCTTGCTCGCGCCCATGACATTGGTGGGCCGTACAGCCTTGTCGGTGGACACAACCACGAACCGCTCGACCGAGGCGGCCACGGCAGCCTCCATGATGATCCGCGATCCCTCTATGTTATTTCGCACCGCCTGCCACGGATTACGTTCCAACATGGGTACATGCTTGTAGGCCGCAGCATGGAACACCACCGAAGGTTTGAACTCGGCAAAAGTCCGATCCATAAGCTCCCGGTCAGCGATGCTTCCGAGCACTGTGGCATAATCAACAAACCCGAACTCGTGGTGCAACTCCATCTGGATCGAATATAAATTGTATTCGCCGGAATCCACCAGCACAATGCGGGCCGGCTTGAACCGAACGATCTGCCGACACAATTCCGAACCAATACTGCCACCACAACCGGTAACGAGCACGACCTGTCCCGTGATATATCCCCGAATGCGCTCTGCATCGAGGGTCACGGGGCTTCGGCCCAACAAGTCAAGGTAATCGATATCGCGCAGGGCCTTGATGTCCACCTTGCCGTCCATTATTTCCGTCATGGCGGGCAGAATCCTGTAAGGAACGCCGGTCTCCTTGCACGCATCCACAATGCGCCGCATCTGTTCGGCCGAGGCCTCGGAAATGGCAATGAAAATTTCATTCACCTCGAACCGATCAACAACAGCCCCCATATTCAAGACAAGCCCAAGAACGGGCTTGCCATGGATGGTTCTGCCTTTTTTGCTCGCATCGTCATCCAGAAAACCGACGAGCGTATAATGTGCCGGGTTGGCGGCCATTTCACGACTGATCTTTTCCGCAGTCCCACCAGCCCCGACAATCAGCACTCGCTTCCTGTCTGCCAGCGGGGTGGTCATGGACATGGACTGAGTGAAAAAAGTACGGATGGAAAGCCTGAGTCCGCTGCACAGGACCAGCGTCAAAATCCAATCAAGGACAAACACGCTTCTCGGCACGCCGATAAAGGTAAACCGGAAAAGTACAAACGAGATGAGAATCAGATTCTGCGCAGCCGTAATCCTGATCAGCTTCCAGAAATCATTCAGGCTGGTGTACCGCCACATCCCCTTGTACAGACCAAAGACGATAAATATCGATATCTTGAAAAAAAGAACATACTTGATCAGTCCCTTGAACTGAACACTATACTGATCTGGAACGACAAAATCGAATCGGAACAGATATGCGCCATACAGGGCAAGAATAAAGATGAGCATGTCTGCAATGGACATGACGTAGAAATTGAGATTTCTGAAATTGGGCATATTCAACTTCATGACTGTGTGCTCTTGATGATCCGCGCCACCCGTTCAAGGTCGGCTTCGGTCATGGCAGTCCCGGAAGGAAGGCAGAGTCCCCGAACAAACAGATCCTCACTAACGGCTCCGCCAGAGCAGGGCACACCGACAAACACCGGCTGCATGTGCATGGGCTTCCAAACCGGCCTGGACTCGATATTCTCAGCCTCCAGGGCCAGACGGACCTGTTCCGGCCCTGCGCCGAATTTCGCCTCATCAATGAGCATAACGGTCAACCAGCGATTGGATTTGCCATATGGAGCTTCCGGCACAAATTCCATACCCGGCAAGGAACCGAGAGCGTTCGCATACCACTGAAATATTCCACGACGGCGGGCAAGGAACGTTTCAAGCATGTCCAACTGTCCCAGGCCTATGCCAGCCAAAACATTACTCATGCGATAGTTGTACCCGACTGTGGTGTGTTCATAATAGGGCGCAGCGTCCCGCGCCTGCTGGGACAACCTACGGGCTTCGGCAATGAACTTCCCATCGTCGGAAGCCAACATGCCTCCGCCACTGGTTGTAATGATCTTGTTTCCGTTAAAGGAATAGACAGCCGCATCGCCTCCATAACCGGCATGGCGACCCTTGTAGGTCGCGCCCACGGACTCGGCGGCATCAATCAGCAGCGGGATGGAACGAGACTCGCACACAGCCTTGATGGCATCATAGTCAGCACATTGGCCATAGAGATCGGTGGGGACAACCGCGCCCACACGTTTCCCGCTGGCCTGAACCTCTTCAATGGCCCGGACAAGAAGATCAGGGTCCATGTTCCAGGTCTGTGGATCGGAGTCCACGAAATGCAATTCGGCCCCCAGAAAAGTGGCCGGAGAAACAGAACCGATAAAGGTCAATGTGGAAGCGATCACCACATCACCGGGCCCCACGCCAAGCAGGCGCATGGCAAGATGTATGGCTGCCGTACCGCTGGAGACCGCCACGCAATGCGCAAAACCAGTCAGCTCGCAAAAAGCCTGCTCGAAATCCACAAGCAATGGACCTAGTGGCGCTATGTAATTGGAATCAAAAGCCTTCTTTACGAAGTCCAGTTCCGAACCGCCCATCTGAGGCGGGGAAAGAAACAATCTGTCCTTGCTCAAAACATCACACCCTATACGACGTCATTATCTTTGATCACGGCCCTGGCAGGAACACCCACGGCCACGATATTCGCTGCAACATCACTGACAACAGCCGCACCAGCACCAACAGTAGCCCACTTGCCAAGGGCAATACCCTGCACGACACTTGATCCTATGCCCACAAACACCCCTTCGCCAACCAGAACATTACCTGCCAGATTGACGCCCGGCGCAATGTGGGCATGATTGCCAATAATGCAATCATGATCAACAGTGCATCCCGTGTTGAGAATGACATTATCGCCGATCCGGCTTCCCGTATTCACGATAGCGCCAGCGCAAATAACACACCCCGCCCCCACAATGACATCCGATGCAATGATCGCCGTGGGATGTATGGCTGAAACCGGTTTTTCTCCAGCCGCAACCAGACGATCAAACACTTGTTTTCTCAAGCTGTTTTCACCAATTGCTACAATCACCCTGTCGTGCTCAATGGTATCAACGAGATCGTCGTCTCCCAGAATCGGCAAACCTTGTGGGCCGTCACTTTTCGAAGCATCAGCACGGGAAATAAACCCCAAGGGCTCAACCCCTTTCATGGTTAACAGAATGTCCGCCGTGACGCGGGCATGCCCGCCGCTTCCGATTATCAATACTTTCATATTCTGGCTCCGACCACCCCTCTCATGATGGAAAACCATGATATCCAAGGCAGTAACCGTATTCCCAGTCCTACCCCGTTGTGTTTTTTACTGTCAACCAAATGTGAGAAGGCAAAGGAGTGCTTGACGTGATAATTCCTGAAGAGATATCCCCCTATCGAATAATCATGAAACATGAATGGATCAAAACCGCACTGAAAATCCGCCGAGTAGAGGAAACATTCCTCGATCTGTTTGCGCAGGGAAGACTCAATGGCACGGTGCACACCTGCATCGGACAAGAGTTTTCAGCCCTGGCATTTGCCGGTCGCCTCACCCATGGAGACATCGTCTTTTCCAACCACCGATGCCATGGACATTTTCTCGCGTACTGCAACGATACCACCGGCCTGATGGCGGAACTCATGGGCAGAAAGTCTGGCGTCTGCGGCGGTGTCGGCTCCAGTCAGCACCTGTGTCAGGACGGATTCTTCTCCAACGGAATTCAAGGCGGCATCGTCCCGGTTGCCGCAGGCATGGCTCTGGCCCGCAAAATGCGTCAAACCGACAATATCGCAACAGTCTTCATAGGAGACGGCACCCTAGGACAGGGGGTTGTCTATGAAACCATGAACATGGCGGCCAAATGGGAGTTGCCTTTGCTCATGGTGTGCGAACACAACCGGTTCGCACAGTCCACTGCCACCAGTTCCACCATAGCCGGAGACATCTCGGCTCGCGCCCAGGCTTTCGGCATCAAGACTTTCCGGGACACTACAGCCGAACCCGAAACGCTCATGGAAAATGCACAAACATCCATCCAGATGGTGCGCAAGACAAATCAACCGGTTTTCCATCTGGTGGACACGCATCGACTGGCCCCCCATTCCAAGGGTGATGACCATCGTGATCCCGCCGAACTCGATAGATGCCGACAGGATGACCCGGTCTGCCAATTCGCTCTTGCCGACCCTGAAACATATGGAGAAATGCTTGCCGAGATAGACGAAGAAATCGAAAAAATTCTGAAAAGCCTCGATTCTGCCCCGGTCTTGAGCCTGAATGAATATCTGCCCGCGCCACCGAAAGAAACGAAAAGGACTTGGACCGTCATCCACCAGTCCGGCAAACGACAGGCCGACCTTCTCCACGAATGTCTCAAAAAGCGCATGCATGCAGATCCTGACATGATACTCTTGGGTGAAGACATTGCCGCTCCTTATGGGGGAGCCTTCAAGATAACCCGAGACCTGTCTGACACGTATCCCCACAGGGTTATCTCCACCCCCATCAGCGAGGCAGGCATCACAGGTATTGCCAACGGCCTAGCCCTGGGCGGATTCCATCCGGTCCTGGAAATCATGTTCGGCGATTTCGTGACCCTGGCTCTGGACCAACTCATCAACCACGCAGCAAAATTTCACCACATGTACAACCGTCAGGTACAGTGCCCGCTCATCCTCAGAACCCCCATGGGAGGAGGACGAGGATATGGTCCCACCCACTCCCAAAGCCTGGACAAATTCCTGGCAGGCATCGATGGGGTAACACTCTGCGCCCTCAACAGCCTCATTGATCCGGCAGCCATTTATACCCAGGTCTTTGCCTTGGACCATCCTGCGGTGGTCTTGGAGCACAAACTCGATTATGGTCGAAGGCTGGCAACTCGCATCATGCCCGGTTACATAACAGAGCAGACGACTGAAGGCTGGCCCGTTGCACGCGTCCGCCCTCGCCTGTCCGCGCCCGATGTGACCGTAGTCACATACGGAGGCATGACGGATACGGTCCTTTCCGGGGTGGAAACCCTTTTCCGGGAACACTCCATCAAGGTTGAAGTCATTGTCCCTTCAAGACTTTGCCCCATGGATATTTCACCCATACTCGAATCCGTACAAGCCACAGGGCGACTAATAACGGTTGAAGAAGGCAGCGGATTCGGGGCCATTGGTGCGGAAATAACAGCACTGGTCGCAGAACAGGCCAACGTCCCGGTCCGCACGAAACGCATCTCGGCCATGCCGGTACCAATCCCCTCGGTACGCAGCCTGGAGGACTAGGTGCTTCCGACCCGCACATCCATCGTCGAAACCATCAGCGAGTTCATGCAATGAAATCACTCATCGAAATTTCCATCCCCAAAGACACCGTCAACGATGACGAAGTGCTGATTACAGACATCATGTACGCCGATGGAGACCCTGTGGTGCAAGGCGATCTCCTTCTTGTCTACGAATCATCCAAGGCCTCAGTCGAAATAGAGGCAACCGGCAACGGCTTCGTGGCCTTCCCGTGCCGTGAGGGTGACTATGTCCCCATAGGCAATGTGGTGGCCCGCATAACAAAAGCCATGACAAGCACCACTCCCGCCTCGGATACCAAACCCGAAAAACCAGCCGCACCTGCCAAAACGGCCCCTGATCCCGTCTTTTCCAAAGCCGCAGAACGATACATCGCTCAAAAGGATCTCGACTCGACCCTGTTTGCCGGACGCGACCTCGTCAATCTTGAAGATGTCCTCGAACTCACCGGAAAAACAGCAAAGACCGACGGACGCATACCTGTCGTCATTCTCGGAGGAGGGGCACACGGCCTCGTACTTGGTGATTTGCTGGCCAGCAACACCTCATTCAGACTCAAAGGGTACATGGACGATGCCTTGCAACGCGGGGATGTCGTTAATGGCTATCCCGTGCTTGGACCCATTCCCGAAATCACCTCCCAATGCCGCACGGGAATGCTGACGGTCCTTGTCGCCGTAGGTTTGGTAAATCCCGACGCCTCATTGCGCACCCGCATTTTTGATCTGGCCGAATCCTCTGACGCATTGCTGCCACCTTTTGTTCACGCCTCGGCCAATGTCGACGCTCGGGCCTCTCTGGGCAGAGGTGTCCAGATTCACGCCAATGCCACTATCGGACCTGACGTTATTTTGGAAGATGGCGTGGTTGTCAACACAGGGGCCATCATCTCCCACCATTGCCGGATTGGCAGGCACACTCACATTGCCCCGGGCGCAATCCTGGCTGGCAGCGTCACCGTTGGTTGCGGCTGTCTTGTCGGCATGGGAGTAACTGCCTATCTCGGAATCTCCATCGGGGACAACTGCGTCATCGAAAACGGTACAAATCTGTTCAAATCCGTTCCCGCCGGAACACGACTCAGCAACAGGTAAACTCCATTTCCTGTTTGCCAGCCCGATAACGGAACCTTTCAGCGCGATCAAAAAGAATAGCCCCAAGACACAAGGAGAATACAATGACCAAGACCGCAATACTTTTCCCGGGACAGGGTTCCCAGGAAAAAGGCATGGGCAAGGACGTTGCCGAACACAGCGACAGTGCCCTGAATTTATGGAAATTGGCCGAAAGAGAATCCGGCCTGCCTCTCAGGGAAATCTACTGGGACGGTGAAGCTGCTGACATGGCAGACACCAGAGCACTGCAACCCGCACTGACCGTTGTCAATCTCTCACTCTGGATGCTGGTCAAAGACAAAGTCTCGCCCACTGCCACAGCAGGGCACAGTCTGGGCGAATTCGCCTCGTTGGGCGCAGCCGGTGTCCTGAGCATGGAAGACGCCGTGCGCGCCGTGACTCTTCGCGGCAAACTCATGGCCGAAGCCGGGCAGGAAGGACACGGCATGGCCGCAGTGGTCAAACTGCCGCAGAATCAGGTCGAGGAAATAGTGGACAAGGCAGCCAAACAGGCAACCAAGGAACTCAAAATTGCCAACTACAACTCGCCAGCCCAATTCGTGATCAGCGGAGAAAAGGAAGCTCTCGACTGTGCAGATGTGCTGGTCAAGGAAGCCAAGGGGCGCGCCATCAGACTGGCCGTTTCCGGCGCATTCCACAGTCCGCTCATTCAGGAAGCTGCTGACGAATTCGCCTCCTTTCTAGATGGACTGGCGTGGAATGCTCCGAACTTTCCGATCTTCCACAACGCCACGGCCCTGCCAGAACCCGACCCTGCCGCGATCATGAAAATCATGCAGCGTCAAATGACCTCGTCGGTGCTGTGGATTCAAGCCCTCCAGGCCATGTGGGCCACAGGCATACGCGATTTCACGGAAGTCGGTCCCAAGGGCGTACTGTTCAAAATGCTCAAGCCCAACCTGAACTCCATGGAAGAAGCATGGACCGGCTCAACCATCGGCAATATGAAGCAGGCAGAAGCATTGTAGCGTTGCAACTCCCGTCGCAAGGATCAAACCATGACCAAAAAATATGGCATCATCGGCTGGCCATTGGGGCATACCCTCAGCCCCACCCTGCACACATGGGGGTTCGACCAACTGGGTATCGACGCGACCTATGAAGCCTGGCCTCTTGAATCAGGGGATGTTTCGACATTCATGAAACGAGTCCGCACGGAACCGATATCCGGCGTCAGTGTTACCATCCCTCACAAGCAGGCGATCATGAAATCTCTTGATTACATGACCGACAGGGCACGGACCGTAGGGGCAGCCAACACCCTCTATTGGGACAATGACCTGCTTTGCGGCGAAAACACCGATATCACCGGATTGATCGCGCCTTTGGCAAAACTCGCCAAACTTCCTGATTCGGCCATGGTCCTGGGTGCGGGCGGAGCTGCCCGAGCCGCCATTGTCGGTTTGCAGGAGCTGGGGATTGATACTATTTCGCTATCCAATCGGACGCAATCCAGGGCCGAAACCCTGGCTGTCGAATTCTCGGTCAGAAACGTGGCATGGGACAAACGGACCATGGAATCACCCGGCCTGATCATTAATACCACACCCATGGGAATGTGCGGCCACATGGAAAAACTGACTCCATGGCAGGCTGACTCCTTCCCCTCAGGGACAGTCGTATACGACATCGTCTACAACCCACTTAAGACCCGGCTGCTCAAGGAAGCACAGACAGCCGGATGCGTGACTATCTCCGGACTTGAAATGTTCCTGCATCAGGGATTGGCCCAATTCAAACTCTGGACTGGACAGGACATGGACGAAAATGGCGCAAGAACCGTGTTGCTCTCGGTCCTGAACAGTTGACCAGAACCATTTGTCACTGTATCCATTTTCACAGAATCGGTTCTTGTTACTTTTTTAATAAAGGCGACTGATATGACCCTGATACGTAAAATCCTGCTAAGTGCATCCATACTGTGCACCCTGGCCCTCGGCCTGATCTCTGCCGCCCCCACAGCCCAAGCAGCCGGCCCCAACCCGGTGGTCATATTCGAAACCACCATGGGACGCATTATCATCATGCTCCACCCCAAGGAAGCACCTGTCACAGTTGAGAACTTCCTTAAATATGTTGATTTGGGATTCTACGACGGAACGGTCTTTCACAGGGTCATCCGCCAGCAAAAAGCCAAGGTTTCCACAGACCAGGACCTTACGGTCAACATCATCCAGGGTGGAGGATTCACCTACCCCTTGCGACCCAAAAGCACCATGCCACCCATCATCTGTGAGTCGAAAAAAGCCCTGCTCAACAAGAAAGGCACTATCGCCATGGCTCGAGGAGCCGAGCCGGACTCCGCCACAAGCCAGTTCTTCTTCAATGTCGAAGACAATCCAAGCCTTAACTATACAACGGTCAAGGACAAATGGGATGAGAAAAAATTCGAAACCAGAATGGGCTACTGCGCTTTCGGCAGAGTTCTCAGAGGCATGGATGTAGTTGAAAAAATTCAGAAAGTTAAAACCACCCGCATGGGAGTGCTTGACGACGTCCCTGCCAAGCCTATTTACATCACCAAGGCATATCGCGCCAAATAGATATCAGGATTTACAGCATCGGGCCGGACAAGCAATTCGCTTTTCCGGCCTTTTTCATGTGGGACATGAGTCTTCGGCACATTCGAGAAACAGGTCCCAGGCCTCGCCAAGTTCTTCCACTACATTGGCCGAAACCGTGTCCAAAATGGCCGGAGTAAGCCCAAGCCTCCCGGCAACCCTTGTAGACGGCACATAGTTCAGACCATCCGCGCCGAGACCGGCACCTATCATCTTTGCCAACACATTGCCGATGTGAACCAAATCGAGAACCAGATTCTCGCCAACATACTCATCGGGCCTGAGATGATACCGCACCACATCCGAAATATCCTTAGGCAATCCCCATTTTTCAAGCAGCATGCCGCCAAGTTCCGCATGATTGATGCCAAGAACCCGATCTTCGGCCTGATCAAAACTCAATCCTTCCTTGAAGGCCAGTGACATAATCGGTTCGACTACCACCTGGACGTAAGCCCCCAAAAGAATCTTGCCGATGCCGGAAACGAGTCCGGCTGTAAACGTATACTCCGGGGGAGCCAACCCAAGAACACTTCCGAGTTGCCGAGCGGCCATGGCCACCGTGACAGAATGCTGCAAATGCATGCTGGGAGACAGGTCATACCCTTCAATCTTCTGGACAAAAGAGGGAGCGACACCAGTTGAAACCACAAACTGAAGGACCTGAGCCGTACCAAGCCTGGCAATGGCCTCACGAGCGGTTGTCATGGGTCGATTGTCACCAAAAAATGATGCATTGACTATTTTCAGAAGATTGACGGTCAACCCGGGGTCGTGCTCGATGATCCGTGCCAGTTCCTCGATCGCCGCATCAGGATCGTTCAAAAGCACTATCGCCTTGTGAGCACACGATGGAATGGCAACGACCTCGGAAATCCTGGATAGTATTTCTTCGCGTCGACTCACAATTCTTTCTCCTTCCCAAGGGATCGAATGACAACACGGCCCGTATCCAGATACAAGAACATGGTTCTGGGGATCATGCCGCCCACATCACAAGCCGTCAGCTTCACATTGTTGCGAACCAACAACTTCTCCAGAGCCGCAAAATTCCTGGCCCCAGTATTAAAAAGGCCATCATTGCGCATATTTGCTCCACCACCTGCCCTGAAAACCAGCCTGGATTTGACTGCTCCACGACTCATGAGCTTACGGACCATCATGGGAACACCCGTATTCACGAACATGAACGGATTGACGCGAGCCCTGTCACGGGCGGAGTCGGAACTGGGAAGCAGACAATGAATCATGCCCCCGATACACATTTTCGGGTCGTAAGCTGTTACCCCGAGGCAGGATCCGAGAGAGTACGTGACAATGACATCCTGGGACTTGTCCGAGAATTTCATATCCGAAATGGTTACTACGTGAGTTTTCATTCCAATGTAAAACCTGAAGCACCGAAAAAGGCGCAACCCTGTTAGGGAAGCACTGCATAATTGTCCGCTGGCTTCGTTGCTTTAAAAACATCAAATCCTAGCGTACAGGAAGTACGCATCGGCCTTGATGTTTTCTTGCGCCTTGCCAGCGAATAATTCTACAGCACTTCCTGAAAATTGAATTAATCAGTACTTCCTTAGAGTACCATGTAACGATGAGAATACATGAGGACAGGCGTTGCTGCCAACCCATTATTTCAGCAACGGCTCAAGGGGGGGGCCTGCTACTGCCCTGCTTCATCCGCATCATCGAATTGCATCTGGTACAACCGCTCGTAAAGAGCGCATGACTTCAGAAGCTCCTTGTGGGTTCCCGTGGCAACAATCCTGCCTTGGTCCATGACCACAATGACATCAGCGGTCAGGATGGTTGACAACCGATGTGCGATGACAATGGATGTGCGGCCCTGCATAAGGTTCTCCAAAGCCTTTTGCACCACGCGCTCCGACTCGGTATCAAGCGCGCTGGTCGCCTCGTCCAGAATGAGCAACGGAGGATTCTTGAGAATGGCGCGGGCAATGGTCAACCGCTGTTTCTGACCGCCGGAAATCTTGACACCGCCCTCTCCGACCACGGAATCGTACCCCTGCGGCATTTCCATGATGAATTCATGGGCAAATGCGGCCTCGGCAGCACTTCTGACATCGTCCAGATCGTATTCCGCATGAGCGTAGGCAATATTATCGGAAACAGATGCGTTGAACAGGAAGGTATCCTGTGAGACCAGCCCGAGGTTCATACGCAGGCTGGCCAGATCATACTCGCCAAGAGGTACGCCATTTAAACGTATGCTCCCCTGCTGCGGATCATAAAAACGGGGAATCAGGTTGACCAGCGTTGTTTTTCCCGACCCGCTGGGACCGACAATGGCCACCCGTTGTCCGGCAGAAATAGTCAGGTTCACGCCGTTAACGGCAGCCCTGGGTGCCTTTGGATAGGCAAAAATGACATCGTGAAACTCAAGGGTGCCAAACTCACCATCAAGAATGGTCGTTCCCTGATCCTCGACCTGAATCGACGGAGAATCAAATATGTCGAACACGCGCTCAGCACCGGCCAACCCGGCCTGAATCTGTATGTTGGACATGCTTATTTTCTTGATAGGCTCATAAAGCTGAACCAGACAGACAAGAAAAGCGGTCAGGTCCCCTGGAGTGATGATACCTTGGACAACACGCATGCCACCGACCCAAAGCACGGTTGCCCCGGCTACAGCCGCAACCAGATCCATGACCCTTGATGAAATTTCGCTATAAAAGACCTGACGAATGATCATTCTGGTCAGATTTGAATTTTCCGTCTGAAATCGTGCCAGTTCCCGAACCTCGTTGGCAAAGGCCTTAATGACCTTGATGCCGGAAAAGCTCTCTTCCAGCACCACATTGACCCCTGAAATCTCTGCCTGGGTCTTGCGTCCGTATTTTCTGATTTTCTTGCCAAAAAAGATAATGGGATACAGGGCCGCAGGCATGACGACCAAACTCCACATTGCCAGGTAACTGTCAAGATAGAAAACCGTGCCGATCAGACCCACCAAGGTGAAAATCTGTCGAATGAGCATGATGATGCTCGGAAGGCTTTGCCTGACTGCCACCACATCACTGACAATTCGACTCATGAGCATGCCAATTTCGCTCTCGGCAAAAAAATGCATGGGAAGCCGGACAATCTTGTCGAATAAATCGCGGCGCATATCCCTGAGAACCAGTATGCCAGTGGAATTCATCACATAAACCTGCAGGAACTGAAACACACCCTTGAAGATAATCAGTCCGACAAATCCGGTAATGCACACCTGCAACATGTTGATGTCACGAGCAACGAGAACTTCATCCGTGAGGTATTTTGTCAACCATCCCAATGCGGGAGGAATGGGTGCATACAAAAGCATGGCAATGACCGAAAAGGCCACGCGCAATTTATACGGCGCGAAATATCCGATACTCCGCCTGAGCAGATGGCGGTTTCCGAGATAATGCAATCGTGTTTTGTCAGCCAAAGAATTCTCCTTTGATGGCAGGGCAACGAATCCCGTCCGCCGTCCCGCCAACCATCCTTTAAATGGTTGAGGCCCGATAGTAAAGTCCGGGAAAATACAGCACTCTTGCTTTTTAACGCATTTTGTCCAAGTATCGATTCATGACAAAGCAGCAACCTCTGGCCGTGCTGGCCGACATCCATGGCAATTCCCTGGCCCTTGAAGCCGTGCTGGCCGATGCGGCAAGACGTGGCCTGACCAGATTTGCCAATCTGGGAGATACGTTCTACGGGCCTCTTGACCCGGCAGGGACATGGTCCATCCTCAAGGACATGGACATGCCCACCATACGGGGCAATCAGGATCGCATCCTGATAGAAGACAATCCTGACCAGAAAAACGCTCCGGCTCTCCAAGCCGCCAGAACAGCCCTTGGCAACAAGGGTCTGACCTGGCTCGAGACACTCCCGCCCACACTCGTTCTGAACGAAACCATACTGCTCTGCCACGGCACGCCCGAAAGCGATACGACATACCTGCTTGAAGATGTCGCCACAGGATTGCCGCTCCCCCGGTCGTGTATCGACATACTGGACGACCTCATGCCAACAGCACGAGACTGCACTCTTGTCCTGACCGGGCACAGCCACCATGCAGGCATGGTCTCCTGCCAGGGCAGGACCATTGTCAATCCCGGCAGCGTCGGGCTTCCCGCATATGATGATGATACTCCGCCGCACAAAATGATCAGCGGCTCCCCCCATGCCCGATACGCGATTCTCACACCGGATTCTGCTGGCTGGAAAACGGAATTTATTGAAGTCGAATACGACTGGGAAGCCGCGTCTCGACTGGCACAAGCAAACAAACGCGAAGACTGGGCTCGCTGGCTTCTAACGGGTCAGGCTTAAATAAAAGGCTCTGATTTTGATTCAAACTCCCTTTTTTTCCACAGGGTTCACATTCTTTTCTGGACTTTTTTTAGATTTTTCTGGAAAATGCTGCCAACCTGTCCATTCCAACCATGCCCCCTCATCAGGGTCAAACGCCTTGCCTGGATTGAAATGGACACCAATTCAGGTACAAATCATATGAACTTGTTCAACGGCTCACTATATCGACAACTTCCGGCCCTGGCACTTCTTCTGCTAGCGGTCCTGCTTCTGTGCGCTCCCCCAGCACTGGCAACCTCGGCCAAATCATACTTCACCGTTGGTCACTCGGAATTCCACGCACTGATCAAGAACAGCCGAAAGGCCAAATACCGTTCCAACTGGCAAGCAGTCGAAAAAAAATTCTCCCGGTGTCTGAAAGCCGAACCAAACGGCTCATATGCTCCCAAGGCCCTCTACTACATGGGCAGAGTGCATGAGGAACTCGCCGTCCAGAGCGGACTGAAATCCGATTTTCGCCGCGCCGTCGATTATTTTGGCCGGGTCGTTACCCGCTATCCCCGCCACGGATGGGCCGATGACTGTCTCTATCGCCGAGCCGGAATTTACTCCAAGCGACTCAGAGAAACCACCGCCGCCCGCCTTGATCTGGCAAAGATCATTGTCGAGTACCCCCGCTCCGATATGCGACACAAGGCCCAGGCCGAACTCAAGAAACTGGGTAAATACAATTGGGCCATAGCCAAGGTCTCCGGGAAAAAGCAGACCTCAACAAGCTCTCTGGACAAGGCTGCCGCAACTGCAGCGACCAAAAAAAAGACCGCGACCAAGACAAAACAAAAGACTCCCCCGACAAATGGCAGACACGTAGACCCGTCCGGCATAGCCCATCTGGATACGATCCGCTTCAAGTCCAGCGACGAGTACACCCGCGTGGTTCTGGAACTTGATGGCCGGGTCAATTATCGCTATCAGGTGCTGGACCCCAATCCTGCGGTTGACCGGCCTCACCGTTTGTACATTGACCTCCAGCAGGCCCGACTGGGCCACGACGTCACCGCAGCCACCACGGTTTCTGACGGCATCCTGCGCTCCATCCGCGCCGGGCAATACAACAAGGAAACCACCCGTGTGGTTCTCGATTTTCTGGACATGCAGGAATACAAGGTTTTTCCTCTTGAAAATCCCTACAGAATCGTCATTGACGTCTATTCCCCGGACGGCAGCACATCGGTTGCCAAGGCTCAACCGAGCAAACAACAAGCTCGGAAGACCACGGCAAACTCCAAGTACCGCCCTCCCAAAGGAAGCAAGACCATGGCCGGGGACCTGCTTGAACAGCTGGGCCTCACGGTCAGAACCATCATGCTCGACGCTGGTCACGGCGGGAAAGACCCGGGCGCGGTCTCCAATGGTATCCGCGAAAAAGACATCAATCTTCGCTTCGTGAAAATTCTCGGGGAAAAGCTTAAGGCAAAAGGCTTCAACGTGGTCTATACCCGGACCACCGACATATTCATCCCTCTTGAGCAGCGCACAGCCATGGCCAACGTCAAGAAAGCGGACCTCTTTCTTTCGGTCCATTGCAACGCAAATCGAAGCAAGAGAATCAACGGCATGGAAACCTACAGCCTGAACCTTGCCAAGAGCAGGGACGCCGTTCGCATCGCCGCCCGAGAAAATGCCGTGGACCCTCGTGCCATTTCCGATCTCCAATTCATCCTCACTGACCTGATGGTCAACTCCAAAATCAAGGAATCCAGGGACCTTGCCTCGGATGTACAGTCCAAGACATGCAACAAGGTCAGACGCAAATGGGCACTCAACAACAAGGGCACCCGCGAAGCCCCCTTCTACGTGCTCATGGGTGCAAAAATGCCATCCGTACTCGTGGAGCTCGGCTACATCACCAACTCCACCGAAGCCAAGCGGCTCAAATCAGGCACCTATCTCGACTACATGGCCACCGGCATAGTCGAAGGTGTCCTGGCCTACAAGGGCAAAATCGAACGCTACGCAATGAATTGATTCCCATTCTCCAGACGCAAAAAAAGGCCGCCCAAACGGGCGGCTTTTTTATCTCTAATTATTCATGCGGAAAAAACTATTTATCGTGCGTATCCAGCCATTTATTGGCCTGATCCGCTGCCTGATCAAGTTGTTCGCTGGTCATCACTTTCGTTATCTGAACGAGATCGGCATTGGCTCTGGGGTGCCCCTGCGTCCCGGCAATGGCGAACCATTTACAGGCGGCCACGAGATTCGGTTCCCCGTCAAGCCCCCGTGCATAAACTTCACCCAAAGTAACCTGTGCTTCGACAAGGCCCTGATCTGCGGATTGAAGAAGCAATGACCGGGCTTTTGCGACATCCTTGTCGAGCATGTTTCCGGTCAGGTACAGGATGGCAACATTGAACTGGCTGGCAGGGTCACCATTGGCAGCAGCCTTTTGCACCCATTTGAGAAAGCGCACACCATCCTGCGGAACACCAATACCCTTTCCATAAATATAGGCCATGAACGCCTGGGCCGGAGCGTGATCCTGCTCGGCAGAGGCTCGTATGAGGGCAAGCCCCTTGGCATCGTCCTGAGGGACCCCTTCACCACGAAGGTACAGGATTCCAAGCACATTCTGGGCATTAGGCTCGCCCTGATCCGCAGCTTTCGTCACCCAGTAGACAGCCTTGTCGAAATCCCTGAGCAGCACATCCCCTTCAAAATAGAGGTGAGCCAATTCATATTGTGCCACACTGTCTCCGCCACGAGCGGCAGCCTTGGTTGCACCCTCGATTTCAGGCTGGGCAAACAACACGGCAATAATGACGATCAAGATGGGGAAAAGGACGGCGAGAAAAGATTTGTAGATAGTCATGGAGCTCTTCCTTTCTGCTTGAGTTGCTTACCAATCAATAGGCAATTTGACTTTCTGCCCGGCCTTGTTCGTGAAAAAGATATGCCCATGTTTGCGGCCAAAGAGATAGACATCGCGAGTTACGGCGACATCCTGCCGACAATACTCGGTGATGAGGTCCAGACGACCTTCCTTCCACCACTCCAGGGCCTGGAGTCCATCAGCGGACTTGCCCACATCAAGCGTAGCCTGGGCTATGTTGTCAAGCTTGAGCCGGTATCCGAGCCGGTTGTTGACCTCCACCAGAAGATCAAGATTGGACAACCCCCTGAAATTGAAGGGGTGCAGACCTCCAAGCACGGCGTAGTCGAATTTGATGTGATTGAAGCCTATGACCAGATCAAATTCTTGCAGGTGAGCGATCAACTCGTCCATTTGATCCTGCTCATAATCGTGCATGGACTCGTCTTCGGAGTCATAGACGCAGGCAATGGACACGCCCATGCGATCGGCTCGATTCCACCCGCCAACATCAGCGGCGGAATAACGGGTTTCAATGTCGAGGACACCATATCGTCTGGGTGCCGGTCTTCTCAAATCGATTCCGGGCAGGTTCACATCGATATCCTTTGCTACAATTGATTTCGAGTCGCCGGACAGAATCGCTTCCAACACAAACTGGGCGGCGCGCTTGTCAATGGGCCTATTGCCGGACCCGCACTTGG
>JAEINO010000063.1 GCA_016342345.1 Pseudodesulfovibrio sp. | reverse complement strand
ATGGATTCCTTGAATTTCTCATTCAGTGGGAAACGGACATTGATTTGTTCCGCTATCGGTTGTTGCGTGGCGCATTTTCGCGCCATAAGCAGGTCATTTTCAGGCTAACAGAAAAGGTCCGACCTGCTTTGTCCCGGGGCACTGCCCTGAACTTATATTGAAGGAGAAATTCAATGACAAAATCCATCAGTCTGGCACTGGGCGCGAACAGGGCAACCCTGTCTGGCCCACGATCAAAACAACACAGAATTCGGCAGAACGCGAAGGTCTTTGCAGAAAGACTTAATGAAGCTGGATTTGGGGCCCGTAAATGGTCCAAGATTTCCAACAAACATTTTGCGGCTGTGGCTGACAAAATGAAAGAAAACGGTGTTGGTGACGGCAGGATTGCCGAAGTCTTCAGCGCAGCCAGGCATATATGCCGCGCCTATGACAATCATCGCATCAGCGGTCGTAATGCAACCTTCGGCATCCGGCGTGGCAGTATCGCCAACACGAGCTCCCGGGCCGTGAAGCCGGAACAGATTGAAGAATCCCTGACCCATATGCGGAACGACGCGTCGTATCCGCATGCAGGTCGGGCGGCGACGCAGGTGGAACTGATGTATGAACTCGGTTTGCGCCGGGAAGAATCCGCCAAGCTGGATTTGCCCAACGATTGGGACAGGGAAAACCATTGTTTGCTCGTACATTACGGAACTAAGGGCGGCAGACCTCGGACCCTGCACGGGCTGTCCCCGCGACAGGAAGCGGCTCTTGAGCGGGCCGAAGAATATGTGTCGTCTTCCGATCGGAAGGACATCCATAATCTCATGCCCGAAGGCATGGGCGACGAATGGCTGCACCGACTGGATTATGCGGCCAGGAAACACGGGCTTGCGGGGAAGAATGCTGGGGGAACCCTGCATGGACTTCGCCACGAGCGGTTCCATCAGATGTACGTTGAGCACACTGGCTTTGAACCGCCAAACCAGCACGAAAGCGTGCAGGCGTTTCAAAAATCCGCCCAGAATGTTGGCGGGGCTGACTGGCCTCGACTCGACAACGAGGCACGTGATGCTATCGAAGAAACCGCCGGACATTCACCCGGCCGCCGTGACGTATCGAACGCCTATCTGGGTAGTTCCTATTAATTGCAGCCCCGCCATCTTTCGGCGGGGCTACTGTTTTTATTAATTTCTTTCCACCCCCCTTCAGATGTTTGACTTTTGTCCTGCTGAGAGTGTTGAACTGGAGTGTTGAGTGTCAGGAAGTCCGGCTCGACAAAACCAGTTGAAGGTCGTGAACGTGGGAGAAGTGCTGACGGTTAAACAAGTTGCCAAGCTTTTGGGATGTTCTGAAAGTCTTGTGAGGCGTAGCGATATGAAAGTCCTTTTGAAGGCTTTCGTGGTCGGGAAGCGTGGAATTCGGTTTCACCGGGACCACGTGGACGCCTACTTGACACGGAACACCGTGAGGACGTCGGATAAGTCAGACGATGTCCTTGTGGTCAGAAAGCGGCAGCGGAAGAATTTGACCGACAAACACAAATTGTGGCAGCGTTAATCTAGGTAAGCGGCCTTCCGTATAAGGAGCAATGACAATGGCTTATAAAGACGGAAGAAAGTGGCGGGGTGCTGTGCGTTTTACACCCGCCACGGGAAAGGAAATCAGACGCACGCAGCTCTTTGACAAAAAGAAAGATGCTGAAAAATGGGAAAACAAGACCCGTGAGGCCTTGGAACTTGCTGATGCGGAAAAACGAAAAGACATGCATCGCGTAGGCCTGGAAGTATTGGTCGGAGATTGGGCGAACGCATACATGGACTTCGCTTCCGCGACCTGGTCTGAAGGTTCTTGTTCGGACAAGCGCCTTGCCTTTCGGCGTTTGTTCGAAATGTCGGTGCGACCGACACTGTTGGTTCATGAAATCACCCCGGTGGCGGCTTTGAACCACCTGAGCCGACTCAAGAAGCAGACCACGGGGAACACGGCCAATCGGGACAGGAAAAACCTTGCCGCGGCGTGGAAGTGGGGTGCGCGGTACCTGGGAATGGACATGACAAATCCGTTCCGATCCGTGGACAAGTTCCCCGAGCAACGTCACCCGAGGTGGGTTCCATCCCTTGAGGACTTCCGCAAGGTCGTAGATGCGGCGACGCCGCTACAACGGCAACTGCTTCTGCTGGCGTTCCACACGGCTGCCCGACGGGGCGAACTGTGGAAGCTCAAGTGGTCGGAAGTCAATCTTGCCACTGGCATGATCGGTTTCTGGACCAACAAGCGCAAAAGCGGGAATGCCGAGTTCGACGAGTTGCCCATCTCCGGCATGCTCAAGGTACACCTGGCGGAATGGAAGCTGGTGTCCAGGGATGAGGAACTGGTGTTTGGGAGTCGGTTCGCAGGTCTTCTGGATATCAATAATCGCTGGCTTCGGCGTTTGTGCGCCGAAGTCGGTGTGCGCAACTTCGGTTACCATGGCATTCGCCACCTGTCTGCCAGCATCGCGATCCACAATGGGGCGACCATCGTAGAAGTGCAGCAGCTGCTTCGTCACAAATCCATTGCGACAACCCAGCGGTACATTCACAAGATCAAGAAAAGTACCGGTGCGGTGGATGCTTTGGATGCCGCTTGGCGGGATGACGGGGACAGGGAACCGCCGGCCCTGAAGTTGGTTCGGTGAAGCTGATGTGGCGCTCGAGCCACGCGGACGAGCCACGTAAATAAAAAACGGGCTACAGCGTTAACTGTAACCCGTTGAAATATCATGGCGTCCCCAAGGGGGTTTGAACCCCTGTTACCGGCGTGAGAGGCCGGTTCCACTTTTTGCATAAGCCTCATGTCTCTAATATTTTTGAACATGGGGGAAACATGTCACCGAGATTATCCGATGCATGGATCAAGTATGCCGATCTTATCTTGCAAGACAAAAAAGGTCAATACATTGAAAGTCTTCGTTGGGAGACTCATATTTCACGTTATTATGGGAAGTTGCCGTTAGAGGAAATAACAACGGATACAATCTTAAAATTGCGAAAAAGTGTTGAACGCAAGGGGCTTGCTCCTCAGACTGTTTATCATTGTCTCAGTTTGACCAGACGAGTGATGCGGTATGCGTTGGATGCCGAAATGTATCAGGGACAGCTTCCTAAATTCCTCATGCCGAAATTTGACAACCGCAGTGTTCGTTTTCTCTCAAAAGGCGAAGCGGATCTTCTGCTCATGTATTTGCGCGATATGTCAGATCTTTGGCATGATATTGCGTTGTTTGCACTCCATACTGGAATGAGAGCTGGGGAAATCTTTAGGCTGAAGACCTATGATGTCAATTTGGACTCAAATATGATTCACGTGATTGACACAAAGTCATCTAGGAATCGAGTTGTTCCACTTAATGAGATTTCAAAAGGTGTGATTGAGCGGAACATCAAGCCAAGCGTTTATAATAAAAACGTTTTTACAAATGGTGGTAGCGAAATTACTTATGTAAATCGTACCTATCGAAATGCGGTCAAAAAGTGCAGATACAATTATGGCGTATCCGATCGGCGACAGCGAGTAGTCTTTCATACGCTTCGCCATACGTTTGCTACATGGTTGGTTCAACGAGGGGTGCCAATAGCCACTGTAGGCCAGCTGTTGGGCCATGCAGACGTGCGTATGACAATGCGATATTCGCAGTTTGCTCCAGACTATGCGCAGAGGTCGGTTCAGCTCTTGTGTGAGTAATGTTATTGGTCTTGGCCAGATACGCGATCCTGTTTTTGGGAAGCAGGTCAAATGTGTCGCTTATAAAAATTGAAATCGTTCATTGACAATGAATGACCTTGTGCTCAAGCTACAAGTCATTTCTTTACAGATCAAGGTAGCGAAAGATCGAAAAATGTTGGAATGGTTTAAATTGATTTGGTGCAAAGGATAAATAAATTTAGAGATCATTCGCAGCAGCTAGCGACAGCAAAGAGCTTAACACTTATTGTTTCGTATAGGTGGATAATTCTAGGCATATACAAGGAGGAATAAATGCAGGGCATCATAATTGTTGGAAGGGGAGGGCATGCGAGAGTGTTACTTGAAATATTACTCCAGTCGAATGTTACTGTGTTGGGATTTGTAGATGATAATACGCAACTCCATGAACAAACGTTTAATGGAATAGCAACCTTGGGAACGTTAACCAGTTTCACAAATTATTACAAACCTGGAGATGTCCTTTTAGTCAATGGAGTAGGTTCCAGAGGAATTCCTACAAAGAGAAAAGAAATCTATGAAAGATTTAAAAATATGGGCTATAAATTTCATACTACAATTCATCCTAGTTCTTCAATTTCACCGAATGCAACGCTAGCAGAGGGCGTGCAAGTAATCGCTGGCGCAGTTGTTTCTACAGGGTGCGAAATTTTAGAAAATTGTATTTTAAATACAAACGCTTGCATAGGATATGAGAGTAAGATTGAGGCCCATACTCACATTGCCCCTGGTGCAACTTTAGGATTCAGGGTAAGTGTTGGAAAAGAATGTTTAGTCGGGATTCGAGCCACGGTTGATTCTAATATAACACTTAAAGAAAAATGTCTTGTTGGTGCTGGGGCGGTAGTTGTTGATGATTTTCCAGCGAATAGCACGCTACTAGGAAATCCTGCGCGACCATTTTGCAAGACTAGAAAAAATGACAGGTGATTCCTGACGCAAAAGGAAAAACCTTGCTTTTCATTATTCAGGAGAGGACTCAGCCAGACAGTGTTATTTACACGGACTGCTGGTACGGCTACAATGTCCTTGATGTCTCAGAGTTCAAACACTTCCGAATCAACCATTCGAAGCTGTTTGCAGATAGTTACAATCACATCAATGGAATTGAGAATTTTTGGAACCAGTCCAAACGTCACTTGAGAAAATTCAATGGTATTCCAACCAAGTATTTCTCTCTCTTTTTAAAAGAGTGCGAGATGTATTTTAAGAACACTAATCCGCGAAGCCAATTTAAGCAGCTTAAACACTGGATTAGTAAATATGTGGGCTAGTTATCTGGTGCATCCTTTAGATTTTTTGTTACCTTTAAACAAAACTTAGATTGTTGGAAATTCATCATGCTATGTGCTCTCCCTATTGAAACTTCCGCACGCGAGTTGGACGGAGTTTTGTATTTGGTCTTGCATCTTGCGGACCGCTCACTTCCGTGTTTAATCGGAGAGCGGATGGTTAACAGGATAATTCAAGAGCAGAATAAACCTGTCATTTATTTTGATATTGACCAAGAAGCTTCTTACAATCGGACCGTATTAAATATGGGGGGGAAGGTTATCAGTATTCACCCCGAGGGAATCAATATGTTCGATTCCCCATCTATTCTGAGTCAGTTTACTTCTATTATTGATGATGTCACTGAGCTTTGTGTATGGGGGCAAGCTCAGGCTGACCTTGTTGGTAAAACTGTGGCAGTCGAGGGCCGTGCAAAAGTTAAAGGGGTAGGCTATCCCTCTTTTGATTTAGTCAAGCAAAAATTCAATGAATATTATGAACAGAAGAGCATTATCGACAAACATGGACGTGATTATATTTTAATCAACACCAATTTTTCTTATGGCAACAACATCATGGGTTTTGATAAATGGATTGAAATGGTCAGCGACTCTGGTGGTCTTGATTATTTCAAGCAAGAGCAACATGTTAAATTTGTTCATGGCTTGGCTCATTACCAATTGAAACTGATAGACTATTACATTTCCTTGGCGAATGAACTTTCTGAGCAATTCCCGGATAGGCATATCATTTTCCGCCCACACCCTTCGGAGAATCCCGAGTTATACAAGCAGGCTTTTGTTGATAAAAAGAATATCTTTGTCACCAAGGAAGGGGGCGTCAGGAGCTGGATAGCATCTTCCGGTCCGGTCATACATCACGACTGCACTACCGGTATCGAAGCGCTGCTCATGGGACGGACTGTCATAAATTACCGACCTGTTTTTGAAGAGAAGATTGCTGCGCCAATTCCAGCACTCGCAGGCGTAAAAACAGAAACCCCAGCTCAAGTTGTTGACCTCATCAAATCAGGCTTCCTCTCAGAGCAGCTTATGGAAGAGCAGATTAAGGCAATTGAGCCATATTTTTCGACAGTTAATCACAGCGCCTCACAAGCACTTGCAGTGCTCGCCGCATCATATGGCACAGATGGACCAGCAACACTTCCCGATAAGCCTAGTTTCAAGGCACGTTTTAAAAATTGTTCGCTGTATTTAAGCAGGAAGTTGAAGGTAAGTTATCCAGATTGGTTCTATGCAGATAAAAAGAAAAAAGCGATGAATGCGTTAAGCAAATTCCCTCGCCTTACGAAAGCTGAAATTGAACATCGCATTGAAAAACTTCGAAAAATAGATTCAGAGTTACCTCAGGTTGACGTAAAGCAACTATGTTTGAATACTTTCATCATTACGCCAGTTTAACCGCGTCATTTCCAACAACTTCCCTGCGAGCTGTCTGATTTATGGGGAATTGATCTAATCTTGATGTCCCAGTTTTAGAGCTAATTGTGTGAGTTTTCGTTTTTAGTCATCAGTACGTTTGTCAATCAGGTTATCCGTTTTTCCCAACCACAATTTCGCATTTTTCCAGATGTAATGCATGGTCGTTTTTTCAAGATGCGATGAAGGCCAATTGGTTGGGATAATGTAGAGCTTGATGAGGTGCAATATTTCGTGGATTCCGACTCGCAGAAAAAGGACAGCTTTCTTTGCGCCCGTGATGCCAGCCGCTTTCAATTTCAGATGGCGTATCTTGAGATAATTATAGACGGGAAACGGGACAGCTCCGACGCCCTTTATCCAGGCGGAATTAAGGAAAAACATGAGCATGTACATATCTTGCTCACTGATTTTTTTTGGCTCTCCAAGGTCTTCCACATTACTGCAATCAAACAGCTCGTCGCGACCGAAATATGTTTGCCCTACCCAATCATTTCCCGTTTTGCATTCAGCGAGAAAGTCTTTTCGTTCTTGCAAGGTCAAAAGCTTTGTTTCGCGATCAACAAAGCGGAATTTTTCAACTACATTGATGAGTTCTTTGAATTCCCGCAACTGGTTTCCTGCCTCGGGGATGGTCGCATTAGCGGTCAGAAGCAGGTCCTTCATTCGCGCATCGATGCTCGAGTTGGTACTTCTTGGCGGATGGACATAATGGTCATTCCAGGGCACATTTATGGCATGCAAAAAGTCATGAAATATATTCCCGCTGTGGAAAGTCTTCCAATCATAGAGACGAACGATTATGTTGTCGGCGCCGAAATGTTTTTCAAAAAAGCGAAGTTTTTTTTCGTAATTGTGATAATTTTGGTGCAGCATATTGTCGATAAAATCGAGCCCAAATGGAGTTGTAATAGCATTACCTCGAATCGTTTGGAGATAGTATGACTCCAAATGGATATCCTGTCTTCTCAGATATATAACGAGTTTAACGTCAGCATCAGAAAAAGAATGCCTGATGTCATCAATCCGTTCAGGATGCTCGAATAAATAAGAGTCCAAATTTTCATTACTTACCAGGGCGTCGTATTTTCCAGCTTTGGTAATTTTACGTACATCTTCCCATACGCTTAACGAACGTTTAATGTCTTCACCTTCTCGCCACAGATTGACAGCGAGGTGGCTATTAGAAACATACTTAATCCCTTGCGAAACCAAAGCGTTACTGTTCAGAGCAAAGAAGCTTTGTAAAGCGGTAGTACCGGTTTTTGGCAAACCTATATGTAATATCAGCCTATTCTTCATTAAACCCACTCCATCAGCTCAGATTGTTTGTGATTATTTTAAGACGACGATTTGTGATGGTACTCTCGCCCGCTTGTTTGTTAAGCGATTTTTGACATATCGGATCTTTACATGGTAGCATTTAAATTGCAAGGTTGTGTTTTAGAATACTAATTTATTTGGACTTTTTAGTAAATTTGAAATAGAGAATTTGCATTAATTCTGTAGTTGAACTACAATATATGTCAAATTCAAACTTATTTTATTATTTCCCATTTTGGAGACAGGTCAGTGAATGTTTTAATTGTCGGATATGGTTCTATCGGAACCCGCCACGCCAGACTTCTTGAAGAAAAAGGGCATAAAGTTATCTGCGTGACGGGTAACCCGGATTGCCCTTTCCCCACGAGTTCATCCATAGCTGACGCCGTCGATGCCTACTCATTCGAACTGGCCATCATTGCCAATGCCACGGTAAATCACCACGACTCGCTCAAAGAACTGCTTGCAACTGGGTATGCGAAGAGGATTCTAATCGAAAAGCCGCTCTTCGAAAAAGCTTACGATGCACTTAACGCCGACACCAACGATATTTTTGTAGCCTACAACCTGCGCTTCCACCCTCTGATTCAACGCACCTTCGACCTACTCAAGGGAAAACGTCTCAATTCAGCACGATTCCATGTGGGCCAATACCTGCCCGACTGGCGCCCTGATACAGACTACCGGAACTGCTACTCTGCTCATAAAGAACAAGGTGGCGGGGTCCTCAGAGATCTTTCCCATGAATTGGATCTTGTCTTGTGGATGTTTGAGGGGTGGACCTCGGTCACAGCAACGGGCGGTCAATTCAGTGATTTGGAAATATCTTCTGACGATGTTTTCTCGCTGCTCGTGAAGACAAAAAGATGCCCTGCCGTCACCATCAATCTGGACTACCTAAACTATGGAGTCAGGAGGGGGTTCAATATCATTGCGGAAGGCATGAGCCTCAACGGAGATCTAGTCGCTGGCGCACTGGACATCAATGGCGAGGTCGAAAAATTTGTCACGGATCGAGACACGACATACACAGCCCAACTCGAAGCTCTGACATGCCCGAGCCACTCTCACCTCTGCACCTACGCTCAGGGAGACGAAGTAATACGGCTCATTGATGCTGCGGAAACTGCAGCCAACGATTTAATATGGGTAAAAGCCTCATGAAAATATTTGGTTTTATATTTGCCAGAGGAGGCTCCAAGGGGCTGCCAGGCAAGAACATCAAGAAGCTTGGCGGCATTCCGCTCATAAGCCATGCCATAAACGCTGGGAAAGCCAGCGGTTTATTAGATAGGATCATCGTGTCCACTGATGACCCAGACATTGCCGAGATCGCCCAAAGCTGTGGAGCGGAAGTCCCATTCATGCGCCCGCAAGAACTGGGGCAGGACACTTCCCCGGAATGGCTTGCCTGGCGTCACGCCATTGAGCAGGTTGATGACTTCGACATATTTGTATCCATTCCGGCGACTTCTCCGCTTCGCTCTGGCGAGGACATAAAAAGCTGTGTCAATTTGTACCTTGAAGGGGACTGCGATATGGTGGTAACAACCCGCGCAGCCGAACGTCACCCTTCATTCAACATGGTCAAACTGGATTCGGAAGGCTATGCCTCGGTCGCCATGCCTTTGGACTCACCTGTCACGCGACGCCAGGACGCCCCTGTTGTTTATGACATGACCACGGTGGCCTATGTCACCAGCCCAGAATTCATCATGAACAATGATGGAGTCTTTTCAGGACGAGTGAAAGCAGTAGAGATTCCACCGGAACGGGCTGTAGACATTGACACCCAATTTGACTTTGATTTTGCACAATTCATCATGGAGCGACAATAATGAAAAATAATCTTGAGCTCATGGACCTTTCGGGCCGAACCGCACTAGTTACAGGCGGAGCAGGACATATTGGCCAGGCTTTTTGCGAAACGCTCGCCGAAGCAGGAGCGAACATTGCGGTTCTGGATATCGACCAAGAAAGGGTCACAGAAGTTTCCAAGGATATCGCAGCGCGTTACAAAGTAAAGACAATGGGATTGACCGTTGACCTTGCCAAGCAAGAGAGTGTTGTCGCCGCACCGCAGCAGGTCGCAGATCAGCTCGGCAGCCTGGACATACTTATCAATTGTGCGGGATTTGTCGGCACCTCTGATTTACCGGGGTGGGGATGCGAATTTGAAGGTCAAAGCGTCGACACATGGCGCTTGGTAACCGAAGTCAATCTTACGGCACCCTTTGCTCTCATCCAAGCGGCAACCGAGCTGTTACGCAAATCAGGGCATGGCTCCATCATCAACATCGCCTCCATCTATGCAGTAGCAGGCCCGGACATGTCCCTCTACGATGAGACGAAAATGGGCAACGATGCGGCCTACGCAGCATCCAAGGGCGGCCTTGTCCAAATGACGCGCTGGTTGTCCACTGTATTGGCTCCAGAGATACGTGTTAACGCCATCAGCCCTGGAGGAATCTTCCGCAACCAGGATCCCAAATTTGTTGAACGTTACAAACAGCGTACTCCATTGAAGAGAATGGGAACCGAAGAAGACATGAAGGGAGCACTTCTTTTTCTGTCCAGCGACCTTTCGTCATACATCACAGGCCAAAATATACTCGTCGACGGAGGATGGACAACTTGGTAGATCGTGTCCTCGACCTTCTCGCATACGACTTTAAACGAAACACAACTTCCTTGAGCCGAGCATGTTTCACATATTAAGACAGTTAGACAAAAACCATAAGTCATCAGAAAAAGTCAGGCGTGATATTAGATCATACCTGCCTCCATGTGAAGACTCGTGCTTCGCATCAACCGGCCGGTCGTTGGTCAGCCTCCTGATCAGACGGCTTGGCTTAACTGCCGAAGACACATGCCTGATCCCTGCGTATGTACCGGAAGGTCTCATTCGACCTTTACGCGAGAGCGGCATACAGGTCCAATTCTACACGGTTGACGACAAGCTGTTCGCCAACTTGGACGACCTGAATCGGCAAATCGAAAATGACCCCTCAATTCGATTACTCGTCCTCATTCATCCTTTTGGTTTTGAGCAACCAGTACGCCCTATCAAGGAACTTCTTTCAGAACGAAATATCGCCATCCTTGAAGATTGTGCCCAATCATTATTCGGAACGAGTATCGAAGGCCCCCCGCTGGGAATGGGTGGAGACTTCTCTCTTTTTTCACTCAACAAATTTCTGCCTGTACCAGATGGAGCGATTCTTCAAAGCAACAACCCTAACATGTTAATTACGGCCGATGATTTTGTAGAAGGACAAACCGAGCAGCAAGCATCAATTCTGGCCTACGAAGACCACCTACACCTTAATCATGAGCTTTTACAGGCCCGAACGCCAGACACGGCTCAAGGGTTTCTGGAAAAGACAGGGCATGCTTATGAACGGTATTATACCTTCGTTAATCGGGATCTACGCCTTTTCCTTCCTTCGTTGACTACAAAAAAAAGACTGAAGCAGATTGATTTTAACACATTCATCGCCAAGCGGATCAGCAATACACGTTTATTATACGCTGAACTCAAACAGACAACATTCAAGTTTGTTTATGAAAACTGGACTGAGAACTATATACCGATGACGGTCCCGGTTTATGTCGCGCCTGAACATCGAGATGAGATTATCGCGAAACTTTTTTCTCAAAACATTCTCTTGTCAACGCTCATTGATAAATGGAATTATATCCCTCCTGATAGGGAAGAGATCTTTCAGGCTGAAGCACGCTTCATCAATTCACACCTCCTCCTTCCGATCAATGAATTTCTTTCTCCCAGTCACATGGAGACAATAATCAACGCCCTGAACAAGGTGTAAGGTCAGAGAACTTCAACAAAAGAGATTTCTAGTGGATTACGAGACACTTATACAGAATGCGGAACGTAACCTCTTCATTATCGGTGAAGCAGGGGTCAATCATAATGGAGACCTGGCAACGGCCAAAAAATTGGTCGATGTCGCCCGAGTCAGCGGCTGCGATGCTGTTAAGTTCCAAACGTGGAAGACTGAAAAGGTTTACTGTCGGGAACGATCTATCAAGCCTGAATACCAGATAGAAACGACCGATGAAGCCGAGTCCGAGTACGATACTATCAAGAAATTGGAACTATCCTTTGATGAGTTCAAGGAACTTAAGGAATACTGCGACTCTCAGGAGATTGTATTTCTGTCGACACCGGACGAACAGGAAAGTGCAGACTTTCTGATCGACGAACTCCAAGTCCCGATGATGAAAACCGCCTCACAGGACGTAACCAACATCCCTTTTCTAAGATACCTGGGAAAGAAAAAACTTCCACTCATATTCTCTACTGGAGCATCTACTCTTGAAGAAGTTCTGGACGGAGTTTCAACCATTTTACGAGAAAATGATGCCCTGATCATTCTTCACTGTCTTTCTTCCTATCCTGCCCCTCTTGAAGACCTCAATCTCAATGCCATCCCAGAACTGGCCCGATTAACTAACTGCCCTGTAGGTTTTTCCGATCATACAGTCGGCGTAGAGGCATCGTGTGCGGCCCTTGCTCTAGGAGCGAGAATATTTGAAAAGCATTTCACACTATCACATGATCAGGCTGGACCAGACCATCAGGCTTCATTGACACCCGAAGGGCTCACGAGATACGTATCAACATTACGGGAAATCAGAAAAGCCTTGGGAGATGGACACAAACGGGTAATGCCTTCGGAAACAAGCAACCGAAAAGCTTTTCGCCGTTACCTTGTTTTTGATCGCGACATTAAAAAAGGCGAACTTTTTAGCCCAGACGATTTTCTCTTTAAAAAGGTTGCCGACGGGGTTGCTCCAAAACATCTCGACGAAGTTGTTGGGTCACGAGCCTCCGAGGACATCTCGGAAGGAGACCTCTTCCATTGGAAACATCTGGCAAAGTAAGTATTATCCAGTTCTCTGAACATGACTTCAAGTGCAACGTTGTTCAACAAAGTTGCATCCAAATGGCTGAGTGCTATATTTAGCCCAATAAAACATCATATACTAAACTTATATACAATCGAGTGGGAGTAAAGAATGAGCCAGGAAAACACACTGAAAACCAAATTCAATGCCTCTGAAGGAGAGCAATCATTTCGGGGTGACTTGAAGGATCTATACAAAGCATGCCCGATCATTGAAGATGAACTTTTCATGAATCTTCCTCTGTTCACCAATCGGCAAAACCTCTCACACATCCTGTATATGAATGAACTTTACCAGCAGATCACCAGTGTCCATGGTGTCATTTTTGAACTGGGTGTGCGTTGGGGCCGCAATTTAGCCTTATATGAGTCTTTTCGGGGAATCTATGAGCCATATAACCACAACCGAAAAATCGTGGGTTTTGACACTTTTTGTGGTTTCCCATCTGTGGATGTCAAAGATGGAGAATCTGATGTAATAAAAGTTGGTGCGTACTCAGTCACCGACGATTACGACAAGTACCTCGAAGAGATCTTGAATTATCATGAAAAAGAAAGCCCCATCTCTCACATAAAGAAGTTTGAATTGCGTAAAGGCGACGCGGTTGTTGAAGTTGAAAGATATCTTGAAGAGCACCAGGAAACCATCGTATCTCTGGCTTATTTTGATTTTGATATTTATGAACCTACAAAGCGCTGTCTAGATCTCATCAAGAATAGACTCACGAGAGGAAGTATCATCGCCTTTGATGAACTGAACTGTAGCGATTATCCAGGCGAAACTCGTGCAGTCATGGAAACCTTTGGTTTAGATAAGTATAAGATAAACCACTCCAAATTCAGTCCAACGCAATCATATATTGTGATCGACTAACCTCCCTTTTTTTTACAAACAGACATGAATCTTTACAGATTGAATACTTTTTATCGGACCAGGACTGCCAATGGCTTTTGATGACAACTGGGAAGCTATCTTTTCTCAGCAAGAATGGGGAAAATACCCAAACGAAGATGTCATTCGCTTTACGGCGCGAAACTTTTACAGTGCAGAAGACAGACAATCCATAAGGATCCTCGACCTCGGCTGTGGCGGTGGTGCAACAACCTGGTACCTGGCACGGGAAGGCTTTGATGTTTATAGTGTCGATGGGAGCCCTTCGGCCATCAAACAGGCTACTGCCTACCTTCGACACGAAAATCTTTCCGCTACATTCACTGTTGCTGACTTTGTTCAGTTAGACTTCGATAATGGTTTCTTCGACGCCGTATATGATCTTGGGGCTATTCAACATAATACAAAAGTAAATATTGAAAAGATCTACCGAGAAGTTGCTAGAGTCCTCAAACCCGGCGGTCTCTTTTTCTCGAGTTCCATCAACGTCGAGACGTCAGGACAAGACTCAGCTGAACAGGTCGAAGAAAATACGTTCCTGCATTTGAACAGTATCAATGCGGATGTTCTCGTACATCTTTTTACTGAAAAAGAACTCAGAAACCTCATGAATCTATTTAAGAATGTGACTATAGACTCCACCCTTCGCAGTTGGAATAATGGGAAAGCACAGATCGGCCACTATCTGGTTTCAGGTGTTGCAGGGAGCAGCAAATGAGTCACTCCACCTTGTGGATGGGCGTGGAAGACAGCCCCATTTGGCTAGAGTGGCTCGACAAATTACCACCTACGCTCAATGATGTTTATGCCAAGCCAGAATATGTAAGCCTCTATGCTGACCATGACAAGTCTCCAAAATGCTTTGTTTATTCAGAAAATGATAACATTTTCCTTTACCCTTTTCTGCAACAGCAGACACCTTTTCTTGATAATTACTACGACATTACTACCGCTTATGGTTACGGTGGCCCAGTATACAATACTGACAACGAGGCATTCCTAAATGCCGCATACACAGAGTTCCACAATCAAGCCAAACAAAACAACATTGTTGCGGAGCTCATCAAATTCAACCCGATGTATGACAACCAAATTGGATTAAAAAACGTCTTCAAGGGTGACATCATCCCAGTATGCAAGACTGTCCATGTTGAAATTGATATCGATGAAGAACACCGGTGGATGCAAGAATATACTGCCGCCAACAGGAAAGGGATCAAGAAGGCCAGACGCCAGGAAGCATCTGCCGACTTTGTTCAAGATGATAATGCTTGGGAGCAGTTTGAATCCTTGTATTTCGGGACGATGAAATACAATTCTGCAGATGATTTCTACCTGTTTTCAAAAGAATATTTTGCAAATATTCGCACCAATCTTGCGGGCAATTATATCTTATCTTCTGCCATTGTTGACAGCAAAGTGGGAGCAAGCATGATTCTTCTCCACGGAAGTGAATTTGCTTACTGCCACTTGATCGGGACCAACAGGGAATATCAAAAATTCGGCATAAACAACTTCCTGCATCACCAATGCATCCAATGGTGTAAAGAAAAGGGTATCAAAAAACTCCTCATCGGCGGGGGGCGGACTCTGGATGATGATGATCCATTGCTTAAGTTCAAAAAGAACTTCTCAAAAGATTTAAGTACATTCCATGTTGGTGAGTATATACTTAACGAAACGGTCTACAATGAACTGATCGAATTACGGAATGACCAAAAGCCAGAACCCATCAACAATGGCAAGCTTTTTAAGTACAGGTTTTGATATGTCAAAGAGAAAAATTTGCATCATTACTGCCACACGAGCCGAATATAGCGCTTCAAAATGGTTGATGCGGGAGATTCTTAATGACCCTGATCTAGAGTTGCAGGTTATAGTCACTGGCACCCACCTTGAGGAGCAATTCGGCAACACGATTCAAGAAATTGAACGTGACAATATCCCCATAGACTACAGGATCAAGATCCACTGTACAAACGACAGCCCACAATGTGTTGCCAACTCCATAGGAGAATGTGCAATTGGCATGTCCAAAGCCCTCGCTGACTTGAATCCTGATATACTCGTTGTTCTTGGCGACCGATACGAACTGCTTCCTGTATGCAGTGTCGCTGTCGTCATGGGCATCCCCATCGCCCATGTCTCCGGTGGTGACATCACCGAAGGAGCCATTGACGACTCCATTCGCCACGCCATAACCAAATTGTCACATATACACTTTCCCGGCACCGAGTATTCCGCAAAAGTCCTCAGACAACTTGGAGAATCAGATGAACGGATCTTCGTCGTTGGAGAACCTGGACTTGACAACTTCACCCGCCTAAAGAGTCTGAGCAAAAGAGAATTGGCCCTGAGTCTTAAAATGGATGAAAACAAAAAATGGGTCATGTTTACCTACCACCCGGAAACTCTTTCCCGAGGCGATGATCTTTCCATTCTCGAAAGTGTCTTTTCCGCCCTGGACGCCCTAGATTTCATCCAAGTCATGATGACCTACCCCAATGCAGATCCTGGTTCCCTGAAGATTATCGATTTTATTGAGAATATCCATGCGAAAAACCCCTCGAAGTATAGACTAAAGAAAAATTTGGGACAGCTGGCTTTCACAAGCTTTCTGAAAGTTGCCTGGTGCATGCTGGGTAATTCATCCAGCTCGCTATTTGAAGCTCCGACCGCAAAGCTCCCAGCCATTCTCATCAATGATCGGCAGAAAGGACGCATATTGTCAGGCAATATAATCCCTGCCACAGGCGACATCAACTCACTAAAAAAAGCTCTCAAATACGTTGATGATGACGTCTTTCAATCCTCTCTGAGGGACCTCATCAATCCTTATGGAGACGGCTACACAGCGGTTAAAATAATCTCAATCCTCAAGCAAGTTGACCTTACTCCCTTGCTCTATAAGAGATTTATCCAACAAGATTTTTAACATTTATTGTAGTGAACTATTGCGCTTCACCTCGGAATTCGCCTGCCTTGAGGTTTTGATGTTCTGTGAGCGTTAAATAAGCCCCTTTTTTCGCCATTGTTGAAGATAGGGCTGTAAAGTGCCCTTATAATAGGTCCATTGCAAAGTAGAGACTTCTGCCCCAAACTAGGAGCAGGAGCTTCATATGCGCAAATCAAAATTCAGTGAGTACCAGATCGTCAAGATCCTGAAGTCTGTGGAAGGCGGGAGAACCGTCGTTGATGTTTGCCGAGAGCACGGCGTGAGCAGCGCCACTTACTACAAGTGGAAGTCTAAATATGGCGGCATGGAGGCATCCGACATCTAGCGGATGAAGGATCTTGAAGCCGAGAACCGTAAGCTCAAGCAGATGTTCGCCGATCTCAGCCTTGAAAACACCATGCTCAAGGATGTCATTGAAAAAAAACTTTGAGGCCAGTTCAACGCAAGGAGCTCGTGACTCATGCTGTCTGTAAGCACGAGTTGAGCATTCGCAGAGCATGTGCGGCATTTGGCATCAGTCGGAGCTACTACGCCTATAAGCCACATCCTCGCGATGACAGTGAAGTGATTGCCGCATTGCTCGAACTGGCCGAGAAAAAGCCCACCAGAGGCTTCAGCAAGCTGTTTACCAGGCTGAGGAATATGGGCCATCCGTGGAACCATAAACGAGTTTGGAGAGTGTATTGTCTTTTGAAAATGAATTTGAAGCGCAAGGCGAAGAGGCGGCTTCCCCAAAGGGCTCGGAAAGCATTAGCCCAGCCGTTATCGCCTAACTTTTGCTGGTCGATCGATTTTATGCGCGACACGCTTTATAGTGGTCGAACTTTCAGAACCTTCAACGCTGTTGACGACTATAACCGCGAGGTTCTGGCCGTGGAGATTGATACCAATTTGCCCGCAGGCCGTGTGGTCAGGGTTTTAGACCGAATATCTGAGGAACGAGGTTGTTACCCGGAAAATATCAGAATGGATAATGGCCCAGAATTTATCGGCACAGTCATGGCCGACTGGGCTGAAGAGCATGGCGTTGAGCTACAATTCATTCAACCGGGAAAACCAACGCAGAACTCGTATGTTGAGCGTTTCAACCGAACCTACCGTGAAGAGGTGTTGGACTTTTATATTTTCAATAGTTTGAGCGAAGTCCGAGAATCTACAGAAGAGTTCATCCGGGAATATAACGAGGAACGTCCTCATGAATCCCTGGGAAACATGACGCCAATTAATTTCGCTGCCCAGAGGGGAGGGGGTACCCCCTCCCCTCTGGGCAACCACCACCAACCGTGACGTTCTCCCGCGATTTGGTTCCAAACATAATGTGAGTTTTTCGGCGAAATCGATTATCAAAAATCAGGAGGAT
>JAEINO010000062.1 GCA_016342345.1 Pseudodesulfovibrio sp. | reverse complement strand
AAATGCGCCACGCAACAACCGATAGCGGAACAAATCAATGTCCGTTTCCCACTGAATGAGAAATTCAAGGAATCCATTTAATAGGGGGTGTCACCACGCAGGCTCGTTCGTCCTGCGTATATATTGGCGACCATGGGGGAATTTGAACAATGACATGTTTATAGGTACATGCCATCTGTCCGATGACGGGTGCTGCGTTTCAGCTGGCGTTTGGATGTGAAAGTCTGCCGTTTGGAAATGAACGGCAAAGAAGTGGTTGATGTTACGGCACGTTAGTGCCAGTTTATGCGTTCATCAGTTTAGACTTTCGTCAAAACTTATGAACGCGCTGTAGTTGCGTTTAACCTCCTTCTTATTACTGAAGTATCCTATGGATATGGTTCAAGCATACGACGCCGCCCACCCCTCGCGCAAGCTCCGAAGGCACGATTTCTATCCCTCCCGCCATTTTTTTCCGCGAGCGTGACGCAAGCAGCCGCCAGGGCAAGGCCGAGCCCTTCGGGCGTCCGTCTTCGCCGGACGGCCTTGCCCCGACGGCTTTACTTGCGTCGTCATCCACGAAGGCGACGGCGAGAGGGATGGCTGTTTCGACTCCGGCTCAAGGGATTGCCTGATACCTGCTCACGCGCTGATCCAAGAAAGGCTAAAAAGACTTTGCCATTTATTATTAACTTGTTTATTAATTCTAATAATAAACAAGTTGCTTCACAATATTAATAAGGTAGTGCCTTTTTTATGCCTGAAGATCAAATCGTTGACCTTACCCCTGTGAAGACCCCGGAACAATTGCTTAAGGAAGAAGTTGGGCTTTATCTGAATATTGTCCGAGATACTCAGGGCAAACCATTGAAATGGGTCGCCCAGAAGTTGGGGTACTCCAATTCGTTTATATCCCAGATTGAAAAAGGGAACGCTCCGATTCCACTGGATCGGGTGCTGGACTTTTCCTTAGCCTATGATCTTCCTGTGCCGGAGTTCGTTCGTATCGTTCTCGTCACCATGCACAACGACACGTATAAAGCGCTGATGAGCATACTGGAAAATGATCCGGAAATGGCCCATGCAGCAGAACAGTGCCACTCGACTAAAGATGCGAATTTACGAGCCAAACGCCGCAAGATTCTCAATCCGGGATTGAGTTCAAAGTCGCTTGATCGAATGCGAGAATTCATCTTGGAAAACCAAAAGCCAACATACGGAAAACCGGTGGCGGGTGACTCGTGATTGATCTACGGAAACAAGACCATCTTGGGGTGACCTCTTCCTCAGAAGGCGGCGACATCCACAACAATGACGCGTTCCTATTTTTGGGAAAGTGTCCTGCCCACAGATACGAGGCCATAATCACGGACCCGCCTTACGAGATTGGTATTGCCAGCAAGGATTGGGATTGCAAAAAACTACGGATCGACGTTTTGGCCTACCAATTCCATCGCGTTCTGAAGACAGAGGGCAATGTCTTCATCTTCTGCTCGGATTTTCAATTCGGCGACTGGTATCGGGAGCTTTCACAATACTTTACCAAGTTGCGCAAGTTTGCTTGGTGCAAAACTGATTCGCAGGGGTACAACAAGGGAATGTTTCAGGAGAGCTTCGAGCTCGGGTTGCATGCATGCTCGAACGATTCTTATTTCGACATGGAGAATTATTACAAAAACCATACAGTCACAGGAAAAACATCAGGAAAGGAACGGATTATGCCTGACCCCGATGAGGAGTGGTCAAAGAAAAAAGGCGAAAAAGCCCTTCATCCCACACAAAAACCACTGAAAGTGGTCGAAAACCTGGTTACCGCATTAAGCAAAGAAGGCGACACCATTCTTGATCCCTTCGCCGGCACCGGGACCCTTGGAGTCGCAGCCAAGAAATTGGGCAGGAGATTCGAGATGGTCGAATACGGTTTCCGAAACCACATTGCGGCATGGGACCGTATTTACGAACAAGAATGAGGAGTCATTATGAACAAACAAGCAAATGATTTTAGGAACGAGAGCGGGATGGATGAAGAAACCATTGCACTTATAAAGGCGGGTAATGAAAGCCTTCAAAATGAACCTGACGAATTGTTTCTTCAAGAACTGGACGCGCTATTCGATGTATTAGATGACGAGTCGGAGTAGTTCTTCAGTATTCAAGGCGAAGCTCCACTGCCCGGTTAAGCTTCATTCGCAAGTGTTCCCATTTTGGTACGACTCGGGAAAGCTGACGGTAAAACTCTATCGAATGATTTCTCACACGCAAGTGGCAGAGTTCGTGAAGGATCACATACTCTATGCAATCCTTGGGTGCTGCGACAAGTTCGGGGTTGAGGATCAATGTGCCACTATTGGTACAGCTCCCCCAACGCTTTTTCATTCGCAGCATCCGCCACTCCGGAACGTTATTCACGCCAATCCGGGAAGCTCTCTCCACACACGATCCCATAAGGGAATTGAAAATCGCATCAGCCCGTTCTCGAAGCCAGGTGTCCACTAGTTTCTTGGCCGCATCAGGGCCATCCTGGGCCAGAAGGGTCACTTCCAGATGAGCTCCCTTGAGCTTGGCTGAACGTTCGAGGCCAATCAACAACTTCAATCGATACTGCCGTCCCAGATACCTTACTTCCTCGCCGGAGACATATCGCCTGGCCGGGATGGCCGGAGGATATGCCGCGAAGGTTCTCTGCTGCTTGAGGACCCATGCTCCCCGGCTTTTTACCTTGGCCGCTATCTCATCTTCGGTCGCTGTCCGAGGTGCATCCGTGATGACGGAACCATCGGGGAAGACATGGATGGCCAAAGTCTTCCTGGTCGCTGGCCGAATGGAGTAATCGATTCTGGTGGTCCCGTATTGCACGGAACCCCGGGTAGGCAGATCAGACAAGGTCACGCCTTTTGGCAACGAGAATTAACTTGTCGATGATGGCATCGATGATTTCTCCAGGAAGCGTAACCTTAATGTCATCCGATGCGTCATACAAAATATCCTCGATATCGTTCTTCATTTCGTTGACGATATCAATGTTTTCACTCCAATCCCTGATTTTTCTAGCACTTACTGCATCATCAATCTTCAGGGCCATTTGCGAAAGGGGTTGGATTTCCGCTATATGCCCTTCCAGCATGTCGCCCAGTATTCCAAAATATGCGGCCGCAGCAGCCTTACCTTTCAATGACGGCGGGACACTGCCCCGTTCTCCGTTTTGCAGATCATCCAGGAGGCTCCGCATCTTGCCAAGATATTCAGCGTCAGAAAGTCGCTGCGCACGGTGGTTGCTGATGGTCTCACTGATGATTTCCGACAATCGCTGATACAACGTCGGGTCTTCATCCATCTTGACGGTGATTGTCTTTTTGACCCGAGCAGCAATATGGTCCGCCTTGGCAGCGTCGCCTTCGATCAGTTCCAATTGCTGTTCAAACGCTTCGACGGCAAAAATGTCCACAGGAGCAATCACTTCCTGCACGGCATCCGCGCCTATGTGCTTGCTGACTATGTTCTTGAGCTGTTGCTCATAGGCCGAGTAGTCGACGGACTCTCCAAAACGATGTTTGACGGCACTGCGCAGATTCAGGAATTCCTTCAAGTCAGCTTTGTACCGGCGGATTGTCCTTTCCTGTGCATCCTCAAGGAAGCGAGCGCTGGACAAAGCGAGCTGCAAGGTCACGGCAAACAGTCGCAGGACTTCATAGAAGCGCTCCCGAATGTCTTCCGGCTCAAGGGTCAACTGCATGGCTTCAATGTCAGCCTTGTTTTCGACCTCCTTGAATATCTCCCAGACGTTGGCATGGCGGGCCTTGAGCTGTTCGATCTCCCCACTTACGTCGATAATGGTCCCCTCGATGTCCGAACGGTCAAATCCCTCCTTCTCCAGGGCGGCGTATGTATCGATGGCATCGTTCAACGCACCGAAAATGCCCCGGTAATCGACCACCAGGCCGTAGTCCTTGCCGTCCCACAATCGGTTCACCCTGGCGATGGCCTGAAGGATGTTATGCTCCTTGAGGTTCTTGTCGAGGTAAAGGACGCTGTTTCGCGGCGCGTCAAAGCCTGTCAGCAGCTTGTCGATGACGATCAGGATTTCAGGGTCATCGCTGTTGTTGAAGGCGTTGATGATGCTTTCCAGATACTGTTTTTCGTTGCCGTATCGTGCCATCATGTCATTCCAGAAGGTTTGCACTTCCGGAGTCTTTGACTCATCTGTGGAACTGTTGCCTTCCCGGCTGTCCGGGGGGGACATGATGACGGCCACAGAGACCTCGCCCTGCTCCTCGAAACATTTCTTGTAGGCCAGCGCATCTTCGCGGCGGGCGACGGCAAACTGCGCTTTCTTGCCTGTCCCTTTGCAGAATTGCTTGAAGTGCTGGGCAATATCGTAAGCCACTTCCGCAACACGGGCCTCGGCAGAAAAAAGTTGTTCGGCCCGCTTGAACTTCTTCTTCAAATCGCTCTTCTGTTCCGGCGTCAGCCCTTCGGTAATCCGGTCAAACCATTTGTCCAGTTCGGTCTCGTCACCATGCAGTTCGCTCATGCGGCCTTCGTAACGAAGCGGTGCCACGGCCTTGTCCATGACAGCCTGGTTCATGGTGTATTTATGGATGAACCCGCCAAAGGTTTCGGCGGTGCTTTTTTCCGTCTTGAGCAGGGGTGTTCCGGTGAAGCCGATGTAGCAGGCGTTGGGGAAGACCACGCGCATCTTGGCGTGGCTTTGACCGTATTGGCTGCGGTGACTTTCATCGATCAGGATGAAAATGTTGCGGTCCTCATCCTTGGTGCGCTTATTGGCCACGGTCTCGAACTTGTCGATGATGGTGGTTATGACCGAAGCGCGCTCCCCGGCGATGAGCTTGAGCAGATGTTCGCCGGTCCGGGCTTGGGCCACGTCCTTGCCACACGCCTTGAAGGTCTTGGAAATCTGGTTGTCCAGGTCCACGCGGTCGGTGACGATGACCACTTTCGGGTTCTTGATGCGAGGATCAAGAGCCAATGCCTTGGCGAGCATGACCATGGTCAGGGATTTGCCCGACCCCGTGGTATGCCAGATGACGCCTCCCTTGCGGCGGCTGTCGCCCCGCACATCGGTGACACGGTCCACGGTGGCCAGCACGGCGAAGAACTGCTGATAGCGGGCGATTTTCTTAATTCGACTGTCATAGACGATGAACCCGTAAACGAGGTGCAGGAGACGTTCGGGACGCAACAGGGCATGCATGGTCTTGTCCTGCGGCGTGGGCGTGCGATGGCCGGAAGTCAGAATGCGCGTCAGGGCTTCCCGCTGTTCCGGGGTGGCTTCTTCCAACAGCCGCGCTTTCTGTTCGGAAGACAAGGGCGTGTTGACGATCGCTTCCAACGCGTCATACTGGCTTTCAGCATCTTCTTCCTTCCAGACCGACCAGAACCGCTCCTCGGTGGCCGTGGTGGCGTACATGGCCCGGTTCTGACTGATTGAGAGCAGTATCTGGCTGTAAACGTATAGCTCCGGGATTTCCGTGACCCGCTGATTGCGCAGATGCTGGCTTACGCCTTCCTTGACACCCCCGCGCTTGTCCGGGCGTTTGCACTCGATGATGGACACCGGGATGCCGTTGACGAACAACACGATGTCAGGTCTGCGCAGGGAATCGGAATGGCGTCGCTCGAATTCGAATTCGTCGCACACATGATAGACGTTGTTTTCCGGGTGTTCCCAATCGATGTACGTGAGGGAATGGCTCTTCACATACCCGTCGATGGTCTGCTCCAGGCTGATACCAAGCGTCATCAGGTCATAGACCTGCTCACTGGTGGTCACCAGACTGTCAAAGGGCACATGGGCGATTTCCCGAATGGCCCGCGCAATGTTGGCGTCCGAAAACGGTTCTTCCTTCCCCCGGAAGGTGATGGAATTCCTCCGGCGCAGTTGCGCATCCAGCACGTCCACCAGAACCGGCATGGACTTGCGATTGCCGCGCATGGCAAGCGCCTTGGATGGCGGGATGTATTCGTAGCCGAGTTGTTCCAGCAGGCTGAGGGCCGGGGCTTGGGATGAGGCGTATTCCTTGAAATCGAACATATCGAATCCCCTTGGGTATTATCGGTCAACCCAAAATGGTTGACCAAAACCACAAGTGTGGTTATCTAATAGATACAGAAGCATTACTTGTATTGCTTCCTTCAACTTGAAAGATCCCCCCCCGATGACAAGAACCCAAGGGGTTCTCTCCGAAAGGAGTAGTCGGGGGGGTTACTTTTTTTTCCCATAAAAATGTGTGGTTCCTGCCCGAAAAATATCGAACTCGCTTTTAATTGCCGGTTTGATCAGATCGTAATACTGCGAGTCACCACTCTCCCATTTCCTGAACACCGCCCAGTTGCAATAATCCGCCACCTGCAACATGGCATGGGACTTTGAGTCGTGGTGATATACACTGTATGAGAAATCAGCAGGCAACATCGTGCTGAGTGTTGTTTTAATTGCTTTTTCAATCGCCCTGCGCTTCTTCTTGATTGGAATTTGGTCAGTTACGACCATTACAGCATCTATTGTCTTGCCGTTAGTTCGCGCCGCGTTGAAGGCATAGCGGAGCACGTAGCCCATCATCTTTGGATAAAACCGTTTCTCTGGTTGTAATGTGGGATTTGTCTTACGTTTTTCTATGATCAGCGTATCAAGACGTATGTCGTCAAGATGGTTGTTGATAATTTGAAAAACTCTTTCCCGCACATGGCGATTGTCCTCACAACAATGTAAGTACTGCTTGTCCAATCCGAATTCCAGCAAGTCATATCGATAGTCTGCCATTTCTTGTAGAAGGGTAAATGGACGAAACACCGAGGCTGCTGTCAGTGTAAAATACCGAGTGCCACTTGGTGAAAAGTCGAAATTCCCTCCTTCATCAAGGAAGATATAGAGACAGTCGTTCATCTAGGCAGTCTCTCCTATCTTCACCCGCACTTTCCCGGTCAGCAACTGCTGCATGAGGCCCTTTTTCTGTTCTTTGAGGGCGTCGAGCTTACCTTGTAACTGCTGGATTTCACTTACAGCCATGTCGAGCACTTCTGAGAGTTTTTCTTGTTCTTCCATGCATGGAAGAGGGATATTGATCTTGGCAAACTCATTCCAGCGCAGACTACCGCGACGGTTGACGGATGAGCTTGTACGAACTTCGAATATATGTCGGTACCATTCTGTTTTCAGCAGCTTGAATAGAAATCCGTCATGTACGGAATTCGTGGTTTTGAAAACCGTGTACATAGGGCTGATAACCGCTTCATCATATAGATTTTGGACCCCGATAGAACCTTCTTCGATGTGATTGGTAGCATAGACAAAAGCGCCACGAGGCGCGATTTTGTATGTGGACAAATCTTTACTATACACCTGCTTGCCGAAGTAAGCCATGGAATCGACAAGCCCCGAATGCTTGGTGCATGACAGAACGGGCAACGATGTTCCATCGGTATTCTTGCGTGAAATCTGCTGAGCGACATCTCCAATCGTAGGATATCCCCAATCTTTTGGAAGATCATATGACTTGGTTGATCGTTTAATGTCAGATTGAACAAACTCCCCAAGCCGCACCTTGCCCGTCAGGAGCCGCTGCAGGAGCCCCTTCTTGCGCCGCTCCTTGGCCTCGATGAGGGCCTCGGTCTTCTCGATGGCGCGATCCCAGGTGGAGAGGGTGGCGAAAATACAAGATTGCTCTTCAATTGGCGGCAATATTATTGGAAGTCTTGCTAGGGTTTGCTTGTTCAATTTATAACGCCCAACTCCCTGCCGATTAAGCATATGGGTTATATCCCGATGCATGAAGAACAGATAAAACCACTCCGCTAGGCATTTTGAGGTACTCGCAATGATATGCGCGTGGTTGTTTACATTGTACTTCCCTTCGACAAGTAAGGTCATTGGGGCGGCGGCGAATTTTAAAAAATGATCTCCGTCTTCTCCGATTAATGCTCGCCTACCTTCGACCCGAAACTCGTTAATATAATCCAATAATCCTGTCGGTCCGTAGTACGGATACTCACCGTGCATAACCGCTCTTTCTTCCCGGCTAATCGGCTTTCTTAAGTTGTTTTCGATCGAGCACACTTTTCCTACGGTACTTAACCCCCAACCCAGTGGGACATCATCAATTCGAGCAAGCTTTTTTAGAACTTCCACGCGTATCGATCGGGTCATCATTCCTCACCTTCCTTCTTCGCTTCGATCGCCTTCACCACCTTGTCGAAGTCCGATTCGATGCGCTGGGTCGCGTTGAACTTCTCGTATTCGGCGCGGGCCTTGCCTTCGGCCTGTTTGCGGGAAACCGAGCCGTAGCCTTCCAGTACCTTGTATTCATTGAACTCGAGGAAACGGTTCACGCTTTCGGCAAAAGCCTGCATGGTGAAGGTGGTGCGGTTCTCGATGATGTTTTCGATATAGTCGAAGAAGCTGACAACGGTGCGTTCCAGACGCTTGATTTCGTCCTCAGCCAGAAAATTCTTGCCGATCATGACATCCGACTTGAGCACCCGCCCGTCCGGTGCGTTCTTGTGCGTTTGCAGCCCCATGAGCGGCTTGTCCGCATCGACCTTGGAAAAGATCAGTTCTGCCGAGGTCTGCCCCGTGATGGCGAAGTGGAACTTGTCCTGAACATGGGCATAGAACTGGCGCGTTGTTTCCGACTTCGGATCATAGTCGATGGAACACTCGGCAAAAATATCGGTGATCTGCTGATAGATGCGCCGCTCGCTGGCCCGGATCGACCGGACACGCTCCAGCAGCTCGCGGAAATAGTCCTTCCCGAAATGGCGACCGTTCTTCAACCGCTCATCATCCATGGCAAAGCCCTTGATGATGTACTCCTTCAACAGCTCGGTTGCCCACACCCGAAACTGCGTCGCCTTGGCCGAGTTCACCCGGTAGCCCACCGAGATGATGGCATCGAGGTTGTAATACTCGATTTTGCGCTTAACCGTTCTGGTGCCTTCGTTTTGAACTGTTTCCAAAATGGAAATAGTTGCTTCCCGCTGGAGTTCGCCAGTCTCGTAAATATTCTCCAGATGCTTGGAAATGGCAGGGACACCGACATCAAAAAGCTCGGCAATCCGCTTCTGCGGCAGCCAGATATTCTCATTGTGCAGGAAAACCTCAACAGCCACCTTGCCGCCCGGAGCCGTGTACAGCAGGAACTCCGTGGTCTGATCCATGGGGGTCAGGCTTTTTTCATCACTCACTCGGCCTGCTCCTTGTCCATGCCCAGAGCGAACCAGTAGGGCTCAAAGCTCTTTTCCACAATCGTCTCGGTCAAATCGAAAAACGGTGCGTAATTATCGGTTGTATGTGCGGTGTCGAGGGCTTCATAATAGGCCAGCCGCTCAGCGTTCTGCACCACAATGGGTGGAAAGCCGCCCTGCATCAGCTCCAGGTTCATGAGCAGCCGGGCCGTGCGTCCGTTGCCGTCCGAGAAGGGATGAATTTTGACCAGATCAACATGCAGTCGGGCCGCACGTTCCACAACATGAAGGCTCATGCCGTCGCCCGCGTACCATGCCATGAACCCAGCCATCTGCTCTGCCACGTGAAGGTGGTCCGGCGGGACATGGTCGGCACCGGATATCACGACGTTTTCCGTGCGGTACTTGCCGGCGATGTCATCATTGATACCCTTGAGCACCAGGGCGTGGACCTCTTTGATGGTCCGCTCGGTCAAGGGCTCACCCTTATCAACCAGTTCAAAGATGAAATCGATGGCGTGGACATGGTTGGTCGCTTCGAGATGCTCCTTCATGGACTTGCCGCCCACGGTGATCCCCTCAAGCACGACCTTTGTTTCACGCAGAGTCAGGGTGTTGCCCTCGATGGCATTGGAGTTGTAAGTCCAGCGCACGGCAAGGTCTTCCCGCAGGTTGCTGACCACTGTTCCCGGCAAAGGCCGCCGAGCGTCGAGCCTGGCTTTCAGCGCGTCCAGATGTTCCGTATTCATACCTTTCCTCCTTCCTGTCCCTACTTGATAGGGGAGACAAACCCAAGCTCTTCCAGATACCCGGCCATTTCCTTGCGGACTTCCACCAGATCATTTTCGATCTGGTCGATTTCGCCCTGCACCGTGGCGATGTCGATCTCTTCCTCTTCCTCGAACGTATCGACATAGCGCGGGATATTGAGGTTGAAATCGTTCTCCTTGATCTCGTCAAAGGCAGCCGCATAGGCGTACTTGTCCACGGACTCTCGGGCTTTGTACGTAGCCACGATCCGGTCAACATCCTCGGGGCGGAGCTTGTTCTGATTTTTTACGTCCGCATAGTCGCGGCTGGCGTCGATAAACAACACGTCCTTTGCAGGCCTGTTGCGCTTGAACACAAGAATGGCAGCCGGAATACCCGTACCGAAGAACAGATTGGCGGGCAGACCAATGACCGCATCCAGCAGATTTTCCTCGATCAGCTGTTGCCTGATTTTGCCTTCCGCACCGCCACGGAACAACACGCCGTGCGGCACGACAACGCCCACACGCCCGGACTCCAGCGTGGTGGTCTCGATCATGTGAGAGATGAAGGCATAGTCCGCCTTGGATTTGGGCGGCAGACCGCGATGGAAACGGTTGTGCGGGTCGCTCTGGGCCGAGTTGTACCCCCACTTGTCCAGCGAAAAAGGCGGATTGGCCACCACCACTTCAAACTTCATGGTGGTCTCGTCTTCCAGCAGCTTGGGATCGCGCAAGGTGTCGCCCCATTCGATGCGGGCGCGGTCCATGCCGTGCAGGAACATGTTCATCTTTGCCAGCGCCCAAGTCTCCCCATTGACCTCCTGTCCGTACAGGGAAAAGTCCTCCGAAACCTTGAGAACACGGTTGCCGCACTTGATGAGCAGGGAGCCGGAGCCGCAGGCAGGGTCGCCGATGCGCTCCCCCGGCTGCGGATCAACCAGCTCGGCGATCAGTTCCGAGACCTCGGGCGGGGTGTAAAACTCCCCGGCCTTCTTCCCCGCACCGGCAGCAAAATTCGCAATGAGGTATTCATAGGCATTGCCGATGACATCGAGATTGCCCACCCGCGAAGGGCGCAGGTCCAGCCTGGGGTCATTGAGGTCCTCAAGGAACTTCTTCAAACGGCGGTTGCGGTCCTTGGTTTTCCCCAGATTGCCTTCCGAGTTGTAGTCGATATTGCGGAATACACCCTGCAACTTGGCGCGGTTCGCATCTTCAATCTTCTCAAGTGTGGTATTGATGACCTCGCCAACATTGGCAGCAGTTCGCTGGTCAAACAGGTCATAAAACGTACACCCTTCGGGCAAGACAAAACGCTCTCTGGCCAGGCGTCGTTGAATGCGGTCCTTGTCGCCCTTGTACTGCTGACTCAATTCGTCATACCGCTCATGGTACACATCCGAAATATACTTCACGAAGAGCATTGCCAGGATATAATCCTTATACTGACTGGCATTGAGAATACCCCGGAAGGTGTCGCACGCCTTGAAAAGGATATCGTTGATCTCTTTCTGATTCACTTTGGTGGTGGTCATATATTCTCCGTTACTTGGTATTTTTTGATGCGTCTTCCAGCAGGCTGGAAACCAACAGCTCTCGTCGATTAATAAGCCGTTCGGTCAATTCCCGCTCTCGCAGGTGGCATTGATACACCTTGGCTATCAGTGCCTGTCGCTCAAGAGGCGGAACCTCGACAACAAGTGCCTCCAGCGTTCTTCTGGTGATATGGGGTAAAGCGGTTCCGGCGGCACATTGGGAATAGTACCGCTGCGCCATTTTGCCGTTCAGGAACCAGGCCAGATAATCCGGGCGAACCACTGCGGAGTTGGCCTTGATGATAAAAAAATGCGGCGCAGCCACGGTTTTTTCAAGCGGCTTGTCGACCAGCGCCCCGAAAAACCGCATCCCCCGATTCACGAAAAGGATATCCCCTTCCTCCAGAAAGGTCGGACGGCGGCGCCCAGTCGGCACGACTTTGGGCAACCGCTTCTCGTTCACGCCCAGGACAGGGTCCACATTCTTAAGCTGGACCACGGATATCGTACCTTCCGGATCGTGTTCAATCCTGCCCCGAAACGGATGCCCGGCGAACAATTTCGCCACGCGCTTCAAGGGGATTCCTTGACGCTTTGAGTGCACCAAGCTGTTTGTTTTTTCTCGGATCATGTCTTCCGATGTAAGCAAGCCAGGACGGCTCGTCAAGTGCAGTTTACATTTTGATGCAACAAATATTTCAGGGTCGAGACGGAATGCCGTCGCACATGGTTTGCCCAGAGCCGAGTTTGTAACGCTAATCAATTGGCTGTGTTGCCTTGCAGCAGAACAGAGATTCCAGAAACCTCTAGGCTTGCTTGTATCCTAAAAACACTTTGCACCCATTGCCAGCCTTTCCTCAAATCATTCCTTTCATCTGGACATCGGCCGTTTCATTTTCAACTTGCATAAGTCAAAAAACTAACATATGTGTTTGTTAAAATGATTTAAACTAATTTATATATTAGCAATGGGGTCCATATGGGAAACACATCACTCGCAAGCAAGGCGTTGTCTCCCGACGCTGCGGAGATGTTGAAACAGCTGGGTGCGAACATCAAGGAGGCGCGTGTGCGCCGGAGGATGACGCAAGTAGAACTGGCCACGCGGGCATCGACCAGTCACGCAGCCTTGGGACGGCTGGAACGCGGTGAGCCATCAGTGGGCATCGGCATCCTGGTGCAGGTCCTGGATGTGCTGGGGTTGACCGCAGGGCTTGGGCAAGTGGCCGATCCGGACACTGACGACGTCGGGAAGTCCCTCCAACAGTTGAAAAGCCCGAAGCGAGTCCGCGCCAAGAAGCGTGACGACCTTGATTTCTAGGAGGCCGTATGCCCACGGACAAAACCTACGTCTATATTCATCTTGGCGGCGAATTCGTCCCGGCGGGGCTGCTGACCATGCACCAGGACGGCCGGGAGGTGGTCTCCGCCTTCGCCTATGGCCGCCGTTACCTGGAACGAAGGGATGCCGCACCCGTTGATCCGCTCCAGTTGCCGCTGGGGCAGGCCGAATATCATGCTGGGGGCGTATTCCGGGCATTTCAGGACGCCAGTCCGAATGGATGGGGCCGCCACCTGCTGGATCGAGCCGCGGAACGGGACGGGATTGTTCCGTCGGAATTCGATTACCTGACCGTCCTGAACCAGGAGGACCGTATCGGCGCGCTCGCCTTCGGATCGGACCTGAAAGGCCCCCGCCCGGCGACTCCTGCCTGGCGGCCCGAGGAAATCCCCGGCGACCGCCTTGACCTGACCTCCATGCTTCGGGACGTGGACGCGGTCCTCAACCACGAACCCCTGCCCGCCGACCAGCGGCGGTTTCTGATCCGAGGCTCGTCCGTGGGCGGCGCACAACCCAAGGCGGCCGTGGAGTACGAGGGACGGCCCTGGATCGCCAAGTTCTCGCGTGAGTTGGAACAGTGGCCGACTTGCCGGATCGAGTTGGCAGCCATGCGGCTCGCAGCGCAATGCGGCATACGGGTTCCCGAATGCCGGGTGGTGGACATAGGCGGACGGGACGTCTTCCTGACCGCCCGGTTCGACCGGGACGGGAACCCGCCCATGCGCCATCACTTCCTGTCAGCCATGACCCTCACCGGGGCCGACGACATGACGGAGGGAACATACGGCGACATCGCCTTGGCCCTGCGCCGTTTCGGGGTGGCGGGCCACCTCAAGGCCGACCTTGAGGAGCTATTCCGCCGCATGATCTTCAACATCCTGTGCAACAACTGGGACGACCACCTCAAGAACCACGGCTTTCTTTACGACACCGCAAGCGGCAAATGGCGGCTCTCACCTGCCTACGACATCGTGCCGCAGCCCCAGCGCGACGACGACGCGAGCCGTCTGACCCTGGGCATCGGCAGACAGGGCCGGGTCGCCACCCTTGACAATGCGTTGTCACGGTGCGCGGACTTCGACCTTGATTTGCCCAAGGCACGAGGAATCGCCCAAGGCATGGCGACATTGGTGCGCGAAAACTGGCGGGAAGAAAACGAGCGGGCAGGCGTACCAAGGGCAAAATTGCGATTGATCGAAGAAGCATACAAGAACACCCTGAACAAGGAGAAAAACATATGAGCCCCGAACATCAGGACGACATGGGCATGGACATCCTTCGCCTCATCGAGGACGCTGTCGGCGTTATCCTTGAGTACGAAGATTTTGGCATACTGCGCAAATGGCTTTTGGGTCACATCCGGGGATATATACCTTTGGATTCCCCTTTTTCCCAAATGCCGGCAGCCGAGATTGAGATGATGGCGTGCGGATTGCTGCGGGATATCTGGAACGTTGTGCCGCTGCCCGGCAAGGGCTTCCTCCCGTCCCCCATCCCGAAGCCCAAGCGGAACGAGCCATGCCTTTGCGGTTCCGGAAAAAAATTCAAGCAGTGTTGCGCCCGTCTGCCGGAAATGCCCCCCTTGCCCAGCGAGGTTGTTTGGTCGTTTGTCATTGAGCAGTTGGACGATCTTCAAGTGGCGGAGGTGGTCAGGAATAAGAAGGTGTCACTTGATCTCATTGCAGTGCTTATTGAAAAATATTTGGAAGAGGGAGACCCTGAAGAAGCCATCGTGCTTCTGGAACCCCTGTTTTTCCCTTCCATCATGGACTCCTCTGAACTCGCAGGTCTTCTTCTGGACGGGCTCTGCGACGCATACGGTGCGATGGCAGATCATGAAGGAAAGGAGGCCCTGCTCGAACACGTCATTGCCACTGCCTCGAAATCGCCGCTTCGCTCAGCCGCCCACCAACGTAGCGCGGCAGCAGCCCTTGATCAAGGGGATACAGCCGCAGCCTGGCTCCATTTCAAGGCGGGCATGCAGGACGCGCCCGGTTCCGTGGGGCTGAGCATCCTGGAGGCACAGATCCTCCTGTTTGAAAAACGTTTTTCCGAGGCCGCCGATCGAGCCAGATTCTGGATCGCCAAGCTCAAAAAGAATCGACGCTACGACTATGGACCCCTCGTGGAGCGCCTCCAGGAGGTCGTTGACGACCCGGAGGGTGCCACAGCAACCCTTCTTGGCGCTGCTATTTTGCCTGACTTATTTCCGGAGCTGATGGAGACGGTCCAAGAACGACCGTTGCCGCAGTATGAATACCGCGCCATCGAGCCCATCGATGCGGATTCCGAGGAAGGTCTCAAGGCCGAAATCCTGTCCCGTCTGCCCGCAAAATTGCCCGATGGGGTGGATGGCGAGGCAATGGTCACCAAGCTGCTCGCGGAAATGCAGGGCGGTGCGCCGGACCAAAACGACGAAGCGGCGGAAGATGATTTCACCTTGGTTCCTTCCGGAACCATTTCGGCCGCCGAAACACGGTGGCGCGACATCTTTCCGCTGGAAAAGCCCTTTTCCATCCAGTGGCTGCCGTTCGAGTGTGGAGAGGTGTGGTCGCCTGAAAGAACGCCGGAATGGACAGCGTTTCTCCGTGAAAACCCGGAAGCCCTCGACAGCCTAGACATCCTGGACGATTTTGCCACGGCCATCCTGGCCCTGCCTGGCGGCATGGACCAGGAGGAAGAGAAAACGCTGCTCGTTCCCATCCTGCGGCGGGCGAGGCGGATCGTCATGGAATCCCTTCCATCCAACGTGGTACTCGACTGGCGGAGCGTGCCCAATCGTCCCGCCATACGGCCTGCGGCACGGCTGGCTTTGCTTAAGCTGGACCGGGGCCAAGAAGACGCTGAATTTTATGCGCTGGTCGAGGAGTCCCTGCGCATCAACCCGAACGACAACTTTGGGCTGCGCGGGTATTTCATGAACCACTTGGTCAGGATGGGGCGCAACTGGGAGGCGCTTGAGATGCTCGCCAGGTATCCCGACGACACGCAGGCGGATATTCCCTATGGAAGCGTATTGGTTCTGTATCGCATGGGAGACAAAAGCCGGGCCGCGGACCAGTTCCAACTCGCGTTCGAACAACTCCCCAAGGTGGCAAAAGCCCTTGTGCAGTCGTCCATGAAGCAGCCGGAGATGAATCCGCACGGCATTCAGATCGGCGGCTCTGATCAGGCGTGGCTATATCAGGAGACAATGCGCGACGAATGGCGCAAGACCCGGGGTATTCTGACGTGGATGAAACGGCTGATGCAAGCAAATGCCAAGCGGACCGGCGTTTGGGTTCGTCCCCGGTCTTGAGCCACTGTCAGGCGGCCTATGTTGGCATCGCGGCCCCGTGGCTCGTCCGTGGCTCCATGCGTGTCAAACGTGCTTTTCGTGGCGTTAGTGTCGTTTGCAACCGGCTGAAATCACGTAGGTAAGCGGCCTTCCGTGGTTTTCAGTATACCCTCTCACGTCGGCAACACCGGTTCAAACCCGGTTGGGGATACCAAGCTCATCAAAGGGCTACAGCACAGGCTGTAGCCCTTTTGTTTTGCGCACATTTAGGAGGATAATTAGGGAGGTGTCCCCTTAATTCTACGCCTTAATTCTACGGACAATGAAACTATTTACGAAGTCATGCCATCTTTGGTATAGGTAATGCGTAAAATGTAAAAAATACACTTCGAATAACATTGAGGAGATCTCATGACTTGCCCTAAAAATACGCTGTATGAAACGATCATCAAAAACGCCAACTGCCTGCAGGAGATTTCACAGGCTAAAACGAAGGCCCAGCGCACGGAGGTTGTTCTACGCATGGCCCGTGAGTTGGATTTACCTGTCACTGAAGCGGCTGTGGATGCCTTTTTCAGCGATGCCGAGCGTGAGCTTTGCGATCAGGAATTGGAGCAAGTGGTTGGTGGAAAGACTTGTAGTGGTAATGATGTTTTCTTCGTAAAAAATAATCTTATAGTCGCATCGAACGATTACGACGTGGTGACAGGCGCTGAAGGTAACGATACGATGTTTGGCCTTGATGGCAATGACTATATGTCGGGCGGCAAACACCAGGACTGGATGGATGGTGGAGCTGGTAACGACACGATGTATGGTAATTCGTTTCATCTCGCTTACGGGGATGTGGTTAACGGTGACAAAGAGATGACTGGCGGTCACGACACTATGTATGGTGGATCAGGCAACGACTCGATGAGTGGCCAGGCCGGCGACGACTGGATGGATGGCGGTACTGGAGATGACACGGTGGATGGCGGCCTGGGTAACGACGATATGCATGGCGGTGAAGGCGACGACACGGTGCATGGTCGCGGCGGTAATGATAGGGTGAACGGGGGTACTGGCAATGACGTTGTTTATGGCGGCGATGGCAATGACGAGGTGTATGGCGGTGCAGGCAACGACACGGTGTATGGCGGCAGTGGCAATGACTGGATGGAAGGGGGTGAAGGCAACGACACGATGTATGGCGGTTCTGGCAATAACACTATTACTGGCGGTGCTGGTAATGATAGCCTCTCGGGCGGATTTGGAGCCGATATCTTCGTATTCGGTACGGGTGACGGCTCAGATGTCATCGAATATTTCAATCCAGCAGTAGACAAGTTCGATTTTCAACAGGGGTCCCGAGATGATTTGAATGCGACGAGCCAAGGCGGCAACACGACCTTCTCCTTCGGCGGCACCACGGTCGTCCTTGAAGGTGTGCAAATGACAGCAGACGAAATATGGGCCTGCCAGAATAACGATTGATCAACATCGCATGCTGTCTTAACAAGGGGAGCATACTCCGTAAAACTGTCCACGTTAAATTCGCCGCTAAGTGGCCCGAAGAACCGAGGCCTCCTCTTTCTTTGAGCAAAAATAGTTTTTGTGAAACTATTATGCTCGATACAGCATCTATAGATTCATGAAGCTTAATTTCTGATATTTAACAACTCACTACACGAGGTTTACCCCCATGCCCCCATCAAATAACGCACATGCCCTGTACACACAAATTATGGACGACCCTGAATTTCGCTCCAAATTGGCTGATAACTCCTCGCCAGAAGCAATTGCTGCCGAAATTCAGAGCTATGGCAAGGCACACGGTCTACCCGTGAGCATTGAAGATATTCGTCAGGCCATGACGCT
>JAEINO010000061.1 GCA_016342345.1 Pseudodesulfovibrio sp. | reverse complement strand
CTTGCCCGGGATTTGGCTGGGTACAATTCCGTTTATACTATCACATCCTATCTTGATTCCAACGAATTGTTTTCCGTGGCAGATGCTGCGGAAGCCACGGCTGTTCACCCTGGGTACGGTTTTTTTGCCGAGGACTTTCGGTTTGCACGGCGAGTGGTGCGGCGAGATCGGCCCATGGAATACATCGGGCCTTCCTGGTGGGCAATTCGTGACCTTGGAGACAAGATAAATACCAAGCGTATTGCCCGCAGTCTGGGGGTCCCGACGGTGCCCGGTTCGGACCGGCCCGTGTACAGTGAGGTGGAGGCCGAAGAGATTGCATCCAGTCTTTTTGAATTTCAGGCGAGCCAGGGAATCATCGATGGTGTGATTATGGTCAAGGCCTCGGCTGGCGGTGGGGGCATGGGAATCGAGGAGGTCGGTGATCTTGATGAATTTAGGTCTGTTTTCCGACGAATCCGCAACTATGCAAAACGAAATTTCGGCGACGAGGGTGTGCTGATCGAGCAACGAATTTTTGATTTTAACCATCTGGAAGTCCAGATTGTTTCCGAGCGTGGTGGAAAGAATCACGTCCATTTCGGCACAAGGAACTGTTCGGTGCAAAGTTCCGGCAAGCAGAAGCGTATTGAAGTTGCTCCGGGGTTTGCTCCTGATGTGGTTCCCTACACATTTGATGCTGCCCGGGTGCTTGAGGAAATAACGCAACACTCCTTGTCCATGGCTCGGGAGTCTCTGTATGACAACGTGGGAACCTGGGAATGGATTGTCACCCCCAAAGGGGAACCGTTCCTGATGGAAGTCAATGCCCGTATTCAGGTGGAGAATGGGGTCTCGGCGATTGTGTCCAGGATTGGTGGTAAACCTGTGGATATCATTACCGAGCAGATACGTCTCGCTTTGGGTGAACCATTTGGCTACGGTCAGTCTGATATAGGGTTTGAGGGTGTTGGGATCGAGTACCGTATCGTGGCTGAAAACACGGATAATCGATTCACGCCATGTGCCGGAAGGATTACCCGTTTTGATTGGCAGAAGCATGATTGGCTCAATGTTTACACGCAGGTTTTCACTGATTATGATTATGATATTCCCATGGGATTTGATCCGAATCTGGGTCTGGCCATTATATGGGGCACGGATCTGGCCGCGGCCAAGGCCCGCGGGTTACGATTTCTGAATGAGCTGATTCTGGAGGGTGAAGTTAATGGTAATTCTGGAGATTTTTATAGCAATATCGAGTATTTGAAAAATAAGACCGGTAGCCTTCTGGAGTTTTGACATGGACGCTGAAAAAAGAATCCAGAGGCTTAAGGATCGACTGACGTACATTCGTGATATATTTGCCAATAAGGAGGATAATAGTGTTCGTTTGCTGGCGGCCAAGCTTGAGGAAATTCTTGGTCGGGAAGAGGCCATGCCGGGCAGCGTCTTGTCCGAGGAACTGAACAGAATTGAAGAACTTTTTGATTTTTCAGAGCGTAAGTTGGATACTTTGCTGTCTCCCATGGATCGAGTCCGTATTGTTCGGCATCCGCAACGCATGTGTCTCAAGGATATTCTTGAGAATGTATACGATAATTATACGGAGATTGGCGGACGCGGAGAATTCAACATTGATCCGGCCATGCTCATTGCGCGGGCTTATTTTACCCGCAAGGTTGGTGACAGGATCATTAATCAGATGGTCATGGTTATTGGTCAGGAAAAGGGGCATGGCGAGGCATTTCGCAACGGCGGATCAGTCAAGCCATGGGGCAATGCAAAGGCTTTGCATTACATGAAGGTCGCGGAGACCGAAAATATTCCTGTTCATACGTTTATTTTTACACCGGGTGCGTATCCTGTCGAGGATTGGCCCGGGGCTGCTCAGCAGATTGCGCGCAATCTTTATGAAATGGCAGCACTTAAGGCACCGGTCATTTCGGTTTTTTCCGAGGGTGGTTCAGGAGGTGCCGAGGCCATCGGGCTGGCTGACCGTCGGCTCATGCTTTCACATGGCTACTATTCCGTCATTTCTCCTGAGGGGGCTGCCGCCATTGAAGGAGGACTGCGGGGTGGTGATAGAGCCTCGCCGGAATTGATCGAAAAATGTGCGAGTCGATTGTGCATAACAGCCGAAGATAATTTGAGAAATGGATATATTGATCGAGTGCTTCAGGAACCTCCCCTTGGTGCGCGGCCCAATCATTATGAATTTTTTAGAGAGTTGCGCCGAGAGTTGATTCAGGCCACCAATGAGGCGGTCAGTGAAGTCAAGTCCATGAAACTTTATCGGGCCATGGCCGTGCGTGCCAGTAAATCCGATGACGCGGAATCGATTTTCATGCGGTGGAACTTGTCGTCGTCCGCGCTGAATCGTTTGGTTGAACTTCGGCAGGCCAAATTTCGTAACATGAGTCGTCACGCCCGATTTGATGGTGCTGGTTTTTTGAAGCGGGGTGTAGCCGTCACAAAGGGTGCCATATGGGCCACTCACTCCTTTTTTCGGTATGATGTTTTGGGGCGGCAGAAAAAACGTCTGGACGCCATGTTTGAGGATCTGGGAGCCGAGGCGCATCTGGTTCGGCACAAATTGCTGATGCCACTCAAGAAGACCATTGACAAGATGCTTCCCGGTAACAATGGGGAGCCTCTTCGCAAGAGCGAGGAAGCCAGGGACAAATTGACGAGGCTATCTTGTCCTGATGATGGAGCTTGCCTAGTGGGCAGTGAATGGGTCTGGACCAGTCCCCGTAGCCAGGAAGACAGGACTATTTCCTGCCCCAACGTACGCACCCACCATTGCCCAGATCTGTGGGTTCCTGATCTTTTTGGTGATTTTGCTGGTGTCTGTCCTTCTTGCGGTCATCATTTTCCCATGGAATATCGGTGGTATCTGGAAAATACTTTTGGCTATCGAGAGTCCAGGGAATTCAATAGGCAGATTGAATCCGTTAATCCCCTGAATTACGAACAGTTTGATCTCAAGCTTGACAAGGCCAAGAAAAATACAGGACTCAAATCCGCCTGTATCACTTTTGAAACATCAATCGAAAGTGTGGATACTGTGGTCGCGGTCCTGTGTGCTCCGTTTCGCGGGGGTAGCGTCGGTGCAGCCGAGGGAGAGAAGTTCATCTGTGCAGCCGAACGGGCAGGAAGAAAGCGTCAGCCGTTTATTGCCTATGTTCACGGCACAGCTGGCATTCGTATCCAGGAGGGAGTTAATGGTGTGATCCAGATGCCCAGGTGTACCATTGCCGTACGTCGATATATAGATGCCGGTGGTCTGTATCTGGTTTTATATGATACCAATTCCTATGCCGGGCCAGTTGCGAGTTTTTTGGGCTGTTCGCCCTATCAATTTGCGGTGCAATCATCCAATATCGGTTTTGCCGGACCGGGAGTTATTACCGAGACGACAGGGATGACTATTGCCCCAGATTATCATCGCGCGTATCACGCACTTTCGCGTGGACACATCCATGGAATATGGGACCGTAGGGAAGTCAAAAAGAACTTGCATCAGTCCCTCTTGACCATGGGTGGTCGTAACCTTTACTATCGTTAGCCCGAATGACGGGATAGAAATTAATACGACAGACATTTAGAGGAAATATAGTGCTTAATATCAAAGAGTTGCTCGATAAGGTTAAAGCTTCGCCCTACCGGGAGATAGTGATTCATGCTCCGCATACAGGAGTTGTGGAATTTGCAGGATTGAAACCGGGAGACAGAGTTCAGGGTCTTACCGGTGATTACAAGGAAAAGCCAGGGACACTGCTGGCTTCATTGACCAGAGAAAAGAACAAGAAGTCCATCACGGCACCGGAACAGGGTCAGGTGGAGAACATCCGCACCGAGCTTGAAGGTTCGTTTGTTGAAGCGGGCGAGCCTTTGGTGACCATCAAGCATTATCTGACGCGTAAGGAAGTTATTGAACTGGTACTTCAGGAGGCGTTGTTCCTTTTTCGTGCTCCGGAACGGGCCAAGTTCTATTTCGTTCCTGAAGTTGACCAGAAGCTGAAAGTGTCGGGTAAGCGTTCCGTCAAGGTGCATGAGGGCATGGAATTTTTGATTGTTTCGCGCATGAAACGCGAAACTCCTCTGGCATACAGCGGTCCCGATGGGATTATTTATTCCGTTTATTTTGGTCGGGGCGATACTGTGGACGAGGGCGAACCGCTTATTGGTGTCTGTCCTGAAGATCAGTTGACGGTCATACAGGACGTGGTTGCTCGTATTCAAAGTGAATGGGAAGAGGAATAATAAGGAGCGAGTATCATGGGCAAGATTTTACAGATTCGTGTATCCGCCTGGACTTTCAGCGAAGATGAAGTTGAGAAAGCTTGGCCTTTGCTATGGAAACTTGTTTGGGGTGAAGGCGGCGACGCTGTTCCCAAGAAGGGCGTGATTGAACTTGCCCAGGCAGTGTTTGACGCTGTTCGTGCCGGACTCATTTCTGATGATAAAGCTGATGCCCTGCGTGATGGGGCCGAGAAGGTTGAAGCTTTGCGTTTCAAGATTGAAGAGGCTTTGAGTTCCTGGCAACCGCGCGATGCGGACAAGCTCATTTATGAACTCGAAGATGGTTTGGGCGCACTTGAAGACATTGCTCGCAAATTTTGATATTCGATTTTTACAAATAGACACATAGTTACGTAAGGAGCTGATATGGCAGGTAGCATGAACAAAGTGATTATTGTTGGCAGACTGGGGCGTGATCCCGAATTGTCTTATACGCCGAATGGACAGGCGCGGGCTAAGTTTTCTGTTGCTACCGATGAGGGATATCGTGATAAGCAGACCGGTCAGAAAGTGGAACGCACCGAGTGGCACAATATTGTTGCTTGGAGGCAGACGGCTGAATTTTGCGGAAATTATCTAGGCAAAGGTCGTCTTGTCATGGTTGAAGGCAAGCTTCAGACTCGGAAGTGGCAAGATCAGAGTACTGGTCAGGATAGGTACATGACAGAGATCGTGGCTGATAATGTTCAGGGACTTGACCGTGCTCCTGAAGGTCAGTTCAATCAGGCCGGGCAGCAGGGTGGTTATCAGAAGCAGGCACCGCAGCAGCAGAATAATTATCAGCAGCAGGCACCGCAACAGAATCAGCGGGCAGAGCAATCTCCGCAGCAAGAGGAAGAAGATCTCGGCCCTGCATTTCCATCCGAGGCTAGTGGCATGGATGATGTACCTTTTTAAATTTGATATTGCAGACAAGTGAAAAGGCGGGTCCGTTCGGACTCGCTTTTTTTTTATTCCCTGTATGTGTTGTACTTTGATGAATTTGAATAGAACGTGTTGTAGACGAGGGTGAGGAGGCACGCGAATACGGCTGAACTGGTTCCTATGAGGACATTGTAATAGGGTGGCGCGGTCAATGCCAGCCTGATAAGCAGGGTAGCCAGTGCGAATCCCGAATTGCGAAAGATTGCCCTGAATTCCGGCAGAAATCTTTGGGCAATGAGTACCAGCATTATGTCGCTGAAGATAAGGACTGTGTAGAAGCTTTGGAAAAAGTGGAATGTCTTGTGTCCCTGGATGAAAAGCAGGCCGTTTTGGCAACTCATGCCCATGAAAATGATGAGCATGATGAGAGCAACTATTTTTTTTGCTGCCACAAATTTGAATAGGGTGGGGCCTCCCTTGATGGTTTCGTCGAGTTGGCGGCGCAGCAGGGTGTAAACCCCGAGAAGAGCGAAAATCATTACGGCCCCTCCGCCGTCTGCCATGAGAATCCACAATTCCTTTTCGTGACCGGTGATAGTGATTGGTTCGGGAAAGTCGGCTAGTGCCTTGAACGCACTGCGCAGCAGAATGAGTGCCAGAATTTCGAATTGTTTGCCGACTGCCTTGGAAATGGAACAGGGAAGAGTGAAGATTAGGCTGATGACTTCCAGTATGAGTACCAGCGTGAAGGCGAGGTTGATGGCCATGTAGTGGCTGGTGGGGATCATTTCCGCCATGCCGCCGGAAATCCATCCCTGCCGTTTCATTTCGATGGTGGCAAGAGCCAAGGTGAAGACCACGATGAGTGTGCCGGCAACGGCGCGTTGGGTTGTGTCCTTTTCCCAGAAATGGTGGAGCGGATCAAAGAGATAGGTTGCGCCACTGTAAATTTTGTTTATCGGGTCGGTCATGATAGGCTACCTGCACCATGTTGAGTAGAGTTGTTTCGTGTCAGTGATGATGTGATAACTGCACTGCAAAAAGCATTGAACAGCATAAAGCCTTGTTCAACAAGAGTTCCATTCAACGAGAAGGGGACGCTATATATCGAAAAGCATTTCCAGATCGTCGCGCGAGAGGCTCTTGAGTGCGGATTGGCCGGGAATGATGGATTCCGCAACGCCTTTCTTTTGTTCTTGCAGTTTGAGGATGCGCTCTTCAACGGTATTCTGACAGATCATCTTGTAAGCGAAAACCTGACGCTTTTGGCCGATGCGATGAGTTCGGTCGGTGGCCTGATTTTCGACAGCCGGGTTCCACCATGGGTCGTAGTGGATGACGTAGTCTGCGCTGGTCAGGTTGAGACCGGTACCTCCTGCCTTGAGCGAGATCAGGAAGATAGGGATGTCGGGGCTATCGTTGAAGCGGTCCACTTGCTCAAAGCGGTCCTTGGAGGAACCGTCAAGATATGTGAACGGAATTTCGCGAATCTGAAGCCAGTTGCGGATGATGTGGAGCATGCGTACGAACTGGGAGAAGACCAGAACCTTGTGTCCACCTTCGATGATGTCCACCACAAGGTCTTTGAATGAATCAAACTTGCCCGAGGGCAGGTTGGTGGAGACGCCGGGCATGTCAAGCCTGAGCAGGCGAGGATGGCAGCAAATCTGTCTGAGTTTGAGCAGTGCATCAAGAATGGACATCTGGCTTTTGGCCATGCCTTTTTCTTCAACATCCCTGAGGACCTGGTCCTTGAGTTTCTTGGCAAGTGCGTTGTAAAGATCGCGCTGTTCATCAACCAGATCGCAGTAGTGTGTTGTTTCGATCTTGGGTGGCAGATCCTTGGCAACTTCGGACTTGGTACGGCGCAGGATGAACGGTTTGACGCGGGTACGCAGGTAGTCGAGAGTTTCCTCGTCGCCATCCTTGATGGGTTTGACGATGCCGCGTTGAAATGAATGTTGTGATCCCAAAAAGCCGGGCATGAGGAATTCAAACAGGGACCACAATTCAAACAGATTGTTTTCGATGGGTGTACCAGACAGGCAGACGCGCAGCTTGGCATCCAGCTTGCGTACGGATCGTGCTGTGATTGTGTTGGGATTCTTGATGTTTTGTGCTTCATCCAGAATGACGCTGGCGTATTGGTACTTGAGCAGTTCGTCCAGGTCGCGTCGGAGTAGAGCGTATGTGGTGATAACCAGATGCGAGTCTTTTATATGCTGGAACAGGTCATCGCGTTTGGCACCGTAAATGGTCAACTGCTTGAGGTTGGGAACGAATTTCTGTGCTTCGCGTTCCCAGTTGGGCAGGACTGAGGTCGGCACGATGATCAGGTTCGGTCCCTCGATGCCCCTATCCACCAGGGATTGGAGGTAGGACAGGGTCTGAATGGTTTTTCCGAGGCCCATTTCATCAGCCAGAATGCCGCCGAATCCGTATTCGCGCAGAAAGTTGAGATAACTCATTCCCTGAATCTGATATGGTCTGAGAGTTGCCTGTAAATCCTTGGGCTGATCGATTACTTTTATCTCGTCGAAATTATTTATTTTTTCTCTCAGTTTGACGAAGAACTCGTCCGTGTTGGCTTGAGGCAGATCTTCCAAGATTTTCTCAAGCACAGGGGCTTCAAACTGATTGAATTGACTCTTGGGCGGCTTTTCCGGGTCAAATCCCAGTGCCTTGAGTTTGTGTCCAAGTTTGTTGAGCCAGGATTCAGGGAGACTGGTATAGGAACCATCCTTGAGTTGTACGTATCGTTTGCCCTTGGTCCAGGCTTCCCAGATGACGTCTATGGGTACTCGTTGGTCGTCGTAGTCAACGGAAATTTCGAGGTTGAACCATTTGTCTTCTTCGTCTGTTTCGACTTCGGCAATGACTACTGGTTGGGTGGTTCTGACCTTGTAGCGAGTCAGGTTCTGCTCACCGAAAACACGGTAGGCTTCGACCAGTTGCGGGTAATAGTCGAGCAGAAAATTGATGGCCTCTTCCTGTTCCATGAACCAGATATGATTGTTTCTGGCCTGGAAGTTCATGTCCTGAAGTTCTGCGAATAGTTGGGCTTCCTCGTCCTGAGCGCGGCGAATGAGATAACTCTTTCCGCCTGCATGGTAGCTGCCGGTTTGCAAGTCAGGGTTTGGGCCGGGCATGATGTATTCGCCGTGTTCGTTCTCGTAGATGTTCTGGATCTTGAGAACCAGCAGACTGCCTTCTTCGTCCAGATAGAGCTTTGGATTGTATTCGGCATCCTGAAAGATGGGGCCGATGCGTTCAAGGAAGTCTTCCTGGCCGTATAGGTCGGAAACCGGAATTTTGGTCCAGACTCGGTCGAGGAATTCTGAAACATCAGCATGTGGTACGATGGGTTTTTTTTCGACCATGGACTGAACCAGTTTTGGATCAAGTCCGGTTTGTACCGGATAGAAGGAATTTTTGTAATACACCCACAACGGCAATCGACCATAGAAATAAATTTCTTCCTCGTCCGTGATGGAGAAGGGCATTTTGTCTTCGCGGGCCAGCAGAATGTCAAATGTAAGGCCGTCTTCACTCAAGGTCGGCGAGAGCTTGAGTTGCATGGTTTTTGACTCGATGGAAATTGGCTGATCCGATTCGCGAAGATAGAGGTAGTATTCGTTCTTGACGGCCCGGAAGAACCAGGAGTGTAAGCCTGCAGGTATTTCAACCTTGTGACCCCAGTAGCCGAGGTAGTGGCCGATCTGTTCTGCAACACCGGGAAGGGCGGGTGCGGAATCGGACCAGTCCGGATTTTCGACAATCTGGGTCAGGGTGACGTCATTTTGGACCTGGGAAATGCCGGACTTGTTTTGGCGTGCGCGAGAAAATGCGACCTGAAGTCGGCCAAATTCGGGGTAAATCCTGTAAATGAGATAGTGGCGACCTGATTCCGGTTCGAGTTCCGTGGCAAAGAAAGGCCTGAAGGTCTGCCGCCAATCCGTACGAGGAGTAGGGATTTTTTCTCCAGAGTCTGTTTCAAAGGATTTGAGTAGTTTGAGAACCGTAGCTGTCACGTGGCGACAGACTCCCGAAAAGGAATCCGGGCAATTGCAATAATAGTTAATGGTCTTGTCACTCAGGTTCATGCCGACTTCAGAAGTGTAATTCTGAAAGTCTTCACCTTGGACCTGACCGTCAATATCCCAATATTGATCTCTCTTTTTGAGATCTAGTTTAGTAACTCCATTCGTGGCAACAATTTCACGGGCGCCTTCCAGGATATATTCCGGAATGCTGTCCCCAATGAAATCCTTTAGTATGGATTTAACAATTTGCTCTTCACCGTTGGTCATTCAAAATACTCTTTTTGTCACTTGCCTGTCATAATGAACAGGTCTATTTACATATATATAGCCTATTCGGCAAGCTGTACAAATTTAATCTGTTGGCGTTAGTGTTCTTGGCTTTTTGCACCCATTGGTCCATACTCTTTAGCCGATGCGCTGTTCTCATGATTTTATGGTCCAAACACTATATTATTGCAAGGAAAAATGAGGTTCATTAATCTGCTTATAATGGTCGTTGGTTTGGCCCTGCTTGCCGGATGCGGTGACGGGGACGGTCCGGCTACCCCCATCAAGCCTGTCATTGTGGCCGATCTGCCCGCTGGGCCGGAATTTGGCGGGAGTATTGTGGAGCCCCTGTTGGGAGAGCCGAGCAATCTTATTCCGCCTCTTGCGACCGACAGTACGTCTCATGCTGTCGCAAAACAGGTGTATGTCAGTTTGCTCAAATATGATAAAGACATAAATCTTGTTCCCTACGCAGCCGAATCCTTTGAAGTCCTGAATGATGGGAAACTTCTCAAATTCAAGCTTCGAGAGGATATATTCTGGTTTGACGGCCATCAGCTCACCGCCGAGGACGTCGAGTTTACCTACAAACTCATGATTGATCCCGAAACTCCCACTGCCTATGCCGAGAATTTCAAGGTGGTCAAACGGTTCGGATTGACTGGCAGGTTCTCGTTTGAAGTGGAGTACGAACGCCCCTTTGCCAAGGCTCTTGTCACTTGGGCCATGGATATTCTGCCCAAGCATGCCTTGGAGAATGAAGACCTGCTGAATACCAAATACAGTCGAGACCCTCTTGGGGCCGGTCCTTATAAGGTGAAGGAATGGGTACCTGGAAGTCAGATGGTGCTTGAGGCCAATCCTGATTTCTTTGAAGGCAAACCCTACATCGAACAGATCGTTTATCGGATGATCCCTGATCTTTCAACTCAGTTTCTGGAGTTGAAGGCCGGGAACCTGGATTCCATGAATTTGACTCCACTTCAGTATCTCTATCAGACATCTGGTCCGGGTTGGGACGGCAGTTTTCAGAAATTTGAACATCTTTCCTTTGGCTATACTTTCCTTGGTTTCAATTTCAAGCATCCATTTTTTAAAGATGTCAGGGTTCGCAGGGCTATTGATCACGCCATTGATCGTCGTGAGATCGTCAAGGGTGTGCTTTATGGGTTGGGGGAAGCTGCCAATGGGCCATACAAACCGGGTACGTGGCAGTATAATGACGAGATAAAACCACGGGCGTACGAGTTGGAAACGGCTCGTAAACTGCTTGCCGAAGCTGGATGGATTGATACGGATGGTGATGGTCTGCTTGATAAGGACGGTGTTCCGTTTGTGTTTTCCATTCTTACCAATCAGGGTAATACCCAGCGTATCAAGACCGGTGTTATCATCCAGCAACGCTTGAAGGATATCGGTATCAAGGTGGAACTTCGGACTGTTGAATGGGCCGCCTTTATCAAGGAATTTGTGGACAAGGGGCGTTTCGATACCATTATTCTGGGATGGAATATTTTACAAGATCCGGATATCTTTAGTGTTTGGCATTCCTCACAGGCCGTGGAACGAGGGTTGAATTTTACCAGATACATAAATCCTGAATTGGATGACCTTCTTGAACGCGGAAGGCGATTGGTTATTCAGAAGAAGCGCAAGCCCATTTATGATGCCGTGCAGCGGATTTTGCATGAGGATGTGCCGTATTGTTTTCTGTATGTCCCGAAATCCTTGCCAATAGTTCAGGCGCGTGTTCAGAATATAAAAGCGGCCCCTGCGGGAATATCATACAATTTCACCAAGTGGTGGATTCCGAAATCTCTACAACGACAGCCTTAAAATTTAGCAGGATACATGATTCGAATTAACCAGATCACTGATAAGGTGGCGTCATATATTGACAATGCCGACCTGGATTTGATCCAGCGAGCGTATGTTTTTTCTGCGCAGGCTCATGATGGGGTGGTTCGTCGTTCAGGCGAACCCTATATTTCTCATCCTATGAATGTGGCTAATCTGTTGGCCGACATGCAGCTTGACGAAGCGACTGTTGCCGCTGGACTTCTGCACGATACGGTAGAAGATACGGACACCACGGTGGACGAAATCGAGGAACTGTTCGGTTCTGATGTGGCTGATATCGTGGACGGTGTTACCAAGATCAGCAAGATGGATTTCGAGTCCAAGGCCATTCAGCAGGCAGAGAATATTCGCAAGTTGATCCTGGCAATGGCCGAGGATATTCGCGTGCTTATGGTCAAGCTGGCTGACAGGCTGCACAACATGCGTACTCTGGAGTTCATGAAGCCGGTCAAACAGCGGCTTATCGCACAGGAAACGCAGGATATTTATGCTCCGCTTGCCAACCGGCTTGGTTTGCACCGTGTTAAGACCGAGCTTGAGGATTTGTGCCTCAAGTACTTGAAGCCCGATGTTTTTGGTCAGTTGAGCGAGGCTGTTTCAGAGCACCGAGCCGCAGGCGAGCCTTATATAGAAAAGGTTATCAGTCTGATTGATGACTTGTTCAAGAAGAATTCTATTAAGGGGCAGGTCCACGGGCGCACCAAACATCTGCATTCAATTCATGTGAAGATGGAACAGCAGGGACTGACGTTTGATGAAATATTTGATCTCATCGCTTTCCGCATTATCCTGAAATCGCTCAAGGATTGCTATGCCGTGCTGGGACTTATCCATTCCCTTTGGCGGCCTGTTTCCGGTCGGTTCAAGGATTATATTTCCATTCCCAAAGCCAACATGTACCAGAGCTTGCATTCCACGGTCATCGGGCCTGATGGTGAGCGTATCGAGTTTCAGATTCGCACCGAGGAGATGAACCAGATCGCGGAATACGGTGTTGCTGCACATTGGCAATACAAGGAAGTTGGCAAAGGGTCCAAACGAGGCAAGGCCGCTGGTACTCGTGATGCCGAGCGGTACACCTGGCTTCGGCAGATCATGGATTGGCAGCGAGAGCTTTCCGATCCTCGCGAGTTCATGTCGTCGCTTCGGTTGGAGATGTTTCAGGAAGAGGTCTACGTTTTCACTCCCAACGGCGATATCAAGGAACTGCCAGATGGGGCGACACCCGTTGATTTTGCTTATGCTATTCATTCCGAAGTGGGCGACAAGTGTGCCGGGGCCAAGGTCAATGGTCGTATCGTACCGTTGCACAGTGTCCTCAAGAATGGTGATTCCGTTGAGGTTATTACCAATAAGAATCGTATGCCCAGTCGGGATTGGCTCAAGTTTGTCAAGACAGCCAAGGCCCGCACCCGCATCAAGCAGTATATACGCACGGTCGAGAGGGATCGGGCTATTGCGCTTGCCAAGGAGTTGTTGGAGAAGGAAGGGCGTCGGTTGGGTATCAATGTTCAAAAGGCCATCAAGGAAGGATATTTCCTCAAGCTGGCCGAAGGGTTCAATTGCGGGAGTGTTGATGATCTCTTGACCCAAGTTGGTTTTTCTCGGTTTACTCCGCGCAAGGTGCTCAAAAGACTCTATGCGGTCATGAATGGAGAGGCTTATGAAGAGCCAAAGGGCAAAGATAAGGAGAGCGAGGCCGACGCAAAGAAAAAGCCCAGTTCCGATGGGTTGATTATTTCAGGAGTGGATAATGTTCTTGTGCGGTTTGCCAGTTGCTGCACCCCGCTGCCTGGCGAGCCGATTGTAGGGTATATTACGCGTGGTCGTGGTGTGACTGTTCATCGGATCGATTGTCATAATGTCAAGAATTTCGAAGATGAACGGCTCTTGAGCGTGACTTGGGAAGGGGTCGAGGAAAAGCCGTATCCGGCCAAGATCAAGATTAAATGTCTCAACAAAACCGGCATGCTTGGAAAGATATGTGTCATGCTTGGCGAGCTTGATGTTAATATCGACTCTGGTAGTTTCGAGTCCATGGTTGATGGCACTTCAGTGCTGGAATTTACTGTGGAGGTCAAGGATCTCGATCATCTCTATTCGGCATTGTCCAAGGTTAAGGCTCTCAAGGCGGTACAGGAAGCCTTGCGTGTCTCATAGCAGGCAGTTGAAAAAGGTTCGATTGCGGCGTTGCTGCGAAAAGCTCAAATCCTAGCGTACGGGAGTACGCGTCGGCCTTGAGCTTTTCTTGCGTCTTGCACTCGAATCTTTTTGAACAGCCTGCTGGGATTGTTTTTTTGCAGAAGTGGTGGTTGGCAGTTGAAAAAGGTTCGATTGCGGCGTTGCTGCGAAAAGCTCAAATCCTAGCGTACGGGAGTACGCGTCGGCCTTGAGCTTTTCTTGCGTCTTGCACTCGAATCTTTTTGAACAGCCTGCTGGGATTGTTTTTTTGCAGAAGTGGTGGTTGGCAGTTGAAAAAGGTCCGATTGTGGCGTTGCTGCGAAAAGCTCAAATCCTAGCGTACGGGAGTACGCGTCGGCCTTGAATTTTTCTTGCGCCTTGCACTCGAACCTTTTTGAACAGCCTGCGAAGAAGTGTTTTTTACAGATTTGATGGTAAGCCCTGAAATATAGAATAAAAAGGCCTGTGCTTAGAAGCACAGGCCTTTTTTTGTGTACTGTGTATCTGTTTACGCTACAGGGACTGGTTTGCCGATGAAACGGACGACCAGAGCGATTATGACGATGCCAAAGGGGAGGGTCAGGTAGACCGGGACGCCTAGGCCGGCAGGAATGTATCCGGCGAAGATGGATACGGCGGCCACGACAAGGGCGTAGGCGAGCTGCGTCTTGACGTGGTCTATGTGGTCGCATGCGGACCCCATGGAGGACAGGATGGTGGTATCCGAGATGGGGGAGCAATGGTCGCCGAAGATGGCACCGGTCAGGACCGAACCGACATTGAGGATCACGAAGGACGGATCAGCCTTCAATGCAAAGGCAAGTGGAATGGCGAGCGGCATCAGGATGCCCATGGTGCCGTAGGATGTGCCTGTTGCAAAGGAGATGATCGATCCCAGTATGAATATGATGGAAGGCAGCAGGAATGGCGGCAGGGTGTCGGACAGTATACTTACCAGATATGTGGCGGTACCCAGTTCCTTGATGACGCCGGACAGGGACCATGCCAGCAGCAGGATGACTGCGGTGATGTTCATGGATTTGACGCCGGTTACCCAGGTTTCAATGGCATCCTTGATGGGCATGGTCTTTTTGATAACCGCCATGAGGATGGCAACCAGGCTGGCGATGAGTGCTGCCTGGAACAGGACGACCGAAGCATCCGAAGCACCGAAGCATTCACGCATGGAGGCGAAGCTTAGTGGAGAGGCGTTGATGCTTGCCAGGAGGGTTGAGTCGTCAATGGCGTGATAGCCGTTGAAGTAGAATCCGAGAAAGGCAGTCACGATCAGTGTGCCGATGGGGATGATTGCGTTCCAGATGGAAAGGACTACATGGGATGCAGGCTCAAGGCTGGAACTCTCTTCTGCGGCCATTGGAGTGGCGTTGTCGGCCATGACCTTGCCTTCAATGCGTGCACGGACTTCGGCTTTGTGCATGGGGCCGAATTCGCGCATGAACCAGATGGTGAAGACAATGAACAGCAGGATGAAGATGTTGTAGAAACGGTATGGAATGGTCTCGACAAAGACGCCGTAGGCGTTGGCTTCGATGCCGATCATCTGATAGCCATCACGGATCAGGCCCACTTCATAGGCGACCCAGGTGGAGATAAGCGCGATACCTGCGATGGGTGCGGCTGTGGCATCAATGATGAAAGCGAGTTTTTCTCGGGAAATTTTCATGCGGTCAGTGACTGGGCGCATGATCGGGCCAACAGTCAGGGAGTTGGCGTAATCGTCAAAGAAAATGAAGAGGCCCATGAGCCATGTGGCGAACTGGGCACTGCGCGGAGTTTTGGCCTTTTTGACCAGAGCATCGGCAATGGCCTTGGCACCACCCATTTTGGAGACTAGTGCGATCAGGCCGCCAATGGCCAGGCATTGGAGTACTATTCCGGCATTCCAGCTGTCTGCCAGGGAGAGGAGTATTTCGTTGGACAGTCTGAGGAATCCGTCAATGACGGCAGTGTAAATGTCCCAGCCTCTCAAGTCGAGCATGAAGCAGCCGGAGAAGACACCGAGAAAGAGTGACAAGACGACATTCTTTGTCAGGAAGGCGAGAATGATGGCTACCACTGGTGGAATCAGGGTGAGCATTCCAAAGAGTTCGGAATTTGCCGCGGCCTTGGATGAATCCGAAGCAAGTGCCGGTTCTGCCAGTGTTGTTATGGCCACGAAAGCGGCCAGCAGACAGTACAGTAATTTATTCATGGAACAGCCTCGTAGAAATAATGATAAGTATGTGAAAGAAAATGGAAAAACGAATGCAGTAAGTCTCTTGTCATGCACCCTCCACCAGCCACGTGAGATTGGTTAAAATAAATGGTTGGCCTTGTCGATGACAATATTGGGAAAATTTGCTGAAATTGAGTTTTGTCAGATGTAAATTCGTTTTTTAATCGTTCAAATCAGTATTTTGTACTTGTAATTTGGCTTTATCGTATAAAAATAGGTATAATCAAAGAGGCTGAGCTTGATATGTATCTCAGGGCTGGCGCGGGAGAGTGATTCATGAGGAATCAATCCGTATCACCCTCAAGAAAATGTGGGGTTTTTGTGGCTAGAAAATGCGGTCGATGAAGCTCTGAATGCGCGGGTCTTGGCATTGGGTGCCGAAGAAATCGTTCGGAGTGCCTTTGGCAAGGAACGAGCCGTCTTCCATGAAGACCACTTGATCAGCGACTTCTCGGGCAAAGCCCATGTTGTGCGTCACGATAATCATGGTCATGCCTTCGTCGGCAAGTTGTTTGATGGTAGCGAACACTTCCCCTACCAATTCAGGGTCAAGGGCTGAAGTGGGTTCGTCGAAAAGCATCAGTTTCGGTTTCATGGACAGGGCGCGGGCAATGCCGACACGCTGTTTCTGTCCGCCGGAGAGAGAGGACGGATAACGATCTGCAAATTCGCTCATGCCGACTTTTTCCAGCATGCTCATGGCGACATCGTGTGCCGTGGCTTTGGTGGTTTTCAGAACAGTAACCTGGCCTTCCATGGCGTTTTCAACCACGGTCATGTGCGGGAACAGGTTGAAGTGTTGAAACACCATGCCTATTTGCGTGCGTAATTTGCAAATGATCTTGGGCTTGTCCAATACCTGTTTCCCTTTGAATTGCCGATATCCAACATCGTGACCTTCAAAGAAAATTGAGCCGGAATCTATGGTTTCCAGAAAGTTGATGGCGCGGAGCAGGGTGGACTTTCCCGAGCCGGATGGACCGATGATAACGGTCTTTTCTCCGGGGTGCATTGAGAGACTGATATTGTCCACGGCACGGTGAGTACCGAAGGATTTGACGATATCCTTGAGTTCCAGAAGTTTTTGCATCAGCGTTTCTCGTATGCGCCCACTCGTGCTTCAAGCATTTCGAATGCAAAAGTGAACACTGTGGTGAAAAGAAGATAAATGACAGCGGCAAGGCCCAGCACGGTAATGTTGAAAGATGCATTGAAAAGCTGGTCTGCCGTGCGCATCAGTTCCACCATGGCAATGGTTGAAACCAGGGCGGTGTCTTTGATAAGCGCGATGAACTCGTTGCCAACGGGCGGAAGAATGACGCGATATGTTTGTGGAATGATGATCCGGCGCATGGCCTGCCAGTCGGACATGCCTATGGCTTCAGCGGCTTCGCGTTGGCCGTAGTCGATGGAAAGGATGCCGCTTCGGATGATTTCTGCAAGGTAGGCAGAGTAGTTCAGGCTAAGACCTATGAGGGCTGCCGGAATGGGGCTCAAGGTGATGCCAATGGCAGGCAGGCCGTAGTAGATGAAGAAAAGTTGGAGTAGAAGCGGAGTGCCACGGAATAGCCAGATAATGAACCAGCAAAGGCGACTCACTGGTTTGAATTTACCTATGCGGCCCAGTGCGATCAACAGTCCGCCAATGGGCGAGATGATTATGGTAAAGAACACCAGCAGCAGGGTCATGAGGCTGCCTTTCAGGAGGTGCGGTACGAATTTGATCGTATCCTGCATCAGGCGTTTCCATTGGGGCATCATCGCTTCTTTGACGGAATCCTGAAACTGAAGTGCCTCGATGTTGTGCGGATAGACTGCGAGCAGTTCGTCTACGACTGTGAGGGCCGCCGAATAATTCTTCATGGCAAATTCAAGGCGGGCAGCCTGCATGCGGCTGGAAGCAAATTGTCCCTGATCTCCTTCGGGGCCGGGGGCTGGAATCTGTAAATAGATTATGATTGCGCCCGCAAGATCTCCTGTGACCATGATGTTGCTGGCCTTGCGCATCAGGGCATCGGCGTTCAGTCCTGTTGGATCTGGCGTGGCCGCTTGAGCACTCAGGGCAAACAGGGAAAGGACGAGGAGCGTCGTAATGACGACGCTCCTCGTAATTGCTTCAATTCTCGTTTTCACGATTTCAGATTACCATTTAGTCGGGTTGGTGACGTCTTCGCCGAACCACTTGCGAGAGATTGTGCTCATGGTGCCGTCAACGATCATGGCATCAATTGCCTGCTGGACCATGCCGCGCAGGGCAGCGTCTTCCATGCGGAAGGCAACGCCAAATGCTTCTTTGGTGATATAGCCGGGCAGAGCTCTGAATTTGCCTGGGCGGGAAGCCATGTAGTAGCGGCCAGTTACGTTATCCACAACAAC
>JAEINO010000060.1 GCA_016342345.1 Pseudodesulfovibrio sp. | reverse complement strand
TTTAGGCGGTGCTTAAAGCCGCTTTGAGCGGCTCACAAACTCAAGCCCCCGGCTTTGCCGGGGGTACTATGACTAGCCTGCAAGTTGCAAGGGCGTATCAAGGGCTAGGGTGCTACTTCGTCCAGGCATTTTCTGAGTGTGCTTATGCCGCAGGAGTGGCGCATGATAACCGGAACGTCCGATCCGCGCAGCGCCGCAAGAAGATCGTTCTTTGCCTTGTGTGAAACCTTGTTGGTAAAGAGCACGACAAAATCAACTTTACCGAGCGAGACGGATATTTTGCGTTCTTTTCCGGTAAAGCATTTGAGCGTGACCCCGTTGCGTTTGGCTTCATTCATGTAATTTCGTTTCAACCTGTCCATTCCTCCGATTAATGCTGCGCACATGATCCCTTTCCTTTTGTTGTGATATTGAAAATCATTTTCAATATCTAACGGGGGTCAGTTCCTTTGTCAACGCTTATCTCAATCACATTTTCACAAGGTCGCGAATGATATGGCTGAAAGCATGTTTGGTCTTTCAGCCTGTGGGACAGGTTTGCCATTTGGGGTTGGGTTGGTTCTGACAATCCGGTCTTGCTGTTTTTATTTGCAAAGCCCTGTATAAACCAGTTTGTCCGCTGGGTCCGTGCTGGCGGGACAAGGTTTATGTCCTGCTGAATAGGGCGGGATCATTCTGCGTCCACTGGTTCCCAGGAGTCGCCTTCCGGGTCGATTTCTGGCAGGGCGCAGGGTTTGGTGTCGACTACGCGGTTGCCTTTTCCCTTGTCGGTCAGATAGCTGGCCTTGCCAACTACAACATTGACGCTTCCGCTGAGGAGGAACTGCCCCTTGATGCCGGTGAAGTCATTGAGTTCGGTCCAGGCAAAGGTGTTGGCTGCGGCTTCGAGGGCTTCAAAGGGGTGACAGTATAGGGCATATTGGGCCTCTCCGCGAATCCGGTTGTTGGCAAAGAATCCTCGCGAACCGGTCTGGACGATGCCTCGGGCCTGGGTGCCGCCTCCCATGATCACATCATTGCATGTTGCCACGATGTCGTTTGCGTAGAGCAGGATGCCGGTAGACGTTTCGCCACGGCCTTCGATGCGGTTGCCCGTGATGTCCATCCTGTTGTTGCGGCTGAAGTCCGCTCCTCCGCTGGTTTGGAAATACCAACCGGCAACGATGCCGTTCGGGCCGTATTTGTGAGGGTAGGCAATGCCTTCTTCGGCCGTGACTATGCGGTTGCCTGTTATGGAGATTGAGCCATGGCCCTTGGTATCAAGAGTGTTGTCCAGAATTTCGATTCCGTTTCTGGAGGTTCGATTGATGATGTTGTTCTTGACGGAAATTTTTGCTCCCCAGGTCCAGTCGATCAATACGCCGAATCCGGCGGTCATTTCCGGTTTGGCGTTTTCCATGTAAAATCTGTTGTCTTCGATCTTGATGGTGCCAACCGCTGCCTTCTTGAGCGGCTGTTTGGGGTGGTCCAGGCGGTTGCCGACGACCACTCCAGCCTGGAAGGAGAGAGTGTCGCCGTCTGCCCATTCAATGCCTATTTGTTGCGGGATCACGTTGGTGACAGTGCAGCCCCGGATGTCCAGTCCGCCAACGAACGGGAAATGGAGTGGTGTTCCTTTTGCCCCGCTGAAGCGGATGAAGTGAACTGCTATGATTGGACCTTTTCCGGCAGGCGGGGCTCCCTTGACCGGCAGGGGGGAATAGAAGGTCCAGAACCCTCCAGTAATCTTTGTGGTGGGTTCGCCAACGCTGTCTACTTCGCCTGATATGCGGACGTCCTTTGTTATCTTGACTCGTCCGTCAGGGCCGAAGTTGAAGTTGCCTTTGAGCAGTATGGAACCGCCCGAGTCCACGGCAGCCTGGATATTCTTGAGGTCTTGCCCAGGTTGCCCGGTTCCGATTACCGTGACGTCGCCGCCGCTGGCAGGAAGTACCAGAAAGAGCATGATCAACCAGGCAACGGATACACGTCGCATGAGACCTCCGGGAACAAGGGTGTCTGTGTTGTTGTGGGACATGGCGTTGAATTTACATGCTTTGCCGAATTTTTACAATTGGCATCGGGACTGAATATCTGTTGAGTTGTCTGGACCCTCATGGGGAGCTGTTTTATCTTGGGCAACGTTGTTGTCGTGGGTTCCGCTTCTCAGGAATTGCCAGTGCATGAAGGGCGATTCTCGTAATTCTAGGAGACTGGCTAGTACCGTCGTTTGGGAGGATTGGTCGGTTTGAAAGGCCTGAATAGTTTGGCCTTGGCATTTTCGTGGTCTTGACTGAAAATAGCCTGTGAAATTTCTTGGCAGGCCGTCTGAAGGTCGGGAATTTCCTGTGAACGGATTGTTTTTATTTGCTTGTTGAGGGCGTTGGCAATGATCCGTTGATCAGCCCATGACGGGTATCTTTTCCAATATGTGATGGTTTTTTCTGCATCACCCAGTTTGGCAGTGGCATAACCGGCGTGGAGGAAGGCATCCGGGATGTCCCTGCGTTCGATGCATTCATCCAGAACGCGGAGCGCGTCATGGTTGCGGCCCAGTCTCGTATAGCAGATGCCTGCCATGACCAGATGCGAAGTTTTGACTTCCTGTCCGGTCATTTCCTTTTTGGCGATGTGTTCGTCAAAGGAGTCTGCCGCACCCTGGAAGTATTTTTCGGCCACTTTGAAATCACGTCGAAGTTCAGCGGCCCGGCCTCGCTCGAAATTTCGTTCGCCCTTTCGGTAGGGCGCAGTGAGCCTGAAGAAGAACGACATGATGAAACATAACTGTTTTCTGCAATGTTTTCAAATGGCAGCCTTCTGTCAGGGTATGTGCCATGTGCTTTGCAATTGCCGGACTTGTCCGCATAAGAAAAGGCCGGGCGATGAACGCCCGGCCTTGAATTCGTGAATACTGTTCGCGGTTAGTCTTCTTTTGCGATGGCTTCGGAGATTGCGCATTCGGTGGTCAGCAGCATGCTGGACACGGATGCCGCATTCTGCAAGGCGATGCGGGTGACTTTTTTGGGATCAATGACGCCTGCAGCGACAAGGTCGGTGTATTCGCCGGTGTAGGCGTTGAAACCGTTGTTGCCTTTGAGTGCCTTGACTTTTTCAACAACAACCGTTCCTTCCAGTCCGCAGTTGTTGGCGATCTGCCTAAGCGGTTCCTGAATGGCACGGGCGATGATGGCTATGCCTGCCTGTTCGGTATCGTTGGCTCCCTTGAGCTTTTCGAGGACCTTGCCTGCGCGGACCAGAGCTGTGCCGCCGCCGGGGATAACACCCTCATCAACAGCTGCGCGGGTGGCGTTCAGGGCATCTTCAACGCGATCTTTGCGTTCTTTCATCTCGAGTTCGGTGGGGGCACCAACCTTGATGACAGCCACGCCGCCGACCATCTTGGCCAGACGTTCCTGAATCTTTTCGCGGTCGTAATCGCTGGTGGCATTCTTGGCCAGATTCGTGATTTCTTCGACACGGCGGTCGATTGCTTCCTTGCTGCCTGCGCCGCTCACGATCAGGGTGTTTTTCTTTTCGATGACGACTTTCTTGGCGGTGCCAAAATCTTCGGGCTTGATGGACTCAAGAGTCACGGCCGTATCTTCGGATACCACGTTGGCTCCGGTCATGATACCAATGTCGCGGATCATGTCCTTGCGGCGTTCGCCAAAGCCGGGGGCCTTGACCGCACAGACTTTGAGGGAGCCGCGCATGGCGTTGATGGTCAGGCCTGCAAGGGCATCGTTCTCAATGGTCTCGGCAATGATCAACAGGGGGCGGTTTGCCTTGGCAACAGCCTCCAGAATGGGAATCAGCGGTTTGATGCTGGAAATCTTTCCTTCGGACAACAGGATGAACGGGTTTTCATAAACTGTGGCCTGCTTGTCGTGATCGGTGACGAAATAGGGGGAAAGCCAACCATTGTCCCACTGCATGCCTTCGACAACGTCCAGTTCAGTGGTCAGGCCCTGTGATTCTTCGACAGTGATGACGCCATTGTCTCCGACTCTTTCCACGGCTTCGGCCAGGATGGCTCCAACGGTAGCATCGTTGTTGGCAGAGATGGCACCAACCTGGGCGATCTCGGAACTTTTCTTGATGGGTTTGCTCATCTTGCCGAGTTCTTCGATCACGGCTTTCACGGCCATGTCGATGCCGCGCTTGATGCACATGGGGTTTTGACCAGCTGCCAGCAACTTTACGCCTTCATTGAAGATGGACTGAGCCAGGATGGTGGCCGTTGTAGTGCCATCGCCAGCAATTTCGTTGGTCTTGGAAGCGACTTCCTTGACCATCTGGGCACCCATGTTTTCAAGCTTGTCATCCAGAGTGATTTTTTCGGCAACGGTTACGCCATCCTTGGTGATCTGGGGAGCGCCCCATGCCTTTTCAAGCATGACGTTGCGGCCCTTGGGACCGAGGGTGACCTTGACAGCATTGGCCAGGATGTTGACGCCATTTTGCATGCCTTCGCGGGCAACGGCCTTGTAGTCTATGGATTTTGCCATTGTGCTAATATCCTATGAAATATGTGGTTACTGAAATGAATTCAAACCCAATTGTCGTACGAAATAAAACTGTTCAAAAAGGTTGAGTGGAGGTGCGGATGAAACGCAACGCCTCAATCGAGCCTTTTCGACAGCCTTAAGCGAAGACGCCGAGAATGTCGTCTTCGCGCATGATGATGAGGTCTTCACCGTCCATGGAAAATTCGCTGCCAGCATATTTGGCGAACAGGATGGAGTCTCCTGCCTTGACGGTCTTGCATTCGGGGCCAGCGGCCAGAATTTCGCCGCCCTGTGGCTTTTCTTTCGCGGAATCCGGGATATAGATGCCCCCGGCAGTTTTGTCTTCCTTTTCTTTTCTTTTGACAATGACTCTATCATGCAGCGGCTTCATACCCATGAGTGTATCTCCTTTATGAAATGTCTTCGCCACCGGAGGGCGGCGTACTTTTGTTGTCTGCGGCAAGAGATAATTACGCTGTTCCTCTTGTCAACAGGAGGGCTGCATTATTTTTCGAAGCTGTTTTCCTGTTGTGGTTGAAATAACCGCCGAACACCGGTATTGTCCGAATAACAAGAATAATCAGTTTTCATGTTGCAAGGAGAGATGTTTTTGATGGAACCGGAACTTCGACGATTGGTGGTGGTCTCCAACAGGCTTCCGGCGGCACTCAAGAAAGAGGACGACGGATGGAGGGTCAAGGCCGGTGGGGGTGGCTTGGTCACGGCTCTTGCTCCGGTACTCAAGAATCGCGGTGGTCTCTGGATCGGGTGGTCCGGTACTTCTGATCCCCCTGCGGACGAAGACGCACTGCTTGCCGATTTTTCCTCCGAAGCCGGGTACGAGCTTCTCACTGTTCCTCTCACCGAGCAGGAGGTTGAAGGCTATTATTATGGTTTTTCCAACGAGATCATTTGGCCTCTCTTTCATGATCTGCAAACTCGTTGCAAGTTTGATCCCGTGTTCTGGCGCACCTATCTGGATGTCAATTTTAAGTTTGCCGAAGTGGTTGCACGCAAGACCACCCAGGACGATTATATCTGGATTCATGATTATCATCTCATGCATCAGGCTTTTTTTCTGAAAAGCATGGGCGTCAAGCGTAATATCGGATTCTTTTTGCATATTCCGTTTCCACCTCCTGATATTTTCATGAAACTTCCTTGGCGGGGGAAGCTCATTCAGGCCCTGACTGAGTATGATCTTGTGGGTTTTCAGACCATTCAGGATCGGAAGAATTTTGTCGGTTGCCTTCAGAAACTTATGCCCGAAGTGAGAATTGAAGGGCGAGGTGCGGTCGTTACCGTGAATATGGGCACTCGCAAGTTTAGGCTCGGCGCTTTTCCCATTTCCATCGATTTTAATCAGTTTGCCGACATGGCCCATCGACCTGAAGTGGGGCAGAAGGCATTTGAGTTGAAGGAAGCTTTGCGCCATCGCAAGATCATTCTCGGTGTGGACCGGCTCGACTACACCAAGGGGATTCCCGAACGGATACGTTCCATTCAGACCTTGCTGCGCAGGTACCCCGACCTTAGTGGGCGCATGAATTTCATCCAGATTGCCGTACCCAGTCGGGAGGAAGTGGATGAGTACAAGGAACTGCGGACTGAGATAGAGCAACTTGTGGGTCATGTGAATGGAGAGTTTTCGTGTCCGGGTTGGGTGCCGGTTCACTATCACTATCGCAATTTCCCGCCCGAGGAACTCGTGGCCTATTATGCGGCAGCCGACATCGGTCTTGTCACGCCCCTGCGCGACGGCATGAACCTGGTCGCCAAGGAATACTGTGCCTGCAACATCTCCGAGAACGGCGTGCTTGTGCTCAGCGAATTTGCCGGAGCTGCGGCCCAGCTTCAAAAGGATGCCTATCTGGTGAATCCGTATGACATGGATGGTATTGCCAAGGCTTTGCATCGTGCCTTTTATTGGGACAAGGCGACATGCCGGGATCACATGTCCAAGCTGCGCGACCAGATTCGCAAGAATAATATCTATTGGTGGGTTGATTCGTTTTTGCAGGCCGGAATCTCAAAAAGTCTTGGCGACTTCCCTGAAGTGGATACCGTCAATTTTGCACGAATATGAAAGAGATCGATCCTTCAGACAGATTGAGCCTGCCGCATCTTTGGGGTAGGCTCTTTTCATGCTGATCCTCAAATGTGCCGATTGCCGCCGCAAGCTTTGGAAATATCGGAAAATAGGTCCGGGTGAAGTGCATCGTTGCCACAAGGACAGGATCATGAAGGTCTGGAACATGGAAGAGCGGGGCGGAAAGGTTTATTGTTCGTGCGGCAGGGCCGTGGGCATTGATCGCGGCAGTTATTATACTATGGACAAAAAGGCGTTTACATATTCGGGGACAAAGACGAATTCCTAGGGAAGCACTGCATAATTGTCCGCTGGCTTCGTTGCTTTAAAAACATCAAATCCTAGCGTACAGGAAGTACGCGTCGGCCTTGATGTTTTCTTGCGTCTTGCCAGCGAATAATTCTACAGCACTTCCTGAAGATTGAATTAATCAGTACTTCCCTAGCTTTCTTCACTTGTCCCCTCTCCATAGAATGCGAAATTGTTCTTGCCGCCGCGTTTGACGCTGTACATGGCTTGGTCCGCTTTTTCCATGAGGACTTCCACTGTGTCCGCGTCCGTAGGGAAGATGGCGATGCCCATGGATGCGCCTGTGTTTACGCGCTGGCCGTCGATGACATAGTGGGACCGGAGCTTTTCCACCAGTTGTCCTGCGATTCCTGCGGCAAAGTCGCGGTCGGGAGATTTGGGCAGGACCACGATGAATTCATCCCCGCCCTGGCGATAGGTCGTTCCCTGCTGGCCGACGACATAGTTCATGCGCCGGGCAGCTCGTACCAGAAGGGTGTCGCCTGCCTTGTGCCCCAAGGTGTCGTTGACTTCCTTGAATCCGTCCAGGTCGACGAACAGGATTGCGCCCTTGGCATCGGCCTCTATGGTCTGGGTGAGGATTTCAGGCAGTTCCTCTTCCAGGGCCAGACGATTGCACAGCCCTGTGAGAACGTCACGGTATGCCAGTCGGTCGCCCCCGTTGGATTTTTTGGCCGGATCGTGGACCGTACAAAAATAGGCATTGTGGTCTGGCGAGAATATGACGTTCCAGTTGAGCTTGACGTACTTGTCGTTTTTGCCCAGAAAACGGAAAGAAAACGTGGTGGAACCGATGTCCGATGTAATGAGCTTTTGCATGTCGGCAAGGGCTCGCTCCCGGTCATCGAAATGGATGTGTGCCATGAGGTAGGCGCCCTGGAGATCTTCGCGACTGATGCCCGTGGTTCGTTCCCAGTGGGTGTTGACGTCTTCGAACTGGCCATCCAGCGAGATGACTGCGCACATGTCTGGAGACAGTGAAAGCCATGCATAGCGTTCGACGTAGAACAAACGTTCCAGTACATAGGGGTCGTTGCATTCGTTGATGAGCCAGTTTAAATCCATGAATTGAGACTTACATCCTTTTGGAAAGGGTATCCACAAAAATATATGTTTCGTGTAAAGGTATGTGGTTGTCTATGGAAAAGGGGCTATCTTGTCCTGGGTTGGGTCTGCTAAGGAAGCACTGCATAATTGTCCGCTGGCTTCGTTGCTTTAAAAACATCAAATCCTAGCGTACAGGAAGTACGCGTCGGCCTTGATGTTTTCTTGCGCCTTGCCAGCGAATAATTCTACAGCACTTCCTGAAAATTGAATTAATCAGTACTTCCCTAAAGAGGTTGACACTTGTTCAAGTGTTCGTGAAAATGTCGGAAATTGCATAAGAGTTTGTTCAAATACATTGAGAGGAAGGAGTCCGGTTTGAAAAAGATCGTCATTGTCCCCGTTGTTCTGTTGATTTTGTTGTCAACGGTTTGTGTGTCCATGGCCGAAGAGTGCAACGCCACTCCCTGGGGCGAGCCCCTATCTGCCATCGAGCAGGTCACCTTTGCGAGTTCCGCTGGCGGTGTGACGTATTATACGGTCAACAAGGTTCAGGCCTGTGGAATTTCCAAGATCGAGGACACCCGCGTCACCTACGGATTCAGAGAAGGCAAACTTTACACCACTATTGTCGAGATCGACAAGGCCAAGGACGTCAAGAACGTCATTTCCATTCTCATGGACAGTTACGGCCTGCCGGACCACAAGAAAAGCGATGGGTGGGACATTTATCGATGGGAAACCGACGACCTTAAAATAAAGCTCAAGAGTCAATATTCCACGGATCGCATCAAGATCGGTACGTACTACAAGCCGTTGGCCCCGAAAGAATAGAATGATTCGCTAAAGAAAAAATTAGAAAAGGCCGCTTCCACATGGGAGCGGCCTTTTTGATGGCTATTGGAGTATTCTTCGTGCTCCGAGGTAGTGTTTTTCCCAGTAGGTGTTGACAAGGCTTGATTCCATGACCTGTTTGCCGGAGCTGGGGGAGTGTACAAAGGACCCCCTGTCGGTGACAATGCCCACATGGAGGGATTTGCCTTTCTTGTCCACCTTGTGGAAGATCAGATCACCGGGCCGCAGAGTGCCTCTCTTGACCGGGGTTCCTGCGTTGAACTGTTGCCAGGACACGCGGGGCAGATTGATGCCGTTCTGGTGGTAGGAGAACCAGACCAGGCCGGAGCAGTCAAAGCCGGTGTCTGGCGAAGAGCCGCCCCACTTGTAGGGTGCGCCAATCATCAACCGGGCAGTGCGGATGACGGCAGCGGCCTTGGCTGGCGTTGGCTGGCTCTGTATGGCCGGTCTTGCGCCGGGTGGCAGGGGCTGGGCTTTTGAGGCACAGCCACCCATCATGAGGAAAGACAACAGCAGGCATATGGCTGCAAGCCCTTTGGGGGGGCATGTCTCAAGGCGTGATGCGGTCATGGATTCTTCCCCATGGGACACTATTTCACTTTGATGTATGATCTGACCTTGCGGACACCAGGAACACTGGATGCGTGGGCAATGGCTTTTACCCTTTCCGTGTTTGAGCCGACGAGACCGAGCAGGACCACGTTGCACTGAATGGTTTTTATGTCGATGTTGGTGGACCATATATCGCCGTCACTGATCAGCTTGTGCTTGACCCGGGTGTATATCTCAAGGTTGTCCGTGGTGCCGCAATGATCTTCGACCTGCTTGGGCAGCATGTAGGTGGTCACAGTGCGGACTCCCTTGATTCCCTTGGCGATTGCAACGGCCCTGTCCACCTGGCTGCGGCTTTCGTATTCGCCGATGAGATAGACCTGACCTTCGTAGCTGGCCGCATCAAAATCCATGTATTTTATGGAGTCATCCTTGAGGAATTGTTCCTTGATGAGAAAGGTGATTTTCTCGTCTCCGGCCCAGTCGCTGACGTTGCGCTCTTCGACGGCCACGTCATAGACCGCGCATCCGCTGGCAAGGGTGGCCCCGGCCAGCAGGATCATGATCATGAATATGGAAAATACGCGTTGCATGGATTTCCCTCCCTGAATGTTTCTAGACTTTATCTATATAACGGTTTTCCTAATGTCCTGCAAGGCAGGGGCCTGGAGTCTTGACTCAATGCAAGGGAAAACCGAGGGGGCGGATGAACCCGAATGGTTCGCGTTTAATCGTACAGGAGTCCGAGTGCTTCCCGAAGTGCATCGGGGGGCGTATCCCATTGTCCGGTCCACGGTGGTCTGAGAGTGATGGTTTTTTCGCCGATTATCATGGCGTAGCAGTGCAGACGCATGGCACCGCGTTCATTGCCCTCACCATATTTGTGGTCACCGATAATGGGGTGTTTGCGTGACGCCATCTGAACGCGAATCTGATGCGTACGACCGGTCAGAAGCCTGATTGCGACCAGACTGTATCGTTGGTTGGAAGCGAGACCCATGACCTTTGCCAGGGCTGTCTTGCCTGACCCGGTGCGGACCTTCTGTCTGCCCGGCGCACCGCTTTTTTCCATGCGGTCCTCAAGGATCATTTCGCCTCGTCCCTTCCATTGTCCCTTGACCCAGGCCAGATAGAGTTTGCCGATACTGCCGGATGCGAACATTTCGTTGAGTTTGCGGAGTTCCTCATAACTTTTGGCAGCCAGAAGTATGCCGGAAGTGCTCTTGTCCAGTCGGTGCGCCGGAGTGGGCATGAAATCCGCTTTTTGGTAAATGGCTGCCAGTCGGTCCGTGACCGAGTCCTCGATCTTGTCGCCGCCATGGACAGCCAGTCCAGCGGGTTTGGCAATGGCGAGGAGTGTCTCGTCCTCATACGCCATGATCAGATTGCCGCCGGAAACCACGGGTTTTTCTTCGCCCGGGGTGTACGGAGGGATGCGTACCATCTGTCCGGTCTTGATGTGGTCAAAGGGTTTCTTGCGGCCCTTGTCAACGCGCACCTGTCCCTTGCGAATCCATCGCTGGATGGCAGAACGTGGCACATCGCCGGTCAGTCTGCGTTCAAGGAACTGGAGCAGTTTCTGTCCGGACTCGGCTTCGGTAACAATAATGAACTGGGCTTCGGGCATGGTGTCCTGTCGTAAAAGAGTTTGGCGGCGGACTCGTCATCACGCCGCCATGTATCTAGCTAACTCTGTTCCCAACTGCCAGCAGTTATTTTCTATACCATTTTCCGCCAGCATCCTGGAGCCATGTTCCGCCTGGGGCCTGGTTGGCTATTTGTGTGGCCCGGCGTTGTCCGACCAGATCGGCTGTGGTGCCGGTCTTCTGTGCAATGGCTTTGTAAACTGCAGACCGGTCGTTGTTTTCGGCCTGGACGATCTGGGCCTGTGTCTGTGCGCCCTTGAATTCCAGAAAACCCTGGTTGTTTTCTCCCACCACGCCTTGGGCCTTGAGAGAGTTTATGGCCGGAACGCGTTCTCTCATGCGGTCCTTGATGCCGCCGGCAAGGGCTGTGGCCCCGATGAGGCAGACGGCAATGGTGACGATAATCAGGATGTACTTGTTATTTTTCATTGGGTCCCTCCGGCTGGGTTGCGGCATCATCTATGTCCGAAAAGAAGTCATCAAGTTCCTTATCAACCTTGACATTCACGTCAATGGTGATGTGGATGGGCTTGATCTCGACCGGGGCCACTTCAACCCTGTGGCTGGTGGAGCATCCCCATGCCAGGAACAACATGGTACATGCGGCCAGTGTGATACAATATTTCATGTCTGTTTCCCCTTGTCAGGTTCTTAAAAAAGCAGAATCAGTGTTTTTCATGCGCTTCGCACCCTATAATTTCGGAATGGCCTGCGAAGCGTGTTTTTTCAGCATCCTGTTATTCAATCATGCCGATAATATCCTTATAAAGCAAAATGCGGTCCAGAGGTAAACTGAAATTTATATCCAGTTTCAGCCCCTGGAAATTGGACCCCTTGATGTCGCCCGTGACCTTGGCAAATCCGCCGAATTCCCTCTTGTAGACAAAGGGCAGAGTTCCGACAGGCTTGCCGTCCAGCGACATACGCACCAGCAGGTCTTCTCCCACGGTGTCTGCCTTGATGCGCACCCATTTGTATTCGTAATTCCTGATTGCTGCCTGGGCCAGTTCAAGCTGTCCTCGTTGGGGAGTTCCCCTGGGGATGGCGTTGATGAGATTATCCATGGCTTCCACCTGAATGATGCCGCTTTGACCTGGGGTGGAGTGCAAAAAACCGTTGTTGAACGAAATTTTCCCATTATTCCACGTTACGGGCAGTTCGCCGGACAGGGCTGCTTCTCCCTTGGCATCGGCAAGGCCGAGTTGGGCGAGTATGTCGGAAAGCCGGAGTTGCGAGCAGAACAGGGTGACGTCATATTCGTTGTGACCAGGCACCACCCGGAAGGCGCGGCTGGCCACATGACCGCCGCACCAGTCGAATCCCAGGCGTTCGACGAGCACCACATTGCGGGGTTCGATCTGGAAGGTGACCAGTCCCTTTTCGACCTTGATGCCACCCGATGTCAGGGAATCGAAGGCGAACATCTGGGCTGGTGCGCTTCGGAAATCGAGAAGGTCTGGGGATTCAAGGAAAAGACGAATGCCTGATATGGTTGTTCCGTTCTCCACGAGCGACAATGTGCCGCCAGTAAGAAAGAGTCCCAGTCGGCTCTCAATGCCATTTTCGCTGATATTCACTCCGCCATCGGCGGCAAGGTCTCCGGAGAGTTTTATTCCCTTCATGTTTGCCACCAGACTGGACGGGTCGAAATCCTCGGGCAGGCTGTACTTGCGGATGTCGAAATTGAGGGTGGCTTGCTTGTTTTCCATGGATGCCTGACCGGAAAAGGGTACCCGCAGACTCGGGAGCAATTCCGTGTACAGGGTGCCTCCGAACGTCAATCCCATGGATTGTTGGCGCACGTTGGTCAAAACCGTTCCCAGCTTGTGCTTGTCAAAGCGCAGTCCTGTCACTTTGATCTTTCCGGGCGTGTGCAGCTTTGGTGCAGGCCATGCCAGTGGCAGCGTTACTTTTGCGGCCCCGGTGCGCATTCCCGTGTTGCCAAGGGACGCTCCTCTGGTACTCCCTGTGAGTAGAACATCAGCCATGCCGGCTCCGGCCTTGCCCGCAAGGCTCCAGTCCAGTCCGGCCAGACGGATGGCGTGACCCTTGGTTCTGATCGTCATGGTCTCGGGATTGGTCGAAGTCAGGGCGATTTCCCACAGATCCCCCTGCTGATTTGCCTTGAAATCTACTGGCATGGTTATTCCGGCGGCAGCAATGGAGGCCGTGGCGGTCAGTGATGAGGAGGAAGCATGGCCCCGGGCAATGGCGATGGTGGCCGGGTATGGGGCTGCAATGGCAATGGGGGCCATGGAAAAGGCGGCTGTGTGCCCTGTTATTGTTGCGTGGGCTGAGAATTGTTCTCCGTCAGCCAAGGCAATGCCGAGAGTTGAAAGATCGGTGTTTCGGATGGTGATCTGAATGTCGGAAACCAGCGTGTCCGGTTGGGACAGATCGAGTTTTGCGGTCAGGTCGAGGTCCATGTTTCCGCTTGCGGGTATTGGCATGAAGTCGCCCATGGCACCCAGGAGTAAGTCTTTGGCTGCCAGCTTCAGCGAAAGATTGTTTCGGGATGGGCCAAGTTCTGCCGAGAGTGCGATTTTCTGGTCGCGGGGTTGCAGCAAACCGAAAAAATGGATGGTCTTACCGGGAGTGATTGTCGCGGAAAAGGGAATGGAAAGGCTTCTGCCATTGAGATTGCAGAGCAGAACCGAGTCCTTGATGATCATCGAGTCGAAAGGAAGGACCGGTTGTGTTTCTTTTGTGGCAGCGGGATTATTGTTGGATGGCGGCAGCAGATCAAGCACCGGCAGGGTAAGGGTCTTGTCGTTGTAGGAGCAATTCAGGCTGACTCCGTCAAGGATGACCTGATTGACCCGCCCCTGCTTCAGGGAGAGCGGAGTATAGGAAACGTGGACGTTTCCGAGTCTGAGGCCGTCTTTTTTCGATCCGAGTCGGACTGGGCCGACATCAGCGGAAAAGAGCCCTGCATCGCGAATGTGAAATTCTTCGAGTGGCAGTCCCAGGCCCTTGGCAAGTTCGGGAACCAGTGTTTCCAGATAGCCGGGTGTCCATGTGGCAATTCCCCAACCCGTGGCCAGCACAATGACCAGGAGCCAGGGCAAGAGCAGGATCGTCCATTTCAGGATGCGTTTACCGGGAGAAACTGACATTCAATGAGTATAGCGGCAGGTGGATATTGTTGGCAAGCTGGTTGGGTACATTGTAACCGTGGCTTTGCCCACAGCCTGCTACCGCATCAGGCTTGGCAGGAATGTTACCAGCGACGGGAAGGACATCAGGATGGCAATGCAGATGGCATAGGCTCCCATGAAGTATGTGACTCCCTTGAAGACGTCGGTCATGGGTACATCCTTGGCCATGGAAGCGACAATGAATGTGTTCACGCCCACAGGCGGGGTGATGGCTCCCATGGTGGTGACCACGGTGATGAGAACGCCAAACCAGAGCGGGTCGTATCCCATGGCCGTGACCACGGGGAAGAATATGGGGATAGTCACAAGCAGCAGGGCAAGGGCGTCCATTACCATGCCGCCGATGACGTAGATGAGGCATATGATTGCGATGATGACCATGGGCGGGATGGGCAGTCCCGCGACCCAGCCAGCGGCCTCGAAAGGCAGGCGGGTGACAGCCAGGAATCGACCGAAAATGACTGCGCCGAGTATGATGACCATGATCATGCACGAAATCTTGAGACTGTCATTTACGGCCATGTGGAATTTTTTCAGGGACATCTTGCCGGACAGGATACTGATGAGCAGGGCCAATGCCGCACCGGCGGCTCCGGCCTCGGTGGGGGTGAAAAATCCAAGGAACATGCCGCCCATGACCAGGAAAAAGATGATGATCATCTCGATGGAACCGGGCAGGGATTTGAGTTTTTCCGAAAAGGTGGTTTTGGGACCGGCCGGCCCCCAGTCCGGGTTTTTTTTGCACAGGTACCAGACTGTGGACAGGAAAAGCAGGGTGAGCAGGACGCCGGGGACCATGCCCCCCACGAAAAGCTGGGCAATGGACTGGCCTGTCTGCAACCCGATGATGATGAGCACCACCGAAGGCGGAATAATCACGCCCAAAGTTGCCCCGGCAGCTACAGATCCGGTGGACAGGATGGGGTTGTATTTGAATTTCTTCATTTCTGGCAGGGCCACGGTGGACATGGTGGCAGCCGTGGCAGAGTTGGAACCGCAGATGGCTGCGAATCCGGCACAGGCCAGGATGGTCGTCATGGCAAGGCCGCCGCGTATCTCGCCCATCCAGGCGTAGGCGGATTTGTAGAGCCGTTCGTTGACACCGGAATAGAAGCAGATTTGGCCCATGAGGATGAAAAGGGGGATGACCGTCAGGCCGTACTTGGAAAAGACGTTCCACAGTTCGGTGCCGAGCATGCCTGTGGCCGCATTCCAGTTGAGGACATAGGCAAATCCGCAGAAACCGATGATGCCCATGGCAAAACCCACGGGAATGCGAATGAGAAATATGGTGATCAGCAGGAGGAGCGTGCCGAGGATTCCGGCGGTGATCGGGTCCATTACAACACCTTTTTCGAAGTCAGGGTTTTGAGTGTGTCGATCAGGAGCACGAAGGCCAGGGCCAGGCAGCCTGCCGAGGCGGCGAAAACAAAGGGGTGATAGACGATCTGAAGTGTTTCCGAGAGTTCTCCGGTCTGGACCAGAAAGGCGGCCCATTTCCATGTTTCAAGCCCGGCCAACATGAAGAATCCGCAGGAAATAGCACTGGTTGCGGCGTCGGCAATGCGTCGAACCGGCGGAGGGAATCGTTTGAGCAGGATTCCGACAGCGATGTGGGCTTTTTGCCGTTGGGCCGATGCAAGCGAAAAGGCTGCTACCATTGCGCCCATGAACCCCATGAGCTCAAAGGTGCCCTGCACCGGGACCCACACGGCCCGAAGGACCATGTTGGTGCAGGCCAGAAGCATCATGGCAACCAGAAAGAAACCGGCCAGACCAGTGAGCAGTTTGGCGAGAAGGTCGCTGATTTTTTCAAGTGTATCGATCATGTGAACCCCGGAAAAAAGATGCCCCTGCACGGTTGTGCCGGGGCATTGCAATCATGGTTACTTGCCAGTTTCAGTTTCGTATTTTGTCTTGAGGGCCAGCATGTCGGACAGGATGGCGTCCGCGTCAAGATCTGCCTTGGCAGCCTCGGTTCTCCATGCGTTGACCAGAGGCACGCCCTTTGCCTTGATGTCCGCGTGTTCGGCAGCAGTCAGCTCAAAGACTTCCACCTTGTATTTCTCCTTGGCCCAGGCCAGGGAATCCTTGATGTGGTTGTCCAGATAATTGCCAGTCCATTCGGACTGTTCGCGTCCCAGGTCTGTCAGTACCTTCTGGGCATCTCCCGGAAGCCGGTTCCAGCTTGCCTTGTTCATGATGACGGCAAAGGGATAGACGGGCAGGTTCGTGATGGTTTCATAGCGGCAGATTTCCGCGAAATTGAAATCCTTGAGAACGTCAAATGAGGAGACAAGCCCTTTGACCACACCTTTTTGCAGGGCTTCTGGTGTCTGGGACATGGGCATGCCAACGCCTTGTGCTCCCATGTCTCCCAGAATTTTCAGGATGGAACCGGAGGCGCGAAGCTCCATGCCATTGAGGTCGCCCAGTTGTTTGACAGGCGTTTTGCTCATGATGTTTGACGGAGCAGAAGTGAACATGGTCAGGACGATCACGTCCTTGAATTCTTCGGGTTGGTATTTCTGGTAGAGGTCCCACATGGTCAGGCTGGCAACTGTGGTGGAAGAGAAGGCCACAGGCAGATTTACGGCTGACATGGCCGGAAAGACACCCGGGTAATATGGTAAACTGATACAGCCTATGTCGGCTTGTCCGGTCTGTACGCCGCGGAGCATGTTTTTTGCTCCCAGCAGGGTTCCGCCGGGAAAGGTTTGTACCGCGACGGCACCATTGGTACGGTTTTCGACTTCAGCCTTCCAGTGCTCCATCTGGACGCACGGGAAAGTCTTGGCGGGCGGGAAGTTTGCATAGGTCAGGGTAGTCCCGGCCAGGGCCGCGCTCGCCAGTAGCAAAACAAGGGCTGCACTGGCAGATAGTGTGGCAATCAGTTTTCGCATCGTCTTCTCTCCTTGAAAGAATCTGTGGTATCGAATCTATCCCCGTCTGATCAGGGATTAATTCGCGTTGAGATCGTAGGCCAGCACAACGGTTTTGCGATTGCCGTAACCAATTCCTGCAAAGGTGTTGATAAGGACACAAAGTTGTTTCTTGCCATCGTTGTTCAGGTCGGCAAGAGCGACATCCGAAACCTGTCCTTTGATTCGGCGGGTTTTCCATGCCAGGTTCAGGCCGATGCCGTCCCAAACCAGAGAGTGGATTTCGCCCTGTGTAAAGTATTTGTAGGTCTCGAATATCTGTGCCGAAGCAGACAGGTTCTTGTTGACCAGCAGTTCGTGTTTTGCCTTGCTGCTTAATGGGGCTGTCAGCATTCTGAACGGGACATTGTAGGTGATTTTCCTTTCGTCTGTGACGCCTGGCCCCATTCCGACCATGGTGTCGGCTGTGGCAATGGCTATGCCGGAGCTGTTGTAGGACTGATCGCTTTCGTTGAGCCGTTCGAAGGTTTGGCTGTATGTCACGAGTTTGTGCTTGTTGTTGATGACAACATAATTGTAGCCCAGTTCCTGGGGAAGGTAGGTCATGTTGTACACATTGCCGAATTCGGGATGTTGGATTCTTTGTCCCATTTCAATGTTATCCCCCTTGACGTATGCCTCGGAGATGTATTGGTCGAACAGGTGACGCTGTCCTTTTTTCTGGGCAACAAGAATAGGCATGTATGTCGGAGGAATGCGGAGCACTCCAAGGAATTTGTTGAATTTCTTGATGATATATTTGAATTTTCCGTTCTTGAAGGAGACGATGCATGATCTCGGATTCCCTTCGGGAGCCTTGATGCCTGGTTTGGGTTCGAATTGATATGCACCTATGATGAATTCCGGAATTCCGTCCCTGTCCAGATCTGCTTCCTCAAGTCGGATGTTCATCAGGTTGGAAGCCAGGCTGAGTGTCTCCAACTGCTCCAGTTTGCCCTGTTTAAACCGGAAGGCGGAGATGGAGTTGCTCTGGAGAATGAATATCTCGTTTTGCCCATCGCCATCGCCATCGGTTATAATCATACTATATGAGGAAAAACGCAAAGTCTGGCTTCTCCAGCGACCGATGTTTTCCGTGCCGCCTTCATAGCGGAATTGCGGATTCAGGGCATC
>JAEINO010000059.1 GCA_016342345.1 Pseudodesulfovibrio sp. | reverse complement strand
TTCGTTGCTTTAAAAACCTCAAATCCTAGCGTACAGGAAGTACGCGTCGGCCTTGATGTTTTCTTGCGCCTTGCCAGCGAATAATTCTACAGCACTTCCTGAAAATTGAATTAATCAGTACTTCCTTAGGGCTGAAATCATGGGATAACGTCAGTTAAAGAATAGTAAACAGAGTACACTCATCATTCAGGAGGTACTCTTTTAAGTTCAGCAGCTAAAGTTGAAAATAAAACAGTTAATTGTTTCTTAATAATTCTTGGGGCTGTACCAGATAACTAGCCCATATGTTTTTTAACCCACTGTTTCAGCTGTTTAAACTGGCTTTGTGGATTACTGTTGTTAAAACGCCACTCACATTCCTTTAAAAACAGAGGGAAATGCTTGGTTGGAATACCATTGAATTTCCTCATGTGACGTTTGGCCTGGTTCCAAAAATTCTCAATTCCATTGATGTGATTGTGGCTATCAGCAAACAGCTTCGAGTGGTTGATTCGGAAGTGTTTGAACTCTGACACATCAAGCACATTGTAGCCGTACCAGCAGTCCGAGTAAACCACGCTGTCTGGCTGAATCCTCTTCTGAATAATGGGAAGCAAGGTTTTACCTTTTGCATCAGGAATTACCTGTGTGTATACCTTGCCGCCCCGTTTAAGGATTCCAAAAACAGGAACCTTCCCTGCGGCCCCTCGTCCTCTTTTACCCTTTCGTCTGCCCCCGAAGTAGCTTTCATCGACCTCAAATTCGCCAAAATCCAGACCTTCACAGGACTCTTCATCAGCTATTATTTCTCGGAGCCGATGAAAGTAATAAGCGGATGTTTTGAAGTTCACACCAACCAGATCAGCAGCACAACGAGCTGTTGTGCCAGCCACAAAATGCTCGATTAAACGAACCTGCTTTTCCTTACTCAGACGACTTTTTCGCATTGCCATACTGATAACCCAGAGGAGTTATCTGGTACAGCCCCTTCAATTTTTAGGAAGTGCTGTAGAATTGTTCGCTGGCAAGGCGCAAGAAAACATCAAGGCCGACGCGTACTTCCTGTACGCTAGGATTTGATGTTTTTAAAGCAACGAAGCCAGCGGACAATTATGCAGTGCTTCCTTAAGAAGGCGTCGTGGATTTGATGACCTTCTGCTCTATGCATTTCAGAAGCGTCTTTATATCTTCGGGTCTCGGGATGTAACCTCGCTGGAAAGCCTGGGAATGAAGTCTGTTGCGCAAATGCCCGATGGCCCATTCCAGCACCATGGGATGAAAAAATGCCGGGTTGTTCAAGACGATGCGTGCCTTGGCCTGCCCATCGTTTTCCACTGCATGGTGCGAATAATTCATATCATGAATTTCATACGTATACAGGCTGCGCGGTATGCGCAAAAATCCTGCACCGCTCATCTGACACTGCACCCAATAATCCCAATCTTCATACTCCGTATTCTCTCGATACCGTGTTCCGCTATCCCACAACGTGCGACGATACATTGCAGCCGGAGGAAGAGCATTCTGCGTTCGCAGATGAGCCTTGTTGAAATCGGGAAGCCTGATTTCCCGTGAGCCTTCAGTGCTGTTTTCAAAATAGTCAGTATAGACAATATCAACATTTCCGTTTTCCTCAAAAGCTTCAACACAGCTTGAGAGAAAATCAGGATGCAGGACATCATCCGGGTCAATGCAAAGCAGGAGTTCACCCTTAGCCCGTTCAAGTCCGTGATTTCGAACAAGACCCGGCTTTCCGCTTCTGGATGGAGTCAATATCTCAAACCGCTCGCAGGAAATCCTCTCTGCCCATTGACGCGCCTGTTCAAGGGAGTTGTCACTGCTTCCATCATCAACAAAAATCAATTCCACTTTTTCAAGTGTCATGGATTGTGCGGCAATCGAACTGAAAAATCTGTCGGCAAATCGCCCATAATTGTAGTTTGGTATAACAATCGAAAGCATTGGCATATCCCCGTTCCTCCATACTCCTGATATCTTCCTAAAATGATTAACATAGGCCTCCACCCTCCACAACAGCCCGCAGACCTGTCCCACATTGAACAAGATTTGGGCTTGTACGGAGACAGGCGGCAAAAAATGGTTGGCATCAAACTTGATTAACCATACGGAATTGGAAATAAATTCCGCTGAAACGAAACACGAGGACCAACTGTGAAAACCAAATATCTGATCATCGGCGCAGGCCCCACCGGACTGGGCGCGGCTCACAGACTCAAAGAACTGGGCCTGGACGACTATCTTGTGCTGGAAAGGCATGACCATGCAGGCGGTCTGGCTTCGAGCTTCATGGATGACAAGGGCTTCACTTGGGATATCGGCGGGCACGTGGTTTTTTCCCATTACGACTATTTCGACGACCTCATGGATTCACTGCTCGGAGACGAAAGACTTGAGCACGAACGCGAGTCATGGGTCCGCTCAAGCAGCACCTGGGTTCCCTATCCATTCCAGAACAACATCCGCTACCTGCCGCGCGAAGCCCGCTGGGAATGCGTGGAAGGCCTGCTTCCGGGCAATCGCTCCGAAGTCACACCTGCCAACTTCGGCCAATGGATAGACCATGTTTTCGGCGCGGGCATCGCAAAACATTTCATGAACCCCTATAATTTCAAGGTCTGGGCCACGCCACCGGAATTGATGCAATTCGACTGGATAGGCGAACGCGTCAGCGTGGTTGATCTGAAAAATGTGCTCAAGAACATCATCATGGAACGCGACGATGTGGCCTGGGGACCAAACAACACCTTCAAGTTCCCGCTCCACGGAGGAACAGGCGAAATATTCCGGCGCATGGCCAAACGGGTGCAAAACCGCATCGAATACGGCCAGTCCGTGGTTTCCATTGACGCGGACAGGAAAATCGCAACCACTGACAAAGGGCTTGAGGTGGAATACGAAGCCATCCTCAACACCGCCCCCCTGGATATCCTCACCAGCCAATGGCTGACGGAAAAGAACGATGCCATGATCGAAGCCGCAGGCAGGCTCTCCCACAATTCCGTGTATGTGGCTGGCGTAGGTCTCGACATCAAGGAAGAACAGGAAAAAAATTCCCGCTGCTGGATGTACTATCCAGAATCCGATTCGCCCTTCTACAGGGTAACGAATTTTCACAACTATTCGCCCAACAACGTGGCCCGACCCGGCAGTCAGCTTGCCTTCATGTGCGAGTCCTCGTTCTCAGAACACAAGCCGGAAAATGTGGACGAACTGATGGACCGGACCATAGCCGGTCTGGTAAACACCTCCATGCTGGACGCGGCCAGAGTGGACGACGTCCTGACCAAATGGGACATCGTCGTGGACTATGGTTATCCCGTACCCTGCCTGAAGCGCGACCATGCGCTCAGGACCATCCAGCCAAGGCTGGAAGAAAAGGACATCTACTCACGAGGCCGTTTCGGCGGCTGGAAGTACGAAGTGTCCAACATGGACCACTCGGTCATGCAGGGCGTGGAATGGGCTGAACGAATGATCACCGGCGCACCCGAAACAACCTACTCTCTGGACTAAGCAATGCACACGAATACATCTGTTTATGAACACCGCCGCCAAGAACTCAAGAAAGAACTCAAAACGCGGAAACTCCCGGCTCTGCTCGTATCTCATGCGGCCAATCGATACTATCTGTCCGGGTTTGAACTGCACGATCCCCAGTGCAACGAATCTTCCGGCTGGCTGGTCATCACCGCCGATGGCGGAGACTACCTTTTCACGGACGCCCGCTACATTGACGAGGCTCGGCAGCTTTGGGACGAAAAGAATCTCTGCGTCTATGCCGCCAGAAAACAGCAGGAAGTCTGCGCTTTCCTCAAAGGGAAAGACGTTACGAGCATGGGTTTCGAGCCCAAGGCCCTGCATCTCTTCGACTATGACAAACTCTGCGAATTCGTAACCCTGTTCCCCACGGAAAATGTCGTGGAGAGCCTGCGCATCATCAAGGATAAGGACGAAATCCAGCGCATGGTACAGTCCACCAATCTGAACCACAAACTTTTTGAATACATCGAAACCAGGCTCATTCCCGGTCGAACCGAACAGGAAATCTCCTGGGATGTTGAAAAATTCTTCCGCGAAAACGGTGCCGAAGGAATGGCCTTTTCCACCATCGTGGGAGTAGGCACCAATGCCGCCCTGCCCCACGCCATACCAGGCAACACGAAAATTCGCGAAAACGACATGGTGCTCATTGACACCGGCTGCCGACTCGCAGACTACAACTCCGACCAAACGCGCACATTCTGGGTAGGCGACACTCCGTCCGACCGTTTCAAGGAAACCATGAATCTGGTTCGCGCAGCCCAGCAAGCCGCCATTGACATCATAAAACCCGGCCTGAGCTACGTTCAGGCCTACAGGGCCGCCTATGCAGTCTTTGAAAAAGCCGGGGTCGAGACCCTGTTCACCCACGGACTGGGGCACGGCGTCGGCCTTGAAACCCATGAACCTCCAAGCCTCAGCAGGGCCGCTCAGGGAATACTTGAGGCAGGAATGGTCGTCACGGTCGAACCCGGCCTGTATGACCCTGAATGGGGTGGCATCCGGTGGGAACACGAAGTGCTCGTCACCGAAGACGGCTGCCGGGTCTTATAGTTTCCATCAAAATCATCCATAAAAAGGTCGCCCTAATCAGGGCGACTTTTTTATGCCCCCAATCACTGCCGTTACCGGCCCCTCCTCCCTGACAACAACTATTTTAAAATATTTTAGAGAGTTGCCTATTGTCCCTCAAGGGAAAATATAATGAAACTAATGCCCTTGTTCACTTTCCACAATATGCTTATGAGTTATTTTACGTATACACATTCTAAGGAGTTGCCAGACATGTTAAAATTACGGCTCAAGGGCCAATTGCTTCTGCCTATTCTGGGCATTGTCATCCTCGGAGTCGCGGCACTTCAAGGATTCAGTTACTGGAAATCGTCGAACATCGTTGAAGATCAAATAACCGCTGCCATAACCCGTGATGTCGATGCTGCAACCCGATCAATCGACAAATGGGTTGAAAGCATGACCAACAGCATGTCCAACTGGGGCAGAAACAAAATTTTCATTAACGCCATCGAAGGAGACCCGGAAGCGATCAATGCGGTAACCGCCTTTGCCGCCGACGCTCTCAAGGATTTCCCCTGGTATGAGGGTATTTCTCTTGTGGGACCGAACGGCAAAGCCATTGCCGCCAGCCCAGCCAGTTACGCCACAGTTAATGTAAGTGACCGGCAATATTTCAAAACCGCCATGAGCGGAGGCAACGGAATATCCAAACCCATCGCCAGCCGCTCCACAGGCGATCCGATATTCGTAGCATCAACTCCCATCCGGGATGCTTCCGGTACGGTCCGGGGCATTCTTTTCACCGGGGTCAAGATCCCGGGGCTCTATGACATGATCCTCGCCCCCATCAAGATCGGGGAAACCGGATATGCCTTTGCCACGGACACCAACGGTATGATTATCGGGCATCCCAACAAGGACTTCATCCTGAAGCTGGACGTGAGCAATTCAGACTACGGCAAGGAAATGCTCTCCCGTCGAAACGGCACATACAAATACTTCTTTGACAAGCAAAACGAATGGAAGGTCATGGCTTTCGGTGAAGCAAAAGTGGCTGACTGGATCATCGGTGTCTCCGCCCCTCTCGGGGAACTGATGGAACCCCTGATTGTGGTTCGCAACTCGTCAATAATCGGCGGGATTCTCACCATACTTGCCGCCGGACTTGTCATCCTGTTCATCGTGGGCAAGATTTCAAACACCTTCGGCATCTTTGTGGAAATCTTCAAGAAAATAGCACAGGGAGATCTGCGAATATCCCTGTCGAGCAAAGATCTGGCCAAGGCGGATGAAATCGGCGACATGGCTCGGGCTCTTGATGAAATGACGTCAAAACTCACGGAAACCGTCAGTTCGATCAGCGGAGCCACGGAGGAAATGGCGGCCGGAAGCGAAGAGCTTTCCGGAGCAGCGCAGGGAGTTTCCCAGGGAGCCAACACCCAAGCTGCCAACATTGAAGAAATCTCCTCCAGCATGGAAGAAATGAGCGCAAGCGTCCGCCGCAATGCGGAAAATGCCAACCAGACCCAAAAGATCGCGGTAAAGGCTGCCACAGATGCGGAAGAAGGCGGAAAGGCTGTCAACGAAACAGTCAGTGCCATGAAGGACATCGCGGACAAGATCAACGTCATTGAGGACATTGCACGGCAAACCAACCTGCTGGCACTCAATGCCGCCATTGAAGCTGCGCGAGCCGGTGAACATGGCAAGGGCTTTGCCGTTGTCGCCGCCGAAGTCCGCAAGCTGGCTGAACACAGTGGTAATGCTGCCGCCGAAATCAGCAGCCTGTCCGCCTCCAGCGTGGACGTTGCCGAAAAAGCAGGCGAGATGCTGAGCAGTATCATCCCGGACATCAAACGCACCGCCGAACTGGTGGATGAAATCTCTGCCACCAGCAGCGAGCAGGACAGTGGTGCAGAACAGATAAACCAGGCCATCCAACAGCTTGATTCCGTCATTCAGGCCAATGCATCCGCATCAGAGGAAATGGCCTCCACCAGTGAAGAACTGGCCGGTCAGAGCGAACTCCTGAGAAATGCAGTTGCCTTCTTCCAACTCGAAGAAGACATGCATCTCATGCCTTCCGGCACCAGCAAAAAAACCGTGAAGGTTGCTCCCGCTGCACCGCTTGCCATTGACAGGAAAGGCACAGCCGAAGACGAAAACGAATTCGAAAGATTCTAGAAAAAAACACCCGGACCAATAAACCACTTCACCCGGCCTGGACTAATATCCAGGCCGGGTGAACTTTTTTCATGAAATGAATTTCCTAAGAAAACGCTGATTAATTCAATCTTAAGGAAGTGCTGTAGAATTGTTCGCTGGCAAGGCGCGCAAAAAAATCAAGGCTGACGCGTGCTTCCTGCACGCTAGGATTTGATTTTTTTTGCAGCAACGAAGCCAGAGGACAATTATGCAGTGCTTCCCTAATCTGCAGCCGCGTATTTACCCATGTAATGCACTACTACATGATGAAAAGGCCTGATCAGATTGAAATAGACAGGGCCTATCCAATGGCGATAATGGACCACGGTAACCGTGTGAAACCGGGTTTTGCCGTTTTCATCCGGCTCCGTAACAACCGCGATGAAACAGTCCAGATGTTTATCTCGGACCTCGCCTATCCAGTAATGATCGGGTTTTGATGCCGTAGACGTGAAAGCACTCACCATGCCTCCGGGCGTCATGTCGATACCCTGATCCTTGGACCGCGCAAAGGCCTCTTCATCGTGTGTGAGCCCAAACAGTTTGGCCACACCGCTCCTGATACGGTACAATCCACGCAGCCAGGCCGGTTCACAGGTGACAAGACGCAACACATACTCGTGCAAAGTCCGTTTGCCCGTAAAAGTCTTTACGTCCACATAATCGGCACCGTGCATCAATTCGGTCATGGCGGCTACGGAACGCACGCTCTTCATGGCATCAGTCATGGGTTCATCTCCCCCAGTTCCACGGGTTCCACGCGGATCACGCTGAACTCTCGCAAAAAGCTCATGTCCTTCCACAACAAATCATGCCCCTTGAAATAACGAAACAGACGGACCTTGGACAGCCATGCATCACATTCCTCTTGCGTCCCCTTTCTACGCGCACCTGCCTCACACGCCAGTCGCACGGCTGGTTGGGTCTTGAAACGTCCCCGCCACAGGCTCGCCACCCAAAAAGCCAACCCCGGATTCACGACCATGATGCTCATGCGTGGATCACGATCCAGATTCCGGCGCAGCCTTTGCGGGAATTTCTCAAAATAATACCCTTTCCCTTCCCCGGTCAGAAGAACCGATCCGATCGGCGACACACGGGGTGCCCCGTCCGGGTCCACTGTTGCTATTGAAAAGGATTGAGCCTTGTTAAACAAGGCTGAGACTTCGTCCCATGGGATATTTGATTGCATGAAAGACTCCTTCAGGCCGACTTGTTGAAATCCATTCCGTAGAGTTCCTTTCCTACCAAGCGAAGAATCGCACGGCGTTCGTCACCCTTGATGGGCGGAGCGATCATGCGTGTCCCCACGAACAAGGCATAGTCGATGCGTGACAACAGCACTGCCCGCTCCCTGTCGCCGGTCAACTCCTCGAATATGTCGCACATATAGTCCATGCCTATGCCGTCCACCCGCTCCAGGTAGCGTTGAGCCATAGGATCGCGTTGAGCCCAGGTGCGGATGTTGGTTTCCAGTTTGCAGGAAACGGTGTCGGCTTCTGCCACAACGGCCTGAAACCGCTGGACTGCCGTCATCCCCTTGTCATTCCGACAAAAACGACCAAGAATCCATTCCTGCACCCAATGCTCAAGCATACGCTCCAGATACTCTTCGCGGTTCTTGAAATGATGATAAAACGAGCCTTTGGTCACGCACAAATGCTTGCACAGCGCATCGATGGTCAAGTGCTCGATGCCGTGTTCGGCCAACAGATCAAGCCCCGCATCCAACAAATCGGGGGCCACACGACGACCGGCTTTCCCGGCCTCTGTCTTGTTCTTCGATTCAGACACTGTTTCACCTCTTGATTTTCATACCATACGGTATGGTATGTTTCTCTGATTTCAAACACAAGGTCAAGAATAAAACAAAAACAGAAGGCACTCCATTGCTAACCCTCGCGCTTTGCCCTACCCTCTGGCCCCATGTCCAACCCTCGCAATACCCTCCGCTCCGTCTTCGGCTTTGACGATTTCATAGGCCTTCAGGAACAGATCATAGATAACACCATGGCTGGCGGTGACTCGCTGGTGCTGATGCCCACAGGCGGCGGCAAATCGCTGTGCTATCAGATCCCGTCCATTCTTCTGAACGGCGTGGGAATCTGCGTCTCGCCGCTCATCGCGCTGATGCAGGACCAGGTGCAGGGACTGACCCAGATGGGTGTTCGCGCCGCATGTCTCAACTCGTCACTCGACCCGCACACGGCATGGGACGTGGAACAGCGGCTGGAAACCGGTCAACTCGACATTCTGTACGTGGCTCCGGAACGGCTGTGCAAACCGGGATTCCTTGACATGCTCGCCCGGTGCAATCCCTGCCTTTTTGCCATTGACGAGGCCCATTGCGTTTCCCAGTGGGGGCATGATTTCAGACCAGAGTACATGCAACTTTCCGTCATCAGGGAACGGTTCCCGAACATACCCAGGCTGGCCCTGACTGCAACGGCAGACGAGCCGACCCAGCGGGATATCATCAAGAACCTGCAACTTGAACAGGCGCAGGTCTTTGCCACAGGATTTGACCGGCCCAACATCCGCTACACCGTGTTGCCCAAGAATCAGCCGCAACAGATGCTGCTCCGCTTCATTCAGGACAATCACCCCGGCGATGCAGGCATCGTCTATCGACTCAGTCGCAAAAAGGTGGAAAAAACCGCCGCATTCCTGAAAAAGAACGGCATCTCGGCCCTGCCCTACCACGCAGGGTTGGGCAAGGAAGAACGATACCGCAATCAGGAACGCTTCATGCGAGAAGAAGGCGTGATAATGGTGGCCACAGTCGCTTTCGGCATGGGAGTGGACAAGCCCAACGTCCGATTCGTCTGTCACCTGGAACCACCCAAGAGTCTGGAAGCCTATCATCAGGAGACCGGACGTGGCGGACGTGACGGTCTTCCGGCTTCGGCCTGGATGTGCTTCGGATTGCAGGACATCGCCATATTGCGATCCATGATCGATTCTGGCGAGGCCGACGAAACGCGCAAACGCGTGGAACACCACAAACTCGGCGCACTCTTCGCCTTTCTCGAAACCGCCGGATGCCGCCGACAGTCCGTGCTGGGCTATTTCGGCGAACACATCGAGCCATGCGGCAACTGCGACAACTGCCTGAATCCGGTGGAAACATGGGACGGAACCGAAGCCGCACAAAAAGCTCTTTCAAACATTTTTCGCACCGATCAACGATTCGGAGCCACGTATCTGAGTGATGTGCTCATGGGCAAAAACACCGAACGCATCCGGGCTTTCGGACATGATCAGGTATCCACCTACGGCATAGGTCCCGAAATGACCCAGGAACAATGGAAATCGGTCTATCGTCAACTGACCACGGCAGGATTGATATCCGTAGACATGGAACGACACGGCGCACTTTCCCTGAACCAGCGATCCTGGCCGGTTCTCAAGGGTGAAAAGAAAGTCCGGTTGCGCACCGACCCGATCATTCCCCGTCGCTCAAAAGGGAAAAAACGCATGCCCGTCACCTCGGACGATGTGCTCTCCAACTGGGAATCCCAGACTCTATTTGAATCCCTGCGCGCCCTGCGTCTGAAAATATCCGAAGAGCAATCCGTACCACCTTACGCCATTTTCCCGGACAAGACGCTGCTGGAATTCGTGCGGTACCGCCCCAGCGACATTGAATCCATTGGACTCATGACAGGCGTGGGCGAGGTCAAGCTCGACCGCTTCGGGGCTGCCTTCCTTGAGGGTCTCCAAATCCATGAAGCCGAACACGGACGACCTGACAATCTCCCGGGAATACCTACGGAACGAGCCGAAAAACGAGAAAGGAAACAGGAAAAGGCCAAGGAATTCTCATCCACGGCCGAGGAAACCCTCGCCCTGTTCCTTGAACTTGATGATGTGGACGCGGTCTCGGAAAAACGGGGACTCAAAGCCCCCACCATCTGGAAACACCTGACTCAGGCCGCAAGTCTCGGCAAGCTCGACTACCGCAAACTGGTGAACATTCCCGAAGAAGACATCCGCCTGATCATGGAAACCTGCGCCGCATTCCGGCAAAAGGGAATTGTCTCCCTGACACCGGTATACGAGGCACTGGAAGGCAAATATTCCTATGATACCATTCGCACCGTCAAAACCTGTGCCGAATAGCCGAAAGCATGTAGTCGCCCCGACCACTCGGTTCCAGACACACAAAAATCAAGGCCGATGCGTACAGAATAAACGCATCGGCCTTGATATTTCTTTGCAACAGTAACGCTGCCGAACTTATGTCGACAACCTGCTAAACTATCCGTTTGGCAAATTCCGATACCATGATGGCCCCGGCCTGGGCCACGTTCAGGGAATCGAATTCCCGTAGAAACGGAATTTCCAGGCTGCCGTGACAGAATTTGGAAACCCCGGGCCTGATACCTTTTTCCTCGTTGCCCAGAATGAGCACGGCAGGCAACTTCAGATCCGCAGTGTAAATATTTTCAGACCCGGAACAGGATCGGGCGCAATACAGGTTGTAATCATAGTTGATACAATCCTTCATGGCGTTGGCAAGGTTGCCCGCCTTGGCCACCGGCAGCTTGTTGAGAGCCCCGGCACTGGAACGCATGGCTCCAGCCCCTATATAGGCACCATGATGCTGGCACACTATCATCCCGGCCCCACCAAGACAGTAGAGGGTTCTGGCCAGCACGCCTACATTACCGGTGTCCTGCACCTGATCCAACGCGATAATCAGTGGCAGGGGCGCGTCCACGGCTTCTTCAAGGAGTGTCTCAAGCGGAGTATAGGACAAGGCAGCACACCGGGCAGCAATGCCCTGATGGTTGCCCCTGTACATATAGTCCAATTCCTTGCTGTCCACGGACTTGAACGGCACTTTTTGTTTTCGGCACAATTCCAGAATCTCAGCGATTCCCTTGTCAGGACGCCCCTTGCGAAAGGCTACAAAATCCACTTTTCGCGGATCGTCAAGAAGCAATTCTTTCACTGGCTTGTTGCCAACTACGTATATTTTAGAGTCTTTTTTGTCGCGGCCACTATCTTGCATTGATTTTCCTCATAAAACGTACGGCAATTATTTGCACATGGTTGCGCGCCGCATGGCGGTCAAGTAGTCCTTTTACGCTGCTATTGCAATCCGAGGCAAGGTACGATAGCACTTAATCACAAGCCACATGTAATCAAGACATTTTCTAGACTTCCCTGTGCCCTTTATTGTAAACGATGGGACGAGGAAAGCCGGAGGAAAATTTGAAAGTATTTAAGTATTTACAACTGACCGCAACAATTCTCATCACCATGGGACTGCTTTCTGGTTGTCTGGCCAACAAACCGACCGATGCCACCATAAATAATGGCGAACCAAGCGAAATCCCTGCCGATGCCGAAGCATTGGAGCCGGAAGTCGAAGCAGACTCTGCAACAAACGAAGACTTAACTGAAACCGAGCAGGTGGTTTTCAACGCCCGCTTCGGTCTCCTTTTCGACCTCGAACCCCACAAAACCAAAGAAGTTGAAAAATACTTCGCCTATTTCAATCATAAAGCCCGCAAGACAATGGTCCGATGGCTGGAACGTTCGCAGCCCTACCTGCCGTATGTACGCCGCGTCTTCACCCAGTATGGGCTACCTCAGGATCTCGTACTGCTCCCGTTCACCGAGTCCGGCTACAATATCCGCGCCTACTCCTGGGCCGGGGCCGGAGGTCTGTGGCAATTCATGAAAGGAACTGGCCGCATGTACGGGCTCAAATCCGACTGGTGGATCGACGAAAGACGCGATCCATACAAATCCACGGACGCAGCAGCCCGTCATCTGAAAGATCTCTACGAACGCTTTGGTGACTGGTATCTGGCACTGGCCGCCTATAATGCTGGTGAGGGGAAAATTTCACGAGCCCTGAAACAGTCCGGGTCCGACGATTTCTTTGAACTCACAAAAAAGAACGGCAAGCTCTCATATCGCGTACGGCTCAGAACCGAAACAAAGCACTATGTTCCCAAGTTCATTGCTATTTCAAAGATATTCCAAAATCTGGACACGCTCGGATTCAAACCGGTCTCCTGGGACATGGCAGAGGAAGTCGTACCCGTCAAGATTCCCGGAGGCACCGATCTGCTGGCCCTGGCCCGCGCTGGTGGCATGACATGGAATGAATTCCACAAGCACAACGCAGCCTTCCGTCGTCAGGTCAGCCCGCCTCACATGGAAGCCACGGCCTACCTGCCTTTGGCCCAATCCAAAAAAATGATGGCCTACCTGAGTAAACCAGGATCACAGCCCTACGCGGGCTACACCCGACACCGTGTCCGTAGCGGCGATTCCTGGTGGCGCATCTCCCGCCGGTACCATGTGCCCATCCAGATACTGAAAAATGTCAACAACACCCGGTCCAACACCTTGCGTCCCGGTCAGTATGTCATGGTCCCTGGCAACACTACGGGCCGGTCAGTGGCTGCTTCCCGCTCGACGTCATCATCGTCATCCAAGACTCGGGCCATTGCTGCACAGCGTGGCAACTACGTAATCCGCTCCGGCGACACCCTGTGGTCCATTTCACAAAAATTCGGAACCACGGTCAACACCATCAAACGATCCAACGGATTACGATCCAGCAGACTCAAGACAGGGCAGAGACTTTACATTCCCAACAATTCCGGGGCTGCCACCAAGCAGGCTGTCAGGGACGCTGAAAAGGTCAAGACCCAACTCGTCCGCTACAAGGTCCGCAGAGGTGACAACCTGTCCATCATCTCCCAAAGGTTCGGCGTCAAGATATCCGACTTGCGCAAATGGAATGCCCTGAACTCAAAGGGCATGATTTACGCCGGGCAGAGACTCAAGGTTTACGTCCAATAAACCGTCCCACCCCAGGCACTATACTCATCAAAAGCCCTCGCGCAGTTTTCTGCACGAGGGCTTTTACTGTTGTGAGACAGTAGAAAATCCGACCAATCACTCCACGCTTGAAACGGCCCGGGTAAAGAATCGACAGGTCCGATCCTGCCACCAGACGAAGCCAAGTTCGGCGTCGGCGTACCATGCAGCTGAAAAGGCCTTGGTGTCACAGCTCCAAAGCCTGGCCTTGCGTGAATCAAAGACAGTCTCCAGACACAACTCGCCAGGGTCGTTCCGGCCAGTGAAAAGCGTTACAAGTTCATCAACAGTAGGCAACCGCCATGTGGAAGACCCGCCAAAGTTATTTCTGTTCAATCGTTCGACATGGGAATGAGAACGTTCCCATGTAAGAGGATACCGGGAGCCATGCTTTTCCCAGACCAGACCGGTGGCACGATCCACTACGGTCCCGTCGAGCTTGTCGAAAAAATCACCGGGACCATATTCGTTGGGCCGCCACAACTCGTCGAGACTAAAATCCTTGCGGGCCATCTTCAGGCTTTTCTTGACCGGCACAGGACGCGGAGACCATCCCTTGTCATGCCGCTCCGGTTCCAGAAGCAGATCAGGAGCATGGCAGGTGGCTTCCTTCTGTTCCAACCAGACTCGTTCAAGCACATCAAGGGCATCCGTCATGTCCATGGCATCCGCATACCGGTCAGCAGGATCAGGTGCCAAGGCCCGGCTGAAAAAAACATCCCACTGACAATCAAGGTCGCCGTGAATGTCACACAGCGGACCAAGACCACCTCTTGTCTCATCAGGCAATTGACCTGTAAGCATGCGATAGAGGGTCACGCCCACGGAATAGATATCGGATCTGGCATCGGCAGATTCAGCATCAGCTTCCTGCTCCGGGGCGGAATAATACGGCGAGCCGATTATCATGGACTTGGGTCCCCTGGTCCGTTCGCCCCGCAATTTGCTCAAACCGAAATCAATGAGCTTGACCAGCCCCGGTCCGCCTTCATCCTCGGCGAGCATGACGTTGAACGGCTTCACATCACGATGTATGATTCCCTCGTAATGCAGCCGATCCAATCCGGCCAGCATCTCCCGTGCGATGTGCAGGGAGGTTTCGACCCCCAGCCTGCGGGAAGGCTTTTCCACCGTAAAGGTCTCACCCATGAGCACACCCAGATTGCCACAAAAATACTCCATGGAAAAATGAGGCGGAACATCCTTCATGCCACCATCCACGTCAAGAACCGCGGCAATATTCTTATGGCTGATGCTCGCCATGGTCTCGGCTTCCTTGAAAAACATCTCAACCAGCACATCCATGCCAAGAATATCTTCAAGCATTTCGGATGGTTTTAAAACCTTGAGAGCCACGATGCGTCTAGTCACAGGCATGGCCGCCTTATACACAGCACCCATGCCACCACGGCCCAGAAGGCCTTGTATTTCGTATCGTCCAAATTGCATCCTGAAACAATATCCCATGCATGAGGGACAGTCCAGCCACCCGCAATTGACTCCTGCAGAATCTTTATTCATACTGTATGGAATAGAAAAAGGTGGATAATTTGGAATACCTGTCAACCATGCGGGATACAGCCTTCGGATGGTGCCGGAGCCCCTTTGGAAAACTCAGCCTGCTGATCCTATGCATGCTGATTTTCGGGACGATGGGCTACTGGTTTTTTGAGCACTATCCCCAAGGCAACGTTACAGATATTTTCGGAGCATTGTGGTGGACAGTGGTTACCCTGACCACCGTGGGCTATGGCGACATGGTCCCATCCACCATCGGTGGCCGGATCATGGGCGGAGTCGTGATGATCTGCGGCATCGGGCTGGTTTCTACATTGACAGGTAACATGGCTTCCATGCTCGTTGAGCGCAAAGCCAGAAAGCGCAAGGGGTTACTCAAGGTGAGCCAGACAAATCATGTGGTCATTGTCGGCTGGAACGATTTCGGTCATGAACTGATAGAAGCTCTGCGCGACAACGGGGTTCTCGGCTCAGGCAAAACCAGCGGAGGGTCCGAGCTTGTCCTGGTAAATGCCCTCCCCCCTGACAGGCGGGAATCTCTCGGATTCCAGATCGATATGGGAGAACGACTCCATTTCGTCTGGGGCTCCATCACTCAGGAAGGCGTGTTGCAAAAGGCACGCCTCGACCGCGCCAAAGTCGTATATCTGCTCTCCCAGCAGGCAGGGCAGTCGCCCAAGGATGCAGATCAGGAAACGCTCTATTCAGCTCTTGCAATCCGAGAACTTGCAGCACAAGTGCCGCTGTACGGCGAAGTGGCCCTGCCGGAAAATCGCAAGCATCTCCTGCGAGCCGGGGTCAACGAAATCCTGGTAAGCGGTCAACTCACCAGCCTGGTGCTCGGCCTCATTGGTTCCAATCCGTCCACCTGGACCTTCCTTCAGGAAATTCTGGGCATGCGCGGAACCAACCACATGGAATTCAAGCCCTTGGAAAACGAGGAAAAGGCCCTCAATTGGGGGCAACTGATGACCCGGTTCAGAAAAAACGGCCGCTTGCCGCTGGCACTCTGCCAGATCAGCAAGCAGATTTCCCTTGAGGATGTTCTGGATCAAGGCTCTGCACTGGACCAGTTTATCCTGGAATTGTTTGAATCCTCCGGGCAGGAAACAAAAATCGGCGATTCCGGGCCACGAGTACTCACCAATCCGCCCGACAGTGAAAGCCTGAACAACTACGATGCCGTACTCTTTCTCAATCCGGGAGAAGCACGATGAAAACCTTTGACGTCAGTTGGGAATCCATCTCCCTATTCCAGGATTTGCCCCCCACCATGCTGGACAAGGTCAAATCGATCTTTGATATCCGATCCACGGAAGCAGGAAAGAACCTGATTACTGAGGGCGACGTGGGTGAAGAAATGTTCATCCTGATCCATGGCCGCGTCCGCATTACAAAATCAATGCTCATCGAAGGCATGAATCTGCCCATCATGGAAGTGGGCAACTCTCGCAAGGTGTTGGCCACTCTGGATGAAAAGGACTACCCGATCTTCGGAGAGATAGCACTCATTGACCGGGACACTCGTTCGGCAACCATTCATGTTATCGAACCATCCGACTTTCTTGTCACTGACCGAAGCCGGTTCTTTGAACTGGCAGAACGGGAACCAGCACTGGGCAGCCGCCTGCTCATGGTCCTTGCCAAACGCATGGCAGGCACCATCCGCAAGGGAAACAGCGAGTTAATCAAGGTCTCCACAGCCCTCGCCCTTGCACTCAGTCGATACAAGACAACGTCCTGACCACGCATCATCCACGCCAATCAACCATTGCCAGACTTCACGCTCTCGGATAGTTTAGATTAAATCTAGACCTTTCGGGGTGGTGCATGCTACCGCGTATGCAACACGAAAGAGAACGCAAAGGGGCTTGAGATATGATCAAAAAGATGACGACCTATCTGTTTTTCACCATGATGACGACCATGCTGGTTCTGTTGACAAGTGGCTGTGGACGAAAGCACGTTGTTTCTTCACCACCAGCCCACAAACCTGCCAGAGTGGCAACACCTGCCGCTACACCAAAACCGGAAGCAGTAAAGGCAACACAAGAAATCATAGAAGAAACATATGTGGTGGATGCTCCGAAGGAAGCTGGTATCCCTGAGGACAAAATCATGGAAAGCGACTTGGCTGATGAACCAGCAACCGCTAAAACAGTGGACGCCACAACCCCAAAAGAAACGGGTAGACCTGCTGCAACAGCCACGGAAACGAAAACAACAACCGGAAAAGCCGCTACCGCCACCTCGATAACCGAATCGGCAACCGCCCCCCAGTCCAACGCATACTCCATACAAGTAGGCGCCTTCTCGGATCTTGAGAACGCGAACAGAGCCCTCGCATATCTCCTTTCGGAGGGATACAAGGGCTCCAGATTGTCCAGAACCGATGATGGGTTGTTTCGCGTGCAGACAGGCCCGTTCCCGGACGAGTCATCGGCAAGGGAAGCCCTTTCAAAGCTGCAAACACACTACCCCAAGGGATTCGTGCATAGCATCTCTCCGAAAGAATAACTTCCCGAAACTGGTCATGAGAAGTCGAGAACAGGACGCAGAATGCTCAGAGCCGAAACGCACATCCTGTACGTTTCGATCTGACTGATTCACGGCATCCCGACAATCGGGCCTCTCGCAACAGTCCTTTAGGCCGGATTGAGCTCGGCGCGGAACTTGCGGGACAGCCTGAACACGACCACCTTGCGCGGAGGCAGGGTAATAGTCTGGGTTGTCTGGGGATTACGCCCCTTGCGCGCCCGCTTGTCATAGGCTTCAAACTTGCCGAAGCCGCTGACCAGAAGGGCATGGTCCTTCTTTACCGAAGTTTTCATTACCTCAAGGATGGATTCAACCAGGTCCTTGATTTCAGCGCGATTTCTGTCGGTGCGCTCATAGATGTAATCTACGATGCCGGCTTTAGTGAGGGTGCTCATTGATCGCCTCCAAAAAAGGTTTCCAAAGCTTATTTCAATAAACCCGCGATTTCTGCCGCGAGCCTGTTCATCTTGTCCTGATCATCATACGCCGCCTGAGCCCACAAGGTCAGCCCATCGTCCGAAAACCTCGGAATGAGATGAAAATGTGCATGATCCACCAACTGTCCGGCTGCCTCAAAATTATTCTGCATGAGGTTCAGGCCATCCGCTCCAGTAACTTCCATAACAGCTCTGCCCACCTGGGACAAAGTTTGAACAAGGTCGCCTCCCAGATCGCCGGGAATGTCCATGAGCGTCGCATAATGCCCCTTGGGAAGCACAAGCACATGACCCTCATTCACCGGTGCGATGTCCAAAAAGGCCAGACAGGTTTCCGATTCAAAAACCTTGGCACAGGGGATGTCCCCGGCCACGATCTTGCAAAAAATACAACCCGAATCCCTTGGCTCCATCGACGTTCTCCTCCCCGCCCCAAGCGAATCCCAAGCGTTTCAGACGCATAGGAGACTTGCCACCAGACGAAGACTTCTTAACAGTTAACAACATTACTAACCGGGAAACCCATTTAAATCAAGTCAGTTGGTGATATTTTCTCGAATAC
>JAEINO010000058.1 GCA_016342345.1 Pseudodesulfovibrio sp. | reverse complement strand
TGAAAACTTTGCACGGATGATCAGAGAGAAATACTAGGAGTAACAATTATGGAAGCCCCACAAAAAAACCTCGCTCTGGACCTCGTCCGCGTCACTGAAGCTGCGGCTCTCGCATGTGCCCGCTGGCTCGGCAAAGGCGACAAAATAGCCTCAGACCAAGCGGCCGTCGATGCCATGCGCCTGTGCTTCAACACCCTCGAGATTGAGGGGAAAGTCATGATCGGCGAAGGCGAAAAAGACGACGCCCCCATGCTCTTCAACGGCGAAAAACTCGGTCTGGGCCACGGTCCCAAGGTCGATATAGCCGTGGACCCGCTGGAAGGAACCAACCTGCTTGCCAATGGTCGCCCCAACGCCATCTCGGTTGTGGGTGTGACACCAGCCGGTGCCATGTTCGATCCAGGCCCGAGTTACTACATGCAGAAGCTTGTTGTACCCTCACCGGCCAGGGATGTTGTCGACATCGAAGCTCCCACCGGACACAATCTGAAACTCATTGCCCGCGCTCTGGACAAGGACGTGGACGATCTGGTGGTCTTTGTCCTGGACAAACCCCGCCACAAAAAACTCATCAGCGAAATCCGCGAAGCCGGAGCACGCATTCAGCTGCACACGGATGGAGATATCACCGGCTCACTCATGGCCATTGACCCGCGTTGCGAAGTCGACGTCATGATGGGCACGGGCGGCACACCGGAAGGCGTGCTTTCCGCCATTGCCATCCGCATCATGGGCGGCGAGATGTTCGCAAAGCTCGACCCGCAGAAGCAGGACGAAAAGAACGCATTGTCCGAATATGGCATGGACGTACGCCGTGTGCTGACCGTCAAGGACCTGGTCATGAGCGAAGACCTCTTCTTCGCTGCCACCGGAATTTCCGGCGGCACATTCCTCAAGGGCGTCACCTACCACGGTCACGGAGCCGAAACCTCCTCGCTCGTCATGCGCGGCAAGACCGGCACCATTCGCTACGTGGAAGCCATCCACAACTGGGATTCCCTGATGCGTTTCAGCGCAGTCGAATACGACTAGACCAGACGAAAACCCGGCATTTTTTCAACAACCAGCCGGATTAATGATTGCCTAAAAAAGGCCGGAATACCCCTATTCCGGCCTTTTTCTTTTTTTCCCTGATGATAATTTCAGACGCACTCTTTGAAGGTGCCCGCCAGTTGTGCTATGCCTTGGGTACGGAGGCGCAATAATGACTCGTGAAAACAGGCGAAGAACTCGCGTAAAGGCCGGTTTCGAGGCCTATGTGACCGTGGGGGACGTGGTCATTCCGGTGGAAACAAGGAACCTGAGTCTCAAGGGGGCACTGCTGACCGGTTGCGACGACTGTCTTGCCGGGACCAACTGCGAGCTGCATCTTCCGCTTTCGCCGGGCATTCGCATAGTGGTGGATGGAGATATCGTTCGTCACAGCAAGGATGAAATAGCCATGGTTTTCAGGGAAATGGATGAACTCAGCTTCACCTTTCTGCACCGTCTCGTCACCCTGAATGCCGAGGAAGCCGATGAGATAGACGACGAACTGCTTCACGTTTTCGACAAGCTGTAAACGTCTGCTCAATCACTTCCTTGCCGCGCCACGAACAGCATCACGAGGCTCCCGGCCGGCATATCCCAACGACAGGGTCCCGATGACGATCAGAAAGGCTCCTACGATGGTCCATTCATCAGGTATTTCTCCCAGAAATGATGCGCCCCATATGGCCGCGAACACAATTTCAAGACAACTGACAGAACTGATGCGGGCAGCCGATTCAATGGCGTACCCTCGCGTCATGTAATACTGCCCTGCATTCATGGACAGGGCCACTCCCAACATCATGGCCCACTCGAACATCGTGGGAACCACCCATCCGTCAGCAAAAAGAGGACAGACCAGCGCAATGATCAGCGGTGGGTAGAACATGACCACAGCCGGGTGCTCGGTTTTGGCCAATGTACGGACAATCAGAATGGCAATGGCCGTGGTCACGATCCCGCCGAGAGCCACGGCAACAGCCAGCGGATCAAGATTGGACGGACCTCCTCCAAACAGAAATCCCGGGCGGCAAACCACGGCCACTCCGGTCAAACTGATTCCGATGGCCAGCAATCCGGGCAACCCAAGGCGTTCACCAAGCAGCAGCCACGCCAAAAGGGCAACAACGACCGGATGCGTGAAGAGTATGACAATCGCATCTGCCAACGGCAGATGCACAATGGCGTAGAACTCCGCAAACAGGGCCACGAACCCAACGGTTCCGCGCACGAAAAGGAGCATCTTCCGCTTACCAAACACGCCTATCCCGGCCCGACGAACTATGAACCAGCAAAACCCGATGCCAATAACGCCACGCACAAAAAGAATCTCCATGGTCGGCACTCGTTCACCAGAAAGCTTGATGAACAGCGAACCAAGAGAAAAGAGAAACGTGCCGAGAAGCATGAAGCGCATGCCGGGAGTCAGTATTTGCATGTGGGAGACGGTAGGCTCAAGTCATACCCGAGACAAGAAAAGAATGACCGAAACAAACGGTAAAGACAAAGGCCGTGACATGGTGGCTTCTCGCAATGAATCAACCGCATCATTGACTTCACACGGTAATCCTCATGACCATTCCTTTCAATCAGATGCTCTTTATCCTCCAAAAAAACGCAGGATATCGTTCATGTACCAGGTTGCGATAAATCCGACTATGGACATCGTAATGGTATAAGGCAGAGCCAGCAACACCATACGACCATAGGACAAACGCAGAACCGGGGCCACTGCCGAAGTCAGCAGGAAGAGAAAGGCAGCCTGACCATTGGGTGTTGCCACACTGGGGATGTTGGTACCAGTGTTGATGGCCACTGCAAGCTTGTCGAACTGGGTCATGATTGCAGAGGCCTGATCAGCGGCCACCTGAGGCAATGTGCTCAAGACCGTAGCTCGGCTGACGTCAGGATCGGTCATGGCAGCCATGAGTTGTTCTCCGGTCATGGCAATGCCCGGTATCTGCCCCAAAGTCTGGGTGACAGCAAGCTTGGTTTCGGAAACATAGACCGTTGCAACAAAAACATTGTCCGAAAGCATGGAAAGAACGCCGTTCGCCGTATAATAGGCAGCGAGCTGTTCCTGTCCCTCAAGACTGAGAACGTAATCAATGACCGGCATGAAAAGGTGCTGGGTATGAATGACGGCAACCACGGCAAAAAAGACCACAAGTAGCGCGGTAAACGGCAGGGCTTCCTCAAAGGCCTTGCCAAGCTGATGCTCTTCGATGAATCCGTTAAAAGCCGTCAGAATAACGATGACGGACAGGCCGATAATGCCCACCGCACCCAGATGGAAACCCAGTGCCACCATCAGCCAGATACCGGTGATCGCCTGAACAACGATCTTTGCCCACCCCCTGACGCCGCGTGCAAGCTCCATTTCCCTGGCCGTTTCCAGCAGATGCGAACGAATGTTTCCCGGAAGTTCCGCGCCATAGGAAAACAGCTTGAATTTTTCAACCAGCACGCACGTACACATTCCCGTAACAAACACAGGCATGGAGATGGGAGCGACCATGATAAAGAAGTCCGCGAAATGCCAGCCCATCTCCGAGCCAATGAGCAAATTTTGAGGCTCTCCCACCAGGGTGCAGACTCCGCCAAGTGCCGTGCCCACTGCTCCATGCATGACGATATTGCGCAGAAAACTGCGGAACTGGAGAAGATCGTTGCGATCATTCTGCCGTTCCACATATGTATCGGAACACAGATCATGCTCACACTTGAGGTCACGACCTGAAGCATAACGGTGATAGACATTGTAGAACCCATACGCCACGGCAATGATCACGGCAGTGACGGTCAAGGCGTCGAGAAAGGCGGACAGAAACGCGCCCGCAAAACAGAACATGAGTGATATGATGATCTTGGATTTCACTCGCACGAGAATGCGGGTAAAGGTGTACTGCAGGATATCCTTCATGAAATAGATGCCGGCAACCATGAAAATCAGCAGCAGGATAACCTCGAAATTGTGCTCGGCCTCGCGGTAGACCGATTCAGCCGAGGTCAGGCCTATTGCCACGGCCTCCATGGCAAGGAGTCCACCAGCCGGCAGCGGGTAGCATTTCAGGGCCATGGCCAAAGTGAAAATGAACTCGGCAATGAGCAGCCAGCCTGTCACAAAGGGACCGAATCCCCACAGAATAAAAGGATTCATGACAAGAAAAAGGACGATGACGATCTTGTACCATTCAGGTGCGTTGCCAAGAAAATTCTTGATAAATGCCTGAGTCAGTGAAGTTTCCACGATCACACTCCTTTGGGCTGCTGGAGATTCGCTTGACCGCTTGTAATCGAGTTCCAAAGAGAAAAGGGAATTCCACCGCTTATATGCATGCTCTGTCAAAGAGGCAAAACCGTCAAGAGCATAAGGCAACTTATAATGATTTTCAGTCGCTCGGGATATTCACTTGAGCATTCATTATCAATCCATAACATCTGTTGCCTTGCCAAATCCGCCTGATTGTGGTTTTCAATGGGAACATCATGAAAACATACATATTCCTGCCGCCGGTGAACAAACCCACCGGAGGCATTACGGTTCTGCGGCAAATGGCCGATATCCTGCACCAGTCCGGACGCGAAGCCTTTCTTGTGGCCCGCGACAAGGGGAGTTGGCGACCCGAGGGCCTGGCCGATTCCGCCCCTGTTGTCGAATGGGACCAGATGCACCTGACCCCGAAGGATCTCTGGCTGGTGCCAGAAGGGTGGATCAATGCCCTGACCCCCGGTCTGGAGGCTGGGGCGCAATGCGTAAGCTACGTTCAGAACTGGGCATATCTGTTCTCATCCCTGCCCGAAGGTGTAAACTGGAATCAACTCCCGGTGAAATTTCTGGCCGTGTCCGACCCGGTTGCCTATTTCATAAAAAAAGCCACGGGCAAGGATGCTCCGATCCTGCGTCCGGGCATAGATCGCGAAATATTCTTTCCGCCGGACACCAGAAAATCCGGCCCGATCACCGTGGCCTACATGCCACGCAAGAACAAGGCCGTGGCCGCTCAAATCAAATCCATTTTCGGACACCGCAACGGAACCGATGCCGTCCGCTGGCGTGCCATCGAGGGCCTGGATGCCTATGGCGTTGCCGCTGCCCTGCACTCCTCCCACATTTTTCTCATGACCGGCTTTCCCGAAGGCTGCCCCTTGCCGCCATTGGAAGCCATGGCCTGCGGCTGCCTTCCGGTCGGCTTTTCCGGCTTTGGCGGATGGGACTACATGCGCCAGACACAATCCGCCCCCCGTTTCACCCCATGGTGGCCGCTCCGCACAGTGCCCTGGTCCGGCAACGGATTGTGGTGTGCCGATGGAGATGCACTCGATGGAGCCCTGTGCCTTGAAGACGCCGTAAACATGATCCATGGCGGAGAATCCGGCCTTGACGCGGCACTCAAGGCCGGGCAAGACACGGCAGACGCATATTCCACAGACGTACAGAAAAACTCTGTTCTCGCCGTGTTGGATGAACTGTAAACATACCCCAATGGCCAAGAAGAAAAATCGCCCAGAGCCCGAATCTCTCGAATTGCCGATGGTCGGCGTTGATTCGCACGCGCATCTTGATCTCGACGACTTTGACGAAGACCGTGATGCGCTCATTGCCCGCGCCACGGCATCCGGCATCAGCCAAATCGTCAATGTCTTTCTCGGCCCGGACGCATACGAACGCAACAAGGGACTCTTTGACGACCACCCGCACATCTCCTTCCTGCTCGGTGAGCACCCCAACAATGCCGACCGACTGACCGATGATTCGCTCACCCGCATGCGAGATCACCTCACAGCCGACCCGCGTCTCAAGGGCGTGGGCGAAATCGGGTTGGACTACTACTGGGAACGTGTGGACCACGATATCCAGAAAAACGCCTTCATCCGGCAACTCACCCTTGCCCAAGAACTTTCTCTGCCTGTGGTCATCCATTCCCGTGATGCCAACGCAGAAACCCTGGCCGTCCTGCTTGATCAGGGATTCAAGGACTACCCGGTCCTCTGGCACTGTTTCGGAGCAGACCTCGAATTTGCCGAAGCCCTCCTCGACAATGGCTGGCACATCTCCATCCCCGGCCCTCTCACCTATCGAAAAACAGACGATCTCCAGGCAGCCGTTGCCCGCATCCCCCTTGACCGCCTCCTGATTGAAACCGACTGCCCTTTCCTCACTCCCGAACCCTGGCGCGGCAAGCGAAACCATCCCGCTCTCACGGCTTTCACGGCCAAACGAATCGGGGAAATCAAGGGCCGGTCCATCACTGACATCTGGCAAATTACCGGGGACAACGCCCGCCGCTTTTTCAATTTGTAAAGAACGACTGCCTCTGCACAACAAAAAAGCCGCCCTTTTAACGGGCGGCTTCAAAATGCTTACAAAATCATCCGGTCGACTATTTCACGCTTAACAAGGCTCCGAAAAAGAACTCATTCAGCTCAGAATCCGGCGGGGTTGTCCATTCCCTTTCCAAAGCCACCTCGGGGTGCGCTGCAAGAAACCGCTTGATCAACCCTTCATTTTCATCAGGATTCAAGGTGCAGGTGATGACCACAATCCTGCCTCCGGGTTTGACCTGTGCAACAGCGTTTTCCAGAATCTCGTCCTGAAGCCGGGTCAGATCGGCCAGATCACTGGTCGTCCGCTTCCATTTTGTGTCCGGCCTGCGCGACAGGACACCGAGTCCTGAACACGGCATATCAAGAAGAATTGTTCCGGGCTGACGGAGCGGAACATCGGTTGCCGCATTGGCCTCAAAAGTTTCCACTCCCGGTAACTCGCGATTGAGCGCGGCCAGACGGCCCCTATGCGGGTCCGAGGCGAATACGTCGATCCCCTTTTCGAGCAGAATGCGCGTCTTGCCGCCACGACCTGCGCAGGCATCCCAGACAGGAGTAGGCCACGTTTCCGGCGACAAGGCCTCGATTGCCTGCCTCGCTGCAAAAGACTGGCGAGCCATTGGCGGCTCAGGCTCATCATCGAAAACCGTCCCGGCAGGCAGAGCAAAACTCAGCCCGTCAATGTCGACAAGCTCAGGCCAGCCCGAAATCTCGGCGTACAATTCATCAACATCGGGATGCCCATAAAGATTGAAACCAAGAGCAGGCGGACAAACCTGCGCCTCCAAATACTTGAGAGCGGTTTCCTCGCCATAGGTTCGCCACCAGAGATCGGCAAGCCATTGTGGGCAGGAATACCAACGGGTAATGAACTCCGGTTTGGAAGCATCCTTGCGATAATAATCCGGGTCGTGAGCCTTTTCACCCAACTCGGATACTCGCCTGAGCACGGCATTGAACAACCCGGACAACCGTGCGCCGGGCTTGGACTTGGAAAATTCCACGGCCCAGTCCACGGATGCATAGGCCGGGACCCTGTCAAGGAACAGGATTTCATATGCAGCCACGCCCATGGCCAGCCGCATCTTTGGCGTCAGCTTGCCGGGATCTTTCAGGAACCGGGACAGGACATACTCGATACGCCCCTTGAGGCGCAGGTAACCGTATGTCAATTCTGTAGCCAAACCGACATCACGGCCATCAATTAGGCCGGACGAAAGGGCAACATCAAGGGCGGCCTGAACATCCTGCTTGTCATGCAGGCAGCGAAAAAGTGCTTCAAGGGCCACCTGCCTCGCCGGAGGAAGGGGTTTTAGTGGTCTTTCTGTCATGCAATCCTAATTACGCGCCACTCGCCATTTGTGCAAGTGTCGATATGTGATAACTTATTAAAAAAGGGATACAGCCTGCTACAACTTGGTTGCCTGGGCCGTTGAAATGGTCTGCCCTGTCCCCGATGTCCTGCCTTCAAGATATTCGGGAAGGAGAAAACGGTGCAATGCCTCCTCAAGCAGATGAGGGGCCACAAGAGTATCAAGGCACGGACCATTGGGGCGTTCATTGAGCACGCCGAAAACCGGCAGGGGAGACGTGTCCTGAATGCCACTGGAAAGATCGCGATAACAGGCCACGGCAATAATCATTTTGGGACGCATCTGAACAACAATGCGACGGGCAATGGTGCCGCCCGTGGCCACGGCAAGGTTGACGCCGTATTTGTCATGCAATTCGAGCAATCCGGCAATCGGGCATTTCCCGCACCGCTTGCAATTATTGATGTCATAGGTCAGACGCCTGTCGCACTTGGAATTCTGCAGACAATGCGGCATGAGCAGCAGGATTTCCTCGGGCTTGAATCGTCCGGCCTCGGCCAGAACCATGTCGTTGTTGACACTGATGAACGAAAGCATGATGTTTTCTTTCTCAATGCCCAGAGCCTTGCCCAGCAGAACCATTATCGGCAGGAACAGCTTGACCGTCAGCCCCCTGAATCGCCGTGCGCCGGGAAGTGGCGTCTTGGTGATGATGTTCAGGAACAATCCCCAATAGGCGACACAGACAAACCCGATCAGCACGACCACCAGCGCACCCAGAACCCATGTGGCTCCAGGATGTATATTTTCCAATCCTATGAATGGTACCAGCCACAATGCGGCCAGAAACAGGCACACCATAAAGCAGGTGCCACTGATAAGGCCCACAAAGAGACGTTTGCGCGCCTTGAATATTTTTTTTGTCTTGTTCAAAAAAGATTCCGGCTAGTTACAATTCTTCATGTACCCGCAGGAGAATGCCGTGGCGTCCATGGCCTTCTTGCCCTGCGGCTTCACTTCCGGGGTCAGGTAAATCTTGTCAGCCGTGGCAATGCCGAGCTTCCCGTCCATTTCGCCAAGCACTGTGCCGGGGGCGATTTTCGGAGTCTCGTCCTCTCCGACCTCGCCGGGCGTGACATTAAGGCGAATGGTCTTGCCGTCCGGGTTTTCCCATTCGAAAAATGCTCCGGGCCACGGATACATGGCTCGAATCTGGTTGTGGATCGCCTTGGCCGGACGATTCCAGTCAATCTCGCCTTCCTGCTTTTCCAGCTTCCGCGCATAGGTCGCAAGGGTGTCATCCTGGGGTGCCAGCGCATAGGCTCCGGTCTGCACCCGGGCCATGGCCTCGCAGATGCAGATACCTCCGAGCTTGGCCAACTCGTCATGGATGGTTCCCGCATGATCATTGTAACCGATGCCAAGTGCCCGCTGCACCATGACAGGTCCGGTATCCAGCCCGGCTTCCATCTTCATGATCGAGATTCCGGTAACCACGTCACCGTTTTCGATGGCCCGCTGAATCGGAGCCGCACCGCGCCATTGAGGCAGCAGGGAGGCATGTACGTTCAGCGGATGGATAACAGGAATATCAAGCACGGTCTGAGGCAGGATCAACCCGTAGGCGGCCACCACAAGTACGTCCGGCTTGAGCGCAGCCAATTCGTCAATAGCGGCTTGCTCCTTGAAATTCAGCGGCTGATACACGTCGATATCATTTTCCAGGGCCACCATCTTGACCGGTGATGGCTTGCACTGTCGACCTCGCCCGCAAGGACGATCCGGCTGGGAATAGACACCCACAACCTCGGCTCCGTCAAAGGCCAGGATAATTCTGAGCACTTCGGCTGCAAAATCAGGCGTCCCCATGAAAACCGTGCGCAGCTTCTTCAGCGATACACTGTCCTCAGAGTTCTCTCCGGCTGTTTCCGACATGTCTTCCAAAACTATCTCATCCACTTTATCGCCCTTTTCCTGTACATGGCCTTCTTCAACCGCCCTGCCCGATCTGCAATGGTCACTCCGTCCAGATGGTCGATCTCATGCTGAAGAATGATGGCAAGAAAACCGTCATTCTCGATGCAGACTTCCTCACCCTTCTCATTGAGAGCCTTGACCTTCACGCGCTGCTTGCGCTTGACCTTGGCCGAAAATTCCGGGCAGCTCAGGCATCCTTCCTCGGAGTCCACTTCGCCATCGCATTCCACTATTTGCGGGTTGATGAGAACGCGCAGGTCTTCCTTCATCTTGGGACCGGTCTGATCCACACAGATCAGACGAATGGATTCGCCCACCTGCGGCGCGGCCAGCCCGACCCCATCTCCCTCGTACATGGTCTCGATCATGCTCTCGATAAGTTCCTTGATCTCAGGCGTGACCTCTGTGATCGGCTTTGCCTTCTTTGCCAAAACTTCCTCAGGCCATGTGCATATTTCCAACTTCATTCCATACTCTCCGATAGCCTGAATTCTTTTCATTCAGACACGTCATTTTGAACAAGCTCTATCTTATATATGATAAGAATTCAAAGTGCGTCTGTCACCCCCCCCACGCCAGGGCGAAAGGCAAAATGAGTTCAAGAGCACAAAAACAAGGAGGAAACCTTTTTCAAGAGATTTCCTCCTCGCAATTCCTTCTAGTCTTCTTTTTTCTTCTCGCGCAACCGGATGCTGAGATCGCGAAGCTGCTTGCCGGGAACAGCACTTGGTGCCTGGGTCATGAGGCAGGTGGCCTTCTGTGTCTTGGGAAAGGCTATGACGTCACGGATGGATTTGCTGGCGGTCAGGATCATGATCAGACGATCCAGTCCAAAGGCAATGCCTCCGTGGGGCGGCGCACCAAACTTGAGGGCATCCATAAGGAAGCCGAACTTCTCGCGAGCTTCTTCTTCATCAATGCCAAGAGCGGCAAACATGATTTTCTGCTGCTCCGGGGTGTGAATGCGGATGGAACCGCCGCCGACCTCGTGACCGTTGATGACCATGTCATACGCACGGGCAAGGGCATTGCCGGGATCAGAGGCCAGGGTCGCCATCTGCTCTGGCTGGGCCGAGGTAAACGGATGATGACGAGCCACGTAGCGTTTCTCTTCGACATCATATTCGAGAAGTGGGAAATCAGTGATCCAGACAGGCTTGAACACGCCTTCCTCGATGAGACCAAGACGTTCGGCCAACGAGCAGCGCAGGTTGCCCAGTGCGGCATTGGCAATGACAGCCGGACCAGCCTGGAAGAAAAGGATATCGCCGGGCTGAACTCCGGTACGTTCGCCGAGTTTGGCAACCTCGTCCTCGGAAAAGAACTTGACGATGGGTGACTGCCAGGTGCCGTCTTCCTTGATCTTGATCCACGCCAGCCCCTTGGAGCCATAAATCTCGACGAATTTGGTGTATTCGTCGATCTCCTTGCGGGAAAGGCTTGCGCCGTCGGGCACACGCATGACCTTGACCATTTCGGATGAGGCAAACACCTTGAAGCCGGAATCGGCAAAAATGTCGGTGACCTCGGTAAGCTTGAGGTCAAAGCGAAGGTCGGGCTTGTCCACACCGTAATCGCGCATGGCATCGCCAAAGGTCATGCGGGGGAACTCGGCAGGCAGCTCGACTTCAATGGTTTCCCTGAACAGGGTCTTGATCATGGTCTCTGCCATATCCTGAATCAGGGCCTCGTCAATAAAGCTCATTTCGATATCGATCTGAGTGAATTCGGGCTGGCGATCCGCACGTAGATCTTCATCGCGGAAGCATTTGACGATCTGGAAATACCGGTCCATGCCGGAAACCATGAGCATCTGCTTGAACAACTGCGGAGACTGCGGCAGGGCGTAGAATTCGCCCGGATTGACACGGCTCGGCACCAGGAAGTCACGCGCACCTTCAGGTGTGGACTTGGTCAGTACCGGGGTTTCGACTTCAAGGAAGCCAAGACTGTCGAGATACCGGCGCACGGATTGGGCAGCCTTGTTGCGAATGATGAAATTCTTTGCAAGACTAGGACGACGCAGGTCGAGAAAGCGATATTTGAGGCGCAGATTCTCACCGACCTCAACGCGATCCTCGATAGGAAACGGCGGTGTGTCAGAGGTGTTGAGAAGCTTGTACTCGTCAACTTCAATTTCCACTTCGCCTGTAACCATATTCTTGTTGGCCATGCCCTCGGGACGAGGACGAACCCTGCCCTTGATGGCAATGACGTATTCCGGGCGAATGGCATGGGCGCGCTCATGGACCTCGGCATTGTCCTCGGGATTGAAAACGACCTGAGTCAGCCCTTCACGATCGCGCAGATCAAGAAAGATCAGACCGCCATGGTCACGCCGAAACTGCACCCAACCCATAAGGCAGACGGTTTCGTCCATATTGGCGGCAGTCAATTCATTGTTATGATGCGTCCTGCGCCAACCGGCCAGATCTTCAATGACACGAAATTCGTCGTAATCTCTTTCTTCCTGATGCTCAGACATGTTCTCTCCATCTCAGTGGTATCGGTTCGGAACACTTTGGCCCGGACCGCAATATAGTGCTTATTCAATTCCCGCCAGAAACTCGGCTTGCGGGAGTGTCTTCTGTTCTTCTTCGCCAATCATGGCCTTCACGGTAATCGTGCCGTTCGTCAGTTCGTCACCGCCCATGATAAGGCAGACCCTTGCGCCGGACTTGTTGGCAGCACGCATGCGGCTCTTCATGGAACCACCGCCAAAACTGACATCACCCTTGAACCCCTTGTCGCGAAGTTGCTGGGCAAACAGCATGGCCTGATTGGACGCATTCTGATCCACCACCGCCAGATAAAAATCCGGGGCTTCAGCCTCGCACTGATCAAGCAGCAGGGCCAGACGCTCCATACCAATGGCAAAACCGGTTGCGGCACAGTCTCCGCCGCCGAGATTCCGTATCAACCCGTCATACCGGCCACCACCTGCAACAGCAGTCTGGGAACCGATATCGTAGCTGGCTACCTCAAAACAGGTACGGACATAATAATCCAGACCACGCACCAGACGAGGATTGAGGACATACTCAAGGCCCGCGCCATCCAAAATCACCTTCACATCAGCAAAATGCGTCTCGCACTCGGCGCAGAGGTGATCGGTAATGACAGGAGCATCAGCCACCAATTCTTTGCAGGCCGGGACCTTGCAGTCCAAAACACGCAGGGGATTGGTCTCCATGCGACGACGACAGTCCTCGCAAAAATTTTCCTTGTCCTTGGACTTGTAATACTCCGTCAATGCCTGCTTGTAGACGGGACGACACTCATGGCAGCCAAGGGAATTAAGCTCAACAACCAGCTTGGTCAGCCCGAGGGAGTTCAGGTATGTCTTGAGCATGAGGATCAGCTCGGCATCGGCCTGGGCCTCGGGAGCACCGAATATCTCGGCATTGATCTGATGAAACTGACGCTGACGGCCCTTTTGCGGACGCTCGTAGCGAAACATGGGGCCAAAGGTGAAATACTTGCTGACCTTGCCCGGCTGGTGGATCTTGGACTCTATGAAGGCCCGAACCACGCCAGCAGTGGCCTCCGGGCGCATGGTCAAGGAGCGATCCTTGCGGTCCGGGAAAGTAAACATTTCCTTGCCCACCACATCAGTATCCTCGCCAATGGACTTCTGGAACAACTCGGTCTTTTCCAGAATCGGCGTTCTCAATTCACCGAATCCATAGCGCGAAAAGGTCTCACGGGCAGCACCTTCCATGAATGTGAATTTGGCGGCCTCTTCGGGAAACAGGTCCACAAAACCCTTGATCTTTTGAATCTTCGACATGTCGCGTTCTATATCCTTATTTTCTTATTATCTGCGGGAACCGAAATTTGTTAGACCATCCAGCCATGATTGTCAAAATTGATACCCCTCCCAACCCCGGATTCCCTGAAAGGAAACATACCGGTTTTTCCCGGAACCAAACAATTTCTGCCACATCCTGCCAGTTTTGATTATAATCGGCATGCTAAAGGGATGCTCCCGCATTTTGGATTTGACCTTGACGATAAAGTCCTCCACTCTTTTGAAGGAGGAAATAAATGAAGACTATCACAGCCTGCACCATGGATTGCGGCGACGCCTGTTCGCTCGTGGTCGACAGCGAAAGCAAATCCATCAAGGGCAATCCCAAACACCCGTTCACCAACGGTTTCTGCTGCAAGAAAGGCAGCCAGTATTTCAACCGCATTAATGCCAAGGACAGAATCGTCACCCCACTCATGAAACAGGATGGCGAATTTGTGCCCGTGACCTGGGATACGGCACTGGAGACCATCGCGACCAGGCTGGACCATGCCAGAATTAAGCCCGAAACCATGCTTCACATACATGGTCACGGCCACCGGGGAATCTTGGGCATGGCGAGTTCCCTGTTCTTCGAGGCACTCGGTTCCTCCACAACCTATGGCGCGATATGCGACAACACGGGCATCACCGCCTGCATGCGAGATTTCGGCCAACTCGATCACAACGATCCTCAGGATATTCTCAATGCCGACCGCGTCATCAACTGGGGCCGCGACCTGACGCGCTGTTCCATTCACCAACTCGCCCTTATCCATAAAGCACGCAAGAACGGCACCGAAGTGCTAACCATTTCTCCAGGTGGAGACGGTACGCCGGAATTCTCGGATATAAACATCATCATCCGACCCGGCACAGACCGTTTTTTGGCGGCCGCAGTACTCAAGCTCTACCTGAATTCCGGCGACCTCAACCCCTGGACGCTCACCCGGACCGCCAATTGGCCCGCACTTCAGGGCATCATCAACGAACACTCGTTGAGCGAACTCTGCTCAACCTGCGAAGTTTCCACCACAGATGTGAAAACCATCTATGAGTGGTATGTGGACACCGGCAACGTTGCCACTATCATCGGTTGGGGATTGCAACGGCACCTTTTCGGAGGCCAAAGCGTCCGCTTCATCAATGCCCTGGCACTGGTCTCGGGCAACATCGGCATCAGTGGCGGCGGCTCGTACTACAACATTTCATCAAGCCGGAACTTTGGCTCATGGAAACACCTCCTCAAAGGCAACAACCAAGCAACCGCCCCCCCCGCCGCGAACTGCTCATTCAGGACCTCGGCGCAGCACTGAGAAAAGCAGATCCGCCAGTGGAATTCATCTGGGTGGACGGTCACAACGTGGTCAATCAGGTACCCGATTGCCTGACCGTGGCTGAAAGGTTTCGCAAGCCCTTAGTGGTGTGCGTGGACGGATTCATGAACGACACCGCGCTCACGGCTGACATCATCCTGCCGCCCGCGCTCATGTTCGAACGAGAGGACGTGCTCGGCTCATTTCTCCACAACTACGTCAACCTCTGTGCCAAGGCCGTGGAACCGCGCGGTCAATGCCGGGCCGATTTCGACATCATGCGAGACCTTGGTTCGCGTCTGTCCTCTCCCATCGAATTCCCGGAACCGGAAGAATGCCTCAAGGCCAGCCTTAAAATAACGAACCTGTCACTCGAAGAGTTGCGCGAAAACGGTTTTGTCAGGGCAAAACATCCCTCAATCGCATTCAAAAACATGGAATTCGGCCACCAGGACGGGCTCTACCACTTTCCCGAAGAACTCTCGCCCGAACCCATCCGGGACCCGGACTACCCGTTGCAATTGCTCACTCTGCTGCGCGGAAAACACCTGCATTCACAAATTCCCGAAGACGACCAGCGTGGTGTCCCCGTTATCTGGGTATCCAAGCAGAATCCGGCCTGGGCTCTTCTCAGCCCGGCTGAAGATGTCTATCTCGTCACCGAGATCGGAGCCATGCAGGTACAGATGGAAACCATCAAGGATCTGCACCCCCGCGTGGTCATCATGCGCCGGGGAGGATGGATGAAATTCGGCCACTGCGCCAACGTGATCACCAAACCCCTGAACACGGACATGGGCGACGGCACAGCCTTCTACAGCCAGACCTGTCGACTGGAAAACAGGTAATATAATACTGACGAGACCGATTCCTGCATATATATGGGAAAACAAACTTGAAAAGGGAGGCCGTAATGAAACTTTGGAGAAAAGTGATACTGGTTGCCTGCATTCTCGCCATCATGATCCCGACCTTTGGTTGCAGCGAGGAAGGCCCCATGGAAAAAGCCGGCAAAAAGATGGACCAGGCAGTGGACGACGCGTCTGATGCTGCGGATAACATCGCAGATGACGCGAAAAAGGCTCTTGATTAACAGACAATACTCACCAAAGGAAAAGGCCGCTCTGCTCAGAGCGGCCTTATTCTTAAGAACGATGCAAGGCGCAAAAAAAGTTCAAGATCGACGCGTACTCCTTGTACGCTAGAATTTGAACTTTTTTGCAGCAACGCCGCAATCGGACCCTAAAGTGCTGCCAACCTAGGGAAACGCTGATTAATTCAATCTTCAGGAAGTGCTGTAGAATTGTTCGCTGGCAAGGCGCGCAAAAAAGTCAAGACTGACGCGTGCTTCCTGCACGCTAGGGTTTGATTTTTTTGCAGCAACGCCGCCAGAGGGCAATTATGCAGTGCTTCCCTAGCAGGCTGTTGAGAAAGGTTCGAGTGCAAGGCGCAAAAAAAGTTCAAGATCGACGCGTACTCCTTGTACGCTAGAATTTGAACTTTTTGCAGCAACGCCGCAATCGGGCCCTAAAGTGCTGCCAACCTAAGGAAACGCTGATTAATTCAATCTTCAGGAAGTGCTGTAGAATTGTTCGCTGGCAAGGCGCGCAAAAAAGTCAAGACTGACGCGTGCTTCCTGCACGCTAGGGTTTGATTTTTTTGCAGCAACGCCGCCAGAGGGCAATTATGCAGTGCTTCCCTAGCAGGCTGTTGAGAAAGGTTCGAGTGCAAGGCGCAAAAAAAGTTCAAGATCGACGCGTACTCCTTGTACGCTAGAATTTGAACTTTTTGCAGCAACGCCGCAATCGGGCCTTTATCAACAGCCTGCCGATCTACTTGCTGAGCTTTTTGCGGAGCCTTGACCGGATGACAATGGCGATCAGGTTCATGCCCAGAACCAACGCAACCAGGACCAGCGAGGTGCCGTACTGGAGAGGCAGGGTTGCCTCGGGATCGGTGGAGGAAACCGAAAGCGAGTATATCTGGTAGGGCAGGGCCATGGCTTCGTCAAAAATCGAAGTCGGCAGCGTCGGGTTGTAGCTGGCAGCGGCGGTAAACATGATGGCTGCGGTTTCACCTGCTGCACGGGAAATCGAAAGAATGGAACCGGTCATGATGCCCGGCAGTGCTGATGGGAGAACCACCTTCTGAATAGTCTGCCACTTGGTGGCCCCCAATCCGAGAGATGCCTCGCGATAGGTGTCGGGCACGCTGCGCAGGGCTTCCTCGCTGGTCCCGATGATCACCGGCAGGATCAGCACGGCAAGGGTCATGCACCCTGCGGCGATGGACACGCCCATCCCCAGGCCACCCAGATCACGGGCAGCCACAAAAAAAGCCATGCCGAACAGACCGAAAACCACGGACGGTACACCGGCCAGATTGCTGATGCACAATCGGATGATGCGCATGAATGGACCGGGCGCGGCGTATTCGTGCAGGTAGATGGCAGCACCCACACCCAAAGGCAGAGCCAGGGCCATGGACCCGATGCTCAGATAAAAAGTACCGACGATACAGGGGAAAATACCGCCAGCCATACCGCCTTCAGTGGGCTGACCCGTAAGAAAGTCCCAGGAAATTGCGGGCAGACCGTACCAGACCATGTAGCCAAGAATAATGAAAAGCGCGAGGCCATTGATGGCAACCGCAATCCGAAACAGGAAAAACCAGACTTCCTGAGCCAACCTACGCCGGGCATGAAAAGCCGGGTTGTCCGGTATGGCGAATTGGCTTAATGCCATGTCATTGCTGACCATTTCTGTCACCTGCTCCCTCTTTTTCCAGATCATTAAACGCTGCTTGCATGAACAATTCATTTTGATAAGGACGAATCCTTGCACCGTCTCAGCCTAAGGAAACGCTGATTAATTCAATCTTCAGGAAGTGCTGTAGAATTGTTCGCTGGCAAGGCGCGCAAAAAAGTCAAGGCTGACGCGTGCTTCCTGCACGCTAGGGTTTGATTTTTTTTGCAGCAACGAAGCCAGAGGGCAATTATGCAGTGCTTCCCTAGCTGCCTCAAAGTGCGGCCAAGGAGAACACCATGGGCAAGATTCTGCTGTTTGACGCAGGAAACACCAACACAAAAATCGGTCTGGCTGATGACGAGGGGTTGGGTGAAAGTTATACGCTACCGACCCGTCCAGCCAATACGGCTGACGACTGGGGCCTCAAGATCGAGGCCATCCTCAACCGAGAAGGCGTTGACCCAAGCGATATAGAAGCATGTGTCATCTCATCGGTGGTACCGCCTCTTGATCCACTCATCACGCGAATGACCCGGCGTTTTCTGGGATGCGAGGCAATCTTTGCGGGCCGCGATCTGAAAATCGACCTGGACAACGAATATGCCCGCCCCGAACAGGTGGGCATGGACATCCTTGTGGGCTGCCTGTCCGCCCGACTGACCTATGACGCGGAAAACATCATCGTCATCGACTTCGGGACAGCCACCACCCTGGCCTGCCTCATGGGCAACGCCTTCAAGGGGGGGTTGATCTGCCCGGGCGTACTCTCCTCGACAGCCGCCCTGTCGGCTGGCACGGCAAAACTCCCCAAAGTCGATCTTACGCTTGCAAACAAGACCCTCTCCTGGGGTAAAACCACTGAAGAGTGCCTCAATCAAGGTCTTGTCTTCGGCTTTGCGTCCATGATTGACGGCCTTGTTAACAAACTCTCCGCCCAGATGGACAACCCTTTTGTGGTCGCTACCGGCGGTCTGGCCCGGACCATCGCCCAAGTAGGCGACTCCATCGACGAACTCAGGCCCGATCTGGTCATGGAAGGGCTGTGGATGGCGTATTACAACAGCTAGGGAAGCACTGCATAATTGTCCGCTGGCTTCGTTGCTGTAAAAAAATCAAACCCTAGCGTGCAGGAAGCACGCGTCAGTCTTGACTTTTTTGCGCGCCTTGCCAGCGAACAATTCTACAGCACTTCCTGAAGATTGAATTAATCAGCGTTTCCCTA
>JAEINO010000057.1 GCA_016342345.1 Pseudodesulfovibrio sp. | reverse complement strand
ATATCCACTTCATCAATGAACACCTTGCCCTCAGTGGGCTTGTCCAGACCGCCTATCATGTTGAAAAGGGTGGATTTACCCGACCCGGACGGCCCCATGATGGAGATATATTCCCCGGCATAGACTTCGAGATCAACGCCCTTGAGGGCCTGAAGCTCAACCTTGCCCATCTTGAAACTCTTGGTCACACCAACAACACGAACAATGGTGCGTTTCTCTTCACTCATATCATGTCCTCGCGACTTCCGAACATCATTTGAAACTGAATCAATTGGATGCAGCCAACCCCTTGCAGAAACCAGCCACTTCTCCTGATCATTCTCTCATCATGCTCTTGCGGGCTTTGGATCAATACAATTTCCACCACAGAAAAAACTAGTGCTCTGCCCGAATGGCGTTGATGGGCTCCATGCGGGCCGCCAGCATTGCCGGATAGAACACTCCAATGAGGCTCAAGAGACACCCGGCCAAAACGGAAATTCCCACCGAAGAGAGCACGGACAACCAGGGAAAGTATCCCCAGGATGACAGACCAAATCGGGCAGCACCCGCCAGAAGGGAAAAGAAACAGCCGAGAATCGCCCCCAGGGTCGCACCAACCAGCCCCTGCATGGCCGCCTCCATGACAAACAGCCGCAGAATCATGGAATCCAATGCACCCAGGCATTTCATGACACCAATCTCGGAGAACCTTTCAGTGACGGACATGAGCTGGGCATTCACAATGCCCACAGTGCAAACCAGAAGAGACAGGATCACTATCCATCGTTCCTTGGCCGACATGGCCACACTGCCGTCTGCCAGATTGACATCATACCCGGCCTGCATGAGTGCGCGAGCCGCATCCCGCCCCCCGTGCTTGAGCAATCCGGCCGCAATATCCAGATTCACAAGAACGAAACTGAGAAACGACACGGCCAGCACCAGACTGGATACCGTGATCAGGGATCGAAAAAAACGGACCTTCAAACTCTTGTAGCTGATCTCCAGCGATTTGGAAAACGGCAAAGAGATGAGACGGTCGATACGCCCTTCGGGTCGCCCCATGGCAGGACCGGGCTTGCTCATACGGATTCCTTCGGGATTAACCTGCTGAATTTACACATTCTCAATACACTATGCTCAACCTCCACCCATTACAAGAATAAATGGGTCTGAAGTTGGCATTTTCCCTGTTTTTCAAAAGATTATAATAGATCGAAACGAAGCAGTCGAACTGCGTTGTTCCGAACAATGACGGACAGGCAGTCATCAAGAAAATCGAATGCAGCCTGATTCATGCGCTGATGATGAAGCATGACTCCGACACGACCGGTTCGGACCGCGACTTCGAAGTCTTCCATGAGCGCGTTCCATCCATCGGCAGGATCAGCCTCGCCCCGGGTATGCAAATCCACATTAGTGAAGATATCCGGGAGCGTGTCGGACAAGGGGACTTTCTTCTGCTCACCGTCCGAGCGCGACACCGCCTTGAATCCGAGTTCAGACAGAACTTCAGCGGTTTCGGAGTCAAACCGATTCCACGGCGGGGTAAAAAAAGGCTGAAAAGAGGCCCCCATGATCGATTGGAGCTTCTCTTGCCCCCGAGCAAGGTCAGCTTTTTTGGCAACCCTGCTCCGGTCAGTGCCGAACTCGCCTTTCTTGCCCGTCTTCTGGTGATTGACATGCCGCCAGCCATGCTGATGCCAGCACAAAAAGTCATCCCCCCCACCCCATTCCTGTAACGTTGCCCACCTGGATTCCGTCAGCCATGCAGGGGTGACAGCCAAATGAAGAGGCACACCGTGCGCACGAAAAATCTCGATCATCCTGCGACAATTATCGCCGGGCACACCAACATCGTCGGCACGAAAAAAGATTTCCGTCCCCTTGGGAGCTGAATCCAGGATGGCAGACAACCGCTCTTTGGCATCAGAGGCTGGTGCAAGCCACAAGGATGAAATGATATTCTTGACGATCATGACGAAAATCCATCTAGCACAGTAAAACTGTAGGCGCAAAAATCGCATTCGACCCGATCCGCAAAACCTAACCTCTGATTATTTGGATCTGGATACTCCCAGGATGCCGCTTTTTCAATTCATCCACCCCGATTTTTTCATAAAAAGAATGACGCTTTTTCATCATTTGACCGGGCTTCAAATCAAACAACTCCGGCTCTCCCCGTTTCTCGCAAACCAACATTATCTTGATCGCCATGATGTAAGGGAAGGTTTCACCGGCAGACTTTGGCAGCACGAGTTTCAACGACTCGGCTCCAGCATCCGTTGGTGATACAAAGGGCAACCCGTCCTCCATGTGTCCGGCGGGAAACCCGAGAAGAGGCAATTCAAGCATGGAACCACCAAGAGCTTTCTGAACTTTTTCAAACTCGTTTTTATGTTCATGAACCCGTTCTGGATATTGCAAAAACGCTGTTTCCACTCCAAATCCTACCATCATCGCCAATTCGTTGAGAGTCTTAAGGAAACGCTGATTAATTCAATCTTCAGGAAGTGCTGTAGAATTATTCGCTGGCAAGGCGCGCAAAAAAGTCAAGGCTGACGCGTGCTTCCTGCACGCTAGGGTTTGATTTTTTTTACAGCAACGAAGCCAGAGGGCAAGTATGCAGTGCTTCCTTAAAGGTAAACCAGCGAACATGGTCCTCATTCCAGAAACCATGCTTTCCAAGAGGCCAGTTACCTGTCAGCAATGCATAGGGCACTTCCCAGTACTGAGCATTCGGGCAGACAATGACAACCCGACCGCCCTTTGCAACGTATTGGTTGATGATTCCCAAAAATTTCAATGGATTATAGAGATGCTCCAAAACATCGTGCAGAATGACCCAGTTAAAGAAACCCTTGTATTTTTCGGGCAACTCCTCTTTCGTAAGATCTATCTGCCAGTTCTCTTCCAAATACGGGCCGATGACCTCGGAAGGGTTTATCTCCATACCATATCATTCCGAACAATTCTTCTGATGCATCAGCCTCATGAGAAGACAGCCATCACCATAACCAATCTCAAGAATACGCTCAGCCCCTGGAATGGCGTCAAAGACTTCATTTCTCTGCTTGCCCTTGCTCAACAAGGTAACAAGAGCTTTTGACGGCGACGTCAACTGGGGCATTGGTTCTCCACACTGTTCAGATTTGAAAAGCCACGATTATATCCGGTCGCACTTCGTTGCGCGCTCTTTATTTTTTTACAACATATAGAGTTGTTTACAAAAACATGTCAACAAACTGAAAAGCATCACCATGCATGAGCCTGAAAACAGTTTTGTTCCACCCCGTACAGCAGCACTTCTTCCAATATCCGATCTACTTATCCAGCCCCTTGAGAACAACCAGCGTCACATCGTCTTCTTGCACGGATTCCCCGGAAAACTCGACAACCGCGTCAACAATGGCAATCAGAAGCTCCTGCGCGCTCCGATCGGAATTATCCCGGACGACTTGCTGAACTCCATTGGACCCGAACATTTCACCTGCCGGATTATGGGCTTCCCACGCACCGTCCGTTCCGATGAGAAGTATCTGCCCCGGAACGAGCATGTCCATCCGACGCTCGTGATATTGCCAGTTTTCCTCGACTCCAAGAGGAATATCCTCGCCCCTGAGTTCACGAAATTCATCCTCACAGGAATCATAGAGCAACGCTGGCTGATGCCCTGCATTGACCCAGATCAGTATGCCTTCCACAGGAACGATGGTCATGAAAAAAAGTGTCATGAATCGACCGGTGTCACCGATGTCCCGGGCAAGATGCATGTTGGCCTGAGAAATGTTTCGAGCCATGGAACCGGGTGCAGTCGCCCCCTGACGAAGAAGTGCCCTGCCCGCTGCCATGAGCAAAGCCGCCCCGATACCATGGCCGGACACATCGCCCACTGCTACGGCAACCTTTCGACTGTTGTCGGATTCCCATTCAATGAAATCGTAGAAATCGCCACCGGTTTCATCGATAAAAAAACTCATTCCGGCCATGTCCAGTCCCGGCAACTCAGGCGCATAACCGGGCAGAAAATGCTCCTGCACCTCCTTGGCAATCATCAATCCCTCACGCATGCGCACTCCCTCGCGGAGCGAACCTATCATGGAATTGGTATGACCTGCGATCACCCCCATCTCGTCGGAGGTGGTCACCGGCACCCGCCGACTCAGATCACCCTGACTGACATTTTCAAGGACCCTGGTCTGGTTATCAAACATGATACGCATATTCCGAGCGTAGGAAAAACCAGATTAATGACCATGAGCAAAAGAAAACCCATGATGGAAACGATCTCGATCAGCACGGAGCGACTCAGGTCGGAAAGAGATATCAACGTCAGATCCTGCTCGCCCAGCCATTGCATGTCGCGGATAATCACCAATATTATGACGGCCGTAATCAACAACAGAATAACGGTCGCCACGAACGAAAACTTGCGTGTCATGGGGGACAACTCAATCGGAGGCTCATACGAGGCCTCACCGGACAGAGCACTCTTTATGACCAAACGTTCCCGAGCCAGGGCCATGTCAAATCCAGCAAAAAGTCCAATGGTAAAAATACCCAACACCAACTTCATGCCACTTTGTAACAAAGGGAAATGATAGAAGAAAAGCAAAATAAAAGCCATGACCATGCCAGCTAAAAAGAAAAGCCCGAGTTCCATGCGAAACTGGGCAACAGACTGATTGATGGCCGGAAGCTGGTCCACGAACCTTTTCTCAAGCACTCCGCGAAGCAGGTATGCCGCACCCATGGGGACCAGAATAATCAATCCAAGCTCCCAGACCGGAAGCCGCACCATGAGCGGTCAAACCTGACCACCATAGACCGCGCCACCAAAAACGGCGAGCAGGTAGTACATCAAGCCGCGTATGGCCGATCCCCCTTTTATCATTGTACCCTTCCCGTTTTTTTCGGTATACCTTTGCCAATCGGCACATTCTCGTTTAATCATATGGCAGCACAAACACTCTGGACAAGTCTTTTTTCAAAACAAGGTAGTTTTTATCATGAAGAAAATAGCTGTATTCCTGATACTCTCGGTCTTCCTAACCGCATCGGTCGCTCTTGCCGGGGATCTCTTCCCCACCAGTCTCGCCGCATTCACCCTGGGTGAAAACGTCAGCAAATATAAGACATATTGCGACCTGGAAAAGGCCACCCCGACATCGGATGCCCCGTTCATCTCCGAGATGCTCATCAAACAAGACAGTCTGCCCGGCGTACGCGGCGGCAGTCTGAGCTTCGGCTCATGTCAGGCCCCTGACCAACTGCTGCGCATCAAGATAAAATTTCACGACCGCAGCCAGAAACTCTTTCAAAAACTGCTCACCAAGTACACAAAGGAATTCGGCAAACCCGACAACTACGAAGGTGATGCCTTCAAGAACGTCATCGCCTGGGAGTGGATTTTCCAGAACGATGCAGGGGAAAAGGTTTCCCTCCTGCTCATGTGGAGTCGCGACAAGGAAATCCGCCCTGGCGTGTCCATCAAGATGACTCAGATGTCCGCACTGGACAGGGAATACGCCTGTTTCAAATCCCAGGACTACCGTCTGACAAAAAGCAAGGATGACAAATCAAAAATCCAGTCCATCAATGACTTCATCCCCCGTTAGGGCATGGCGGAATTCATATGGAACGGCGTGGGAATCACCACGCCCGACGAATGGGAGCCCTCTGCCATCGAACGCGACGGACTGGTTTTTGAAAATCGGGACCGGCATGTCTGCGAAGTGAAATGGAACGTTGTTCAAGGTTCCTTCTCATTCGACAAGCATATCAAGCGACTCACCAAAGGCCACAAGAACGCAGCACTAAGCGGCGTGACTGAAGACGAAACCCCTCAGGCCTGGACCGCGGCACTAAACCGCCTGACCCAGTCCGGCATTCGCGCCAAAAGTTTCATCTGGAAAACCGAGATCAACCAGGGGATCGGTGCTGCCCTGCACAATCCGGCCACTGGCCTGGCCGCACTCATCCAGTTCTTCATCCATAATGAACAAGACGAAACCGAGGCTGCCTCCACCCTTGCCAGTTTCCGCGATTATGCAAGCGGCAAGACCATACCCTGGGCCATGTTCGGCCTCAAGGCACGCGTTCCAGCCGAATTCAAACTGGAGACATTCTCATTCAAACCCGGTCACTACACCATCAAATTCTGGCGACCGAAAAACGCGAAAAACACGGGCAGACTCCCGGCAGGCAAAGGCCCGGGAACCCATCTGGTCTTCGAAAGATTCGCCCCTGCCAGCGTGTTGCTCAAACGCATATCCATAGCCGACTGGGCCAGACAGACCATGGAAAACGCACCGCCGGAATCAGTGGAAATATCAACCGATGCCAATACCATCTATTGGAATGGCACGGCCAGGACATCCTTGCTGCGGAGGACATTGCAGCGGGCCATCTACACGCAAGGCGCAGTCTGGGTGACGGACAACGGAAACGCCCTTCTGTCAGTGATTGCCCACGGGACAGTTCCCGCACCTGATGCCATATTTACTGACATATGCGAGAGTTACGAACTTGTTTAAAAAGAAAGCACTCCTGCCGACCATACCCAGGTCCCAAGCCCTGAACATGATCCCGGTGCGCAACACGGAAGTCGAAGAAACTCCCATCCCCGACGACCTGATCAGGCTTTCCTACCCGCTGGCCATCAAGCCATGGTTCGGACAACTCGCCGAAAAGGTGGGCATGTGGGACAAACGCCCCATGATCAAACATCTCGAACTCGATGAAATGGGTACTTTCGTCTGGCAACTGATAGATGGCGAACACTCCGTCCGACAGATTGCCGAAGAATTCACCCGCCATTATCAGGTCCAGCCCAGAGAGGCCGAACTCAGCGTCACCGCGTTCATAAAAACCATCGGACAACGCGGCATTATCGGATTGAAGGACTAAGCCAACGCACCAGTGCCTCCGGGTCCTCGGCAACAAAGCTCCCTACGCAAACCGTTCTCGAATAACATCCTCCAGGGTTGGCGTCGAGTTGTCCCTGTATTCATACCGAATGCGAACAAGAGGTTTTTCGAGCTTGAGCAACCCTGCGATATCAATGGGAGTTGCGGAAAGCACAACATCACAATCAGCTCCGTTGATAGTTGCCTCAAGATCACGGATCTGTTCATCGCTGTAGCCCATGGCAGGAAGCAGCGTGCCGATATTCGGATACTTCCTGAACGTCTCCTTGAGAGTGCCCACCAGAAACGGACGAGGATCAACCATTTCCAAAGCCCCGAAACGCTCTGCTGCAATAACACCCGCTCCATATTCCATTTCGCCATGGGTCAATGTCGGTCCGTCCTCGACCACAAGCACACGTTTGCCCTTGATCAACTCCGGCCTGTCTGCAGAGACTTCGGAATCAGCCTTGATGATGATTGCCCCGGGATTGTGAGTGCGGATGTTACGGCGCACCTGTTCGACCCCTTCGGGCGGCGCGCTATCCACCTTGTTGATGAGTGCCACATCACACATGCGCATGTTGGTCTCGCCCGGATGGTATGTCAGTTCATGCCCGGCCCGATGCGGATCAAAAACAACGATATTGAGATCTGGTTTGTAAAACGGTGTATCATTATTGCCGCCATCCCAGACAATGACATCCGCTTCCTTTTCAGCCTCGGCCAAAATTCTTCCGTAATCGACCCCGGCATAGATAACCGCGCCCATGCGAATGACTGGCTCGTATTCTTCACGTTCCTCAATGGTACACTGATGGGTTTCGAAATCCTCGTATTTCTCGAACCGCTGCACGATCTGCCGGGTGAGATCGCCATATGGCATGGGGTGACGAACCGTCACGACTTTCCTGCCCATGTCCTGAAGCACACGCACAACCTCACGACTGGTCTGGGATTTTCCGCAGCCGGTCCGAACCGCACAGACCGAGATCACCGGCTTGCTCGATTCGATCATTGTGTAGGGAGCACCGGCAATCATGAAGTCCGCACCCGCAGCCGTGACAATGGACGCCTTGTGCATGACTTCAACGTGGGTGATGTCCGAATAGGAAAAAACCACCAGATCAACAGCATTATCCCGAATCAATCCATCCAGGTCCTCATCCGAACAAACGGGAATCCCTCCCGGATACCTGCCGCCAGACAATTCCGGTGGATACATTCGCCCATCGATGTCGGGTATCTGCGTAGCCGTAAAACAAACCACCTCATACCGATCATTGTCGCGAAAATAGACGTTGAAATTATGAAAATCCCGACCGGCCGCCCCCATGATGATGACTTTTTCAACCATTATGCCTCCGGCAAATAAGGGTGCTCGTTGCGGGAAAGGCCTGAATCGAACCTTTGTCAACAGTCCTGTTTCTTCACGAGGCGAAGGCGCAAGACACCTGTCTCAGTCTGAGGATTATCATGATCATATATTTCTCCCTGCTGAATCGATCTATTCACTCCCTTGTAAAACGAAAAACAGAACGTATCCATTACTTCAAATTCATCTTCAAACAGCTCTGCCAGATCCCAATTAACCGGCGAAGGCTCACACGGCTTCTTGTCCTTGCAAATCTCTGCTGCAATGAAAATATGCCCTCCCGGCTTGACCACCCTCTTCATTTCCCCGATGACCACGCCCAAATCATCCACATGATCAAGAGAATTTATCGATGTAACAATGTCGAAATGGTCATTCTCAAATGATATTTTTTCTGCAAAATCAGGAACATACTCCATTTCATGAGATCCCTGAATAATAAATTCATACGCTTCTGCAAGCGGGTCCAGACCAACTCGCTGGGCTGCATTGTCCGCCCACTCAAGAGAACCACGAGGACCACACCCTATATCCAGAATCCTTTTACCGGAATAAAAGTCCTTATCAACACTGAAACGCTCGGTAAAAAGGTTCTCATACTGGGAATTGGACAAACGGCCTTCAATTACCTGTTGTTTTTTCCAATACATATATTCGTGCACATATTTTGAGATTGGATTCTTGTATTCCGGAGTTGTACGAATTTTCATGAATAAACACCTTTTTTTCATAACGGTAGCGCAGAGAAATCCTCCACTGCCAATCACGAGGCAGGCCATACCCGGCCAGCAATGCCCGAAAAACACCATCTTTCCCTACACCATAACAGTATTCATAACAACAAGCCGTAACGTTGAAAGGTGTTGAGGAGACCTCATTAACACCGTTCTGCAAATCGGCTTGACCGCGTACCAACATGTCAACGCCCCTGCTCATTCCTGCCATGGGGCAAAAAACTTCTCGAATTTCTATTCACTCAGAATTGGAGCAATCCTCTCCATGGCCCAGTCGATATCTTCTCTGGTTATGACCAGCGGAGGGGCGAATCGGATAATGGTTTCGTGGGTCTCCTTGCAAAGCAACCCAGCATCCTTGAGTTTTTCGCAGTACTGGCGTGCGCCGCCCGCATCGGGATGGAATTCGACCCCGATAAGCAATCCGCGTCCACGTACTTCCCTTATCTTAGGATTGTCTATCTTCCTGAGTCCTTCCATGAAATACGCGCCCATCCTTTCGGCATTTCCAATGAGGTCGTCCTCAACCAAAACCTTGAGGGCAGCACGAGCCACGGCACAGGCAAGGGGATTGCCGCCAAAAGTCGAGCCATGCTCGCCGGGCTTGAGCACGCCAAGGACTTCAGTGTTCGAAAGCACAGCGGAAACAGGGTAGAACCCACCGGACAGGGCCTTGCCTATAAGTGTCAGATCAGCCTCCACGCCTTCATGTTCCTCGGCCAGCATCTTGCCGGTGCGCCCCAGACCTGTCTGGATTTCGTCAAATATGAGAACAATGCCCTTTTCGTTGCAGATACGGCGCACGTCTTTCAGATAGCCATCCGGCGGAATGACAACCCCGGCCTCTCCCTGAATCGGTTCCACGAGAAAAGCCACGGTGTTGGTGGTAATGGCATTCTCCAATGCCTGGGCATCGCCAAAGTCCACCACCTTGAAACCAGGGGTAAACGGGCCAAAACCACTGGTGGAGGTGGAATCGGTCGAAAAGGAGATGATGGTAATAGTCCGACCATGAAAATTATTTCGGCAGACAATGATTTCGGCCTTGTCCTCGGGTACACCCTTGATCTGATACCCCCACTTGCGCACGGCCTTGATGGCTGTTTCCACGGCTTCGGCCCCCGAATTCATGGGCAGCACCTTGTGGGAATTGGTCAAATCGCACAACTCCTTGTAGAGCAAACCGAGTTGGTCATTGCGAAAGGCGCGGGAGGTCAGGGTAAGTTTTTCGGCCTGCTCAAACAGAGCCGCCATGATGCGCTTGTTGCAATGCCCCTGATTCACGGCAGAATAAGCGGACAGACAATCCATATATCTCCTGCCCTCCACATCCCAGACCCAGATGCCCTCACCTCGTTCAAGGACCACGTCCAGCGGCTTGTAGTTGTGCGCTCCGAATTCATCTTCAAGCAGGATGTATTCCTGTGACTTCATTCTATTCCCCTGGTGTTTGGCCGCCTCGATGCAGCCGTGAAGTTCGCGATAATATCAGCACCTAGCTTGGCATCGTCTGCACCACCACTTTGCATCGGCAATCAGTAACATGATATCCAGTCTCTCCATTACCCTGCATTACTTGTTGACTCAAGAAGCTCTTTGGAAAATTATAAATGAGTTTGTAAAAAAAATGATATAGAAATAATGAATGTATTTTCACCAACAAAAACCCTTCGGAACCACCATTTATGACCAATGACGTTTCCAAAAGCAAAACCCAACTTCTCCAAGAAATAGCCCAACTGAAAAAACTGAACAAGGACAACCACTTCAGGGACCTCTTTGAGTCAGCACCCCTGCCTTACCAATCACTTGATAGTGATGGAAAAATTCTGGACGTCAATCCCAGTTGGCTCGAACTCGTACGGTGTAAAAAAGACCAGGCAATCGGTAAATTTTTCGGTGACTTCCTGACCCCTGATTCGGCACAACTGCTGACCGAACGATTCAACATCTTCCTGGCTGAAGGCGAAGTCCGGCAAGCAGACTTCACGCTGATCAGGCAGGATGGCACACAGGCCCTGATCACGATCAATGGTCGCATCGGCTACACTGAGTCAGGCGAATTCAAGCAAACCCATTGCATACTGCACGATGTCACGGACCAGCGCAGGGCCATACAAGAACTTGCCTCAAGCGAAAAAAGATTCCGGGGCCTGTTTGAATCAAGCATCGACGGCATCGCCTATATTGACAGGTTTGGCACTCTTCTCAATGTCAACCCTGCAATCTGTTCCATGCTCGGTTACGCACCCGAGGAACTGATCGGCAAATGCGTTTATGATATCACACCTCAGAAATGGCACGCCAAGCAAAAGGACATTCTTAACCATGAAATCATACGTAAAGGCCATTGCGAAGAATTCGAAAAGGAATGCATCCACAAGAACGGACATATTGTTCCCGTGGCTGTCCGCATCTGCCTGAGCAGGGATGACAACGGCAAGCCTCTTGGTTCCTGGGGCATTATCCGCAACCTGACCAATCGAAAGGACGCGGAAAAAAGCAGAATTAAGTCAGAGGAACGATATCGATTGCTGGCCGAAAATGCCGAAGACATCATCTGGACCGTGGACAACAATTTCAACTACACATACATCAGCCCGTCGGTGAGCCGATTACGAGGTTTCTCTCCAAAGGAACTCATAGAGAAAACCATCAAGAAGGGTATGACTCCAGAATCCTATCAACGAGTCATGGCGGTCCACAAGGATATACTGGAAACCGAAGCGCGCGGTGAAACACACGCCACGCCACGGATTGAGGTGGAGCAGTATTGCAAAGATGGTGGAACCATCCTTGCCGAATTCGTTGCCAGAAGGGTGCTGGACAGAGATGGAAACCCCACCGGATTCATCGGTTCGACCCGTGATATTTCCGCTCGAAAAAAAACCGAACAGCAACTTCGGGAAGGCAAAAATGCCCTGAGGGCCCTCCTGAACGCCACAACCGACTGCGTGGGGTTGTTCGCTCCTGACGGGACAATCCTGGCCATCAACAAGAATATGGCCGAATTCATGGGACAAGATGCCGACACCATGGTCGGCGAAAACGTATACACATTCTTCCCTCCCAAGGCCGTGAAAAAGCGCAAGGGCGATTTCGACAACGCCATTCGTCTGAAACAGCCTGTAAACGTACGGGACATCTGGTCAGGCCGGATATTCGATGCTGTGGTCTATCCTATCCTCGACGACAACGGGGAAACCTCCTCGGTGGCCGTCTATTCCAAGGACGTCACCGACACGACCCTGGCAGAGCAGGCGCACAAGCAGAGTGAAGCGCAGTACAAGCGCATTGTCGAGACTGCCAACGAAGGCATCATAGGTCTGGATACAGATGATCGCATCACATATGCCAACCAGATTACGGCAGACTTCTTTGGCTATGCAATCACGGAAATCATCGGCACACCCTTTTCCAGCTTGCTGTTACCCGAGGACCTGGACGATCATGAAATGCGAATGAAGCATCGCAGGGAGGGCAAGAGGGAGCGATACGAACGGCGATTTGTTCGGAAAGACGGCTCCATTGTCTGGGGACTGGTCTCTGCCACGCCCATTTTAGCCGAAGATGGACGACACCTCGGTGCTTTCTCCATGGTGACAAACATCAGCGACGCCAAGGAAGCGGAAAGACTGATAAGGGAAAGCGAGGAACGGTACCGACGCATAGTCGAAACAGCCAACGAAGGCGTCCTGTACACCCAACAGGACGGCATCATCGCCTTTGTCAACAAAGTCATGTGTGACATGCTGGGATTTGCGGTCTTTGAACTGCTTGGCAAACCAGTGGACATACTTATGTTCCCGGAAGATCTTGACGACTTGAAGAAACATCTTGCTCGAAGACGACGCGGGCTATCCGACCAATTCGAACGGAGATATCGACACAAGAACGGCCACGGTGTCTGGACTCTTATTTCCGCTTCGCCAATTTTCGGAGACGACAAGTCCTATCAGGGCGCACTCGGCATGATCACGGACATCTCGGATCGCAAATGGGCTGAAGAAGAACTCAAAAAGAGCGAACAGAACTACCGCAATATTTACGAAAATTCAGTTGAGGGACTATACCAATCCACGCCCAAAGGGGCATTCTACAGCGTCAATCCGGCCATGGCACGCCTCATGGGCTATAATTCGCCCGATGATCTTATCGATTCCATCACCGACATCGCCACCCAGTTCTACACCAATCCTGACAAACGCAGGCTCTTGCAAAATAGACTTGATGAAGATGGAGAAATCCTCGATTTCGAGATTCGCCTGACCCGCAAGGACGGCTCATTCATCTGGGTTTCGGAAAACGCCCGGGCAATCCTTGATGAAGATGGCAGGCCTGTCATGTACGAGGGTAGCGTGGTCGATATCTCCAAACGCAAGCAGGCGGAAGAAAAACTCAGGCGCAATCAGGAACTCCTGAACGAGGTACAACGGATCAGCCTCACGGGTGGATGGGAAATCGACATGATGACCAACGAAACTCATTGGACCGACGGGCAATTCCAGTTACACGGTCTGGAACCAGGTAAAATCCCTGATGATCTCCACCGTTTTTTCAAGTTCTACGTTCATCCCGATGATCATGCAGTACTAACCGAAGGGTGGCGAAGGGTTCTTCGGGAAAAAGCACCTGTGGAACTTGAATACCGTTCCATCAAGGCGGACGGGGACGAGGCCATTTTCATGGGAGTCATCATTCCTGACCTGGATGAATCCGGTAAAATACGCCGCGTTTTTGGTTCCACCCGCGATGTGACAATGGAAAGAACGGCCGAGAAGGAACTCAAACGGGCCATGACCGAAGCCGAAGCAGCCAATCTGGCCAAGAGCGAGTTCCTCGCCAACATGAGCCATGAAATACGGACTCCGCTCAACGGCTTACTCGGAATGCTCCAACTTCTCCAATTTACCAAACTGGAAGAAGAGCAACGCGATTATCTCGACACGGCTATCGGTTCCGGCCGCAGCCTGCTCCAAATTCTCAATGATGTGCTGGACCTGTCCAAAATCGAATCAGGAAAACTGGAACTGGATGAATACGACTTTGAACTGGGGGATCTGCTGAACTCCGTGGTGGCCGTATTCCAGCAACAGGCCAAATCCAGAGGATTGGATATCTCCTGGATTATCGATGAGTCCCTGCCTCGCCATTTCATCGGAGACAAGGGACGACTGCGCCAGGTTCTCTTCAATCTGGTGGGCAACGCTTCCAAATTTACGGAGACCGGCACGGTTACCGTCGAGGCCTATCCGCTCAAAACCAAACTGAAATCAGGAAAGACTCTGCTCTATTTCTCTGTGACCGATACCGGCATCGGCATCCCGGACGACAAATTGCATCGGATATTCGACCCATTCACCCAGGTGGACGGCTCCTTTTCCCGCAAATACCAGGGCACAGGACTGGGGCTGGGCATCGTCCATCGACTGACATCGCTCATGGGCGGCACCATTACCCTCTCCAGTCAGGAAGGAAAAGGGACATCCATCAATTTCACGATTGCCGTACAACTGGCAAAAGAGGAATCCAAGCCTCTCGATGCAATCGAAACGGGACAAAACAAAAGGTCTTTCTCCATCCTGGTCGCCGAAGATGAGCATCTCAACCGAACAGTGGTTCAACGACTCCTGACCAAACTCGGCCATACCCCCTTGTGCGTGAAAGACGGAGAAACCGCCCTTGAAACTCTCCAGTCGCAGACATTCGATTGCGTGCTCATGGATATCCAGATGCCTGGACTCGACGGAATGGAAACGACCCGCGTCATCCGCAAAAAAATGAAACTCAACATTCCGATCATAGCCCTGACCGCCCATGCCATGGAAGGAGACAGGCAACGATTTATCGATGCCGGCATGGATGGATACGTATCCAAGCCTTTTGAAATGGAGGAGCTTGAAGCAGAATTGATACGGGTCGTGACCGAAGCGGAATAACAGATTCCCGATCAGACGATGGAAAGTGGCGGTTCATTGCCCTTGGCAGCACGAGCCGTGCCCACGTGTGCAGCAAGATCTCCTGCTTCCTCAAGCATTGCCATGGCCTCGGCCAACTTGTCCGGTGGCACGGCAAGAAGCAGTCCGCCCGAAGTCTGGGCATCAAACATCAGGTCAAAATTGACGGGATCAAGTCCCTGGGAGACAAATGTCTTGGGCAGATAATAATTACGGTTGCATATGGACCCCGCAGGCAGCATGCCCATACTCGCCAGTTCAAATGCACGAGGAAGCAACGGAACCGATGCCATGCGAAGCTCGATGGAAACCCTGCTGGCCTCCGCCAATTCAATAAGATGTCCACCCAGACCAAAGCCGGTAATATCCGTGGCCCCGGTCAGACCGAGCACCTTGATAACCTGGCCTCCGGCACGATTGAGTCTGCCCGCTGTCTGAAAAAGAATCTCTTCCATTTCTTCCGAACCAGCCAACTCGCCCTTGACAGCCGTGGCCAGCACACCTGTTCCGATAGCCTTGGTCAGAAGCAATTCGTCACCCGGCCTGACCCCCCGATTGGAAGCAAAACGCTTCGGGTCCACGATGCCGGATACAGCCAATCCGTATTTCAGTTCATCGTCTTCCACACTATGCCCACCGGAAGGAACAGCCCCGGCCTCCTCCACAGCATCCTTGCCGCCACGGAGAATTTTGGTCAGTACCTCGCCAGGCAATTTCTTGATGGGAAAACAAACGATATTCATGGTCGACCAGGGCTCTCCGCCCATGGCATAGACATCGGAAAGGGCATTGGCAGCGGCAATACGTCCGAAATTATAGGGATCATTGACGATAGGAGTGAAAAAATCCACGGTCTGAACCAGAGCCTTGCCCGCAGGAAAAGACATGACCACAGCATCCTCGTTGTCACCCGGTCCCCCGGCCAACACGCGGCTGTCATTTTGGACATTCACGCCCGACAAAACCTGCTCCAGGTCCCCCGGAGCAATCTTGGCAGCTCAACCAGCTGCTTTGACCATGCTCACAAGCTTAAGCTTCTGCACGCGACCTCCTTTCCAGACTGCCGAGATCAAACTCGATTACCGTACTCCATGAATCATTATCTGAGAATTGGTCCTATAAAAGCCTGCCTTGAGCACGCTTCAACCGAATCTTCTCGGACCTTCGTAGCAGAAAGCTGCGATACTGCAAAGGGATGGATTCTTCCGCACGCCTCGGCATTCCATAAATCCGGCTTCATTTTCCGGGCTTTTCGTCCAGGCCCGGTCGTGATAGTACAGGCCTCCACCTTACGGGGAAACCCTCAGCCCCCCCAAAACAACGCCAGAGACGTCATCAATCCGTCTCGGAGACAATACATGAGTACCAACGAAACCAAGGAATATCTGGCCAGCCTCCCAGAACTGGAAAAAGACAAAACATACAATTTCAAATGCTATCCGGGCATTGCCTGCTTCAACGCCTGTTGTTCGGACCTGCAAATGGTCCTGACGCCCTACGACATCCTGCGCCTGCGCCGCGCCCATGACACGGGCAGCGTGGAATTCCTCCGCACACACACGACCATGCACATGTCCGAAGACACAAATTTCCCGGAATTCCACCTGCGCATGACCGACAATGCGGCCCGCAGTTGCGCATTTGTGACGGAAAACGGGTGCTCCATCTATGAAAACCGCCCGGGCGCATGCCGCATGTATCCCCTGGGTCGGGCCACCCGCCCCGATGGCGAAGGCGGCGTAATCGAGCAATTTTTCGTGGTTCGGGAAGACCATTGCATGGGATTCAAGGAGCCTGACGAATGGACCGGTGCATCCTGGATTAAAAATCAGGGATTCGATGTGTATACGACAAGCAATGACCGGTACATGAACATCCTGGCGCGCATCAAGCAGGCCGGACGCCCAGTGCCTGAAAAAATGGGCCACATGGCGATACTCGCTCTGTACAAGCTCGACGAATTCCAACGTTTCATTGAGAAGATGCAGGTCTTCAGTCGCGTGGAAGTGGACGAAGAGCACCAGAAAGCGATACTGAACAACGAAGAAGCCACACTGGAGTTCGCCATGGACTGGATCGAACTGATGCTTTTCCACTCCACACCGAACCTCAAAGCCAGGAAGTAAACCATGACTCTACCCACAAACAACAAACTCATGAGTATCCGCACCTTCCTCAAGAGGAAGGCGGAATTCCAGCCCGGACACCGACTGGTCTTCACCAACGGCTGTTTCGACATCCTGCACCCCGGTCACGTGGACCTGCTTCAACGCGCTCGCGCACTGGGCGACGGACTCATCCTCGGTCTCAATTCCGACGAGTCCGTAAAAATGCTGAACAAGGGCAGTGATCGCCCCCTGAACACCCAGGAAGAACGGGCATTCGTCCTGGCCGGACTGACCTGCGTGGACTACATCGTCATCTTTCATGAATCCAACCCCCTGGAACTCATCAGAGGAGTACGCCCCCAGATTCTGATCAAGGGCGGAGACTGGACGCCGGACAAAATCGTGGGACGCGAGGTCGTGGAAAAAGCAGGCGGCAAAGTGCTCAGTCTGCCCCTTCTGGAAGGCTATTCCACAACAGCATTCGTGGAACGGATTCGCACCTGCGGAACAGCTGAATAACAACGACCCGCACTCTTCCAAATCCGAGACATTTTCGGACCCAAAAAGCTGACAAAGCCAGCCTAGAGTGCCGACAAAGCCAACCTGGCAGGCTGCCGAGAAAGGGTCGAGGGCAAGGCGCAAGGAAAAAACAGAAACGATGCGTATTCCAATACGCAAGGGTCTGACTTTTACGCAGCAACGCCGCAATCCATCCTCTCCTCAAACAACCCGCGCTGACAAAGTCAGACACATTGGCTGCCGAGAAAGGGTCGAGGGCAAGGCGCAAGAAAAAGACAGGACCGATGCGTATTCCAATACGCAAGGGTCTGACTTTTGCGCAGCAACGCCGCAGTCGATCCTTTCTCGGCAGCCAATTGGCATGGACGAAGTTTCGAAACAGCGGTATCCTCCTGTCCATGAAGTGGATATTTATACTTTTCGCACTTGCTGCCGGAGCTGTCATGCCAATCCAGGCAGGTGTCAATCTGCGCTTGAAAACCGCGTTGGGCGACCCTACATGGGCTGCTGCGGTTTCCTTTGCCGTGGGTACCCTTATCCTGTTCGCCTATGCCCTTGTCTCTCGGGCTCCAATACCCACTGCGGCCATGACCGCAACCGCTCCGTGGTGGGCCTGGACAGGAGGACTTTTCGGCGCATTTGTCGTCTTCTCGCTGATAATTCTTGCCGCCCAACTTGGTGCGGTAACCATGATGGCCTGGATTCTGGCCGGACAATTCCTGGCCGCACTCATTCTCGACCACTTCGGACTGATAGGATTTCAAGTACACCAGATCACCTGGCCGCGCCTTTTCGGAGTGGCCTTGCTCATCATCGGGGCATTGCTGGTCAACAAATATTAGGTACTCAACAGTCGGTGTGCCTGAAAGCACGCCCCAACAAAAACAAACAACCCCACACGCCCGTGCCAATGCACACACAAAAAGCTTTGGAAAAGGAAGGGGATGGGGTCTGGGGAAGGGGAGGGAAAAGCCTTTCTCGAAAGGTTTTTCCCTCCCTTTTCCCAGCCGCCGGAGACACTCATGAACATCACTAAAAATTTCGCCACCGTATGTCGAATGATCAAGATCGAACATTCGGTCTTTGCCCTGCCCTTTGCCTATATCGGGGCGTTCCTTGCTGCCCGTGGCTGGCCGGGTCTTTACACCATGGCCGTCCTGACCGTGGCAATGGTCGCAATCCGATCCTATGCCATGGCGTTCAATCGATATGCCGATCGGGACATTGACCGTGAGAATCCGAGAACACAAGGCCGACCACTCGTGACCGGCGAGTTAAGCAAGGGATTCACGGTCGCCTTCATCATCGGCTCCGCTGCACTCTTTGTTGCTGCCTGCGCACTGATGAACCCGCTGTGCCTGAGCTTGTCCCCGGTAGCCTTGGCTGTGTCGGCATTCTACAGTTATTGCAAACGGTTCACACATTGGTGCCACTTCGTGCTGGGCGCGACTCTCGGATTAGCTCCGGTGGCGGGCTGGATCAGCGTGGACCCGGTCATCACCCTGCCCGCGGTGCTGTATTTTTGCGGTGTGACCATGTGGGTCGCCGGATTCGATTTGCTCTACGCCTGCCAGGACGCGGCCTTTGACCGGACACGTGGGCTGTATTCCATCCCGTCGAGGTTGGGTGTTCCGGCAGCTCTCGGCATTTCCACAGTCAGTCACATGGCAACGGCTGCATTCTTCCTGCTGGCTGGTTGGGCTGCCGGATTGAGCTGGATATATTTTGTAGTGGCCAGTGGTGTCGGCCTGACCCTCATGGCCGAGCACCTGCTGGTCAAACCAGACGACATGAGCCGCGTCAACGTGGCCTTTTTCACCATGAACGGCGT
>JAEINO010000056.1 GCA_016342345.1 Pseudodesulfovibrio sp. | reverse complement strand
GACATCATCACCATCACCGCCGTCCATACTACTTGATAAAAGTCCACCATACATGGTGTCATTGCCGTCGCCGCCTTTCATGTTGCTGTCCCCTGTGAGACTCACCATAAAGTCATCACCGCCCCCACCGCTCATTCCCGAACCACCCAATTCCACCATGCAGTCATTTCCGCTTGCCCCGATTTTTCCACCAACAACATGCTCCAGTTTTCTGTCTGTCAGTTATTCTCCTGGCAGATTTTTCAGCACATATTTGATGACTTCGAGAGGCACATCCAAGCCACTGTCCATGCATTCTTTTACGACCACATCTACACGCTCATCGCTGTTATCAAGGTCATGTAGTTTCGATAACAAATTTAAATCACCTATAATTTTCAGGTACAGTTTTTTAGCTTCAATTGACATTATGACTCCATGAAATAAAGTTGTTTATCTGTATTTATCAGATGGCTGGAATCATTAATAAGTTTCATTTTTTTAATAAAAACATGTTTGCGGTTAGCATCCGAAAGTCATAGACGCAAAAAGAATGGGACACGTTACTTATTGCTACCAACGAGAAAAGAAGTATTAATGAACAAAGGTACGACTTTCCATAAGGAATTTACACACCAAAAACCATTAAACAAGTTCATCAAAATCGATTTCACTGAACAATTCAACAACAACTCCACAGCCACTTGAATACCAATCAAATATTCAAGCCACTGTGATATACTGGTAATGCTTGACCCTGCTGAAGCCGGGTCAAAATGCCAGAGTACTCTTCAACCGGAAGATGTGGATTATCAAATAAGTTGAACACCGGAGCCACTTCATGCTCACGGTCCGGGATAAGACCGCCTCAGATTAACTGGAGCACAGAAAGGAACGCACCATGTCAGGCGCAATGTCGGTTGCCACCAATTCCAAGCCGTTATCGGAAGGAACAAGCACTGTGCAGTGTGCATAGCCGGGATTGAAATGAAACAGGTCGTCCATGGGGTGGTCTGTCAATCGGCACAACACCGAACGAATGACACCGGCGTGAGTTGAAACAAGAACGGGTTGCGGCCCTTTTGCCAGGGAAACAAGCACAGGCAAAGCACGGTCCGCCACATCAGCAAAACTCTCACCGCCTGGAGGTCTGAAACCACCAAACCATCTCCCTCGCTCGGCATAATCATGCGGAAATCTCTCGCGGATGGAATCAAAAGGCAGACCATCCCAAGCACCCATGTCAATTTCATCCAACTCGGGTAGTCTTTCCACCACCACTTCAAGCATGGCAGCCAACGGTTCCACAGTATCAATGGCCCGTTGCGATGGACTGGTGCACAATCGCGCAAACTCAATGCCACGCCATGTCTCAGTCAATTGATTCACCTGCTCCAACCCCTTGTCGGAAAGAGGGACAGCAGTTCTTCCAATGCACCGTCCTTTGCTGCCACTGGTTTGAGCATGACGCAACAGCACGATCATCCCAGCACCTCTTGTGCGAGTCGTTCGGCGGAAACACCCATTTCCCGATCAAACCGGTCAAGTATATGCCTGGCCCGTCCCAGCCGACCAAGTATGGCCTGCTTCACATTCTCTTCATGTCCGTACAACCCCAGTTTTTCTCCATAGCGTTCCTCCAGAAGAACCGAAGATTCTCCACGAACCAGTTTATCAGCAAGAAAAACAACTTCCTTTTCCGAAATTGGTTCATGGGGCTGAAGCATCAGATCTGAGTGATCCAGAACGATATCTGCGGCAACGTGAAATCCATGGACATGCAATCGTTCTGCACCAACAATTTCATGTCGTTTCGTACCTTTTCCAATGTCATGGGTCAGTGCTCCGCCTCGAACAAGATCAAGATTCAACAGTTTCTTCACACTTCGGGAATTGAGTTTCTCGCACAAGCCCTCACCAACACACGACACAGCTCGGCAATGTCCAACAATATTCGATGGCACGGAATACATGCTCCAAAGCTGCCGACATTCCTTTTCACTGGGGTATTCCGTATTTACCAATGACCGTGCCAGATCATAGTCCGTTGGATAATCAAGGTCATGAACCGTCCCGAAATCCGCCACATCCAGATCACGTGCGCTGGATTCAAATCGCTCCAGAACAGTCCGCAAACCACCGACTCCGTCATGATCCATAATTTCCGGCAGCAGCTCCCGGCTGACAAGTGGCGGATGCCCTCGCTCTTGCCCAAAGCGGGGATACAAAATCAACGAACTGTGCCTTCCATATTCCTCGATAAGACGAGACACCGTGACATGCCGCACCAACGGGATGTCAACAGGAAGCACAAAAAATGCGGACACATCCGAAGCCAGTGCCCGCATACCTGCCAAGACAGAAGAGAACATCCCCTGTTCATAATCAGCATTATGGACGACTTCCGCACCAGCTCGACTGGCGGCAGCCCCAACCTCTTTGCCTCGCCTGCCTGTAACAACAATCTGCTCCACATCATTGGAACGGAAAAGATCAAGACACTGCGACAGTACCGTACCGTTTCCCAACGGGAGCAAAGGCTTGAAGCCCCCCATACGCGAGGACAAACCCGCTGCCGGAATAATGGCAGCCAGCTTTATCATGCGGTATACCCTGATCTCACCTGAATCAGTTCCGCCGCGATGCTGACCGAAATTTCTTCGGGAGTCTGTCCACCAATGGACAAACCAATAGGACAATGACAACGATCAATATCCGCCTGTAAAAAACCGTCCGCGAGCAGGGATTCATAAATTTTGTCACGCTTTTTCTTGCTACCAATCATGCCCACATAACGCGCATTGGTCCGTAGGACCTCGGCCAGTACGTTTCGATCATGCAGGTGCCCTCTGGTCACGATAATGACAAACGCATTCTCATCAATATCAAGAGCGTCACAACAACCGGTAAAGGAGGACAACACGACCACCTCGTCGGCCTCAGGAAACCGGACAATATTGGCGAAATTCTCCCGATCGTCGAGCACCACGGTACGGAATCCGATCATAGCACCCACGCGGGCCGTGAACAGAGAAACATGCCCGGCCCCAAAAACATAGAGCGATGCAGGAGGAATGAAAGGTTCGACAAGCCGCATGTCCATTGAATGCTTTTCAAAAAGGAGCACGTCATCACCACTTTGCTGCAGGACAGAATGATTCACGGCATACAACGCGTCAGTCTCCTCATAACGTGTGCACAAAACCGATCGAACGCCCCTTCGCATCAACCCGTCCAATTCGACATAGGCAGCCGCGCACGCCCCATCCGGTTCCACGGTCTCCAGCAACATGGACAAACCTCCACCACAAATCATGTCCGAATCAGCGGCAAGCTCCTGCGTCATGTCCACAAAAGACAATTTCACGGCACCGTTACCGGCATCCAACATGGCAAAACCGTCTTTGCAAGCCATGGCCTCGGCCAAGCCTCCACCGACAGTACCAATAATGGAACCATCCCGCCGCACAGCCATCTTTGCGCCCGAGGAACGAGGCGTTGAGCCTGTACTCTCCACCACCGTTGCCAAAACAAAATTTTCACCGTGCTCAATAAGCTCACATATGGAACGCACAAACTTTTTCATCTATCAATTCTCCTGCTCTACTCGAAGCCGACGCTTACCCAGGCCCGGTATGGCCGGAGTAAGAGAGCCCTTGACAACAATATTCAAATCAATTTCACCGGTCGCACAAGCTCGTCCTACAGCAGGGATACTCTCCAGTGCAAAATGTATACGCTCCGACAACGTGTCACCGTACCCGCAGGCCTGAACATGCAATGTGCCGCCCTTGATCCATGCGCTAAAATCCGCAAGCCCAACCACGCCATACAACACCTCGTTCATATCCCGTAGAGTGAGCCTGCCTGCTCCGATATCAACACCGTCATTCATACGGTATACCAAAGGATCAAGACGCCGTGCAGGACTGCCGCATCGACACTGACCAGGAATAATCCGACCCATATCACCCGTGCGGTAGCGAATGATCGGCATACCGCGCCGAAGCGGCGTGGTCACAACCATCTCACCAAATTCACCGTCCGGCAGCACCGCGCCGGTTTCCGGGTTCACAATTTCCATGAACACATCGGTTTCCCGCAGATGCATGCCTGACCCCATCGCACAATCCACGGCCCCGCCAAGGCCGGTTTCGATCATGCCCCAATGACGATAAACCCGGCAGCCAAAAATCCGCTCGGCATTACGCACCACTGCCATAGGAGCAACGTCCCAGCACAACAGGACAGAGCATATTCTGTCAGCAGACAAACCCCGTTTTTCCCATGCACAGGCCAGCATATTCACATGGGCCGCCGGGCCGACAAGACACTGGACATCTTCGGAAAGGCACTGATCAAAAGCCACATCCGCGTCTTCCATAACGCCATGAAGCACCGCGCGTGCGCCGGTCCGGTCAAGGGCCTCCACAAGCAATCGCCCCACTCCGCCGGGACGATCTCCTGGCATGAGCACCAGAGCCGTTTGGCCCGTCCCCACGAGATTGGACATGCCCCATCCAAAATAATCAACCGTGGCTTCAAGGTCCTCTGCCATATGAAAAACACGCTTGGGTTGCCCCGTAGTGCCGGAACTGGTCAGCGTCACCACGCGGGCAATTTCATCGTGGGAAACACACAGCAATTGTTCCGGCGCATGCCGCACATGATCAGAAGTAATGAACGGTAGCCTGGAAAAATCTTCCAATGACACAATCGCAGAAACATCAACACCTTTCAAATGATGCGCATAAAACGAACTGTTTTCTTGCGCATGAGTGACAATCTCCCGTAGCCGAACGAGTTGCCAATCCCGCAACTGCTCCACTGAAGGCGGCACTCCTGTGTCCTGCCATCCCATTCGGTTGACAAGCCACTGGTCAAGAAGCGACTGGGCCATGGCATTTGCCTCTGTATAAGGTTTCGCCATCCATGGATGTCAGATTATAAGCACAAAAGGGAATCAGTCGGCCATCAGGGGCAACCTCATGGATGCAGCATCCCTTGAGTCGTTCCAGATCAAGTGTCCAGGCATCCTGAAACGCCATGGCAGATATGGCGAGGGTATGCGTGGCAGCCCGAGCAATAAATGTATCCAAATCGTCATGCACCCCGGCTATAGTTGGCAATTGTTCCGGGGCAGCCCACTGCCGTTTCACAAAGGCCTTGGCCTTGTCCGCACCTTCAGAAGCAGGACGAGGCAGACAGCCACACTTCCCGTCTGCTGCCAACTTCTGCAATCCCCCATCTTTGGTGACCATGTAATTGGCATGGAACGAACAGTGGGAATGCTCACATCCCGGCGGCATGAAATCGGTAGCGCGAAAAATACCATCTGTCTGTTTTTCAAGAAGCCGCATGACATCCGGCAAAGTAATGCGTTGCTCATTGGCTGGAGCCTCGGGATAACGACCAAAGTAGCTCACAGGTTGAAAATGCACACCGCGCACACCAGGAGAATGTGCTGCCGCCAGACGCACGATAGCTCCAAGATCGTGGTCATTGACTCCCGGCACAACGGTTGGCACCAGCACAACGCCAATTCCGGCCATGCACAGAGCCTCGATCGCCGCCAGCTTGATATCAAGCAGGGGTTTGCCTCGCAGGGCTGCGTAGATAGCGTCATCCGTTCCGTCAAATTGCAAAAAAACCGAATCTATCCCGGCCTCGGCAAGAACAGCGGCATATCCACGTTCTTGCCCTATACGCACCCCGTTGGTATTGAGCTGAACAAAAGAAAACCCTTTGGACTTGGCAAGACGAATCAAATCCGGCAGGTCATTACGGACTGTAGGCTCTCCCCCGGAAAGCTGGATATTGCAAAAACCAGAAGCCTGATGAACCTTATCAAACAATCTTCCCACGTGCTCGACCGTGAGATCGGGCTGAACCGCCTTGCCCGAAGAGGCAAAACAAACCGGACAAGCAAGATTACACCGCCACGTCACTTCCATTACCGCCGTGCAGGTATGCTGCCGATGGGCATCGCACAGACCGCAATCAAGCGGGCATCCCTTGTCCACACGGGTGTTGGGCACTTTTGGCAAGGAAGGAATCTTGACTCTGGACCAATCATGAAAGCCAGGATCACCACGCCAAACGACCGTCCGAAACTCACCATGTTCCGGGCATTCCTTGACGAGAAACGTCTCATTTCCCGTGGTTTCATGAGTGGCAGGTATGGGTCTCAAACAGACCGGACAGACACTTCTGGGGATTCGGCTCACGACAAATTCCGTCCTTCTGCCGGGTCCAAACTGTTTTCAGCCAGGATCTCACGCACACGACCATAAGCCCCTGACAAAAGAGAACCACAGCGCACGGCATCAGGGTGCCCACAATTGCTATCAAGAATATCAGAACACGCCATTCCACCGTATTGATTGGTTGATTCGGCAAACCACGCACCCAACTGCTCCAGCATAAATGGAAGCACGTCCTCTGCCTCCTCCATATCCGTACCCTTGCCACCATGCAATCCGAGAAGCAAAGCTCCGCCGGTATAGACACCACAAGTGCCAGAACAATTGCCAAGACCTTTGCACAATCCGGCTGCAGCGCGAACCATATCCGAATTCTCGCGCCCCATCTCATCAAGTGCCAGCAACACCATGATCTGACTGCAACAATAGCCTTTCCCTGCCAATTCCATCATCTTTAATCCGGCATCATCCAGCATGGAACGCTCCCTGTTTTTGCGAGATCATCAAATAATATCCAAGACGACGGCCACAGGCGCAGGCCTCATTTTCATCATTTCCGGCCCAGATGATCTTTGCAGCCAGTTCCTTGAGGTATGGAGAATGATCTTCCAGCAACCGCACGGAGAAACCCTTTTTTTCGACAGCCTCCTGCGTTTGCAAAACAGGTACGGCCCGCCCCGCGCAAGAGAATGATTCCATTTTCGAATCGTCAAGTGAACACAAATCGGAAAGTACCAAAAACCCGTTGGGCTTGAGCACACGCCAAAATTCATCCAACCCCTTTTTCTGCTCAGGAAACAACGACAACACGCATTCGCAATAAAGTGCGTCAAAGAAATCCGAGGCAAAAGGCAAGGTATCACCGCACGCCTGAATAATTCCCGACACTCCTTGGCTACGGGCAATTTGCGTATCCGAGATCTCGATTCCCCATGCCTGGGCACCAAACCGGGAACGCAACCGCTCCACCGTGGCACCCAACCCGCAACCAACATCCAACACACGCCATCCCGGCAACAGACCAATGGCTTCGGCAGCCCGGTCTGTCAGAGAAAAACCACCCGGCCGCAATGTACTTCCGGCAGCAATACGAAGTCGCTCCTGCTCCCACAGAGGGACAGACACCAGTCCCAAACTATTTATCCTCCAGCAACTGTTCCACCTGATGCATTTTACCCAGAGCCAACCCTTCGGGGATCAGCACAAAACGGCACTTGGGACAGGCGGGCAATTCCACATTGAACAAAGAATCCAGATACTCCAATTCCACGGACTGCAAAACCATCTCTTCATCACATGTTGCACAATACCACCCTGCGACATCTGCTTCCGGGACCTTGATCACGCTCATTGCTGCGCTCCCTTGATGTGCATCCGATGACACCATGTATTATGCACGATAAATTCAGTGCCTCGATCTTCATATTCAACCCAATAGGTGACGACCACGGGACGGAATGAAGCGAGTTTGTGGCCGGTTTTGTCATTGACCAGATGACACCCGGACGTGTTGGCCTGCAACAGCACCTTTTGCACATCACTTTTCAGAATGCGCCGATCTTCCATGGCGGATCTGGCCTGTTCGGTAAATTCAACGCCAATGTCTTCGTAGGGTTGTTTCGCATTGGCTCCATCCTCACACCAAAGCTCTCGCAACAATCGCTCTTTCAGGTAAACACGATTTTCCCGACGAACAGAATAACCGGGTGCGGGGCGTACGCCTGGATCGTCATTTCCAGGATACAACAAGTCGTATAAATGAACGGCCCTTTTGCCGATCTTGGCAAGCATGTCGCGACACATGACGCAATAAGTGACATAGTCCTCTTCCACAGCCTCACCACGCGCCCGCGCAACAGCCTCACCAAGTGCCGGGTTGGCAGTGGAAAGCAATCCGCCATAACCGCAACACGGGGTTTTCTCCCCGCTATATTCCGGTTCCTTCACGTCTATATGCAATGAATCCAGAAGACTGCGTACATCTTCCCGCAACAGAACATCATTACGGGCGGCACAAGGATCATTAATCGCCAATGATATATCCTGCACCTTGGCTCCCGCAGGTAATCCAAGCGCGCGCAGGATGGCCCAATGCGAAACGATTGCCGCATCAGGCAGTCCCTCCCGCAAGGTCTTGAGACAAGTCGGACATGCGACAATAATTTTCGGGCCACCCAAAGCCTGCCACTTCTCACGCAACACTTCCATGCTCTCTTCCATGAGAGCCTGCTGCCCGGACCACTCCGCAGGAATTCCACAACAGTGAAGCATAAGTCCCACACTGCCGAGACGACGGCACAGATCATCATAGGCCGCCAACACGCCTTCCGGGTCGGACGCAGTTAACTGGCATCCGGGGAAAAACACATATTCACTTATATCCGCGCCAGGGGCATGACGAGCCAAGGCACTCTGTGCGCCATTGGCAAAGGCCATATCCCGCAAGGCAAATTCATGAGCAGAAGGCGGCATCTTGCCCTGTGCCACCATTCCCCTCCGCGCTTCAAGACAGACGTCAGCCATGGAAAAATCTTCAGGACAGATGATTTCACATTGCCCGCACAACATGCAGGAATTAATCATGGTATTCGCCTGCCGCGTCCCCATGACAATGGAATCATTATTATAAATCTGACGGACGTAAACCTTGGGATAATATTTGAAGTGGCGAAGGTACTCACACCCTTTCACGCACTCCATGCATTCGCATTGCAGACACCGCTTGGCCTCATCCTGTGCGGTCAATTCAGAGTAAGCCTTATCAAGGACAGGAGACACCGACTCGATTTTCTCCAGAGAAGTAAACAGACGAGTTTCATACGGCCCCTCCAATTCGCGGCCCGTGACCATGGAAACACCCTGCGTATACCGTTCAATGGAATTGGCCGCCCTGCGCCCGGTTGCAGCCTGGAGTATGAACGAGACCTCACCGGAACGGCTGGCAAACAGCCCGGCTCGCTGCGTACCAAGCGTCATTTCATCCAGCATTCCGATCGGAAACAAGTCAGTGGATACGGCATCGCTATCAACAAACACGGCATCCTTTTCATCCAGCAAGAGATCAAGTTGCACGAGAAGAATATCAACGCCTGCCTCAATGGTTGCCCCCATGGTCCGCAGACTTTCGATCTCTCGTTCAAGAACGCCTTCCGGCAATATGTCCCCGGAATAATCAAGCAACGAACCTCCGAGGGAGGAACAGTACAATGTCACATCAAAACCGCGACGTACCAGTTCCCACGTTGCACACAACCCGGTCATGCCCCCGCCAAGAACCGCAACGGTTTTTCCACGCGAAGGCAACGGTCTGGGCGGTGCAACAGGCTTGGCATTTTCCGCGCAAAACCGTTCCAGAAACTCCATTTCAATGGCACCGCCCGCATCCTTGCGCACACATGTTCCCTTGCAGGGACCATCACAGAATCGTGCCAGCACACCGGGCAACGGCATGGTCTTGGCAAGAATCTGCCATGCCTTGTCCCACCGACGCTGGGCCATCAGGGAACAAAAAGTTCTCGCATCAACATGGAGGGGACAGGCAGCCGTACACGGCGGCACTTCCTCCTGAACGCATTGACGCTCCCACTGTCTCAACTCGGATTGTTCCATGATGATTCCGCTTGTTCAAACTGAAAGGAGCGGCCCCTGCCAAGGCAAGAACCGCTCCCGTTTATATCAGGTATTAGCCCTTGAGTTCAGCAAGAACCTTTTCAGGCAAGGCGGGCAGCTTCTTGATACGAACGCCGCACGCATTGTAGATACCATTGATGACCGCGGCATGCGGACTGGTAAGTGGCAGCTCGCCAACACCGGAGGCACCAAACGGCCCTTCGGGGCGCGAACTCTGGATGTACTCGACAACCATGTCATCCGGAATCTGCTTGATGTACGGGAAGCCCGCACCCTTCATGGTGGAGTGCTTCTCGATATCCTCGTAGTCCTCAAACAGGGCCAGACCAATAGCCTGAGCCAGACCTCCGTAGATCTGCCCGTCAACAACCAGCTTGTTGTTGATCTTGCCGATGTCGGCAATGCAGGTCATCTTCTCGACCGTGGTCTTGCCTGTGGCGATTTCCACGGCAACTTCGGCCAGGAACATGCCGTACATGTAACAGGCAAACGGATTACCCTGACCATTGACATCACACGCGGTGGCCGGAGCAGTCCACTTGCCGTTGTAACGAACAGCGATCTTTTCATCGACCATTTCCTGGTAGGTGCGATAGGCATCGCCCTTGCGCATACCTCCGAGCAGAAGTTCGCAGGCGGCCTTGATGGCACGACCGACAACAACCTGAGAACGGGAACCACCAGCCGGACCGCCATTGGGGCAGTGACGGGTGTCGTTAAGAATCAGCTTGATCTGCTCGGGTGCAAGACCCAACGGACGCAATGCTTCGTGGGCAGTACCAAGAGTACCAATGTCGGCTCCCTGACCGTGGTCATGCCAGCAGGTCAGGACAGTGACAGTACCATCTTCGTTCAACTCAACATCGACTTCAGCGGTATCCGGGCCGTCAAGGCCGGAACCGTACACACCCAACGAGATACCTACTCCGCGCTTCACATCCGCAGTGGAATTGGCTTCAGCGCGTTTCTTTGCTTCTTCATACTTGGGACGAATGGCATCCAGGATATCAGGCAGGGAGTAGACTTCCGGGTCTTGACCGGTAGGAGTCGTGGAGCCCTTGCGATAAACATTCTTGTAACGGAATTCGAGCGGGTCCATGCCGATCTTTTCGGCCATCATGTCCACCAGCACTTCCGAGGCAAACTCGGACTGTGGAGAACCATAACCGCGGAAAGCGGAACCCCAAGCATGGTTGGTGGCAACAGTGCGCCCCATACCGCGAATGTTGTCGATATTATAACCGGCACCGATGAACTGAGCTCCGCGCAGAGTCAGCAGGTCGCCGAACTCTGAGTACGGGCCATGGTCCACGGTCCAGTCGGTTTCAAGACCGAGTATTTTGCCGTCATTGTCACAAGCCATGCGCACATTCATGAAGAACGGAGAACGCTTGCCGGTGTAAGTCTGCTGCTGATGCCAGTCGTAGTTCAAGAACACGGGCTTGCCGGTAGCCAGACAGGCTGCACCGACAAGAGCTTCCATGGTCGGGGAGAACTTGTAACCAAATGTGCCGCCAGCCGGATTCTGGACCATGACCAAATTTTCGGGCTCGACGCCAAGGCCGGGAGCAATCATGTACAAATGCAGATGAAGACCGATAGACTTGGAATGAATGCACAGTTTCCCATCGTCATCAAGGTAGGCAAAACCAACGTCCGGCTCAATGGGCATGTGTGGCTGGCGACCAACGTAGAAGTCGTCTTCGACGACATGAACAGCACTGTCAAAAATGGGGCCGGTCTCTTCGCCCTTGGCAATACGTTGCTCAAAATAGACATTGGGTGTGCCGGGGTGAATCTCAATGGCATCGTCAGCCATGGCAGCCGGGGCACTCATGTATTCTGGCAGACGTTCCAGCTCGACTTTGACCTTGGCGGCAGCGGCCTTGGCATGCTTGTCAGTATCAGCGCAGACAATGGCAATAGCGTCGCCATACTGGAAAACCTTTTCATCGCACAAAATAGGACGATCCCAACCATCACCCTTGTTGGTGGGAAAGGTGATCAGCCCGGTAATGCGATTCTTGCCCTTGATGTCCTTGTGAGTGACAACTTTTTCAACTCCGGGCATGGCCTCAGCTTCGGAGGTATCGATGGACAGAATCTTGGCGTGAGATACTTCAGCCTGTACCAAGGCCAATTTCAGGGAACCCTGAGGCAGCTTGATACCAAGGTCCGCACCATAGTCCAGCGTACCGGTAACCTTGGCAACAGCACTGGGACGCGGATAACTGGTACCCCAGATGCGACCATCTTCGGGAATCTTAAAAGTAAGTTCTTCAATAGACTTGTCACCTCGCAGCACGGCGGCAGCGTCCATGACAGCGTCCACTAACTGTTTGTAACCTGTGCAACGGCAGGCGTTACGGTACTTCTGAAACCAGTCGCGGATGTCTTCACGGGTCGGGCTGGGGTTGGAATCCAGCAAGGCCTTGGTCGAGACAATGAAACCCGGAGTACAAAAGCCGCACTGTGCGCCGCCGTGGGCAATCCATGACACCTGAATCGGGTGCATATGGTCGGGGGTACCAATACCTTCGGTGGTCGTGATGACTGCGCCGTCCTTGACCCGTTTCATCTTCATGGAGCAGGAGCGGATCAGCTTGCCGTCCATGATGACAGAACAGCTACCGCACTGGCCGGTGTTGCAACCGATTTTGACACTGGTGAGCCCAAGATTCTCACGCAGGACGTTAGCCAAAGACTCGTCTTGTTCGCAGATAACCTGCTTGGGAGCACCGTTCACATGGAGAGAGAGTTTGATCATGACAGTATGCCTCCTTAAAAGTATAGACTGTCTCGCTGTTGCGAATCTCAAAATGAAAATCGCGGGATTTAACGTTATTTTCCAAAGGGACAAACGGGATAGCGACAGACATCGCACGTCGCACAAAAACCACCATGCCCCATGGCAACAATATCTTTACGGGTCACTTGTTCCCCGGCCAGAAGACGAGGAACCACAAGGTCAAAAATCGAAGCCCGGTAATACATGACACAGCCCGGCAGACCAAGAATGGGCACACCGTCGAGTTCGGCAAGCATGAACATGACACCCGGAAATGTCGGAGAACCATACGTCAGGATTTCGGCCCCGGTGGAACGAATGGCCGTGGGCGTCTGGTCATCGGGGTCCACTGACATGCCACCCGTAACAACCACCATTTCCGCACCCTCAGAGATGCAGGCCAGGATGGCATCACGAGTCATGACAGGATCATCCGAGGTCAATCGCTGGTCCATTACCGTGGAGCCGAGTTTGGAAAACTTTTCGCGAATGACTGGGCCGAACTTGTCCTTGATACGACCGTGAAACACCTCGCTCCCGGTAGTGACAAGTCCGACTTTGTAGTGCTTGAAGGGCCGGATTCCGACCACATAATCATACTCGGCGCAAAGAGCCTCCACCTGCATGACCTTCTCTTCCTTGATGACAAGCGGGACCACGCGAGTCCCGGCCACAAGACGCGGCTCAGTGACCTGCTGACCGTCATGCATGGTCGCCAAAACAACCTCTTCAATGGAGTTGATACGATTCAGAGCCTCAACATTCACGTCAAGCAAACCAGGAGAGGCTTCAAAATTGATACGCCCTTCGCAGACCCCGGACAGCGTAATACCCGGCCCTACGGCTGCCCTGGCAATGCGCTCGGCAGCTTCATTCTCATGGATACAATTCTTTTCCATATTGAGCACATAAATGTGCTCTTTCCCTATTTTCAACAGTGTCTGAATATCTTCTTCAGCAATAATATGACCTTTTTTAAACGCCGGGCCTTTGGTTTTACCAGGAACTATTTTCGTCATGTCGTGGCAAAGGACCATACCCACGGCATCTTGAACAGGAACGGTTTTCATCTGTGCAAAGCTCCATATTGTATCAAATCAAGACAAGGACAATCTCTGGCTACGACCTCGCGCGCCCACCGTATTATGCTCATAAAGGCATAATACTAGATATGTTTTCCCCATAAAGACCATGCAACTCTGTGTTGACATGATATAATGTCAAGACACTATCATGCCAATTAAGGCATAATGTATCCCTGCGTTGCCACCTCGTCAACAGCATATGGAATTACTTAACAAATCAAATTTTGTATTACATATTCCTTATATTATTAACTTAAATATTTTTAGCAAAACCGCATAGCCTATTTCTATGACAGAAAAACAATAAAAACACCTTTGAAAACAACACGAGTCAGGACCACTTCTGCGGTGAATTGAAATAATACTATTGGTCAAACCATGAAAACAGCCAATTGGCATTATTACATTTTCCAATTGGTCCGGACCAGCTTGACCAGATAGTCACCAAAAGCTATCCATTGCTGCTATTGAAGAACCACAGTGCAAGCATCTCTTCAACAATCAAAAGCAGAACGGCCATGACAATCAGTTCCAAACATCTTCCCATTATGGCATTTTTGCTGCTCGGCATGATATGGGGAAGTAATTTCATATATATGAAATTGGCTTCCGAATTGATAACACCCACTCAAATCGTATTTTTCCGGGTCATCTTCGGATTTTTTCCCATTTTACTCTACGCCCTTGCCAAAAAGACACTTCGATGGAGTCACCTCAAACATTCCGTGCACTTCATCGTCATGTCAATACTGGCAACAACGCTCTATTATGTTTTGTATGCCAAAGGAGTCACTCTGTTGCTTTCCGGGGTGGCCGGGGCTCTGAGCGGTTCCATTCCTCTTTTTTCATTCCTCTTCGCCATTGCCTTCATTCCGGATGAAAAACCTTCCATCATGAAGAGTCTCGGCATCGCCACAGGTCTCCTGGGCGTTATCATCATAGCCCGCCCTTCCGGCGACAACTTGCTGTCTTCAAATATCCAGGGAGTGCTGTGCATGGTTGCAGGGTCACTCAGTGTCGGGGCTTCGTTCGTATACGCCAGAAAATTCATAATCCCCCTGAACATTCCCGCAGCAGCCCTCACAACCTACCAACTTGGCTTCGCCATGATCACACTGGCACTTGTCACCAGTTATGACGGGATGTCCAACATCTGGACCAGCTACAATGCATCGATTGGGTTAGTCGTGGGACTGGGCCTACTTGGCACCGGCCTGGCATATATCATATATTATTACCTCGTCTCCAAGTTGGGGGCTGTCACCGCATCATCCTCTACATATATCCCGCCCCTTTTCGCTCTTCTGATTGGTGCCGTTATTGTAGGAGAACCCATCGAATTATTGGATTATTTTGCAACTGCATTAATCTTTATGGGCGTATACATGCTAAAACGAAACTAAAACATTTCGAAAAGGCACTCGCCCCAAAAGAAATGATCCTAATCGTTTGTCTGAGGCCTTTTATTTGGCAAACATGGTGAACTTGCGTTTCAAGACATGTTTCATTACGATTCATTTTGACGCAAAATCTAATCATGAAACAGGCAATTTCGAACCACATAGGCACAATGCCATGACAGATCAGATTCAGACAGCCCTTGCCGCAATACTTCCCGATACGAACAGCGTATCCGGCTTACTGGACGAACTCCCGCTGGGTGTGGCTGTCCTGGACCGACATGGCAAACTGCTACTGGTAAACAAGGCATATGAAACACTGACCGGAGTGGATCACACCCGGATCACCGGATTGGGATGCCTTCATGTGCTTCGTTGCGACTTCTGCATCAAGAGCTGCCCGGTCATGACAGGCTGGAACAAGGTGCAGGCCGTAAGCGTTGATGCAAACATCATCAACCGCGAGCGCCGCAAGATCCCAGTTCGCCTGACTATTTCACCGCTGGTCAACGACGATGGAGATGTTATGGGCATTGTCGAAACCATAGCAAGTGGAGGTTCACAATCATCCACCGAAGCCATTTCAGCAATTTTCAGTTTGGGAGATCTGGTAGGTAAAAGCCCGCAAATGCAAAAAGTTTTTGCCATGGTGCCGTCCATTGCCCAAACTGACTCATCTGTGCTCATCACCGGCGAAACCGGAACCGGCAAGGACATGCTCGCCGAAGAAATCCACAACGCCTCGGACCGCAACAAAGGTCCGTTCATCAAGGTCAACTGCGGCGCACTACCTGACACATTACTCGAATCAGAACTATTCGGACACAACAAGGGTGCATTCACCGGGGCGGACAGCAACAAGCCCGGTCGATTCCGCATGGCTCACGGTGGCACCCTGTTTCTGACCGAAATCGGGGATCTCCCGTTACCACTCCAGGTCAAACTACTCTCTTTCCTCGACGACAAGGTCGTTTACCCGCTAGGCGGAACCAAGGGATTTCATACCGATGTACGCGTCATCGTCGCCACCCACCGCAATCTTGAGGAAATGGTTCACCAGAAATTATTCAGGCAGGATCTGCTGTACAGACTCAACGTCATCCGCCTGCACCTGTCTCCACTCAGGGAACGAGTCGAGGACATCATCCTGCTTCAGGACCATTTCCTGAACATGTTCCAGACCAGATTCGGCAAAAAACTGGAAGGGCTATCCCGAAACGCACGGACGCTGCTACAGAATTACACATACCCCGGCAATGTCCGAGAATTGCGAAACATCATTGAATACGCAGTCAACTTCTGCGACGGAACCCAGGTCCGCATGCGCCATCTACCAGGTTACATACTGCATGCCCCTCAACAGACTACAAAAGCAAAACCAGCCTTGCCCACGGAATTACCGGATCTGACAGCCACCCAGTCAATACCAATTCACCCTATTCAAGAAAGCTGGGAAGATGTGCAACGCAAGATGATCCTCGATGCATTGCTCAAGACCGGCGGGAAAAAGCAAAAGGCAGCAGAACTCATGGGCTGGGGACGCAGCACATTATGGCGCAAAATGAAACACTTCGGCATCGAGTAGGAAAAACGGCATGGACAAAATACTCATTCCCTTGCTGGACAACGACATCGCACCACGATTCGACATGGCAACTGACGTACTCATCGTCTCCGTGACACGCGGAACTGAAGCAGCGGACAAAGTCGATAAAAAAGTCATCGTTCTGGATCACGCGTCACCGGAAGCCATGTGCAGGTTGGCGATCAACGAAAACATCCAGACCATTATCTGCGCCGGAATTGAAGACGAATACCACAACTACCTCCAATGGAAGGGAGCCAAAATCCTGGACGACATCTGCGGCCCAGTTGATGACGTGCTGAAATCCTACCTTGCCGAAACTCTTTCCAGAGGGGAATGCTTTTACCCTCGCGCCTTCGATTAGTCTCTATTTGTTCCATATTGAAACACATTCTACCCGCCGCAACGTCTTAAAACGTTTCAAAACGCACGGCATATTATTTTAAAAATCACAAGTGACATCATAACCATCTGAATTGTATAAATTTATGCTAGCTGGCACACTCATTGCCTAATAGGGTGCAGCCATGCAGATGCTTGCATCGGCAAAAAAACACAAGGATTGAATCAGATAATATGAAAGTGCTGATTGTTGATGCGGATGAAGGTTTCCGGAACCATCTGGCCCAACGGCTCATCCGGCAAGGACTAACGGTTCACGAAACCGACAATGCCGAGGAGGCACATTCCATGGCTTGCCAGGAAGAGATCGACGCCGTGCTTGTGGGCCTTTCCAGCCCGAAGCAGACGCTCTTGTCTTTTCTTCGTGAAATCAGGCAGGACTGCCCGAAAAGCACAGTCATTCTCATCAACCACTCCGACGATGTCCCCTTGTCCATTGAGGCAATGAAACATGGCGCATTTGACGAGGTGAGCACTCCGGTGGACCTTGAGGAACTTTTACGCAAGCTTGATGCCGCTCTCTCAGGATGCAAAAACGGCCGTCAAGGCAACCTGTAAAAAACACTTTTGGGAAGGAAGGATGATATGAAAGTCAAAGACTTAATGACTCCAGTAAGTGAATATTCGACGTTCGGCGCGGACACGACACTAAGTCACATTGTCGTTTCCCTGTCGAAAAGTGCGCACCGGGATGTGTTGATCATCGACGACGATGGCAACCTCATGGGTATTCTGACCACAACCGACATCCTCAGCGCACTGGAACCAAATTACAAAAAACTGAATACCAAAAATCTTGGAGGAGACACGCTGACGCACAAGTATGTTGCTGATGTCTTCAAGGAATTCGGCTTATGGGCCGACACACTGGCCGAACTATGCAAAAAAGGGTGCGATATCAGCGTCTCTGACGCCATGTACGTACCTAAAGAAGAAGAATATCTTAACGAAAATGACGATCTGGAGCACGGGGTACACAATTATATTATGGGTGTGCACCAGCCAATTATCGTCCGGGAAAATGGCAAAGTCACTGGGGTGCTTCGCCTGAATGATGTATTTGAGGAAATCAAAAAGCGCATAACGGCTTGCGCCCTCGAACAATAAAAATTTTGTAGGTTTACCTGAGGAGGAAACCATGGATACGGCACAAGCCACACAACCCGCATTTGACTGGAAACGACTGGTGTTCATGCTCACCGGCGTCATATTTTTTGCTGTTGTCTATTACTCTCCAGCATGGCCGGACGCCATTGACCCCATGGGAGAACACTTTGTTCTTTCAATAGAGGCCAAAGGTGCCATCGCCGTCTTTCTGCTGGCTGGCACATGGTGGGTATTTGAAGTTGTTCCCATCGGCGTCACGAGTCTGATGATCGGCATTCTGCAGGTCATGTTCTTCATCCGCCCCGCAAAGGTCGCATTCAAGGATTTCATGGACCCGTCCGTCCTGTTTATCTTCGCGTCCATCATGATCGGCCTTGTCTTTACCAAAACAGGCCTGACCAAGCGATTGGCATACAAGATGCTCGACATTGTGGGAGAACGAACTTCCATGATCTACCTCGGCGTCTTTGTCGTCACAGGTGTACTGACCCACATCATGGCCCATACTGCGGTGGCAGCCACGGTTTACCCGCTGCTGCTCGCCATCTACGCCCTGTATGGTGAAGGCGACAAGCCCACCAAATTCGGCAAGGGCTTGTTCATCGGCATGGCCTATGTGGCTGGTGCCGGCTCCATTGTCACCCTGCTCGGCGCGGCACGAGGTGCGGTTGCACTCGGATTCTACAAAGAAATAGTCAATGTGGACATAGGCTTTTTCGAACTGTCCTATTACATGGCCCCCATCGGCTGGTTGATGATTTTCCTGCTGTGGGGATTCTTCATGATCGTCCTGAAGCCCGAAAAGGATCGTATCCCCGGCCTGCGCGAAAAAGCCCGCGAACTCAATGCCAAGATGGGTCGCCTGACCCGCGACGAAATCTTCGCCGCCATCATTGTCATAGGCGTCATCGTCATCATGGGCCTACGCTCCTTTATTCCCGCTCTCAAGGCCGTGGACAAGACCGCCATCATCCTGTGCTCTTCAGTCCTCTTCTTCGTCTTCAAGATTCTCAACCTGAAAGACCTTGAAGACATCCCGTGGAACATAATCCTGCTGTTTGCCGGAGCCATGTCCATCGGTTTCTGTCTGTGGGAAACCGGTGCAGCCAAGTGGATGGCCGTCAACTGGCTGGTCATGTTCCAAGAAGCACACTGGTTCGTCTTTGTCATGTCAATCGCCTTCTTTGTCATGATAATGACCAACTTCATCATGAACGTTGCAGCCATAGCCATATCGCTACCGGTTGCCCTGGTCATAGCTCCATATCTCGGTGTGGCTCCAGAAGTCATCCTTTACGCATCCCTGACCATGGCCGGCATGCCCTTCCTGCTGCTGGTCGGCGCGGCCCCCAACGCCATCGCCTACGATTCTGGTCAGTTTACAACGGGTGAATTCTTCGGATGGGGTATCCCGGCGAGTATTATATTAATGATTGTTGTGGCCTTGGCCTGCCTTGTCATTTGGCCGCTGTTGGGCATGACCATAACCATACCTATCCCGGGCTAGCCAAGCCAATAGGTTTTGTGAGATAAGAACCGCTGCCGTGCGCACCGCGCACGGCAGCCTTCTATGACCACCAAACTTCAAATTGAGGAATGAAACGCCATGGATAAATTAGACGCTCTCTTTGATCACATCTCGTCGCGAGTTAATGTCAACCTTATGCCCATGGGTATTGACATCGCCCCCTTGCTCAAGAACACAATCCCTAGAGATCGCCACCTCCTTTACTATGCATTCTACGCAATGACGACGGATCATCCACTAAGCTTCCAGTTCACCAATTCCAATCTGGGCGGGACCTACTTTCTGGGCAAAACCAGAGTGGATAGGTCTGTTCTGTATAAAAGCGATATCCGTGGAGACGAGCTCAAAAGCAAAGGGGATATTGTCGAATTCAACGGCGTCAAAACAAAACTTTTCTATGATGAAGTCATAAGCATTACCAACAGCTTCCTGGTAAAAACACTGGTCCACAACAACTCGAAGAATCCTGAAATTCCTGAAATATTCAGGATTCTTAACACAGTGGCCATGCACTTCTCCAATATTCACGGAACCACCACAGAAGGTGTCTACCTCGGACCATTTGCGACCGCAGATCTTTCCACGCTGCACAACTGCGTGGTAGGCGATTTT